>NZ_JASLGR010000034.1 GCF_030150155.1 Nocardioides sp.
GGCTGGCTCCAAGTTCCCGAACAAGGACACCGCTCGACCAGACACCGGGCCCGCGGACGACCACTCAGAAGTCAGGGATCACCACGTGTCCCGGTCGGACGTTCGGCCCGCCCGCGGACCCACTCAAAGGCTAAATGTCGGCGGCTGGAGCTAGGGTCGCGACATGGCCTTGTCCGGTGAGGAGCTGCTGTTCCCCGACGCCGCGGCCTGGCGCGCCTGGCTGGAGGCGCACCACGCCGACACCGCGGCGGTCTGGCTGGTGCTCTCCCGCAAGGGCGGCACCGTCACCGACCTGGACTACGACGCTGCTCTCGACGCGGCGCTCTGCTTCGGCTGGATCGACGGCCAGACCCGGCGCCGTGACGAGCAGACCACGTTCCAGCGGTGGACGCCGCGCGGGCCGCGCAGCCGCTGGTCGGCGCGGAACGTCGGACACGTCGCCCGCCTGGAGGCGGCCGGTCTGATGCAGCCGGCGGGGCGGGCTGCCGTGGCGGCAGCCCAGGCCGATGGCCGCTGGGAGGCGGCGTACGCCGGCCCGGCGACCGCCGAGCTGCCGACCGAGGTCCTCGACGCGATCGCGGCGAACCCGGCCGCTGCCGCCACCTACGCGACCCTCACCTCACAGAACCGGTTCGCGCTCTACCACCGCTACCAGGCCCTCACCACCGACGCCGGGCGCCAGCGCAAGATCGCCGCCTACGTCGCGATGCTGGAGCGCGGCGAGACGTACTACCCGCAGTGAGCGGCACGGCCACGATGAGGGCGAAGTCGCCACGCCGAGGAGCGGCGGGGATCATGGAGACATGAGCACCCCGTCGACCACCCGTCCGCGCCGCGACCTGGGCCTGGTCTGGGTGCTGCTGCTCGACCTGATCGTGATCGTGGTCTTCGCCGCGATCGGCCGTCGCAGCCACGACGAGGGCGACGCCGTCACCGGCGTGCTGCGGACCGCCTGGCCCTTCCTGGTCGGCGGTGCGCTGGGCCACCTGATCAACCTCGCCGCGCTGCGCCGTGCCGCCGCCTCGATCCCGGCCGGGGTCGTGGTCTGGGTCTGCACCGTCGTCGGCGGGATGGTGCTGCGTCACCTCACCGACAAGGGCACGGCGTTCTCCTTCATCATCGTGACCACGGTCTTCACCGGCGTCTTCCTGCTCGGCTGGCGCGCGGTGGCTGCCGCGCTGGGCCGCCGGGGTGTGCGACCGTAGCGCCATGACCTCGGGCCCGGCCGTGGGGTCCAGGGCGGACCTGGGCTCCGAGCATCGACACCTCTACCGGACGTTGCTGCATCACCCGGGCGCCGACCCCGCCGAGCTCGCTGAGCACAGTGGCCTCGCGCCCAGCGTCGTACGCCGTCTTCTGGACGACCTGACCACTGCGGGTCTGGCCCAGTCCTCCCCCGCGGGCTGGGACGTGCTGCGTCCCGGTGACGACCTGCCCGACCTGCTCGCCGCCCAGCGTGCCTCCCTGGAGGCACTCGCCCGGCACCACGACGTCACCCGTCGCCTCGACGAGCTCTTCGTGGCCCAGCGCGGCGGCACCCACTACGAGGGCATCGAGCTGATCCCGCACTCCTCGGTCCTGGTCTCACGCACCGACGAGCTGCTGGCCCGCACCACCTCGATGGTGCGGGCCTTCGACCGGGCCCCGCACTACACCGTGTCGGACCCGGCCGACGTCGACGCCCAGATCGACCGGGAGTCGGCCCGGATGGCGACCGGGATCCGCTACCGGGTGGTCTACGAGCAGTCGCTGTGGGACGACCCGGTGCATGCGGCCAGCACGCTGCGTGCGGTGGCCGCCGGGGAGGAGGCGCGGATGGTCGACCAGCTGCCGACGAAGCTCTACCTGTTCGACGACGACCGGGCGCTGCTCCCGCTCGACCCGGTCCGGCATGCCGACGGCTCCAGCCTGATCGTGCACCCCTCGGGACTGCTGCGCGCCCTGATCGAGGTCTTCGAGCTGGTCTGGCGGACCGCCGCGCCGATCTCCCCGCCGAGCGACCTGGTCGCCTCCGACCTCAGCGAGCGCGACCGCGCCCTGCTGACCCTGCTCGCCGGAGGTGCCAGCGATGCCCGGATCACCCACCAGCTCGGCATCTCGCGCAGCACCGTGACCCGCACCATCGCCGACCTGTGCGCCCGGGTGAACGTCGGGTCGCGGTTCCAGCTCGGGGCCGAGGCGGTCCGTCGGGGCTGGCTCTGAGCCACGGCAGTGCCGCTACGTGGGACCTCGGCACCATGCCGCCCGCTCCCCCGGCAGGGTGACAGCGTGAGCACCCACCTCCCTCCCCAGTCCCGCATCCTCGTCGTCGGCGGCACCGGCATGATCGGCCAGCACGTCGCCCGCCTGCTCGCCGAGCAGGGCAACGACGTCACCATCGCCGGCCGCAACGCCCCGGCGGAGGGCTCCTGGGTCGAGGGGTTCGCCTTCCTGGAGGGCGACTACGCCACCGGCGGCCTCACCGTCGAGGAGCTCACCGGCTTCGACGCCGTCGTCTTCGCCGCCGGGCAGGACATCCGGCACGCGGGTGGGCCCGGCGACGACGACTTCTGGAGGACGTACCAAATCGAGGGCGTCCCGAACATCGCCGCGCGCGCCAAGGCCGCGGGGGTGAAGCGCTTCGTCCAGATCGGCTCCTACTACCACCAGGTCCGCCCCGACCTGGTCAGCAACGAGTACGTCGCTGCGCGCAAGGCGGCCGACGACGGCGCGCGTGCGCTGTCGGACGAGACCTTCGCCGCGATCACCCTCAACCCGCCGTCGATCGTCGGCGCCGCGCCGGGCGGCTCGGTCAAGCAGCTCAAGGGCCAGCTGCGCTGGGCCAACGGCGACCTGGCCGGCAAGATCCCGGACTTCGCTCCGGCCGGTGGCACCAACTACATGTCGGTGCGCTCAGTCGCCGAGGCCGTCTCCGGCGCCCTGGCCCGAGGCGAAGGCGGGACGGCGTACCTGATCGGTGACGAGAACCTGCGCTTCGTCGACTTCTTCAACCTGGTCTTCGCCGCCTCCGGCTCGGGCCGGGTGCTGGAGGAGCGCGACGAGGAGCACCCGTTCCTGCCCGACTGGGCGATCGTGCCCGGTCGCGGCAACGTGGTCGCCTACGAGCCCGACGCCGACGAGGTGGCGCTGCTGGGCTACCGCCGCGGTGACGTCGCCCCGATGATCGCGGAGATGGTGGCCGCGCTCGACTGAGCCAGAGCCGGGCCAGACCGGAGGCTGAGCCACACCCGACCGGCCCACGACACACGAAGGCCCCTCCCACAGGAGGGGCCTTCGCCGGTGTCACCCGTTCACTCCAGAGACTCCGGATACCGGGGTCTCAGGCGTCACGCTCACTTCGCGTGAGCGGTCAGCACCTCCTTGAGGTGCAGCAGCTGGGCCGCGGCACCGTTGGTGGCCGCTGCTCCGGCGGCCGGTCCCGACTGGGGCAGCAGGGTGAAGGAGGGACCCGTCACCGTGCCCCCGGCAGGCGGGGTCAGCAGCGTGGTCCCGGTCGGCAGCGGCACGTTGGCGTCGCTCACCGCCTTGTCGGGCGCACACGTCAGGGTCGCCGCGGTGGGGACGCCGGCGCAGATCCCGAGCGACTCGGCCGGCAGGCCGATCACGGTGTAGTGCCCGACGTCGTCGGTCGCCCCGATGCCGCCGTACATGCCGCCGTCCTTGGCCAGCGCCACGACCATGACGCCCGCCTTCGGGGTGCCATCGGAGGTGAGCACGGTGCCGGTCACGCTGGCACCGTCGCGGAGCACGACGTCTCGGGTGTTCACCTGACCCTCGACCAGGCTGAACGGTGCCGCCGTCGCCGGAACCTCGGCCCCGGTCCCCCGGTAGGCCCACGCCGCCCCGCCACACTGGCTCACCAGGCCGCGCGGGTGCTCGGTGGAAGCGGGCAGCAGCAAGGTCTGCACACAGATCGTGGACGTCGCGGCCGGCTGGTCGTAGCTGAACGACCCGGTCGCATCGGTGAGCTTCAGCGAGCTCATGTCGACCACACCGGTCGTGGTGTCACCCAACATCACCATCGCGTTGGCGATGGGGTTGCCGGCCGAGTCGAGCACCCGCCCGGCGACCGAGGTCGGGATCTGCAGCACCGCATCGATCCCGGTCACCGGGCTGCCCGGTGCCGGCGCGGTGACTGGGGTCGCCCCGCTCGGAGCGGTCGTGCCGTCCCAGGCGACGTCCTTCCAGCACTGCGCCTTCGCGGTCGACTTCGGCGTCACCGAGGACGGGTCGAAGCAGACGCTGTACGCCGTGCCGGCGGTCAGTCCACCGAGACGGTAGGTGCCGTCGGCGGCGGTGAGACCGTTCTGCACGATCGCGCCACTGGCATCGAACGCCTTCACCGTGACTCCCCCGATCGCGGCACCATTGCTGCCGGTGACCGTGCCGGCCACCTGGGGCTGCGCGGCACCGACCTTGTACCGGTAGTCGAAGGAGTCGACCACCTGATCGGTCGCAGTCAGGTAGGGCAGGATCAGGCTGAACAGGCCCGTGTCGCCCAACGTGATCACGTTGATACGTCCGGTGACCGTGCTACCGACGGCCGCCTGCGGGTCGATCCGCAGAGTCACCGTCGCCGTCGCCCCCGGCTTCACGTCGAACGTGTGCGCCACCATCGGGTCGGAGGTGGGCAGGTACGGGTCACCCAGATCGGTCCGCACCGCCGTGTCGAACCCTGCGGTGTAGGCGGTCGGCCTGATCGTCGCGGTCGCCTTCGGTGCGCCGTCGGCACCGAACGGCCCGACGTTGCCCGGCTGCGTGCTGTAGAGGCCGGGGGTGAGCTGACCTGACGCCGAGCTGAGCGTCGCGGTTGAGGTCGCCGACCCGTTGCTCGGCTGGGCGGCACGGCCGACGGCACTGGTGCCGGCCAACGCCAGCTGGGTGCCGGGACCGGCCACCGAGGCCTGGATCGCCACCGGCGCCGTCATCGCGACATCGAGCCGCCGAGTCTGCGGAGCGACGTTGAGCGAACCCAAGATGCCGAGCACGTCGGCGGGCATCTTCGCGGTGTAGCTGGGGTAGGTCACCGACTCCAGGGACGCCGTCCGCGGGTCGATGCCGTAGGACTGCGTGATGGAGGAGTCGTTGCGCACCGTCACGTTCACCCGGGTCTCCTGACCCGCCGGCAGCGTGGTCAGCGGGGCGTTCGTGCCGAGCGCGGCCAGACCCGAGCTGGACACGCCCGAGTTGTCGAACCCGATGGTGCCGACGTACGGCGTGGAGACCTGGCGGCCGAAGGTGGTGACGAGCTGCCAGACCACGATCTTCCAGTCCCCGGCCACCGGACGGGCGACGTTGAGGGTGGCACTGGAGCCGGCGTCCGCCACCGAGGCGTTGGACTGGACCGCCTGGACGATGCCGTTGGGGTCGACCAGGCCGACCCGCAGGCCCTGGGCCTCGTAGCCGAGCGGGAAGGCGACCTTCACCTGCAGGCTCTGCTTGCCCGACGGCACCGTCATCGCGAACGTGTCCTGCTGGGCCGGGGCACCGCCACGACCATTGCCTCCGGTCATGGTGCCGGTGAACCGGCCGCCGGTGGCGCTCAGCGGGACGACGACGCGCTGCGAGATCGGGATCACCGGAGCGGTGACGCCGCGCGGGGCGCCGAGGCCGAGCGTGATGGTGGAGTCACCGGAGGCCTGCGGCAGCGCCGAGGTGACCTTGACCGTGGCGCTGGCGTGCCCCTTGAGGGTGACCTGCGCGGGCGTCACCACGCCGGTGTTCTGCCACCGGTTGAGGTCGACGCGGTAGTCGATCGGGCCGGCGTACGGCACCGTCGCGACCGGGGCGCCGAAGGTGGCGTTGCGCTGGCTCGGCGCGGAGGCGAAGACCGCGGTCCAGGTCCCTGCTGCCGGGTGCACGACGTCGAAGCGTCCGTAGGCCGACGTACCGGTGGCGGCGACGCCGTTCTGCGGACGGGTGTTGCCAACGTAGGAGCCGTCGGGTGAGATCAGGCTCATGTTCACCGCGGTGTAGGGCGAGTCGACCGTCTCGGTGCCCTTGGCGCCATAGGCGTAGCGCAGTGCGAACTGGTCGATCCCCTTCGGCACCTCGAACGTCACCTTCTTGTACGTCGTCACGGCACCCCCCGCACCGAGGAAGGTCGGTCCGTCCTTGGCCAGAGCGGTCGACGCGTTGACGTAGCTGGCGGGCACCAGCTGCCGCAGCCGCGGCGCGAGCGAGACCTTCTTGTTCGACTGGTTGGTGATCGTGACGTTCCGGCTCACCGCGGCACCGGGGGCACCGGTGACCTGGAGCTGGTCGACGTCGGTGGTGAGCGCCGCGGTGCCCGGACCGGTGCGCTGGCCGAAGGTCCGCGCCAGGGTGACGGCGGCGAGCGCGTCGACCTGACCGGAGCCCTGCTGCTGGCCCGGGGCACCGATGTCGGTGGCGGTGGCGGTCATGATCTGACGGATCTGGGCCGGGGTCGGGGCGGTGCCGTGGTGGCTGGACTTGAAGGCGTCGACCACCAGGGCTGCCACACCGGCGACGAACGGGGCCGACTGGCTGGTGCCGCCGAAGAGCTCGATCGAGGAGGCCCCGCCCTTGTTGTCGGCGCAGCCGGGCTTGTCCCGCTTGTCGGTGCAGGCAGCCCAGCCGGAGTCACCGGGGGCGGCCAGGACGGGGAGCTTGCCGGACTGGGAGAAGCCGCCGGAGGAGAACGACGAGATGTTGCCGTTGATCCAGCGGTGCTTGGCGAACAGCGTGCCGGTGTAGCCGATCTGCTCGTAGGCCCGCAGCGTGGTGGTGGCGGCCGCACCGATCACCTTCGGGTCGACCGAGGGCGAGCCCATCGTCCCGGTCACGCCGGCGTCGCCGGTGGAGGCGACCACGGTCACGCCGGCGTCGACGGCAGCGTCGTTGAACTGCTGCACGGCGGCGCGGGTGGACTCGTCGGGGATCGCGTTCTGGCCGATCGACTCGCTCAGGATGTCGACGTGCCGGACCGTGACGGCGTAGTCGATCGCCTGGGCGATCACGCTCGGCAGCGCATAGCTGGGCGAGTCGTCGGTGCCGGTGCCGCCGCCGAGGATGTTGAGGGCGACGATGCCGGCGTCGGGGGCGACGCCCTTGATCCGGATGGTGCAGCCCTGCGGCAGGGCGTGCGAGACGTGCACGTAGTCGGCGAGGTCGTGCACCACGGTGCCCTGGGCCGCGATCGAGGAGGCGTCGCCGAAGATCTCCTCGCCGTACTGGACCGAGGACTCCGGGGCGCCGGAGAAGTTCTGGTAGTCGACGATCGCGCTGGTGCCGTCGGCACGGCGGTAGTCGGGTGCGGTCGGGTCGATCCCCTCGGCCATCACGGCGACCTTGACGCCCTTGCCGGTGGCGTGGTCCCAGGCGGCGTCGCTGCCGTCGGTGCTGGCGGCCTTGATCGCGGTCAGCGCCTCGGGCTCGAGCATCGGCTTGGCCGGGTCGGAGGGGCAGATCGCGTACGGGTCGGTCTTCGCGGTGGGGACCTTCGACGGCTGCTTCTTCGGGCCGCCCTTGCGTCCGGTCTGCTCCCGGGTGGCCTGGGCGGCGGTCGCAGGGCTGGTCACGTCGACACGCGTGTTCGGCACGATCGAGGCGACCCGCGGGTCCTGCGCGAGCTTCTGCGCCTGGGCCGGGGTCACCGTGGTGGCGACGGCGTTGACCAGGGTGAAGTGCTGGGCGCCGGTGAGGGAGACGCCCGCATCGCGCAGGACCCCGCTCTGCTGGCCGGTCGCGGCGGAACGGCGCGCACCGATGTGGGACGGGTCTGCCGGGGTGCCGTCGAGCTGGTTCTTCAGCAGCACCATCACCGCGCCGCTGGGCACGTCGGTGCCCGCCGCGACGCCGGTGGACTTCTGCGTGACAGCGCCGCCGGCCGACGACGTGCCCGACGCGCTGGGCGTGCTCGACGGGCTCGCCGTCGCCGCGGTGGCTGCAGCAGAGAGGGAGGACGCGAGCAGGACGGCTACCGCACCCGCGCTCACCCCCAGCCGGCCTGTTCTCAACCGCATGGTGATCTCCTCGTGTCAGAGTCATGAACGGCCAGGTGACCGCCGTCACACTCTTTCCCGCGGCGCCCCTGAGCGGGATGCGTCAGGGGTGCGCTGTTTGCGGCATGAAGCAAAAGCGCCAGGGGTCGCGCGGGGTGGATACCGAAACGAGGGGAGGCTGGCGTGGGCGGGCGGGGCGTTCCACTCCCCCACCGGCCCGCTGTCGGGTCAGCCGAGCCAGGCCCGATCCTGGGCGATCGCGGTCAGCGCGGTCACCGGGACCACCCCCTGGTCGGGCGTGGTCACCCGCACGATCGTCCCGTCGGCGATCAGCAGCGACACGATCGCCGGGCCGGACGACGGCACCGGACTGCGATCACGGCCGGTGAAGCGCGCACCTTGAGTGAGGACGATCCCACGGTCGGTGCGCTCGACAGTCCCGCCCCGGGAGCCGACCAGGTCACCGGGCACGGTGGCGGTGATCGGCACCGCGGTGGTGCGGTGCTCGATCATGACCGCGACCTGCGCCTCCCGTCCGCTCTGCCGGTACGTCGCCGACGCAGTGCGCACCGAGGAATCCGCGGTCGACAGGGCGAGGTCGAACGCCCCGGCGACCCTCCGGATCCACGCCGGCGCCCCACCGAGGCTGACTTGGGCGACGTCGTCGACCTGTCCCGCAGCGACGAGCGTCCGGGCGAGGGTCGGTCCCATCTGCGCCGCCGAGAGGGCGGAGGTGACAGCGGCCGGACGCGTCTGCGTGCCCGAGGTCGTCCGGCCCGCCCCACCGGCATGGGTGGCGGCCACCCCGGCGGCAGCGCCGAGGCCTCCGACCAGGACCAGGGAGGCCGCGATCCCGGTGATCCGCCGCCCGCGGGGGTGGCTCTCCCGAGCGTGCTCCTGGGTGCTGAGCCGAGCCTGCGCGCCACCGATCGCCGCGTCGACGAGGTCGGCGCGCGGTGCGGGCACGGTGGCCGCGGCACGCTGGAACAGGGCGTTCACCTGGGCGGCGAGCTGGTCGTCGTACGGGATCAGGTCAGTCATGGCAGGGGCCTTTCGCAGTGGTGGCTTCGGGGGTGGGGTGGCGCTCGACGACGGCACGCAGCCGGGCCAGCGCGCGGCTGGAACGGACCCGGACCGCGCCCGGGGAGATGCCGACGGTGGCGGCGACCTCGTCGACCGAGCGGTCCTCCAGGTGGCGCAGCACCACGATCGCCCGGTCCCGCGGGGTGAGGTCGGCCAGCGCCCGCTGGAGGTCGAGCCGGGCCGCCACGTCGGAGTCGTCGTAGCTGCCCTCGGGGATGCGGTCGACGGGCTGCTCGGTCGAGCTGCGCCGTCGCTTCGCCGACAGGAAGACCCGGGTGAGGGTGGTGTGGGCGTACGCCGCCGGATGCTCGATGTCGCGGCGTCCCCACACCAGGTAGAGCCGTTCCAGGGTCTCCTGGACGAGGTCCTCGGCGAGGTAGGGGTCACCGGCGAGGAAGAGCGCGGAACGGTGCAGGGCCGCCATCCACTCGGCAGCGAACGATCGGAACCCGTCCTGGTCGTGCGTCATCGGCCCACCTCGTCGGAGTCGTCCTGTGCTGAGTCTGGCCGCCACGGGGGCGGCCCTTCATGAACTCAGACGCACCACCCTCGGCACGGCGTTACAGGGATCGTCGTTCCTCGACCACACTGGAGACATGTCCGAGCCGTTGCACGTCCTGGTGGTCGAGGACGACCCGGACCTCCAGGTCACCACCCGACTGGTGCTCGAGCAGCAGGGCTGTGCGGTGCGGGTCGCGCCCGACGGGATCGCGGCGCTGGAGCTGCTCGCCCAGGCGCCGGCCGACGTCGCGCTGGTGGACGTCGTGATGCCGCGGATGGACGGGATCACCCTGACCCGGCGGCTGCGGGAGTCGGCGGCGTGGAGCGCGCTGCCGATCGTGATGCTGACGGCGCGGGACCTGAGCCACGACCAGGTCGCGGGGCTGGAGGCCGGCGCTGACGACTACGTGGTCAAGCCCTTCGACGGGGACGTGCTCGCGGCGCGCCTGCGTGCCGTCGTACGCCGCAGCCGGAGCGCTCCTGCCCCGGCCGACGACCTGGTGCGGCGCGGTGATCTGGTGATCGACCGACTCGGCGCCACGGTCACCCGCGGCGGAGCCGATGCGGCGCTGAGCGCCACCGAGTTCAGGATGCTGGAGGCGTTCGTCGACAACCTCGGCGTGGTGCTCTCCCGCGAGCGGCTGCTCGACCTGGTCTGGGGCAGCGCCGCCTGGCGCGACGCCCACGTCGTCGAGGTCACCGTGCAGCGGCTGCGGGCCAAGATCGGCGCGGACCAGGTCGAGACGGTGCGGGGGCTGGGCTACCGGATGGGGCGCCGATGAGGGCGGCGCGATGAAGGCCCGGCGATGAGGGTTCGCTGGTGGCGCTCGCTACGACTGCGGATCGCACTGTCGGTGACGGTGGTGAGCGCAGCGCTGATGATCGGCTCCGGGCTGGTGATCTCCCACGAGACCCTCGACGCCGCCCGCGACCGGCTCCGTGACCAGGCGATCGCCCACCTCGACGCCGCCACCCAGGTCTACTCCCTGACCGGGGACCTCGACTTCGGGGCCTCGGTCGACCCGGAGGCACCGCCGGCACCGTTGCGTGCCGAGCCGGTCGGCCAGCGTTGGACGTACTACGACGGCCACACCATGTGGGCCGCCACCCGGCTCTCCTCCCAGATCCTGGTCTCGGTCGAGGAGTCGGGGCGCGACCTCGCCTCGCTGCAACGCACGCTGCGGATGAGCATGATCGCTGTCGCCGCGGTCGGGCTACCGCTGGCCGCCCTGCTCGGCTGGGCGGCCGGCACCGGCCTGTCGCGACGGCTGCGCCGCAGCGCCGCGACCGCCGCCGACATCGGCCGCGGCTCCCCCGCCCGGGTGCACGCCACTGGCCACGACGAGGCCGCCGCCCTGGGACGGGCGGTCAACGCGATGGCCGACAGCCTCGACGCCCGGCTGCGCGAGGAGCAGGCCTTCACCGGCGAGGTCGCCCACGAGCTGCGTACGCCGACCACCGCCCTGGTCAGTGCCGCCGAGCTGCTCCCACCCGGCCCCGAGGCCGACATCACCCGTCGGCTGGTCGGTCGGCTGCGGGCCCTGGTGGAGGACCTGCTGGAGGTCTCGCGCCTGGAGTCGGGCCACGAGCAGGTCGCCCTGGTCGCGATCCCGATCACGGACCTGGTCCGCCCCGACGGTGCTGTCGACGCGGCGCTCCAGGCGCTCGGGGTGGCCGACCTGAGCGAGGTGCGCGATCCGGCGACGGTGCTGGCCGAACCTCGCCGGGTGGAGCGGATCCTGGCGAACCTGGTCGCCAACGCCGTACGCCACGGCGGCGGCGCACCGCGGATCAGCGTCGACGGCGCCCGGATCGTGGTCGCCGACGACGGCCCCGGCTTCCCGCAGGACCTGCTCGAGGACGGACCGCGCCGGTTCCACCACGGCGAGGGCGGCGGCACCGGGCTGGGCCTCGTGATCGCGGCCCGTCAGGCCGCCGTGATGGGCGCCCGGGTCGAGCTCAGCAACGCCCCCGAGGGCGGTGCCAGGGCCACGGTGGTCTTCACTTCGCGGTGAAGACGACCTCGGTGCGGTGGTGCCCGGAGGGGACGGTGCCGGTGAAGGTGATGCTGAGCTGGCGGTACTCGTGCCGCTTGAGGTGGCTGGCGCGGACCGTCACCGGGTAGCGCACGAGCTTGCCCGCGGCACAGTAGGGCGTGCAGGTGTTGGCGACCCAGGTGCCAACGGCGGTGGCCTGCGGCTCGCCCCACGTGCTCCAGACCAGCTTGTCGAGGTTCTCGTTGTCGTCGGCGCAGGCGAGGGTGACGCTCGTGGGCTTCACGCTGCGCTCGTTGAGGCAGCCGATCAGGTACGTCTTCACGGCGGTGCGCTGGGCCGAGGTGGTGGCCGCGACCGGCTTGGCGTCGGCGGCGGTGGCGGCACAGGCACTGACGGTCGCCAGCGCTGCGACGAGGGCCAGCGCGGAGGCCGAGGAGCGGGTGAGGCTGGTGATCATGAGGACTCCTTGAGGTCGAGAGGGGTGGTGCGCTCTCAGCGTGCTGCGGCTCCCTCTCACACGCGGCGCAGGAGCCTCACAACCACCTCACAGTCGCAGGGACCGCTGCTGGGGAGACTACGTGGCCACCTGGCGCCGACCGGCTCGCCCCTCCGTAGCCTGTACGGATGCAGATGAACGCCGACCGCACCTGGACCCAGTTCTACGCCCCGGGCACTCCGGACCAGATCGAGGTCGCGACGGGTTCGCTGGTGGACCTGCTGGAGGAGCGCGTCGCGCAGTACGCCGCCCAGGACGCGATCGCGTTCTTCGGGGCGACGGTGAGCTACGGCGAGCTCGGCGACCGGGTCGCGCGGGTCGCCCAGGGCCTGCACGATCTCGGCGTACGACGTGGGGACCGGGTCGCCCTGATCATGCCGAACGCCCCGCAGCACGTGGTCGCGTTCTACGCGGTGCTGCGGCTGGGCGCGATCGTGGTCGAGCACAACCCGCTCTACACGCGTGACGAGCTCGAGGGTCAGTTCCGCGACCACCGGGCGAGCGTCGTGATCACGTGGGACAAGATGGCGCCCGTCGTACGGTCACTGCCGGCCGACCTCGAGATCCGCACCGTGATCTCGGTCGACATCACCCGAGCGATGCCGCTGAAGATGCAGCTGCTGTTGCGGCTGCCGATCGCGAAGGCGCGTGAGTCGCGGGCGAAGCTGACCGCTGCGGCACCGGGCGCGATCCCGTTCCAGAGGCTGGAGCGCTCGGCCCCGATCGGTGCCGAGGGCGAGCGTCCGGGTGCCGACGACGTCGCCTGCCTGCAGTACACCTCGGGCACGACGGGGACGCCGAAGGGCGCGATCATCACCCACCGCAACCTGTGGTCGAACGCGCGTCAGGGCGCGGCGTGGATGCCGGAGTTCCCGCGCGGCGGGAGCTCGATCTACGGGCTGCTGCCGATGTTCCACTCCTTCGGGTTGCTGCTGTCGGTGATCTACTCCGTCGAGACCGGGTCGCGGGCGGTGCTCTTCCCGACGTTCGACCCCGAGCTGGTGCAGACCGCGGCCCAGCAGTTCCCGCCGACCTTCGTGCCGGCGGTGCCGCCGATGTTCGACCGGCTGGCGCGGGTGGCCAAGGAGGGCAAGCTGGACCTGAGCCAGGTGGTCTACGCGATCTCGGGTGCGATGACGCTGACCGACGCGGTCGTGGGCCGGTGGGAGAAGCTCGCCGGGTCGATGCTCAACGAGGGCTACGGCCTGACCGAGTGCAGCCCGGTGGCGCTGGCCAACCCGTTCGACGGGACCCGCCGGATCGGCACCATCGGGCTGCCGTTCCCCTCCACCGACATCAAGGTGGTCGACCCCGACCAGCCGTCGATCGAGGTGGCCCAGGGCGAGGCCGGTGAGCTGCTGATCCGCGGCCCGCAGGTCTTCGCGGGCTACTGGAACCGGCCCGAGGAGACCGCGGCGACGCTGCTCGACGGCGGCTGGCTGCGCACCGGCGACCTCGTCGTGCAGGACACCGACGGCTTCGTCACGGTCGTGGACCGCAAGAAGGAGCTGATCATCACCGGCGGCTTCAACGTCTCTCCCACCGAGGTCGAGAAGGTCATCTCCACGGTGCCCGGCGTCGCCGAGGCAGCCGTCGTCGGCCTGGTCCGCGGCAGCGGCATCGAGGTCGTCACCGCCGTGGTGGTGCTGGAGCCGGGCGCCACCTTCGACGAGGACGCTGCCCGCGAGACCGCGCGCGAGCACCTCGCCGAGTACAAGCGCCCCCGCACGTACGTCGTGTGGGAGGAGCTGCCCAAGTCCCTGATCGGCAAGGTCCTACGCCGCGTGGTGAAGGACACCCTGACCGCGGACCGGAAGGCGACCCGGGCGGCTGCGGTCGAGGAGTAGCCGCGGAGGACGAGGAGAGCGCGACTCGAAGGCGTCTGCGGGCCTGAAGCGCGCGCGGATCCTAGAGGTGCGCGGTCCAGCCACCCATGCCGCCGGCGCCGAGCGGCAGCAGCACCATCCATGCCACCATGAGGAATCGCTCGACCCGCGGGTTCGTCACCCGCTGCCAGGCGAGGCCACACACCATCGCAAGAGCAAACGTCGCACAGCTGGCAGCGAGGAACAGCTCGCCGGTCACAAGCGCCACCACGCTCGCGGCCGTCGCCAGCAGCGCCATGACGACGCCTGCGGCGGGAAGCGAGGTCCCAGTGCGGCTGGTGAGGGCATTCGGCATACGCCCCACCCTAGGGAGACTCCGGCAGGCTCGCAGGGAAATCCTGCGAGCGACGGCTCCTACTCCCGTCGGTGGAATCTGACCTCCCCGTCCTCGGTGAGCGTGTAGCCGACCTGCGGGTCGTGGATGACGTGATGATGCTCGCTGCACAGCAGCACGAGGTCGTTGAGGTCGGTCGTGCCGCCCTCGGCCCAGGGGGTGAGGTGGTGGGCCTCGCACCAGCGGGCGGGTCGGGTGCAGCCGGTGGCTTGGCAGGTGTGGTGCCGGAGCCGTAGCGCGCGGCGTTGGGCCAGGGAGGCCAGTCGTCGTTCTCGGCCCAGGTTCAGCACCTCGTCCTTCCCGCCGAGCACTGCAGGGATGATCCCAGCCCGACAGGCCAGGCGTCTGGCTTCGGCGGCTGAGATCCGTTCGGCGCCCTCAGGTCCGAGGACGGTGGCAGCACCCACCTCACGACGCAGATCCTCCAGCGACATCGTCACGATCAACTGGGTCGACTCGCCACCGTGATCGGGCAGGTCCGTTGGGTCGATGGCGTCGAGGAACTCGCAGAAGGCCTTGCCCAGTCGGTGGCCGTAGGGAATCTTGCGCCAGACCTGGGTGTCGGCTGGATCGACCACGTCGCCCTCGGTCGGGCGGGAGTCACCTCGTGGCGCGGTGTCGGTGCTGTGGTGGCGTGGGCTGGTGAAGGTGTGGAGGTAGTTCGCCAGCCGGATGGCGGCCAGGTCGGGCAGGACGCCCCAGATCCGGGTCGTGCCATCACCGCGTGAGCGCAGGGACAACCGACATGCTGTGCGGGCTATCGCATCCTCGCGTTCCAACAGTCGGCCCTCATGGGCCTCGGCTGCGTCGGGGTCCACTGCCTCCAGGACGCGTCGGCCCAGGATCCGCAGTTGACGCGGATCGAAGCGGCCTGCCAGGTCGACCAGGTGCTTCTCCGCGGCCTCGACCACCTCGGCCGAGACGTGGTCAGGCAGTTGCTCGATCGCGCGGCAGATCACCGGTGCCTGAGCCAGATCCACCGCCCCCGTCCTCAGGGCAGTGGCCACGTGGGGGCGGCGTACCAGCGCATCGGCCAAGGCGACCATGTCGCGGGCCGCAGCCCGCCCACGGCGCGTCTCATCGGCGATCCACCACCCGGGTGCCCGGGCGCCGCTCTCGGTCCGAACACCACCCTCAGCGGCGGCCGCCGTGATCAGCCCGGCACGCACCACTGTCACCGCACCCATCAGGGCGCTCAAACGCACCATCAATCGGGCACGCTCGGCCGGCTCCATCAGCCCAGCATCCATCTCACCGAGGGCTGCTATCGCGGCCTCGGCCTGCCGCACCACCACCTGGGCTGGGTGCGGGTCCGTCGTGTGTGACGTCACTGCAGGTCAACCCCTCTCTCACGCAGCGCGTCGTCGTCTACCCACGAACCTAGACACCCCCACCGACATTTCCTGGCGGCCCACAACCTGACCGATGAAACTGCCTCCCTCGCTACATCGACGCCCGATACGCTCGCCGCATGAGCGCACCCACCAGCGTCGTTGTCATCGTCGGCGTCGGCGGGATGGGCGAGCTCATCGCCCGGCGTCAGGGCGCGGGTAGGAAGCTGCTGATCGCCGACTTCAACCAGACGGCGCTGACCTCGGTCGCCGACGCTCTGAGCGGCGAGGGCTTCAACGTCGTCACCTCCCAGGTCGATGTCAGCGACGCCGCCTCCGTCACAGCCCTGGCAGCCCAGGCCGCCGCACTGGGTTCGGTCGACCAGGTGATCCACACGGCCGGCCTCTCCCCCGCCCAGGCCTCGAAGGAGGCGATCCTCGCCGTCGATCTCCTGGGGGTCGCGCACACGCTCGACGCCTTCGCCGACGTGATCGCGCCCGGTGGTGCCGGCGTCGTGATCGCCAGCATGGCGGGCCTCTTCGCCCAGGGCCGGCTGCCTGCCGAGGTCGAGGCGGCCCTGGCGACGACGCCGACCGCGCAGCTCGCCAGCCTTCCGATCTTCGCCCACCTGCCTGACGGAGGCCAGGCGTACTCGATCGCCAAGCGTGCCAACCAGGTCCGCGTCGCAGCGGCCAGCATCGCGTGGGGTGCCCGCGGTGCGCGGGTGAACTCGATCAGCCCCGGCGTGATCTCGACGCCGATGGGCGCCGAGGAGCTGGCCAGCGAGTCGGGCGCCGGGATGCGGGCGATGATCCAGGCCTCGGGCACCGGCCGGGTCGGCACCCCCGCCGACATCGCCGCGGCCACCGCATTCCTGCTCTCCTCGGAGGCCTCGTTCATCACGGGCACCGACCTCGCCGTCGACGGCGGCGTGGTCGCGGCGGTGCGGAGCGGCGCGCTGACGTTGGGCTGACCGCAAAGCCCTGACCCCCCGTCCGCCAGGCAACCTGGGTAGCCCCTGGCGTCGAGGAAACGACGGCGAGCCTGCTCAGTCTCGTCAGTCTCGCCCAGGCACCCACCGCTCCAACGCGCGCGTCAGGATCACCGCACTCGCCGACGCCACCAGTACGCCGATCACAACCCCCATCACCAGCAGCACCGTGGCGAACGAGGCGGACGGAACGAAGTACTGGTCACCTGTCTTCATCCCCGCGGCCAACACCCAGTACCCCACCACGCCGACCGCGGTCGCGATCACCAAGGGCAGGGCCACCTGGACCGCGACCAGCCCGGTCAACCACCGCCGACCCCGGCTGAGCAGGTGCAACGGCCCCAGAGTACGGCTTCCATCTCGGGAGTCCGCGGCCACCACATTGGCGGCGACGAACATCAACACCCCGATTCCCAACGCGCTGTAGAGCGTGATCCAGCGGCCCTTGAGAATCGGTTGCCATGCTCCGCTCACCCAGGAGTCCCCAACCTCGCTCACATGGATGAACCCCGGCACATCGGCGTACAGCCCCTGCTGAACGGCGCTCGCGTCGATACGGTGGCCGTCGACAGAGACCAGCGCAAGGCCGACGCCATCAAGTCCCTTCGGGGTCGTGCCCGCGGCCAGAGGTCTGACCGCCGAGCCAGGGGCGATGCCGTAGATCTGGGCGACGGGCCACAGGACGTCGCTGCGCTGCTGAGTCCGGTCAGCCTCAAGGGTGGTGGCGTCGCAACTGAGCCGAAGGGCGTTCAGCGCAGGGCAGGTCGCTTCGAGGACCGCGCCGCCGCGCTCGTCGTGGCCGACCCACACCGCGACCACGTCGTTCGGGAGCCTCTCCAGGTGGCGGGCCAAGGCATCGCCCCCACCCAACGGGTCGGCCTGGAGCACCCGGCCGGCGACCTCACGCTGAAGTTCGGCTGCACCGCGATACTGCACGCTCATCGAGCTCACCCAGAGTTGAACCTGTCCCAGGAGAACGATGCCAATCAGAAGCCCTGCCGTCATCCTCGCGGTCCGCCCCGGGAGCTGACCCAACCGGCGCCCGCCGATCAGACTCCCAGGGGCGACGGTTCGCACCGACGTCCACGCGATTGCTCGACCCAGCGCTCCCAGGAGCACAGCGACGAGGCTCGGAGCGAACAGCATGAAGATCGCGACCCCCACGACATACGCCAGCGTCCTGACCTGAGCGGTGTGACTCTGCGCCGGAACGACCACCGCTACCAGTCCACCAAGGAGGCCGATCAATGCGGCGATCGGCGCGCGGTCTCGTGCCTTCCACGGCAGCACCGTGGCAATCCGAGAGGGACGAAGTCCGCTGGCAGCGACCGCGATCACCACGATGATCGGCACCCAGAGCAACCGTGACGAGATCCGCTCCCAGCCCGCGCCGACATCCACTCCGGCCATCGAGAAGTTGAGCCAACCGGAGGAGAAGCCGATCCGTTGGAGGACAAGCAAGCCGACTGCCGCGACCGCGGCGCCCACGAGCGCAGCGGGAACCACCTCCACGAGGCGGAGCCCGAAGATACGGAGGCGACTGGCACCGAGGACTCGCAGGGTCAGGTCACGGCGGGCACGCTGTTCGCTCCCGATTCCACAGGCGGCCACGAGCGCGACCGCGCCCGGAACCACGAGGCAGGCAAGAAGCAGTTCGATGAGTTCGGCCGGTGTCACAGCGTTCAAGACGCTCAGACCGTGCCACCCGTCCGAGACCGTCTCGGACGGCCCGAAGCCAAGCGCCGGCCGCATCTGAGTGGCGTCGAAGGCTGCGGCAGTGGTGCGGACGTAGACCCGGCGTTCGTCGGGTGTCTCCAGACCAGTGGCTGCGATCTGGCCACTCGGCTCGCCGAAGCGTGCCCGTCCAGAGGAACCGAGGGTCTCAGCCGCGGCAGCCGAGAGGACCGCCTGCCCCGGCGCCGGCCACTGGGCTACGCCGCGTGGCAAGGGTGCATCTGGGGTGGAGGGCCAGATCGAGATGACCATGATCGAGTGATCGTTCACCGTGGCGAAGCCCTCGAACGAGACCAGGAGACGCCCTTGCTGACCCGGCTCCGCCAGGATCGGCCGCAGGGCCTCGGCGCGAACGTCCCGCTCATGTGCCAAGGACGCCGCGATCCCGAGGAGACCGAGGCCGAGGGTCGCGATCATGACAGCGCACCCCACGGCCAGCAGGCGGTGCCACCCCTGTCCTCGAAGGAACCACGGCCTTCGACGCTTCACGCCTGCTCGCTTCCCAGGCGTACGACGCTGTCGGCACGCTCGTAGACCCGCTGGTCGTGGGTGACGAGCAAGAGCGCGCATCCGGTGCGCTCGGGGAGTGAGTAGAGGAGGTCAGCCACCTTGTCACCGGTCTCACGATCGAGCGAGGCAGTCGGCTCATCGGCAAGGATGAGGGCCGGCTCATTCACCAGAGCGCGGGCCACCCCGATCCGCTGGCGCTGCCCTCCCGAATACTCCGTCGCGAAGCGATCCACGTCGCTGATCCCCACTTCGTCCAGCAGTGCCACGGCCCTGCCGCGCGCACCCGCCGCGGAGAGCCCTCCTAGCCTGCCCGCGACAGCGACGTTCTCCAGCGCCGTCAACTCCGGCAGGAGCTCGGCGTGCTGAAAGACAGCACCCACGGCTGAGGCGCGAAGGCGCCGTCGCCCGCCTCCGCTGAGGCGGTACAGATCAGATCCTTGGACCAGGACCCGACCAGAGGAGGGCCGAAGCAGACCCAGCACGCAGTTCAGGACACTCGTCTTTCCGGCGCCGCTCGGGCCGACCAGCGCCAACGACTGGCCGGCCCGAACGTCGAACGAGAGGCCTTGGAAGACGGAACGTCGGCTCCGCATCACGCCCAACTCCTCAACCCGGAGCGCAGGAGCGGTCACGGCACCAGCGCCGTCACCGGAGACCTTCATCATTCGCACGGTGCCAGGTCAGCCATCAGTTCCAGTCGCTGCACGGGTCCGAGGCCAGCGGCTTGTTGACACAAGCACGCACCGAGGTGATTCCGCTCGTCGTCTTCTTGACCGTAGTTCCGCAGCCGCTGCTGTTGTTGAGGCGGTTGCTGGTGTTGTTCCAGTAGCCGTAGACGCTGTTGCTGTCACACGCAGTGTCCTTGACACTGAAGGTGGTGTGCCCCGAGTCGTCCCACGCCTGTGCGCCCGTCACCGAAGCGAGACTCGCGTACGCGGGAGAGGCGAGGAGCGCGATGCCGGCGACGCCGAGCCCAACTGCCTTCATGGAGATGCCTTCCGTCCAGAACCATTGATTTCAATGCCGTGCGCCGCGTCAGTACGACGCGCGACGAGAAAAACTTATGACTCATGGCTGACAAGTTTTGACAACCGCCTCAGCTTGGGTGATCAATTTCAAAAACTTGTCACGCCGGTGACAAGCCGACCAGCACACAGCGCGGCAAAAAGCTGGCTTCGACAACAAGAAGAGACTTGACCTGTCACAACTCCCCCTCGGCCGGTGTCTTCATGCCAACACGACATCGAACCCAGGAGGAACCATGACCACTCGCATCCCCGCCAAGCCCCTCACCGGCGCCTACGGCACCGCGGTGAGGCTGATCAGCAAGCGGATGCTCGGCCGCGTGCCCGAGTCCGTCGGCGTGATGTGGCACAGCGTGCCGGTGCTGAAGGCGTCGATGGGCTACGGCCAGAAGGTGCGGAAGTGGCACCAGTGCGATGAGTCCCTGAAGACCTTCGCTCACATGGCGGTGGCGTCGTACATCGGCTGCACCTGGTGTCTGGACTTCAACTACTTCGCGGCTCAGCACGAGGGGTTGGACGTCGACCGGGCGCGGGAGATCCCGCGCTGGCGGACCTCCGACGTGTTCACTCCCCTGGAGCGCGACGTGTTCGCGTACGCCGAGGCGATGAGCTCCACGCCGTTGACCGTGACCGACGAGATGGTCGCAGGGCTGCTCGCTCAGCTCGGCCCCGGCGCCCTGGTCGAGCTGACCTCCGTGATCGGGTTCGCGAACCTGACCGGCCGGGGCAACATCGCGCTCGGGATCGAGTCCGAGGGGTTCGCCTCGACCTGCGATCTGCGGCCGCTGGCGGAGCGTCCTGACGTACAGTCGCCGGCATGAGCGACGACCCATTCGTCACCCATCGCAGCCTGCTCTTCACCGTCGCCTACGAGATGCTCGGCTCGGCGGTCGACGCCGAGGACGTGCTCCAGGAGACCTGGCTGCGGTGGGACGGCGTCGAGCGTGACGAGGTGCGCGACCCGCGCGCGTACCTCGTCCGGATCGTCACACGTCAAGCACTGAACCGCCTCCGCACGGTGCGTCGCCAGCGTGAGGAGTACGTCGGCGCCTGGCTGCCCGAGCCGTTGCTGACCGGACCCGACGTCGCCGACGACGTCGAGCTCGCCGAAGGCGTCTCGCTGGCGATGCTGACGGTCCTGGAGACGCTGAGCCCCACCGAACGCGCGGTCTTCGTGCTCCGCGAGGTCTTCGATGTGCCGTACGCCGAGATCGCGTCCGCGGTGGACAAGTCCGAGGCCGCCGTACGGCAGATCGCGCACCGCGCACGGTCCCACGTCGCCGCCCGCCGGCCACGCAGGCAGGTCGACCGGGGCGAGCAGCAGCGCGTCGTGGCGCAGTTCATCGCGGCCGTCTCGACCGGGGACATGCAGGGGCTGATGGACCTGCTCGCCCCCGACGTGGTGTTCCTGGCCGACGGTGGCGGCATCGCCAACGCCGTGAAGGTCCCGATCGTCGGGCTGAAGAAGGTCGCCAACCTGCTGCGCGCCTACCCCGCCTGGACCACCGACCCGTCGATCGAGACCGTCGTTCTCAACGGGGCCCTCGGCGTACGGTTCGACGACGCGAAGTCAGGCCCCACCCTGGTCAGCCTCGTCGTCGAGGACGGCCTGATCACGCAGGTGTTCGCGATGCGGAACCCGGAGAAGCTCGGGAGCCTGGCGGAGGAGGCCGAGCTGCGCAGGTGAGGGTTGTGCCTCCCGGAACCTCGACGTACGCTTTTCTGTACAGGAGGTTGCCCCGTGAAGACATTGAGCTACACCGAGTCCCGCGCGCGCTACGCGGAGGTGCTCGACAGCGTCGTGAACGACCGCGAAGAGGTGGTCATCACCCGCGCCGGCCACGAGCCCGTCGTGATGGTGTCCCTGGAGGAGTTCGAGTCGCTTCGCGAGACCGCTTACCTCATGCGTTCGCCGGCCAACGCTCGCCGCCTACTCGATGCCATGGAGCGCCTTGAGAGCGGCGCAGGCGAGGCACACGACCTGATCGACACCGACTGACATGCGGCTGACCTGGGACGCCAACGCCTGGGAGGACTACCTCTGGTGGCAGACCCAGGATCGCAAGGTGCTCAAACGCATCAACCTCCTGATCGTCGACATCCAGCGGCACCAGAACGACGGCATCGGCAAGCCAGAGCCCCTGAAACACGACTTCGCCGGCTACTGGTCGCGCCGCATCACCGACGAGCACCGGCTCGTCTACAAGGTGGCCGGTGACGAGATTCGCATTGCCGCGTGTCGCTATCACTACGGTCGCTGACCGTTACGGCGGCCAACACCACCACCTCGCAACAGAGCCCACCGAACCTTGCGCAGGTCCCACATCCGACCCTCGATCCAGTTGCTCGCCGCCCGCGAGAACGAAGCGCCCTCGACGTACTGGTCGACGTCCACCAGCGCACCCGCACGAGCGAGCCACCTGATCGCCGGCGCCGTCAGATGGAGCCCGGTGTCGCCACGGTCATCCAGCTCCTGGACGACCACCAGCGCAACGTCACACGAGCGCGCCGCGAGCACGCCCAGGGCGTCAGCCAGCCCGAACTCCAAACCTTCGATCGCCGACGAGAGCCCTTCCGTCCCGCCGGAGATGCTCTCACCCAGATCGAGATGTCTTTGCCAGCTCGACCACAGATACCGATGTGTCGGACGGGAGAGGCTCTGATCGCCGATGTCATGCGAGTCGTCTGGCTGGATCCCCAGGAACTCGGTGATCTCAGCCAGACGAAGATCGCTACTGGCGACGCGTAGATAGGCCCGGATCACACCCGCATACTGCCGCAGACATCACCGTTGAGCGCGAAGTGCCGGCCCGCTCAGGCCCCGCCGCCCCCGGCCTTGCGCCGATGCATCTGGGTGCCGACGTTGCGGTCCACCACCTCGGGGCCCTGGGCCTTCTCCTTGCCCGGCGACGCCGCATGCACGCCCTGCTCGCGGTGGTTCTTGTGGTCCAGGGCTTCCTTCATCTTGGCCTTGAGGTCCTCATTCGTCATGAGCCTCTCCTCTCCTCGGATCTCCTAGAAGACCTCCACCGTGACATCTCCCAGCAGCGCCGGACAACCCCTTTCTCTCCCGAACGCCCGCACCCCCGACGTACGCCGGCCACTTCGAACGAATGAAAATAGAACGCGTTCTAGTATTCGGTCGCGGGATCAGGCAAGATCGCCGTACCGTGCGCGGTGTCGTACCGCGAGCCCCGGCCCGACAGGAGCACCCATGTCCACCGCCTCACCGAACGCGACCCGCCCGTTCACCCGCCAGTCCACGGTCAACGACCTGGCCACGACGCTGCCCGGACGCGCGTTCAAGTCGATGATCGTGCGCCAGCTGCCTCCGGTCGCGACCGAGAAGGAGCGTCAGGACCTCGAGGAGATGACCCTCGGCCTGCCCCTGGAAACCCTGGTCGAGTTCTCCGAGGGCAAGCTCACCTGGGGCATCGCCGACTCCCTCCTGGACCTGGCCAACCGCAAGCCGCACCGCCTGATCGGTCGCGGCGTCAGCGCCGCCACCGGGGCACTGAGGAAGCGGTCCGCCCGCACGGCTGGGTGAGAGCGCCCGCTCCTTCCCGGCAGCGGAGGAGGCCGTCGTACGCCGGTCGACGCACGGCTCACCCCAGAGCGCGCACCGACAGCCGTGCCACGGCCACCGCCAGCGCCCGGCGAGGCGCCCGACTGCTGATCAGGTCGGACTCGACCACGTAGCGCCCCCGCTGCACCAGGATCGTCGTGTTGTGCGAGCGCACGCCGTGCGGCGCCGCGTTCCACGACCGGAAGCCGACGCTCGCCCGCCCGATCGTGGGGACCGCGAGCCGGCCGACCTTGACCTCGAGCGAGTCGTTCGAGTGGAGGCCGAAGCAGGCCCGGTACGACGACGACGCCTCCCCCAACGCCGCCGCGGCCTCGGCCCGGGTGGCGTAGAGGTGCACCGAGATGACCGGCACCACGCCGTGGTGGGCGATGAGGTCGCTGCCGCCCCGGCCGGTGTAGAGCATCAGACGCTGTGAGACGGCGTGCTCGGTGACGCCACCGATGCCCAGGCAGTCGGGGCTCACGGTCTGGAGCGGCCCGGTCAGCTGGAGCTCGCGGCTCCCGCCCGCGGCGCGTGGGATCAGGCGCCCCATCGAGGCGACGCTGGGAAAGTCACGTGCCGTGACCTTCGTCGTGGTGGCAGCACCGGTAGCGGTCGAGGACTCCGCCGAAGCAGCACGTGCCGCCGTGACGGTGCCCAGACCGAGGCCGACGACCGCGGTCAGGCCGATAGAGAACGCGGCATTCCAGCGCATGGATCCTCCCGAGATCCGCCCCGCGGCTCCCGCAGGGGTCGCCTTCATCACAGCACCGCGCTCGGGGGCGGACAACCCTCCAGGATGGGGATCCGGTGGACGTCGGGCGGGTCAGCGCACGGGTAGCGGCTGCCCGAGGGCACGCACCGCGAAGGCGCTCCCAACCAGCGCAAGGACGGGCATCCCGAGGAGGCAGGTCGCGTACAGCAGGTCGCTTCCCGACTCGAACCCCGACGTGAGCGCCCACACCACCGTCAGCACAACGAACGGCACCAGCGGGCGTCCCGCCGAGGAAGACCACTGCCGCGACGACCGGGTAGCGCAGAGCCAGGCGAGGACCGCGAGGGTCAGAGGAATCAGGCCGTCAACCCATCCCTCGGCCGCCATGGCCGTGCCGTCGGACACGTCCTGCATCATCGGGATGAGGAACCACGCTGAGAAGCCTCCCAGGAGTGCCAGCAGGCCGACGGTTGCCTGGCGGCGGAGCCGTGATGCGGTCGTCATGGGGCGACCCTAGCCATGATCAGTGGCGCCGACTGGCGAACAGGTCGATGAACACAGGGGAACATCGCGCCAATAATAGTTGACTCACGCCAATAATAGTTGCACCTTTGGGTGGTGGACCTCTCCCTCCCGCTGACAACCGTCTCACCGACACTCGATGCCGGCGTGCTTCAGGTTCTGGCCGCCACCACCGCTGGCTGCACGGCTGCCAACGTTCATCAGCGCCTCGCGAAAGGGAGCAACGAAGGCGTCCGGAAGGTTCTCGCTCGACTGGTGCAGCAGGGGGTCGTCATCGCTGATAGGACTACTCGCTATCCGGTGTATCACCTGAACCGTGAGCACGTCGCTGTGCCGCATATTGAAGCGCTGAGCCGGGTCAGGGACGAGATTCTGGCCCGCATCCGCACTGAGGTCAGCACGTGGACGATCCAGCCGGCTCATTCCAGTCTGTTCGGTTCCTTTGCCCGGGGAGACGCCACCAGCGTCAGCGATATCGACCTGCTGATCGTTGAGCCCGAGTCGCCGGCCCCGCTGGGCGACGCCTGGCTCACACAACTCGACCGCCTCGGCGAACGCATCCGCGCATGGACCGGCAATGCCGCCCAGATCGTCGCCCTCGACACCACAACCTTGGGCGAGATGGCCCGGGACGCCGATCCGCTGGTCGCCTCATGGCTCTCCGAGAGCGTGCATCTCCAAGGCGAGCAGCTGTCTGGTCTGCTCAGGAGGTTGCGATGAGTCCACGCGCCTCGGGCCGCGTGGTGGCGTGCACTCCTGCGGAGGGTCGTTCGCGCCGCGACCAGGCCCGGGCCTTCCTCGAGGTCGCAGAACTGGTGCTCACCGAGGACCGCCGCGAGGCCCACGTCGCCGCCGCGCTCGCCGTCCTGGCAGGAATCGCTGCTACCGACGCGATCTGCGGCCTCACCCTCGGACGGTGGAGTCGCGGCCAGGATCACGCTCAAGCAGCGACCCTGCTGGGAGACGTGGCCCTGCGCGACCAGACCTTGCCAGGCAAGCTCCGGCGCTTGCTCGCCGAAAAGGATGCAGCCCACTACTCCGCGAATCTCATCACACCAGAGAAGGCGAAAACGATGGTGCGCTACGCGACCGCACTCCTAGGGGAAGCCGACGCGCTTTAACCCGTCCCGACGCACGTCGAGACGTGGCTGCCGACGCTTGATGCAGCTCCACCGCGTGCGACTTACCTGCCGCCGGGGTTGGCCACGACCAGGCGGGTTCCCGTGGGCGCCAGGGCGGGCGTCAGCACGTGGGACCCGATCGGGGCGTACGGCTCGAGCACGGCGTACCAGTTCTCGAGATCGTGACGATCGCCGAGCGCGACCGAGATCGGATAGGCGCCGTCAGGTGTTCCCTGTGGGACCACGAAGCTCACCCGCCACACGCCCTTGCGGGCAGTACCGCTGGTCAACGTCAGCATCGGGATCCATGGGCGACCAGGCAGGTCGACGGAGAAGAAGACCTCCGTGACGGCGCGGTCGTCGGCCGCGGTGACCTCCACTGTGACCACAGGCGCTCGGTCCACCGTGTCGACGGTGGCGGGGCTCAGCCGTACCGAGATCAGCGAGGGAGGGGCGACGTCGGACGGACCCCCGATGACATCGAAGCCGCCTTTGCCATGCGCAAGCTGGCGCGCCCACGGACGAAGGGTCTCAGGCACCACCGCGAACGATTCCGGGCCATACCACTGTTGATAGCCGTCGACCTTGACCGGGTTCTCCACCGTCAGCATGACGTTCCACCGACCGCTTTCCGCACCACGCGGAACGACCACGGTGTGGCGCCAGATCGACTTCTTCGCGGTCCCTCTGACCTTCTCCAAGGTCATGTTCGCGCCGCTGTACACATAGGCGCCCCCGTTGGCCCGGCCGGGTTGCATCAGGTTCGCCACGATCAACCCCGGCCCGGCTGCGTCGTCGGTCACGGTGGCGGTGATCTCCAGTGCCTGCGACGCCGAGCGCACATCGACCGACCCACGACTCAGGGTGATCGAGCTGACCACCGGATCGGCGCGGTCGACGACCGAGTTGCGTACGACGAACATCCGGGACCGCACCACCTCGGTCTCCCGGCCGACACGGTCCTTGACCCGAACTGTGGCGTCGCGCGGGCCGGGCTGCACGAAGCGGTCGATCCGGAGCCGTAGCGCCCAGACTCCGTTGCGGGGCGTGCCGGCCACCAGACGTGCATAGCGCGTGTCATTGACCTGAACCGAAGCAACACCGGTGTCATCGCGGATCGCCACGCGCACGACCACCTCCTTGCGAGCGCGACTCACGTTGACGACACGCTTGTTGACAGTGACGCTGCCGATCACTGGGGCAGCGTTGTCCTTGGCGCAGCGCAGATACCGTTCTCCCCGCAGGTGCGGGACGTCGCAGAGGTTGAACCCAGGGCCGCCGTCGACCACGTCCACCCCGTCATCGCCGCTCACGGTGTCGTCCCCGGCCTGACCCAGGACGACGTCCGCGCCGCTTCCGCCGATGAGCCGGTCAGCCCCCGGCCCGCCCTCGATCCGGTCGTCGCCGGCTCCGCCGTCGATCAGGTCGTTACCGCCGCGCCCCTTGATCACGTCGTTCCCACCGAGGCCGCAGATGACGTCACGCTTCCGAGTGCCGATCAAGGTGTCGTTGCCCGAGGTGCCGACGATCGTGCAGCGCTCGCCGTTCGACGCCCGCACCGCCGCCTGCGCAGGTAGCGGTTCGGCCACAGCGGTCAGGGCGCCGAGGGCGAGGACGAGGGCGAGAAGCCTCGACGTGGGGCGAAGGAGCTGCATGGTGATCCCGTCACTAGTTGAGGCGAGCGGGTGTCACCTTAGGGCAGTGCCTGCGCCGAGGTGAGGCAGTTACCCTCACTGCCCCACGGCTGTCTCCGCGGGCCGGATGTGCCAGACCAAGGTGACGTGCACCTGTACGAGCGCAGGACCCAGCGCGCGACACCGGCCAGGAGCGCCGAATCCACCTTCACCCCACCCGAATGGGCGGCTAGGGAAACCCCAAACTCGATACCCTGGACGAATGCGCCACGCAGCCGCCTGGGCTCGCCAAGCACAGGCCGAATTGGGCGTCCTGCTGAACGACTGGGATCCCCTCGACGTGCTTTCTCCCAGGGATGTCGACGATCTACCAGGACTCGTCGATGAGTACGACGGCCTCCGCGACAGGCTCCTCTCACGCCTCCTCCGGGGTGCCAAGCAACAAGACATCGCTGCGTTCCTGACGGCCGACCTTGCCGCCCACTTCGGCATCGCTCATCCCCACGTCCCTCCCAGCGTCGTCGCTCGGCTCTTTGAATGGTGGGAGTCAGTCACGTGAGCAGCGTGAACGGGGAAGGCCCGCGCCATGACGCATTCGGCCAGGTGTGGCCGACACCAGTTCGCGCAGCAGCCCTGCCTGGCCCGGTGCTCAGTTCAAAGCTTGGGTCCTTGCTGAGTTCGTCGTGACAGCAGTGCGAACAGGTCATGACTGTGCTGGGCGCGCGCAGGCGCGTAGCGAGATGGGCTCACGCGCTCATCGGCACCAGATTTCGTACGAACTCCCGTACGTCCCGTGCGTCCAGGTTGAGGTCGCTGGCAGCGTCCTTGATCGTCAGCCGCGCCGCCTGGCCGTACATGACCTTTCGCAGCAGCTGCGACGTTTCCGGCACGATGCCGCCCGGCTCGGTGCTGCGGTAGCCCTGCTCGGACAAGGAGATGCACATCGAGCGGTACTGCCACGGCGTGAGCAGTTCCAGCTCCCGCAGCCGGTGCGTCATCGCCATCGCCGATACCTTCCAGAACGACCGTGACGCCAAGATCCGGTCCTGACTGGCTCCTCGCATCGACTGGGTAAGCACGGCGCTGCGAGGCATCAGGAAGCTGGCAGCGAACGCGTTCGCCTCGGCCTCCCGAACCTTCGAGGTGCTCGGGTCCATCTCGTCGTCTCCGTGCAACACCAAGTGCCCCAACTCGTGCGCTGCATCGAAGCGCTGACGCTCCGCTGACTTGGCGGTGTTGAGGAAGACGAACGGAACGGCGTCACGCCAGAAGCAGAAGGCATCGATGTCGCTGTACTCGTGGCGAAGCGCCGCGACCCGCACGCCCTTCGACTCCAGGAGATGGAGCAAGTTGGCGATCGGACGGTCGCCCAGGTTCCAGCGGTGACGGACGAGATCAGCGGCCTGTTCAGGATCCAGCTTGTCGAGAGATGGGATATCGGGATCGGGCAGCTTGAACCGTTCCTCGATGGCATCGAAGAAGGCGAGGGTCAACGTGGCATTGGCGAGCACTGCGTCACGACGGGTCGCCGTCGTCTTGCTGAGCTTCCGGAAGCTAGCTGCCGCTACCGGCACGGGTTCGATCGAGTCGCCCTCGAAGAAGGGCCGGGGAACTGACAGCGCGGCGGCAAGCCTGGCCAGGCTCTCTTCGCTGGGCGGCTGCCGGTCGTTCTCGTAGTTGGTGAGCGAGCGCAGCGAGACGCCGCTCTCCTCAGCGAGCTTCGTGAGCGTCAGTCCAAGTCGTAGGCGCGCCAAACGCAGGCGAGATGAGTTGAACATGTTGAGGTATCGGGAGGTCGGGCGACGGGGTCAGCGAGGCTCGACGGGAACGTCGACGTGGCCGTCACCATCGTCGGGCTGATCGAAGACCGACAGATCGCCGTCCAGTTCGAGGAAGGGCAGCGGGATACGCTCGGCCCAGCCGTTGACGATGCCACTGTTGGACATCTCGCCCGGACGGGAGAACTCCAGGTGCAGCCCGCGGTCGGTGCGCTCGTGCAGCAGGAACCACAGGTTGGCGCCCAGGGCTGCCTCGACCAGCTCGGACTCGGTGACGAAGTTCTCATCGTCCTCGAAGAGGCTGATCGTGCCGTCGTCGACGTGGGCCAGGGACTTGCGAGTCGACTTACCTTTGCGGTTGGTGTGCGGCTGGACGTGGAGTCCGGCCAGCTGGCCGACGCCGGTCGCCGAGGCGATTGTGAAGGAGATCAGGTGTTCAGGGTGGAGGAGCCGCAGCTGTCCCTCGACGTAGACCTCGCGCCAACCGGCGCTCGCGTACATCTGGGAGAGGTTCTCCATGCCGTCGAGGTAGATGTCGGTGCCGCGAGCAGAACGCGGCGCATGGGCGGTGCGGTTGTTGGCACGCGAGGCACCCGGCCGCATGGCGGTGTGGATGTCCGCCGACGACAGACCAAAGGCGGCTAGGCGCGCCTCGGGATCCGGTTGTGAGTCCGGCGCGTTTCGGTTGATGGCCACGAACTTCCCCTTCCGACGAGTTGCGCGAAATGCTACCACGATTGTGGTGCGATCTGGCGCAACCCGCTGGCCTCCCGTCTACCGGATCAGTGCTGGAGAACGCGGCCGGTCACAGGCAACAGTCTGCGCCGAGGAACCCACAGCGTCCCGATCCCGTGCCGACTCCCACCGACGCCGTGGCGCCTTCAAGACAAATCGGCTCGCCGCCCCTGCTCGGAGTGGGGTTCGCCGCCGGATTCGCAGCATCGGACGAACGAGGAATGTAGTTGACGACGACGATGACTTCATCGTGGTCAAGGGCAAGGGTCTACTGCACACGCGGGTGGCACTTGCCCGCCCCATAGCGGGCGGAGTGAAGCGCCCCAGTCTCACCCAACACTCGACCTAGCGGCCACCACGGCGACCTGCCACAACCCCTCGAACTTCTTGGTGATGGGTAACCACGTCCCGAGAGGCGCGTGGCACCCGGGGGCAATGCCTTGAGTGCCCTGAAACGGCCCACCACTCCGGAGGCAGCTGACGCTATTAGCCGAACGGGCCGAGGTACTTTCGGGGACGTGCGCTTGCTGTCGGGGCGTCGTGGGATGCTCGCCTCCGTGAGCATCCTGCGACGACGCAAGCAGCGCCCAGTCGACTTCGTACTCGGCGACGCCGAACTACGGCATGCCGAGGCCCCCAGGAGTTTCTTCATCCCGTCTGAGGTTGAACGCCGCTCACTCCACGTCGGCGACCTCGCGAAGTTGATGTTCGAAGTCGTCGATCCCGCCGACGACATGCCCTCAGCTGAGCGCATGTGGGTCGAGGTGACCGAGGTTGTTGACGGAGCGTACGTAGGACATCTCGCCAACGAGCCAACCGTCATCACCACCGTTGCCCACGGTGACCTGGTCCGCTTCGGGCCCGAGCACATCATCCAGGTTCCCGGGGACTGGGATCTCCTGGACAAGCGGGCCTTCGTCAGTCTCCGCTCGCACGCCGACGACCTGCGCCCGGGCTACGTCTACCGCGAGGCCCCCGACGATGAGGGCGACTCAGGCTGGCGGGCGCTGGTCGGCGACGAGACCGACGAGGAGACCAACGACCCCCACAACATCCTCATCCAGCCACTCGGGTTCCTGCTCGACCGATGGCCCGAGCTCCGGCCGCTTCTCGAATCCGAACCCGACCACGGAGCCTGGGAGTGGGACAACGAGGCCGGCCTCTACATCGACGTGACGACGGAGGAGTAGACCTCTTCCGACGCCGCAGCCGACGCTGTCGCGTACGGACCCCGGGCGGCACGTGTCGGGGCGAAGACGTGAGGGTTGCGACGGATCGTCTTCGCGGTGTTGCCAGCGACGGCTTCGACGACCTCCGCAGACTCCTCAACCAGGAGCGTTGGCCACCGCCTCGTGCGTCTGAGCAGGCTTTCGATGCGCGGCGCTCGCACATGGTGCCCACCAACGTCGGGACCTCGACGGCGCTTGGTCGATGCCGACGATGTACGGCTAGAACTCAACGCTCTCGACGACGGACCGGACAACGGAGGGGGTCCGTCCCACCACCAGGGCAACTTCGTCGCACGATGGACACGCGAGCGCGTCAACATACCTCGAGCTCAGACCCATCAGGGGCCCACCCGACAGTCGACGTACTGCGTGACCTCCGACGCTTCTCCACTCCTGAGTCTGGCTCACCCACGAGCCTCCCAATGGAGCCTCGTCCGAGTACTTGGACACGAAGACGGTAGTGAAGTCACGGGACGCGGCCATCAAGCACGACTGATCCAGGTGCGTCACGCGAACCACGACATCCTCCGAGCTGCTCAACTCGGAGCAACTCGACACGCTGATCGTCGGCCATCCCGACGTCGCCGCGAACCTCATGAGACCACTCTCGTCTTTAACGACCGGCGTGCCTGACGCCGCAATCTCAGCACGCTGACCAGACACAGTTGATTTTGAATTCATGCGAAAACCGACGACGGCCATGCAAACGACAAATCCGACGACCAGGACCGCCGCAGCAAAGGAGCGGACATCAATATTCCGGACGCCACCGGGCCGAGCATCCGAGCCGTGCGGCAAACTATTCGTCCCGCGATAACCTGGAGCAAACTCCGACAGCCTCAAGAGCGCATCCCTGACGACTTCCTCGTCTCGCCTCACTTGCCCCTCCCCCCATCCTGGCGGTCGCCGAAGCCAGAGCTTTGCAACGCACGCCTCAGCCGCGGAAGTGCCCTGAATATGAGACTTCGTACCGTCGACCTGGCAACACCCAGGACCTCAGCGATCTCCGCGTCTTCGTAACCTTCGTAGTACCGAAGCACCACACATGCCCGCTCGCGCGGCCGGAGCCCAGAAAAGGCTCGAATCAAGGCATCGCGATCAGAGTAGCGCGATTCTTCCGAAACCGATATTTCGCCATCCGCGAACACAAGGCGTCGAATTCGCAGCATCCGGTCACGACGACGGCGCGAATCAAGAAACTCATTGACGATCGTCTTCTTGGCGTACCCGAACGGATTCTCCGCCTCCGCGATTCCAGGCGAGGCAAGAAGACGAACCAAGGATCCCTGAAGCAGGTCTTCGGCTTCCGCCGGCGCCAAGACGTAGGCGACGCGCATCAGTTCATGACCACGTTGGGCCAACAACTCCGCGACCACGTCCGCAGGCACCCGCGCCGTCACATTCATACCCTACAGACGCACCGCGACGTGTCTCTGTTGCGACAACGAGGAAGTTTCTTCTTCACCGCTCGGCGATACCAGGCTCAACTGCAGCAACCACAGGTGGGTAGGACTCAGCCAAGGTGGCCCGGAGCCCCTCACTCTGAAGCAGCAGTTCCTCAAGGGAGAGTGCCGACGACTCGACCTCAGCAGCGCTGACCGGCCCCTGGCCGCCTCCGGTCAACGCCAGTGCGACTCCTGTGGCCGAGGCAGCGCCCATCAAGGACCGCCGAGTGATTCCGTTCATGCCTGACCTACCCATCCTTATCGAACCACCCTCGAACGCACGCCATCGCTGTACATCACGCCACCCCACGTCGTGTATCCACCACGGTCGCACGTCTGCGGCGACGTGATGTAGGCCCCGGAGTTATCGGTGTTGCGCGCAGGGGTGTGCCCAGGCTTGTGACACCAACGGGCCGTACCTGCCGAATTCAGATTCTTCCGATAGAAGTGGAAGTCCAGGCCGGGCCAGATCACGAGAGCTACTTTGAGATTGCTCGTATTGCAGTCATCAATCCAGCCATCCCGCCGCATTGCCGCCTTGATGCTGGCGACCGTCAACGCCGAGAATACGGATCCACCCTTCAGGCCAGGCTGCGCGAACGTGTTACTCGCGTAGTTGGACGCGTAGTTGTAGCAGTTGTTGTCGTTCCGCCTGGTCCCGTTCCAGAAACTGAAGTCGTTCCAACTCGTATAGAGCAGACTGCACACCGATGCGGCCGCTGCGGCGACAGCCGACGACTGCTCTCCCGTCGAGAGATCGAGCTCCGACATCACTGCCTCGGAGACAAGGCGGGATTCGGTCGGGCTGAGAGCGGAATCGAGATTCGTCTGCAGAAGCGAGCGCTCGGCGTCCGCCGCAGCACCAACCATCGCCTGTCGAAGCCGGAAGGTCGTCGGACGACCGCTCTTTTCCAAAACGTCCGCGTGCACGCCTGTTGACCGGACAATGAAGCCCCGGTATCCCAGGCGCGGCTCCTCGAACCCGATCGGGATCGGCGTCTCGCTTCCGTCGAGCAGACGCTGGGTCAGCTCTTCCCCCTCCAGCGCGGTCAAGACCCACCTTGGATTCGGCGTGCCCGAGAAAACGTCCAATTCGACTTCGATCACGAGCTCGACCTCCACAGGCGCCGGGGGAATTTGCGTTCCGATAGCGTCGATGTCACAACTCCACAGCTGCAACCGATCAATCAGCAACGCCGAAAACCCGGATAGAACTTGTCACCCGCGTGACAAATTCTCACCTAGCTACAGTGAGCCCTCGGAACGAGGAGAAGAGGAATGCTCATCTCCGCGCTCCGCTGCCTTCGCGGCCGCCCACAACCCCTCGATCTCCTCGATCGTGTACGGCCCCCCAGCAGCAACCTCAGGGTCGAACACGTGAGGATTGCGGCGGATCATCTTCGCGGTGAGGCCGGCGATGACATCATCCATGGTGAACTCGCCGGCCTCTTCGGCTACGGCTGCGTGGAAGTAGACCTGGAGCAGCAGGTCGCCTAGCTCGTCGCAGAGGTGAGCCCACGAGCCGGTGGCAGACCCCTCGGCGATGGCCTCGACGACCTCCGCGGACTCCTCGACGAGGTGCTTGGCCAGGGTCTCGTGCGTCTGAGCAGACTTCCAGGCGCAGCGCTCGCGCATGGTGCGCATCAGGGTGAGGAACTCGACGAGCCCCTCCCCCGACGCCTGCGGAGCCGCCATCGTCAGATCGCGCCCACGTGGTGCAGCAGCTGGCGCAGCAGCGAGGCTCGACCACCCTCGAGCTCCTCAGCGAACCCCTCGGAGATCGCCTCCTCCGGCGTCACCCAGGAGATCTCCAGGGCATCTTGCCTCGGGTGGCACTCCCCCGACACCGGCACCACGAACGCCAGCGACACGGCGTGCTGGCGCGGGTCGTGGAAGCGGCCGGTCGGCCACGGGAAGTACTCGGCGACCGCCGCCGGGACGATCGAGGCGGGCAGCACCGGGAAAGCCGTCGGACCGAGGTCCTTCTCCAGGTTGCGCATCAGGGCGTCACGGATCTGCTCACCGTGCAGCACCCGGCCCGAGACCAGCGAACGGGCGATCAGTCCCGTCGTGGACGACGAGCGCAGCAGCAGCCCGACCGCGACCACCGCACCGGCGGCGTCGACCCGGACCGGCAGCGCCTCGACGTACAGCATCGGGACCCGGCCACGGGTGGAGGCGAGCTCCTCCTCGCTCATCCAGCCCGGCTGGACGTCCCACGCCTTCGGGCCGTCCCACGGCTTCGGCTCCTCGCCGAACTCGTCGCCGAACGCTTCCATCGTCATGCGCGATCCTCCGTCATGGTCGAACCCTACCTAGCGTGCGAGCGGCTCAGGACCCAGCCACCGGGTCGATGACCTGGTCGATCACACCACGCGCCCACTCCAGCAGCGCGATGCCGTCCAGCGGCTTCACCGGGAACCCGCTCGACACCGGCCGCGGCACCAGGATGGTGTCGACCGCGTTCTTGATCAGCGACTTCGGGTACATCCGCTGCAACCGGACCTGACGCGACTCCGGCAGCGACACCGGGGCGAACCTGACGTTCTTGCCCGCGATCGTGACCTCGCTGATCCCCGCCGCCCGGGCCCGCGCCCGGAACCGGGCCACCAGCAGCAGTGAGAAGACCTCCATCGGCAGCTCGCCGTAGCGGTCCTTCAGCTCCTCGTCGATCGCATCCACATCAGCATCCGAACGCACCTCGGCCAGCCGCTTGTAGATCTCCAGACGCAGCCGCTCGCTCGGGATGTACTCGTGCGGCAGGTGCGCGTCTACCGGCAGCTCGATCCGGACCTCGTTGAGTTCCGGGGCGTCCTCGCCCTTGAACTCCGCGACCGCCTCGCCGACCAGCCGCACATAGAGGTCGAAGCCGACGTCGGCGATGTGACCCGACTGCTGCCCGCCGAGCAGGTTGCCCGCCCCACGGATCTCCAGGTCCTTCATCGCGATCGCCATGCCGCCACCCAGGTCCGAGTGCTGTGCCAGCGTCGCCAGCCGCTCGTGCGCGGTCTCGGTCAGCGGCTTCTCGGCCGGATAGAGGAAGTAGGCGTACGCGCGCTCACGGGACCGCCCGACCCGCCCCCGCAGCTGGTGCAGCTGGGAGAGCCCGAGGGTGTCGGCACGCTCGATCAGCATCGTGTTCGCGTTCGACACGTCCAGACCCGACTCCACCAGCGTCGTACAGACGAGCACGTCGAAGCGCTTCTCCCAGAAGTCGAGCATCACCTGCTCCAGCTGCTTCTCGTTCATCTGGCCGTGCGCCGTGGCCACCCGCGCCTCGGGCACCAGCTCGCGCAGCTTCGCCGCAGCCCGCTCGATCGAGTCGACCCGGTTGTGGATGTAGAAGACCTGCCCCTCGCGCAACAGCTCACGCCGGATCGCCGCGATCACGGTGCGCTCCTCGAACGCCCCGACATAGGTCAGCACCGGGTGCCGCTCGTCGGGCGGCGTGGTGATCGTCGACATCTCCCGGATGCCGGTGATCGCCATCTCCAGGGTTCGCGGGATCGGCGTCGCCGACATCGACAGTACGTCGACCGCGGTCCGCATCCGCTTGAGCTGCTCCTTGTGCTCGACCCCGAAGCGCTGCTCCTCGTCGACGATGATCAGGCCCAGGTCCTTGAACCGGATGTCCGGGTTCAGCAGCCGGTGCGTGCCGACCACGATGTCCACGGTGCCATCCTGAAGTCCAGACAGCACTTCCTTGCTTTCCTTCGCGGTCTGGAACCGGCTCAGCCCCTTGAGGTTGACCGGGAACCCGCTCATCCGCTCCATGAACGTCGACAGGTGCTGCGTCACCAGCAGCGTCGTGGGCACCAGCACGGCGACCTGCTTGCCGTCCTGGACCGCCTTGAACGCCGCCCGGACCGCGATCTCGGTCTTGCCGTAGCCGACGTCGCCACAGACCAGCCGGTCCATCGGCATCTCGCGCTCCATGTCGCCCTTGACCTCGTCGACGGTGGAGAGCTGGTCGACGGTCTCCTGGAACGGGAAGGCGTCCTCCAGCTCGCGCTGCCAGGGCGTGTCGGGACCGAACTTGTGCCCCCGGGTCGCCGCCCGCGCCGCGTAGAGCTTGATCAGCTCCGCCGCGATCTCGCGAACCGCCTTGCGGGCCTTCGCCTTGCGCTTGTTCCAGTCCGCGCCGCCGAGCCGGTCCAGGCTGGGCGCCTCGCCGCCGACGTACCGGGTGACCTGGTCGAGCGCGTCGGCCGGCACGAAGAGCCGGTCCGGCGGCCCGTTGCGCTTGGAGGCGCCGTACTCCAGGACGAGGTACTCACGGGTGGCGCCGCCGACCTCGCGCTGCTTCATCTCCACGAAGCGCCCCACGCCATGCTGCTCGTGCACCACGTAGTCGCCGGGCTTGAGCTCGAGCGGGTCGATCTGCTTCTTGCGTCGGGCCGGCATCCGCGACATGTCGCGGGTCGAGCCCTTCTGACCCGAGATGTCCTCGCCGGTGAGCACCGCCAGCCGGGCGTCGTCGTCGACGAAGCCGTGGCCCAGCACCCCGATCAGGACGTTGACCAGATCGGTGCCGAGCGGCTCGTCGTCACCGAGGATCCGGGCCGGCACGTCGTGCTCGGACAGTACGTCGACAGTGCGCTGCGCCGGGCCGTGCGCGGGCTGCACCACGACCGTGCGATACCCCGCCAGCCGGTAGCGGTCCAGGTCGCCGATGGCGCGCTCGACCTCGCCGCGATACGGGTCGACCGGGTGCGCCTCCAGGGTCCGCACCGGCACCCCGGCGGTGTCGGCGCTGACACCACTGAGCGTCAGGTCGGCCGCCTCGGCGTCGAGGCCGAACGGGCTGGTCGACCACCAGGTCAGACCCCGCGCCAGGGCGTGCTCACGGACGTCTCCCAGCTCCCAGTACGACGCCTTGCCCAGGTCGATCGGAGCCTGGCCGCCCGCCGCGGCCGAGGCCCAGGAGGCACCCAGGAACTCCTCCGAGGTGGCGCCGAGGTCGTGCGCCCGACGCCGGACACGCTCCGGGTCGAGCACCAGCACCCGGGTCTGGGCCGGGAACAGGTCGATGAAGAGCTCCATGTCGTCGACCAGCACCGGGGCCAGCGACTCCATCCCCTCGGCCGCGATGCCGTTGCTGATCTTGTCGGTCAGCTCCAGCAGCTGCGGGTGGGTCTCGCCCAGCGCCTTCGCCTTCGCCCTGACCTCCGGGGTCAGCAGCAGCTCACGGCACGGCGGGGCCCAGAGCCGCTCACGCTTCTCCAGGGTGCGCTGGTCGGCGACGGAGAAGGAACGGATCTCCTCGACGTCGTCGCCCCAGAACTCCACCCGCAGCGGGTGCTCCTCGGTCGGCGGGAAGACGTCGACGATGCCACCGCGGACAGCGAACTCGCCACGCTTCTCGACCAGGTCGACCCGGCTGTAGGCAGCGTCGGCGAGACGGCGTACGACGTCCTCGACGGGCGCCGTCTGACCGGCCACCAGCTCGACGGGCTCAAGGTCGCCGAGCCCCTTGACCTGCGGCTGCAGCACCGAGCGGATCGGTGCCACGACGACCTGGAACGGCTCGGCCTCGGGGTGGACCAGCTGGCGCAGCAGCGCGAGCCGGCGCCCGACCGTGTCCGAGCGCGGGCTGAGCCGCTCGTGCGGCAGCGTCTCCCAGCTCGGGAAGTAGCCCACCCGGTCCTTGCCCAGCAGCCCGGCGAGCACGTCGACCAGGTCCTCGGCCTCGCGACTGGTGGCGGTCACCGCCAGTACGGGCGCACCGCGGCGGGCCAGTCCGGTGATCAGGAACGGCCGCAACGCCTCAGGGCCGGTCACGTCCAGAGTGGTGAGATCCTCGCCGACGACCTCGGCGAGAGTGGCGACGGCGGCATCCGCGAGCGACAACACGTGAGAATCCTGATCCTGACACGACGACGGCCCCCGGCCAGGCGGACAGGGGGTGGTGACGGTGCACATTCTAGGCTGGCCCTGTGAAGACCCGTCTCCTCCGTGGCCTCGGTGCTGCCGTGGCCTGTGGTGGCCTCGCCGTCGGTGGGCTCAGCGCCTGCGACGACCAGCGGGTCGCGCCGAAGCCGTTCCCGACGTACTCCGGCACCCCGACGCCCAGCGCGACGCCGACCTCGGCGACCTCGCCGACCTCCCCCACCGGCTCGGCGAGCACGAGCACCTCCCCCACCGGATCGCTCAGCCCCTCGGCCACCACCCCGCCGCCGCTGCCGGGCACCGTCGCCCCGGCCTGGCTCGGCACCCGGGTGCTGAAGAAGAACAAGCACGGCGTCATCCCGCCGCAGCAGACCCCGCCGGAGCTGGTCCAGCGCGCCTTCACCCTGCCCGACACGCTGCCCGAGCTCTCCGGCAGCGGCTTCGCCTCCAAGACCACCAAGCCCGCGCCCGCCGACGTGATCGCACGCTCGACCTGGTCGGCGGCCTGCCCGGTCGCGGCCGAGGACCTGGCCTGGGTACAGCTCACCTTCTGGGGCTTCGACAACGAGCGCCACACCGGGGAGCTGCTGGTCGCCTCGACCGAGGCGAGGGACATCGTCAGGGCCTTCCACGCGCTGTGGGACATCAAGTTCCCGATCGAGCAGATGCACATCACCACCAAGGCCGAGAACAAGGCCAAGCCGACCGGAGACGGCAACAACACCTCGGCGTTCAACTGCCGGCCGGTGCGCGGGGCCACCGTCTGGTCGCAGCACGCCTACGGCCTGGCGGTCGACGTGAACCCGTTCCAGAACCCGTACTCCCAGGGCACCGGGCGGTCCCTGATCGTGCTGCCCGAGCTGGCCACGTCGTACCTGAACCGCTCCAACCCGCGGCCGGGCATGATCATGGCCGACTCCCCTGCCGTGCGGGCCTTCAGCCAGGTCGGCTGGCGCTGGGGCGGCTACTGGACGAAGGTCAAGGACCTCCAGCACTTCAGCCTCAACGACAAGTAGGCGGCGCCGAGCCGGCTCAGCTGGTCCGGGAGGCGTACTCCTGCGCCGCGGCGTAGACCTGGTCGACGTAGGTCTGGGAGTGGTTGTAGGAGTAGATCGCCGCCGCCCAGCTCGCCCCGGAGGCCAGCGAGCCTGAGGCGCACAGGTAGTGCGCGGCGGCCAGCGCGGCGTCGTTGATGTTCTGCGGGTCCGCGGTGCCGTCACCGTCGGCGTCGGCACCCCACGTCGCCCAGGTCGAGGGGATGAACTGCATCGGCCCGTAGGCCCGGTCCAGGTCGCCCAGCGGGATGCCGGTGATCGGGGCGCTCGGCACCCCGGTCGTGCTCAGCGTGCGGCCGTCGATGGTGCCGTGGTGGGACTCCACCCAGCCGATCCCGGCCAAGGTGGTCCAGCCCAGCCCGCACGAGGCCGGGGCGGCGAGCTGGGCGTTGGCGTAGGCCCGCAGCGCCACCGTGGAGATCCCCGCCTTGGCGGCGGTCTTCTCCACCCAGGCCTGCGAGACCGACGTACTCGCGCTTGCGCCCGACCCGGCCGTGCCGCTCCCGGAGCCCTGCGCGCCGGCCACCGACGGTGCCGGATCGGCCGGCGCCGCGACGACCGGGACCACGGCAGAGACCTCCACCGCGGCGCCGGGTTGGAACGCGAGGGTGGCGACGTACGCCAGACCACCGAGGGCGACCACGGTCGTCCCCAGCGAGCACACGGTCCGGGCGTTCATGCGGCGAGGCTAGCCGAGCGGCACAGCGACCAACGAGGGCACCTGCTCATCCGAAGCGACCGTGGACGTAGTCCGCGGTCCGGGGGTCCTGCGGGTTCTCGAACATGGCCGCGGTGTCGCCGTGCTCGACGATGCCGCCGGGGGTGTTGTGCGAGGCCAGGAAGAAGGCGGTCTTGTCCGAGACCCGCGCCGCCTGCTGCATGTTGTGCGTGACGATGACGATGGTGACCTCCTGGGCCAGCTCCTTCATCGTCTCCTCGATCACGCGGGTCGACGTCGGGTCCAGCGCCGAGCAAGGCTCGTCCATCAGCAGGACGCGCGGCTTGATCGCCATCGACCGAGCGATGCACAACCGCTGCTGCTGACCACCCGAGAGGCCGCCGCCGGGAGCATCGAGCCGGTCCTTGACCTCGTTCCACAGACCACCCAGCCGCAGGCAGCGCTCCACGAGCGCCTCCTTCTCGTCGCGGGAGGCCTTCTTGCCGGTCAGCTTGAGGCCGGCCAGGACGTTGTCGCGGATGCTCATCGCGGGGAAAGGGTTGGGCTTCTGGAAGACCATGCCGATGTCGCGACGGGCGTCGGTGAGCTTCTTCTCCGGGGCGTAGATGTCCTCGCCGTCGAGCAGCACCTGGCCGCCGAGCTTCGCGATCGGGACCAGCTCGTGCATCCGGTTGAGGGTGCGCAGGAAGGTCGACTTGCCACAGCCCGAGGGGCCGATCAGGGCGGTGATCTCGCCGGCCGCCATCGTCAGCGAGACCCGGTCGAGGACGAGGCGATCGCCGAACCAGCAGGAGACGTCGACCGCCTCCAACGTGGCCAGGGAGCTGCCGCTCGGAGTCACGGCGGGTGTCACGCCGGCATCGCCGGGCACGGGGATCACCACGGTCTGGTCGCTCAACGGAGGTTCCTTAAGTCTTTTAAATCAGTAGTCATACTGGGTGTTACGGAGAGATTGTGCCGGGTGGCCGCCCGATCGGCCACCCAGCACAGGGAGCTCAGAGCGTCACTTGACCTTGACGGAGACCGTCTTGGTGAACGCCTTCGAGGTCTTCGAGGCGGACAGGGCGACCTTGATCTTGTGGGTGCCCTTCTTGAGCTTCTTCTTGAGCTTGACCGTGGCCTTGCCGTTGGTGACAGTGACGGTGCCGATCAGCTTCTTGCCGTCGTAGACCTTGACCTTGGCGTCCACAGCGTTCTTCACCGGTGCGGCGAAGGTGAGAGTGAAGGACTTCGAGGTCTTCTTGATCTTGCTCAGCGTGACGCCGGTGACCGGGGTCGGGTTGCCGGCGGTGCCCAGGGCGGGCTTGGTGGTGCCGCCGCCGGTGGCCGGCGGGGTCGTCGTCGTGGTCGTGTACGCGGCCAGCGACGGCGGGGTGGTGTCGGAGATGCCGACGCCGCAGGCACCGTTGTCGGCGACGGACTTGAGCTGACTGAAGCCCGCGGCCTCGATCACAGAGCGAGCGGCGGCCGAGCAGAAGTAGCCGGTCGGGCCGAAGATCGAGTCGGCCAGCGGGGCGCCGGAGAACCAGGCAGGGTTGTCCTGGGCCTTGCCGCTGGTGTCCTTGGAACGGAGCACCGAGTAAACAGCACGGTCGGCCTTCCAGCCGGACTCCACCTTGACCAGCGAGGAGCCGAAGAAGCCGGCGCGACCGCCCGAGAACGGGACGACCGCGTTCGGGTCGTTCTTCAGCACCGTCGGGTCGTGCTCCTGGACCGACTTGTTGGTGCCGGGGATCTTGTCGTCGGTGTCGACGCCGACGCCCTTGCCGGAGTTGGCCAGGGCCACGCCGCCGTTGAGCTTGGTGAGCTGGGAGATGAAGAACTTGCCGGTGCCCGAGGAGGCCTGCGGGATCAGCGGGACGATGGCGCCGTCCTTGCCGCCGAGCTGGCTCCAGTTGGTGACGTCACCCTTGTAGATGCTCAGCAGCTGAGCACCGGTCAGGGAGGCGGGCGCGTTGCCGCCGGGGGCCGTCGCGGCCACCAGCGAGTCGACGGCGAAGGGGTACCAGACCAGGCCGTTGGTGTGGCCGTTGACGGTCTGGGCGCCGCCGTCCTCGGGGCCCGAGGAGGTGCGGGCGAACGCGACACCGGCGAGGTCGGTGGTGGACTGAAGAGCGTTCAGACCGGCACCCGAGCCGTTCGGACGGGTCGGGGTGGAGCCGTCGGCGAGCTTGATCGTGCTCGCCGTGGTGGAGACGGGGTACAGCGTGCCGGGGTCAACCGCACCGGCACCGTAGGAGGCCAACTTGTGGCCGGTCGAGCCGGCGGTGGCGTTGTACGCCTTGGCCAGGTCGCCGATCACGAACTGGATCGTGTCCGAGCCGACACCGACGAGGTCGGTGGCGGCCGGCGTCACGGCGGTGCCGTTGGGCGCGGCGTAGGTGGCGCCCGAAGAGCCCTCCGGCAGGTAGTCGCCGTTCGAGGCGGCCGACGTGTAGGCGGCCATCGCCGGGGCGATGACGGCGAGGCCGATGGCCGAAGCCGCCAGGCCAGCGACGCCGACCTTGGCGCCGATCTTGCGAACAGACATTCTGTTGCTCCCTGTGAGTTGGGTTTCTTTTCCTGATGCTCGTCACATCAAGTTCGGTAGCAGCCGCATGACCTGATCGGTCACCGACCACGCAAGGGCGATCACGACCGGTGTGGCGACGACCCACACCAGGACGGCGGCGAACCGGCGCCGCACGACAGTGATCGCGAAGGCCACGAAGGCCAGGAGGCCGAGCAGGACCACCAGCACCGGCAGTGCACCGGTGTCGCGGCCCATCGGCTTCTCCGCGTCGGGCACCGCGGCGGCGAAGACGCCGGCCGGGGTGGCCTTCTCGGTGGAGGCGTCGACGTAGACGACCGAGGAGGACTTCAGGGCCTTCAGCGGCCCCGATCCCTCAGCGGTCACCAGCGTCAGCCGACCGCCGTTGGCGGTCGTCGGCGCCGCCGGGACCGGGTCGCCGGCACGGCGGATCCCGGTCACCTTGTAGGTCACCTTGCCCTCGGCGTTCTGCACCTCGATCGGGTCGCCCACCTTGAGGCTGGTCAGGTCCCGGAACGGGGCGCCGTACGTCGTCGAGCGACCGAGCACGACCGAGGTGCCGGCCTGTCCCGGGAGCGGCGTGTTGCGCAGGTGGCCCGGGCCCGCCATCAGGTCGCCCGAGGCGGTGCCGTCCACGACGACCTCGTCGAGGCCGAGCGCAGGGATGGTCAGGATCGCCACCGGGGAGCCGGGCTGGACGGGCTTGCCGTCGAAGTCGAGCGCTCCGGTGGGGGCGGTGGCCTGGCTCAGCTGGGCCCGGTACTGGCCGTAGAGCAGCTCCTGGCTCCGGTCGTGGGTGGCGCTGCCGAGCAGCACCACCTGGACCAGCATCCACAGGCAGACCAGGGCGATCACGGTCAGCGCCGAGGAGGCCAGCGAGACGATCTCCTCCGGGTCGCCGGGGCGGATCTCGCGGGTCGGCCTGGCCTGCTTGGGCGGGCGCGGCTCGCGGGGCGCCTTCTGCGCCCGGCGTCGCGGAGCGGTCGGCTCCATCACGGTCTGGCTCACTTCAGCCCCCGCATCCGCAGCGCGACCTGGGCACCGAAGGAGACCAGCCCGGCGAGCAGGCCGCCGATCAGCAGCAGCGGCAGCAGGCTGCCCCCGATCGAGGAGCTGACCGCGACGGTCGTGGCCGAGCTGACGCCCGCCGCCGTCGGGGTGGTGGCCCCCGGCACGGTGGTGCCGGCGTCGGGCACGGTGCTGCCCGGCTTGACCACCGTCGGCGAGGTCACCCCGGCCGGCGTCGTGGTCGTGGTGCCGGGCGTCGTACCGGTCGTGATCGCCTTCTGCGCCAGGATCGCGGTCCGAGCCTTCTGGCCGGCGGCGTAAAGCGCCGCGGTGGCGCCGCTCTTGCGGATCGGCAGGTAGCCGTCGGGCAGCTTGCCGTTGCCGCGGCCGGCGACCTGGCCCTCGCTCAGCGAGATCTTGATGAACTCGCCGACGTGCTGGGCGGTCGCCTTGTCCAGGCCGGTGGCCTTGGCCGCGGTGTAGACCACCATCGTGCCCGGGTACGCGGTCGTGGACTTCTTCACCTTCGCCTGCGACAGCGTGAACGGCTTGTAGGCCTTGGTCGGCGTCGACAGCTTCACCGCCGCGGCCATGCTCGCCTGGGTCGGTGCCACGTAGTGACCCGGCTTGGCCTCCAGGGAGGCCATCGTCAGGCCGTAGCGGGCCGCGTCACCGAGCGAGATCGTGCCCATCATGAAGCGCTGGCCGATGCCCTGCACCGCGATCCGGCCGAGCTGCCAGGTGCCGGTGTCGAGGTTCATCACGCAGTACGTGTTGACGTTGGGCCAGTTGAACAGCATCGCCAGCGAGATCAGGCGCAGGCTGCTCACCGGGGCGGCGACCTTCGGGAAGTACGGCGACGGGTTGGCGTCCAGGCAGGTGTCGCCGGTCTTGCCCAGCTCCCAGGTGTCCAGCAGCGGCCAGGTGCTGACCGGCAGCTTGACCTTCTTGTAGGCCGGGTTGACCTTCATCCCCCACGGGTCGGCCTTGCCGTTGATGAACGCCATCGCCTTGGCGTCGGCGGCGATGTAGGACGTCATCTGGGTGATCGCGTCCGAGCCGGTCGACAGGGTCAGCAGCGCGGCGGCGGCCTCGGAGTCGTGGGTGGTGTCGAGCCCGGGGTTGAGCTTCTGGAACTCCGGGTCGAGGTTGATCGACAGCGGGTTGTCGGCCATCCCGGGGTGCTTGCGGCCCCAGGCGGAGGCGGCGTACGACTGCGTCAACAGCTTCGCGATCAGGCGTGCGTTGAGCTTGAGCGACATCTGTTGGCCCTGGTTGTTCGGCTTGTCGATGTCGAAGGCGACACCCCAGCCGGTCACCGCCGAGGGCGCGTAGGCGACGTTGTCGTCACCCTCGCGGCGCCCCGAGACCATCGCCGCGGCACCCGAGCCGGCGGTCATCTGGACGAAGCCGGCGTCGTCGGGCATCGCGTTCATCTGCCAGTTGAACCGCTTCTTGTTGAGGCAGTACGCCGGCGTCCACTGCAGCGCGGCCTGGGTCATCAGCTCCGAGCCGTAGAACGGCACCGCGTCGCCCTGGCCGATCAGGCTGCACACGCTCGGCGGTGCGGCGAAGGTCAGCGGGACGCTGATCCGGTTGCGCCAGTTCGACGGCGACCACCAGTACTGCGGCGAGACGGCCCGCTGGGCGCCCTGGGTCGGGTCGTTGACCGTGCCGGGGGCGTAGTTGCCGTCGCGGTTGCACAGCACGTCGGTGTTGTTGGCGCAGCTCAGGCCCTGGATCGGGATCACCACGAGGGTGCACGGCACGGTGCTGGAGCAGCCCAGCGAGGCGTTCTCGGCGCTGGTGCGGGCCTCGAAGTCGGCCAGACCGGTGCCGTCCTTGGCGGTGAAGGCGAACATCTCGTTCGGCGGGTCCACCGAGGCACCCGAGGACTCCGGCGGCATGTGGTTGGAGTCGCAGCCGGAGTAGAGCTTCTTGTCGGCCGTGATGTACGGAGTGATGTGCCAGTACGTCGACCCCTGCACGGTCGTGCACGAGCTCGGCAGCCGGCTCTGGTCGATGCCGGTGACCTGGCCGGACTCGGTGGCGTACCGATCGGCGTTCCAGAGCGCGAAGTCCTTGTAGATCGACGTGGTGCGCTCCAGCACGGTCGTGGTCCAGCAGGTGCTGGGCGAGACCTGCTGGGCGGCCGGGACGCTCGCGGAGTCGGTGCCGCGGCACTCCATCACGACGACCGGGTACTCCTGGTTGAGGCCGTTGGAGCCCAGGGGGTTGGTCGCCCGGCCACCGGTCGGGTGGGCGCCGGACCAGGTCACGTGGATCCGCTCGCGGGCCTGGAGGTCGGTGTGCTTGTTGACCGTGACGGTGACCCGGTTGGTGACCGTCTTCGGGGTCGCCTGGTTGTCCGGGTAGTACGTCCGGGTGACGTCCTTGGTGATGGACAGGCCGTCGCCGTGGGCGGTGCTGGTCTGCGACGTCGCCGGGATGTAGGTCGGGTAGTCCGAGGCCTGCACCGCGCTGTAGTTCTTCTCCTCGGTCGACGAGGCCGACGTGGAGGCGGTGGCCGACGAGGACGTCGTCGCGCTCGGGTCGACCGTCGAGGTGGCCGTGGCGCTCGGGTCGACCGTCGAGGTGGCGGTCGCGCTCGGGTCGACCGTCGTCGTCGCGGTCGCGGTCGGGTCGGCGGCGAGGGCCGGAGCGACCGCCCCGGCCAGGGTGAGCGCCAGCGCGGCACAGCCCGCGGCGACCGAGCTGAACGTCCGCACCCGGGCGGGGTTCACCGGGCGCCTCATGCCACACCGCCCTTGCGGCGGCGCAGCCAGGCGACGTACAGGCCGGGGACCAGGACGACGGCGAGCAGCTCGGCGACGGCGACGACGCCGAAGAGGCGGTTGTCGCCGGTGCGGGCCGAGGAGAGCTCGATCGCGTTGGCGGTGGCCCCGGTGGCCGCAGCGACGGTGGTCGTGGAGCCGTCACCGGTGGTGCCCGGATCGGTGGTGGTGCCGACGCCGCTGCTGCCCGGTGCCGCGCCCCCTCCCCCGGTCGGCGTGGTGGTGGTGCCGGTGGTGGTGCCCGAGCCGCCCGAGGTGGTGGTCGTGCCGCCGCCGGTCGCCGCCGCGGTGACGCCGCACGGACCGGCGCCGACCTTGTCGCAGGCCTCCGGCTTCGGGGCGATCTGGGCGAGGTGGTTGGCCTTGAGGTTGCCCGCCACGAACGTCGGGTTCTTGCACTGGGTCACGTCGCGGTTGCTCAGGTCGACGGCCGCGTCGGCGGTCTTGAGCTTCTTGACCTGGTCGAACCCGGCCTGCACCAGGTTGAGCGGCAGCGGCGAGTAGCCGTAGGGACCGGCCTTGGCCTGGCCCGCACACAGCGAGTAGGAGAGGAAGTCGGCCAAGGTCTGGCGCTTGGCCGTCGTCATCCGCTGATCGTTCGCCGCGGTCGGGATGATCATGTAGGAGTACGACGAGATCGGGTACGCCTGCACCTCGGGGGCGACGTAGACGCCGGAGAGGTCCTGGGTCAGGTACGTCGTCGGGTCACTCGGGTTCGAGGTGTTGATCTTGGCGTGCTGGAGGGCGACGGCGACGTTGTACTGCGTGGGCTGCACGAAGTAGCCGGCCTTGTTCTCCACCTTGACCACCGGGTACTTGGCGTTGAGCGGGTAGGCGTACTCGACGTAGCCGATGGTGCCGTTGCCGGCCGCGGAGCTGATCGTGTTCATCACCTGGTCCGAGCCCGAGGCGGCGATCTGCGCGCCCTTGCGGGGGTACTGCGAGGTGAGCTCGGCGCTGCCGCTGTAGGCCTTCCACAGCGTCGGGTTGGTCTTCGCCATCCAGAGCGTGAACTGGGCCGTCGTACCGGAGCCGTCCGAGCGCACCACCGGGTGGATGGTCAGCGAGGGCAGGGCGTGGCCGTTGTTGTCCTTGGTGATCGCCGGGTCGTTCCAGTTGGTGATCTTGTTGGTGAAGATCTTCGCGATCGTCTCCCCCGAGAGCCGGAGGTTCTGGTAGAGCTTGCCGCCCACATTGATGTGGTAGGTGAAGGCGGTGCCACCGGCCACGATCGGCAGGTAGGAGTAGGCCCGGTTGCTCTTGTCGGCGGTGTGCGTGATCGGGTCGGTGCCCTGGTACGGGATCTCGGTGATGCCGAAGTCGGTGACGCTGTTGGCGAAGTCCTTACGCCCCTGCGACGACCCGTTGTTGTTGAACGTGATCTGCATGCCCGAGGCCGACACGTCGGCGATCCACTGCTGCACGATGGTGAAGGACCAGGTCGAGCCGGAGCCCTCGATCTGGGCGTAGCTGGCGAACGCCGCCGTGGGGCGCAGCACGCCCAGTGCCAGGACGGCCAGGGCCAGGATCAGTGCGCGCATCGGCGACACCTTGAACAACCGCGCGCTCACGACACGCCTTTCTCAGAGGACTTCTTCGGGGTGGCCAGGCCGGTCAGGGCACGACGGAGTCGGCGGATCGGGCCGGGCTTGTTGCTCGCCGGGCGTGCTGCCAGGCGGGCCAGGATGAAGAGGATCAGGACCAGGATCAGCAGCACGCCGGCGGTGCCGAAGGCGCGGGTGATCATCATCGGGTCGGGGCTGCGGGCGCCGCCGAAGATCGTCAGCGGCAGCGAGTTCATCACGCCGTCGAACGGGTTGGTGACCATGAAGGACGCCATCCCGGAGGTGATCAGCACCGGCGAGGTCTCGCCGATGCCGCGGGCGATGCCGAGGATCAGGGCGGTCGCCAGGCCTGGACGGGCGGTGGGGAGGACCACGTGCCAGACCGTCTTCCACCGGCTGGCGCCCAGGCCGAGGGAGGCCTCGCGCAGGCTGCCGGGCACGACCCGGAGCACCACGTCGGAGGCGCGGGCGATGATCGGCAGCATCATCACCGCGATCGCCAGGCCGCCGGCCAGACCCGAGCGGGGCATCCCCAGCGCGATGATCCAGACGGTGTAGATGAACAAGCCGGCCACGATCGAGGGCAGGGCCGTCATCGCCTCGACCACGGTCCGCACGATCTTGGCGAACTTGCCGCCGACCTCGTTCATGAAGACGGCGGTGCCGACGCCGAGCGGCAGCGTGATCGCGATCGCGATCGCCAGCTCGATCAGGGAGCCGACCACCGCGTGCAGGATGCCGCCCTTGTTGAGCGGGTCCGAGGGGCTCACGCCGGCCATGTCGTGGGTGTAGAAGTTCAGGTGCTTCATCGCCGGCCAGCCGCGCTGGAAGACGAAGAAGATGGTGGTGGCCAGGGCGGCGAAGACGACGAACGCGCCCGCACCGATCAGCCAGCCGGCGATCCGGTCGCGGACGGTGACGATGTCGTCGGTCATCGCGGTGGTCAGCGCCAGGAAGGCGACGTTGGCGATCGCGAAGACCACCAGGAACCACCAGATCCCGGGCAGGGGCAGCAGCCGCTGGGTGATCACCCAGGTCATGCCGAGGGCCGCGATCCGCGAGCCCCAGAGCACGAAGCGGTCCTGGGCCGGCAACGCGCCGAGCCGGCCACGCGGGACGGGCGGTGTCTCGTCGAGCTCACGCAGCGGCAGGTACGTCGCCGGGGCCGGGATCGACTCGGCGGCCGCGTCGGCGGTGGGCGTGGTGGTCACGAGGTCTCAGCCCCCGACCGGCTGCGGCTGACGATGATCGAGGCCAGCGAGTTGACCACCAGGGTGATCAGGAAGAGCACGAAGCCGGCGGCGAGCAGGGCGGAGAGCTGGATGCCGGTGGCCTCGCCGAACCGGCCGGCGATCAGGGCCGACACCGTCGACGTACCGCGCTCGAGGATGTTCGGCTTGATCACGAACTCGGGGCTGATGATCAGCAGCACGGCGATGGTCTCGCCGAGCGCACGACCCAGGCCGAGCATGGTGCCGCCGATGATGCCGCCCTTGCCGAAGGGCAGCACGACGGTCTTGATCATCCCCCACTTGGAGGAGCCGAGCGCGAGCGCCGCCTCCTTCTCCCCCGGCGGGGTCTGGCTGAAGACCTGGCGCATCACCGCGCACGCCATCGGGAGCACCATCATCGCCACGGGGATCGCCGCGACGAAGACGGAGCCGATGTAGTAGCTCATGTCCGGCGAGGCCGCGTTGGCGTCGGTGTGCACCTTGAACAGCGGGATCCAGCCCAGGTGCTGGGAGACGAAGTGCGCCAGCTCGCTGGCGTGCGGCTCGACCAGGAAGAAGCCCCACAGGCCGTAGACGATCGACGGCACGGCGGCCATCAGGTCGACCAGGGAGACGAAGAAGCCCTGCAGCCGCGGCGGCGCGTACTCACTGATGTACAGCGCGGTGGCCAGCGCCAGCGGGAAGGCGAAGAACATCGCGACCAGCGCGACCTCCACCGTGCCCACCAGGACCGCCGCGATGCCGATCTTGTCGGCATTGGAGTCCCACTGGGTCTCGGTGAAGAACGTGAATCCGTAGTGCCGCAGGGTGGGCACCGACTGGTAGGCCAGGAAGAGGCCGATACCGCCGGTGATCACCAGCACCGAGGCACCGATGGCACGTGAGGTGTGCACGAAGATCGCGTCAGCGCCGGTGAGCTTCCGCGATAGACGGCGGGGCTCGGCGTCGACTGCATCGACGTCGCGCATGGGAAGAGTAGTCACGATTGCTTTCTTGTTTCCCTGGCCCGAGACGGCTTGCAAACGTGGTGAGTCTCAGGAAGCGAGGCGACCGGGAATGTCGTGACCGATGGACGCGAGGTGAACAGTTCCCGTCCGCCGCACGACACTCCCCAATACGGGTGAACCCCCGTCCGATCCGGTGCCCGACCGACCCCCGCTGCGCACAGTGGACGTGGCGTCGACCGAGGACGCCGGTCGCCGAGGAGGTCAGCGATGTCGCACGTCTGGGAAACCCGCACCACCGCCCCCAGGACAGACGCCTCTGCCCGACGCCTCGCGCGGCCGACCTCGTCCGACGCCGCGGGAGAGGGCACCCCGCCGGGCTCGGGCACACCACGCGGCACCCGGAACCCTCGCGGACGGCGACGGTGGTGGCGGCGGGTCGTGCTGGCACTGCTCGCGATTCTCCTCGTCATCGCCGCCGCCCTCGCGTACGTCGGCTGGCACACCAGCCACCAGATCACCCGGATCCCCGACGTCTTCTCCGGGCTCGGCGAGCGACCGGCCCGCAGCACGGGCGCCGCCGCCGGCGCCCTCAACGTGCTCCTGCTCGGCACCGACCGACGCTCCGACGTGCCCACCACCGGCTCCGACGCCCAGGCCGGTGCCTGGGAGGCCGGCGCCCAGCGCTCGGACACGATGATGGTGCTGCACCTGTCGGCCGACCGGCGCAATGCCTCCCTGGTCTCGATCCCGCGTGACTCGTGGGTGCCGATCCCCGGGCACGGCACCGCCAAGATCAACGCCGCCTACTCCTGGGGCGGCCCGCGGCTGGCCGTGGCCACCGTCGAGCAGCTCACCGGCCTGCGGATCGACCACCTCGCCGTCGTCGACTGGGACGGCTACAAGGCGATGATCGACGCGCTCGGCGGGATCGACGTGACCGTGCCGAAGACCGTCTACGACAGCTACCGCAAGCAGACCTGGACCGCCGGCGTGCACCACCTCGACGGTGCCCAGGCGCTGCTCTACGCCCGGGAGCGCTCCGGCCTGCCCGGCGGCGACCTCGACCGGGTCAAGCGGCAGCAGGCGGTGCTGCGGGCGCTGTCGGGTCGCACGCTGGCGGCCGCGACGAACCCGTGGACGGCGTACCGGCTGGTGAACGCCCTCACCCAGCACCTCTCCGTCGACGCGGGCTGGAGCACCGGTGACCTGGTCTCGCTGCTGACCAGCGTGCGGCACCTGTCGAGCTCGGCCGTCTCCTACCTGACCATCCCCACCGCCGGCACCGGCATGACCCAGGGCCAGAGCGTGGTCTGGGTCGACCGGGCCGAGTCCGCCCCGCTGTGGAAGGCCATCGGCGAGGACCGCTTCGCCGCCTGGGCCGCCGCCCACCCCTCCCTACTGACCCGAGGAACCGTCCGTTGAGCCTGACCGCCCGCCAGCCCCTGTCCACCGACATCCGACTCAACCTCAAGGCCCTGGCCGCCGCGCAGAAGTCGCCGCGCGGCACCGCGGCGTACTCCCGGATGGTCAACCGGCCGTTGGCCCGCCGGGTCGCCGCGTTCGCCCACGCCGTCGGGATCACGCCGAACCAGGCCACCGCCGCCAGCGCGACGCTGTCCCTGGCCGGGCTGGCGCTGCTGGCCCTGGTCGAGCCGCGCTGGTGGGTCGGCGTCGCGGTCGCGGCACTGCTGGCCGGCGGCTACGTGCTGGACTCCGTCGACGGTCAGATCGCTCGGCTCTCCGGGCGCGCGACCCGCTCCGGGGAGTGGCTCGACCACACCGTGGACTGCCTCAAGACCGCCTCGCTGCACCTCGCCGTGCTGCTGTCCTGGTACCGCTTCACGGTGGGGCACGCCACCGGCGTCTCCGACGCCTGGCTGTTGGCACCGCTGCTGTTCGAGGTGGTCGCGGTGACGACGTACTTCGGCCTGATGCTGATGCCGACCCTGCGCCCTGCCGCACCGGTGCCGCCAACCGCTCCGGTCGCGGCCTCGGCGCGGGCCGCCGAGGCGAGCGAGCACCCGCTGCGTCGCTGGCTGCTGCTGCCCACCGACTACGGCGCGCAGTGCTGGCTCTTCGTCCTGCTGGGCGCGCCGGCGCTGTTCCGCTGGGCCTACCTGGCGCTCTTGATCTGCTGCGCGCTGGCGTTGGTCGCCGCGCTGCGCAAGTGGTGGATCGAGCTGCGCTCGCTCGACGCCGCCTGAGCGGAGCCGTCCGCGTCGGCGGCTGAGCCGGCAGATCCGGGAGCGCCGGTGGCGCCGGGGGCCAGCGCGGCCAGCAGTGGCCGCACCGCCGTGTCCAGCACGGAGGCGAGCTCCCGCGTGGCGTGCGGCGTGGGCCGGCGTACGTCGGCGATGTCGTCGTCACTGGGCCGGCGGCGCTGACGCAGCGCCCGCAGCATCGGCATCTGCGCCAGCAGGACCTCGAGCCGCTGCGGGGCGCCGGACGCCGAGGCCGTCTGCGCCGGGTCGGCCAGGGCGATCAGGGCGCCGATCTCGGCGAGGGTGAAGGTGCGCCGCACCGCAGCGGGCACCATCCGCACCACGGCGGTGCGGTGGGCCCGCTCCAGGGTGAGGATCAGGTCGGCGCCCTCGATCTCGCGCGGGGTGAGCAGCCGGGCGCGGTGGGTCGGCACGGCCAGGCCGCGACCGCGCAGCTCGGCCAGCATCGTCATGTCGAAGCCGTCGCCGACCAGCGCCTCGGTCCCGGCCGAGGTGATGGTGAAGCCGTCGAGCCCTCCGGCCCGCAGCAGCGCCGCGACCGCCGGCGAGCGCCGCACGTTGCGCCGGCAGACCACCAGCACCCGCGGCATGTCGTTCGACCCCGATCCGGCTCCCGGTCCCCGGGCTGCCCCACGCTTCGCTGCTGCCATCACTGTTCCCCCATTCGTTCAGCACCCTGACCGTAAGCAGCCCGGCAGCCCCGCTCGGAGCAGAGCCGGAGGACTACCGCATATGAGGGATACCCCCTCATATGCGGTACGCCGAGGGCTGCGGCTGCGCACTCTCGTGGCATGGACCTTCGGGAGTACGCCGCCACCCTGCGCAAGCAGTGGTATGTCGTGGCGCTGTTCACCCTGCTGACCACCGTGGCCGGCCTGTACTACGCGACCTCCAAGCCGGCGGTCTACCAGGGCACCAGCCAGGTCTTCGTCTCCTCCTCGCCCGGGGCGACCATCCAGGACCTGGTGCAGGGCTCGAACTACACCCAGAACCTGGTCCAGTCCTACGCCGCCCTCGCCGCGATGCCGGTCGTGCTCGACCCGGTGATCGCCGAGCTGCACCTGAACACCACCTCCCGGGCGCTGGCCAAGCGGGTCACCGCGAGCACGACCCTCAACACGGTGATCATCAACATCGCCGTCACCGCGCCGACCGCCGAGGGCTCGGCGGCGATCTCCAACGCAGTCGCCAACCAGCTCTCCACCACGATCGCGGGCCTCAACCCGAGCGCCACCCACGACGAGGCGGTCCGGCTCCAGGTGGTCTCCCCCGCCTCGGTGCCCTCCGGCCCGATCGCCCCGCGCAAGAAGCTGATCGTGGCGACCTTCCTGCTGGCCGGGCTCGCCCTCGGCGTCGTGGTCGCGCTGCTGCGCCAGCTGCTCGGCACCCGGTTGCGCAACGCCGAGGAGATCTCCCAGGTCACCTCCGCCGCGATCCTCGGGTCGATCCCCCGGCTGGCCACCAGTGGGTCGGCCGCGGTGACGGCGTACTCGCCCCGCAGCATCGCCGCGGAGTCCTACCGCCGGCTCCAGACGAACCTGCAGTTCCTCGACGTCTCGGCGCCGGTGCGCAGCCTGGTCGTCACCTCGGCGCTCGGCGGCGAGGGCAAGTCGATGACCTCGATCAACCTCGCCCTGGCGATCGCGGAGAAGGGCCAGCGGGTGCTGCTGGTCGACGCCGACATGCGCAAGCCCTCGATCGCGGAGTACTGCCACCTGGAGCAGGCCGTCGGCCTCACCACCGTGCTGATCGGCAAGGCCGCCCTGCACGAGGTGGTGCAGCCCTGGGGCCACCCCACCCTGGAGGTCCTGACCTCGGGGTCGACGCCGCCGAACCCGAGCCAGCTGATCGACTCGATCGCGATGCACCAGCTGCTCGGTGACGCCCTCGACTCCTACGACGTGATCATCTTCGACGCCCCGCCGCTGCTGCCCGTCTCCGACGGTGCGGTGCTGGCCCGGCTGACCGACGGCGCCCTCGTGGTCGCCGGCTGCCACCAGCTGCGCCGCCACCAGCTGGTCGAGGCGCTGGCGACCCTGGAGACCGTCGGGGCACGCTGCCTGGGTGTGGTCGCCAACCGCACCCGGTCGCGCACCACGTCGTCCTACTACGGCGAGAAGCCGAGCCGGCCGTGGCGACGCAGCACCGAGCCGGTGGGCGCACGGGGATGACGCTGACGCCGGCTGCGGCCCGCGTCAGGACACCCCCCGATCCCTGGCAGACGATCACGCTCGGCATCGCCCTGCTGGTGCCGGCGCTGGTCGGCCTCAACCTGGACCTCAAGCACTCCCTCACCGTCGGGATGGCCGCCGGGATCGCGCTGGCGCCGGTCTGGATCGCCCCGGCCCGCCGGATGCGCGGCACCGGCGCCCTCGGCCTGACCGTGCTGCTCTGCGTCGTGACCTCGACCCTGCTGGGCCAGTGGACCTCGATGACCCACTCCTACCACCGCAGCGGCCTGATCGACTCCGCGATCATGCTGGTCGGCTCCGCGGCCGCGGTCGGGGCGCTGCTGTGGTGCCGTCGGGCGCTGCCGATGGGCGTGATCGCGATGTCGTACGCCGTCGGCGCGCTCGCCGCCACGGTGGTGAGCCCGACCGCCCGGGCAGCGGAGAACTCCTGGAAGTTCGGGGTCGGGCTGCCGATCGCGATCGGGGCCCTCGGTCTGGCGGCCGTGGTCGGCCGCTGGTGGTGCGACCTGCTGCTACTGGCGGTGCTGGCCGGGGTCGGCGCGGTCAGCGACGCCCGCTCCTCCAGCGCCCTGCTCGCACTGGCGATGCTGCTGGTGATCTGGCAGGCCCGGCCGCGCTTCCCCGGACGGGTCTCCACCGCCGCCGGCGGCCTGGTCTTCCTCACCGTCCTGGCCTACGTGCTCTACCGCGCCGCCGAAGCGGCCATCCTCAACGGCTTCCTCGGCACCACCACCGAGCAGCGCACTCAGGCGCAGATCGACCAGTCCGGCTCCCTGATCCTCGGCGGCCGTCCGGAGATCGGCGCCACCTGGGCGCTGCTGGGCGACCACCCGCTGGGGTACGGCGCCGGGATCGCGCCCAACGCCCACGACCTGCTCGTCGCGAAGACCGGGATGGCGTCCCTGGGCTACCCGCCCAACAACGGCTACGTCGAGCGGTACATGTTCGGCCAGGGCCACTTCGAACTGCACTCCCTGATCGGCGACTTCTGGGCGATCTGCGGCCTCGCCGGTCTGCTGCTGTGCGGCCTGATCGGCTGGGTGGCGCTGCGCTACGTCGGCACCTCGATCGCCACCGGCGCGGGCACCGCGCTGGGCTACTTCCTGGCCGTCCGGGTGCTGTGGGACCTGCCGTTCAGCCCGATCGCGAGCACCCTGGACCACCTCACCCTGGCGGTGGCGCTGCTGCTCCTACCGCGCGTGTCGGCCGGTGTACGTCGGCCGGCCGGCGGCACGCCGGTAGACCTCGGCATGGACCTCGGCGGCCTCGGCCCAGTCCCGTCCGCCCAGGTCGGGGCGGCCGGTCACCTGGTCGGCCGCCACGAGCGCGGCCGCCAGATCGTCCACCCGCACTGAGCGGGTGGTGCGGGAGGGAGCGGTCAGGACCGTGCCGGTGCCGGGCTCCGCAGCGCTGCCCGCCTCCGCGCCGGTCGCGGACTCCGCGCCGAAGCGTCGTACCCACTCCTGACCGACCTCCGCAGCGAGGGCGTCGGTGACCTCGCCGGCCGGGACCAGCACCGGCCGGTCCAGCGAGAGCGCGAGCAGCAGCGCACCGGAGTTGTGCAGCTCGCGGTAGGGCAGCACGACCACCGCGGCAGCGGTGATCTCGGCGGCCAGCTCGTCGTCGTCGAGGTGGCGCAGCAGGCACGCCACCCGCGGGTCGGTACGGGCCGCGGCCTCGATCCGCTCGGCCAGCGCGGGGTCGGCCGGAGCGCCGACGATGCGCAGCTCGAGGTCGGCCTCGGGGTCCGCCGCGAGGGCGTCGAGCAGCTCCTCGATCCCCTTGTAGGGCCGGATCAGGCCGAAGAAGAGCAGCCGGCGCGGCACCCGGGCGACGTCGGCAGGGACGGTGTACCAGTCCCGGTAGTGGCCGTGCGGCACCGTGGTGACGCCCGCCCCCGCACGCACCGGGGTGGTCTCGTTGAGCCGGATCACCTCGCCGGCCCAGCGGTCGGTGAGCAGCGCCAGCCGGCGCCCGATCCCGGTCGCCGGGGTGTGGGTGGCGACGTTGTGGGCGGTGCGGACCAGGCCCCGACCGGTGAGCCGGACCCGGCCCAGCAGCAGCGCGTAGCGCAGCTCGTTGACCCGGCGGCGCAGCCACGTCCGGCCCGCCAGCAGGGTCTCGGGCCACTGCACGTGCAGCACGTCCCAGCGCCCGACGAGGGCCTCGCGCCAGGAGAAGTGCAGCGGCTCGATCCCGCGGGTGTGGCTCAGTCCGTCCCAGAGCAGGGGCAGGTACGGGTTGCTGGTCGGGCGCGGCGCACGGAACGACATCAGCACCCGGACGTCGCCGGGCGTCGTCTCAGCGCGAGTATTCGGCGACAACCGACCCCCACGAGCCTCGCACCATGCCCGCACCGCGCAACGCCGTGCGGGTGCCTCGGGCCTCGTCGTGCAGCGATCCGAGCAGCCGACCGTAGAGCATCCGTGCCCCACCCCCGAGCAGCCGTACGCCGCCACGCAGCGTGCCACGCACCCGCGTGGTCAGCCGCGGCAGACCGGGACGGGCCAGGTGCACCTGAGCCCGCAGGTCGGAGTTGCCCAGCCGGGACGCCCGCGCCCTGACCCAGCCGCGGGTGGCCCGGTCGGCAGGGACCATGTCGAAGACGACGGCCTCGTCGCACCACACGATCCGCCCACCCGCACCACTGAGCTGGCGGGTGAAGACCGTGTCGGAGCCACCGGTGAGGCCGAACGCCTCGTCGAAGCGCAGGCCGAGCCGGCGTACCTCGCACAGGTCGAGCAGCAGGTTGTTCGTCGCCGCGGTGGAGACCTCGTCGCCGGTGGTGTGCCGCAGCCGGCGGAAGAAGCCGCCGGCGGTGATCCACGGGTCGGGGTCGCCCTCGAAGATCGAGACCACCGGACCGACCACGGCGGCGGGCTGGTGATGGGTGCCCCAGGCCGAGACCAGCTGGGCCAGCCAGCGCTGGCTGGGCTGCTCGTCGTCGTCGATGAAGACCAGCAGGTCGGCGCCCGCGGCCGCCTCCAGCGCGCTGTTGCGTGCGGCCGCGATCCCCGGCTCGGGCTGGTGCACGTAGCGCACCCGCGGGTCCGCGGCGGTGATCGGCGCGACGATCGGGGCCGCGCTGGGCTCCACATCGTTGTCGATCACCACCAGCCGCGCTCCGGGCACCTGGGTGAGCTGGCGCCGCAGCGAGGCGAGGGCGTGGCCGAGGGTGTCGGGCCGCTGGTAGGTGAGGACCGCGACGACCACCGTGGGCGTCGATGCCGGGTTCATGGCAGGTTCACCACCGCGAGGTCGTCCCAGGAGACCGCGATCGGGCTGTTCCCGACGGTCGGCGAGTAGGACTTCAGGGAGATCGCACCGGCGACCTGGTCGGCCGCGGTGGAGTCGGTCCGGGTGTAGGTCCAGGCACTCGGCTCGGCGGTGCCGGCCTTCCAGATCTTCACCCGCAGCGTGGTGGGGCTGGTGCCCTGGGCCTGGAAGCGGACCTGCACCCGCTCGCCCGCCGCGACCGTGATGCCCGGGACCGTGCTGGCTCCGACCAGGGCGGTGTTGTCGGCCAGCAGGTGGACGCCGACGGTGCCGTCCGGGTTGAACCGCACCCGGGCGGCGTACCCGGTGGCGCTGCCCTGGCGGGCTCCGACGTAGGCGAAGACGTAGTTGCTGCCCGGCAGCTTGTCGAGCCCGACGCTGGCGGTCACGTCGACGTCGCGGGCGGCGACGGCGTTGAGCCGCGACTCGTCGGTGATCCCGGCCGGCAGGGACTGGAGTCCGAGCCCGCCGGCGACGGAGAACCGGCTCGCGGTCCCGACCGAGGTCCAGGCCCCACCATTGTCGGCCGTGCCCCAGCCACCGCTCGCGCTGCGACCGAAGCTGTCGGCCGCGACCGTCGGGTCGGTCGGGGCGGCGACGGTGACGTCGTGACTGACGGTGCCGTGAGCCCCGGAGTCGTCGGTGACGTCGAGGGTGACCGTGTAGGTGCCGTCGGCGGCGTACGTGTGGCTGGCGGTGGCCCCGGTGGAACTCGAACCGTCACCGAAGTCCCAGGCGTAGGCGGTGACCGAGCCGTCGGGGTCTGCCGAGGCAGAGCCGTCCACGGCCACGGTCCGGCCCGTCGGGGTGGCGGTGAACGCTGCCGTTGGTGCCTGGTTGGCAACCGCCGTCACCTGGTGGGTGACAGTCCCGGTGCCCCCGCGGTTGTCGGTGACGGTCAGGGTCACGGTGTACGTCCCGGCAGCGGCGTACGTGTGCGTCGGGGTGGCCCCGGTGGCACTCGAACCGTCACCGAAGTCCCAGGCGTACGACGCGATCGAGCCGTCAGGATCGGCCGACCCGGACCCGTCGAAGGTGCCGGCGAGCTGAGCCATCGACGACGTGAACGCCGCGGTCGGGAGCTGGTTGGGCGCCTGCCCGGTGGAGCCGAGGGTGTAGTGCGAGGACACCGTGGCGGCGTCCAGCACCGTCGGGTAGACCGCGACCTCGGCGATGGTGCCAGCGAGGTAGTTCGAGCTCGACCCCCAGGTGACGTCGCCCCCGATCCGCCAGTAGCCGGTCGTGCCCTCGGCCTGCGAGGCGGCGTTGGTGCCCTGCAGGACGCCGTCGAGGTAGAGCCTCATCCCGCCGGGGCCCTGCGAAGCGACCACCTGGTGCCAGGCGCCGTCGTTGTACGAGCCGGTCGTGGTGATCGTGTTCGTGCCACCGTTGTAGATCCCGTAGACGACCTTGCCGTCGTTGGTCAGATAGACGTGCCGGTCGTAGTTGCTGGAGTTCCCGGTGGCAGCGTTGCCGAAGCCGATGATCTTGCCGCCACTCGTGCTGGTGGTCTTGAACCACGCCTCCAGGGTGTAGACCTGCGGGCTGGAGAAGGTGATGTTCGAGGCACCGCTGGAGCCCTGGGTGCCGGCGAACGTGACCCCGGCACTCGTGCTGGCTGCGACGCCTGCGAGCGGACCGGCCTGAGCGCGGGTGTAGGAACCCGACAGGGTGCCGCCGATCCCACCACTCTGCGAGGAGTCGGCCACAGCGCTGCCCGAGGGCTCGGCGAAGCGCCAGTACAGGTCGGGGTCGGCCTGATAGACGGCCTTGCCGTAGGCGTCGGTCGGTGCGGCCGGAGCCGTGGTGCTGCGCCCGGAGTCGGTGTAGTGCTGCCGCACCGTCTCCGTCGACAGCGCCGTCGGGTAGACCGCCACGTCGTCGATCGAGCCGTTGAAGTAGTTGCTGGTCGGCTGCGAGGTCCAGCCGTTGAGGTTGTCCCCACCGATGTGCCAGTAGCCCGCATAGGCCTGGCCGGTGGTGACGTCGGACCGACGCGCGACCCGGACCCCATCGACGTACAACGCCATCCCGGCCGAGGACATCTCCGCGACCACGTGGTGCCAGGCGTTGTCGTTGTACGACGCCGGCGAGGTCAGCGTGCTGACCGTGTTGTTGTAGACCCCGAAGATCAGCTTGCCCGCGTTCGTCATGTAGACGTGCCGGTCATAGCTGCCCGACGTCCCCGTCGAGGCGTTGCCGAAGCCGACGATCTTGCCGCCGCGCGTGGTGGCGGTCTTGAACCAGGCCTCGACGCTGAACGTGTCGGGTCCGGTGACAGCGGCGTCGGTGTTGTTCGCGACGCCGGTTGAGTCTCCGCTGAAGGTCGAGGCACCGTCGGTGTCGCCGGTGATCGCGCCCGGGGACGTCCATCCCGTCCCGGTGCCGCGGGTCAGGTCACTGACCCCGCCCCAGTCGTAGGAGGTGGTGCCGGTGCCCTCGCCCAGCCGCCAGTAGTGGTCGGGCGACGCGGCCAGGACATCGCTGGCGTACGTCGACAGCGTGCCGCTGGAGGCCACCGTCACGGTGATCCAGTCCGACATGGCGGTGTTGCCGTACGGGTCGGAGGCGACCACGCGGTAGCGCTGGCTGGAGCCCGGGGTGAGGCCGGTGTCGATGTACTTGTTGACCGGCATCTGCCAGAAGTGTGCGGTGACGGTGTTCTGGTAGATCGGCGGGTCGTTGGTCGAGGACCGGTAGAGCTTGTAGGTGATGGTGGCGTTGTCCGGGTCCGGGTTGCCCGGCCAGGTCAGACGCACCGCTCCCCCGGCGACCGAGAGCGCCGTCAGGTTGAAGTTGGCGCTCTTCAGGGTCGGGCCGACCTTGTTCGGCGCGATCCCGGCCCGGGCGAAGCGGACCAGACCCTGCTGGGCGACGTTGCCGACCTTGGGGAACTCACCGCCGTAGAGCACGTAGTCGGAGTTGCCGGTGACGGTCCACACCGCCTGGCCCTTGCCGGTGTAGGTGCCGGTCGCCCAGACCGGGTACCAGTCCAGGAACTCCGGGCGCGGCTGGCCGGCGTGGTCGGGGTAGCCGTAGATGTCGGCGGTGTTGGTGCCGCGCACGTCGTTGGTCACCGCGGTGGAGTGGTGGTACGTCCACGGGTTCGTCTGTGGGAAGCCGCCGGAGTTACCGCAGTAGTGCTTGTGGCTGGCCTCGTAGACGACGTTGCCGACCGGGTAGGCGCTGTAGGTGTCGCCGTGGCAGTCCTCGATCCAGCGCATCGTGCCAGTCGCCCAGTCGGCGCTGAACGCGCCTTCCATGTTGCCGCCGCCACCGAAGTGATAGCCCGAGCCGTAGAAGTTGGTGCCGTCAGTCTCCAAGGAGAGGACTCCGGACTGGGTGCCGGCGTCACGCACCTGGGTGTTGACCGGCAGGGAGAGCAGGGCCGAGCTGGTCAGGTCCAGCCGCGCCAGGCCGTAGCCCGGCGTCGAGGAGCCGTTGACGCTGGTGAAGCTGCCCGCGATCACGACCTGGGAGCCATCGGGCGACATCGCCATGTCCTGCACCGAGCCGTCACTCATCGTCGGGTTGAACGGCAGCAGGGTGGCCGCGGGAGCCGAGCTCACCGCGGCGACATTGACCCGGGTGGTGTTGTTCACGACACCGAAGGCGCCCCCCAGCACGACGGTCGAGTTGCTCGCCGCAACACTGTTGACCGTGCTGTTCGGCGTCGGCTTCCAGGCAGTGAGGGCACCGGTGGTGAGGTCGAACTGGGCGGCCCGGTAGCGGGCGGTGCCGTTGACGCTGGTGAAGCTGCCGACGACGTACAGCTTGGTGCCGTCGGGCGAGACCGCGAGGTCCTTGACCTGAGCGTTGAAGCTCGGCGCGAAGGTCGTGATCAGGTCACCAGTGGTGAGGTTGTAGGCCAGGAAGTTCGAGCGCGGGACCAGGTTCGTGCCCGCAGCAGCACCGGCAGGACGCGCGTTAGCGAACTCACCGCCGACGTAGACCGTGTTCCCGACGATCAGCTGCTTCCACACCACCCCGTCGATCTGGACGGTGGGCAGCGGGTCGGCCGAGACGGTGGCCGGGAGGCTGGTGTCGGCCGGAGCCGTATCGGCCTGGGCGGCCGGCACACCGAGGCCGACCAGCCCGACGGCGGCCAGTCCGGCAGTGGCCAGGGTGAGTGCCACCGTGGCGGCCAGGGTGCGGGGGCGATGAGGTGCTCGGAAGAGGTGCATGCGCGCGAATCCTTCTGGAGGGCGAGTCAAGGAGTCAGTGAGTCAGCGAGCCGACGGAGCCGGACCCTGGAAGGGCACGACCGTGCTGGTCGCGCCGAGGTCCACCTCGACCCGCAGCGGGGCCGTGGCGCCGGCAGGACGCCGGAAGACGTAGGTGCCCTGGGCCGAAGCGTGGGCGCCAATGCGCACCGCCACCGGCGTGGAGGCGGAGGTGGTCTCCACGGCGGGCGTCCGAGCACGACCGACGAAGAGATTGACCACGGCCCCGGCCACCGTGACCGGGGACGCGCTCTGGTTGGTCACCGTGACGGTGACGACGTACGACGCTCCCGAGGTCTCCCCCGGCAGCTTGCTGGTGACGTTCTTCTCCTGCAGCGACGCCACCCGTACGACGACACCGGGCCGCGCCTTCGCGACGGCGTCGAGGGCGACCGGGGCCGCGGTCGGGTGAGGCTGGGCCACGGCAGGCTGGGCCTGCCCGACCGGCTCCGCCACGACGGTCGGCTTGGCCGTCGGAGTCGGCTGGGCGATCGGGGGCCGGGAGGCGACCGCCGCGGCAGGTGAGACGCCCCGAGCGGGCGTGTGGCCGGCACTGACCGTGGTGTGGTGGTTCTGCACGATCAGGACCAGCGCAGCGATGATCGCCAGGCCGATGAAGGCTGCGGCGCTCGCGGCGAAGGTGGTCGAACGGCGACCGATCATTGGGTGTCCCCTTGGTGCGTCGGGGAGTCGACTGTCCCCGAGTGACTCCACTTCAGACCTTCGGACCGAGCGCCCGGGCCTGGGCCGAAACCGCCAGGGGGTTCCCCCAAATTGAGCACGTCGCCGTCGGGAGGCCCCGGCCCCACGCGGCGGCCCGACAGACTCGGCGCGTGACGTTGAAGAGCACGGCCGAGACCTCTGCGGCCTCACCGACGCCGCCGGCGCCGAGCTCACCGGCCTCACCCGCGGCATCGCCCTCCCCCGGCCGCCAGCGCAGCCCGCTGCGCGCCGTCGGCTCCACCGCGGTCGCCAAGGTGCTCGTGATGGGCCTGTCGGGGGCGCTCGGGATCGTCACCAGCCGGCTGATCATCAGCCACTTCGGCGTCGACGCCTATGCGCAGTACGGGCTGCTCGGCACCCTGCCCGCCCTGATGCCCTTCGCCGACCTCGGCATCTCCGCGGCGGTGCTCAACGTCATCGCGGGCTCCGAGGACCCCCGGCGCGACGTGCTGGTGCGTCGGATCCTCACCAGCGCACTGCGCCTGATGCTGGTCTCCGGTGCCGTGATCGCCCTGATCGGGCTGGCCGTCGGCCTGCTCGGCTGGTGGCCCGCAGCGCTGGGTGACGGCCTCCAGCCCGGCGGCGGCACCGTCGCCTCGCTGTGCGTGATGCTGTTCGGGCTTGCGCTGCCGCTCTCGATCGGGCCGCGGATTCTGGTCGCCCTGGGACGCAACCCGCTCCAGATCGCCACCCAGGCGATGGTCTCGCCGTTCATGCTCGGCTCGATCGGCCTGGTGATCGTGCTCGGCGTGCACGCCGGCAGCTACCTGGCGATCTTCTCCTACCTGGCCTCGGCGCTGGTCTCGCTGACCTGCCTGGTGCTGGGCGCGCGGCTGCTGCGCCCCCAGGTCGGTGCGGCGATCGCCGACGTCCCCCGGCTGCGCGAGGTGCCCGGCGTACGGGTGATGGACGTGGCCTGGCCGATGCTGGTGCAGATGCTGGCCCTGCCGGTGGCGATGCAGACCGACCGGCTGCTGCTCAGCCACGCCGCCGGGTCCGACACCCTGGCGCAGTACAACCTCGGCTCGCAGCTCTTCGCCCTCGTCCTGCAGACCATCTCGGCCGCGGGCGTCTCGCTGTGGCCGATCTTCGCCAAGGCCCGCAGCAGTGCCGAGATCCGCTCGCCGTTCCCGATGGCGTGGCTCTTCCTGGCCGGCTCCCTGGCGGTCTCGCTGGTGATGGTGGTGGCGATGCCGTTCATCGTCCACCTGGTCAGCGACGGGGCGATCCACCTGCCGACGATGCTGGTGCTCTGGTTCGTGGCGTTCACCTGCGTGCAGGGCGCGAAGTATCCGCTCGGGATGTACATGACCGACCTGGCCGGGCTGCGCTTCCAGGTGGTGCCGATCCTGATCATGGTGCCGCTCAACCTCGGCATCTCCTGGGCCCTGATCGCGCCGTGGGGAGCGGCCGGGCCGGTGGCGGGCTCCACCATCGCGGTGCTGTGCTGCCAGGTGCTCCCGTGTGCGTACTACGTCCGCCGCGACCTGGCCCGTCGGCGGGCCGCGGAGGTGACGCTGTGAGCGGGGCTGCCCGGATCGGCGTGGTGGTGGTCAACTACGCCAGCGCCGACCTGATCGCGACCAACCTGGCAGGGCTGGCCGATGGGGACGTGGTCGTGGAGGTGGTCGTGGTGGACAACCGCTCCACCTCCGAGGAGCGTCGCCGGGTCGGGGCACTGGCCACCGAACGTGGCTGGCACCTGCTCACGCCCGGCACCAACCTGGGCTTCGGGGTCGGCGCGAACCTCGGGGTGGAGGCGGCGTTCGCCCTCGGCCTCGACGTGGTCTGCCTGCTCAACCCCGATGCCCGGATCAGCGCCGCCGACCTGGAGACGCTGGCCGCACGGGCCCTGGCCGAGCCCGACACCCTGCGGGCGCCGCGGGTGGTCACCGAGGAGGGCCGCGACTGGTTCACCGGCGGCCGGATCGACCTGCGCGCCGGGACGACGCCGAAGGCCACGCTGAGCGACGATCCGGCTGCGGGACCGTACTGGCTCAGCGGTGCCTGCCTCGTCTTCACCGCTGCGGCCTGGGCGCGCACCGGGGGCTTCGCCCCGGACTTCTTCCTCTACTGGGAGGACGTCGACCTGAGCTGGCGCCACGTCGCGGCCGGCGGCCGACTGGCCTACGACGGCGACCTGACCGTGGTCCACGCCGTCGGCGGCAGCCAGCGTGACGAGGCCCGCCTCGGCCGCGGCCGCTCGCCCCTGTACTACCGCTACAACTGCCGTAACCGGCTGCTCTTCGCCGCCCGGCACCTCGATGCCCGCACCCGGCTGCGCTGGGCGCTGAGTGCCCCGCGCTACGCCCGCGAGGTGCTGCTGCGCGGCGGGCGACGCCAGCTGCTGCGGCCGTGGGCGCCGCTGAGCGCTCTGGTCCGGGGCACCCTCGCCGGGTGGGGCGCGCTGCTGGCCCGGTCGCCTGCGCGGTCAGGGCGGTCGGCTCGGTCTGCGCCGTCTGCTCCGTCGGCTCCCTCCGTGGAGTCCGGCACCGTGCGGGTCTATCGCAGCCTGCGCACCGCGCACCTGGAGCGGTTCGCCGAGCTGGAGCCCGCGACCGTCTTCTACCGGCACCGCAACTACGACTTCGACGCCACCCTGCTCGAGGGCCTGGACGTGCACCAGGTCGACGGCGCCCTCGACCTCGCACTGCGGCTGCTGCGCCGTGACGTGGCGACGCTGGAGGTCAACGAGCCGCTGATGCTGGCCGCGACCCGCACCAGCCTGGCGGCCGTGGCCGCGGTCCGGCTCCGTGGGGCGGTGCGGAGGCGTCGTACGCGGGTGGTGGCCTACGCCATCGAGAACCTCGACCCGTTCGCGACAGCCCAGACCCGGGTACGTCGTCGGGCGCGCCGCTCCGCCCACCGGATCGCGACCCGGCTGCTGGTCGGGGCCCTGGACCGGCTCGCGTTCGGCACCGAGGCCGCGGCGAGGACCTACCGGCCCTGGCTGCACGGACCGCGACCCGAGACCGCCGTGATCCCGGCACTGTCCACCCCGTGCCCCACCTGCCCGTCCAGCGGCGGTCCTCAGCAAGGCGAGCGGGCCGGGGTGGTCTTCCTCGGCGCCTTCGACGAGCGCAAGGGCCTGCGCCAGCTGCTCGCCGCCTGGCCGACGGTCGGTGACCTGGCCCCCGAGGCGACCCTGCGGCTGCTGGGCAAGGGGGCACTGGAGCCCCTGGCCCGGGCCGCAGCGGCCACCGACCCGCGGGTCACGCTCGCGGTCGATCCGAGTCGGGTCGAGATCCACGCCGCGCTGGCCGGGGCACGCGTGGTGGTGCTCCTCTCCCAGCCCTCCCCGACCTGGCGGGAGCAGGTCGGGCTGCCGATCGTGGAGGCGCTGGCACACGGCTGCGAGATCGTCACCACCGCCGAGACCGGGCTGGCGTCGTGGCTGCACGACCACGGGCACCGCCTGGTCGCCGCCGACGCCGCTCCGGGCGACCTCGCCGCGACCATCGCCGAGGCCCTGGCCTCGGCGCGGGGGCCGGCCGAGATCACCGCGGACCTGCCCGCCGTCGACGGCCGGCTGGCGGCCGACCGCTGGCTGCAGGAGCGGGGCGAGGCGCCGAGGGGAACGGTCCGCCGGCGGCGTACCGAGGCCGTGTCGGCCGCCCGCTAGACACAACTTGTCTGAGGAGTTGGCGCGATCCGCGCTAGTCTGCTGCCTGCACCGGCACCCCTCCCCCGAAGGCAGGCATGACCACCGCTCCCGGCTCCGCCACGTCCCCCGACACCGTCCCCGTCCCCGTCCTCGCCCTCACCGACGTCACCTTCCGGCGCGGGCCACGCACCATCCTCGACCGGATCACCTTCACCGTCGGAGCCGGTGAGCACTGGGCACTGATCGGCCCCAACGGCGCCGGCAAGAGCACCATCCTCAGCCTCTGCGGGGCCCTGGAGCACCCCACCGCGGGGACCGTCGAGGTGCTCGGCCAGCGCCTGGGCCGGGTCGAGCTCCAGGCCCTGCGACGCACCATCGGGCACGTCAACCCGCGCCACCCGCTGACCTCGCCGCTGACAGTGCGCGAGGTGGTGCTGACCGGCCTGACCGGCTCGATCGACAGGCCGCCGCGATGGACCCCGAGCGCCGAACAGGTCCGCCACGCCGACACCCTGATCGCCCAGATGGGGCTGGGCGGCAAGGACGAGGACCGCTGGCCCACCCTCTCCCAGGGCGAGCGCGGCCGGGCCCTGATCGCCCGCGCACTGATCATCGAGCCCCGCCTGCTGCTGCTCGATGAGCCCACCACCGGCCTCGACGTCGCCGCGCGCGAGCAGCTGCTCGCCACCATCGACGCCCTGGAGCACACCCACCCCGAGCTGGCCTCGATCGTGGTGACCCACCACCTCGAGGAGCTCCCGTCAAGCACCTCGCACGCGGTGCTGCTGCGCGAGGGCCGGGTGCTCGACGCCGGACCCGCCACCGACGTCCTCACCACCGCCCAGGTCTCGGCCGCGTTCGACTATCCGATCCGGGTCGGGGTCGACGCCGGACGCTGGTACGCACGGGCCCTGTCGCCTGGCTCACACTGACAACAAGAGGCTCCAAAAAAGCAATCCCCCACATTGGGTATATCAAGGCAAAATTCTTCCGAAAAGCGAAATTCTGCTCAGAAAAATTTTGCGGCCGCAGATAAGACACCTAGCGTGACGTCCGCGTCACGAACGATGCGTAGATATACCCGATTTCAAGGAGCCAGCACCTTGCTGTTGCCGAGACCCCAGGGCACTGCCCGCCCCTTCCCCCGCCGGACCGCCGGCATCGCCGCGCTCAGCGTGCTGGGCCTGATGGCCCTCGTACCTGCCACGACGAGCGCGTTCGCCACCACCGGTGGCAGCACCACCAGCACGACCAGCGTCACCTCGACGACGAAGTCGATGACCAGCTCGAGCACCCGCACCCGGCCCGCCTGGGCAGCCCCGCGTGCCGGCACGAGCACCCCCGCGAGCAGCGCACCGAGCAGCACCGCGAGCAGCACCCCCACGACGAGCACCTCCCCCTCCTCCTCGTCGACCGGCGTGCCCGCCTCCACCAAGCTGACCGTGCACGAGGGCGACATCAACGTCACCACCGCCGGCGCCGTGATCAGCGGCCTGGACGTGCACGGCGCGATCAAGGTCAACGCCCCCAACGTCACGATCAAGGACAGCATCATCCGATTCCGCAGCGGTGGCTACACCGCCGGGATCCAGAGCTATTCCACCGGCCTGACCATCTCCGACGTCGAGATCGCCCCGACCGTCACCTCGCCGAACTACAACGGCGTGATGGGCTCGGGCTTCACCCTGACCCGCGCCAACATCCACGGCGTGGTCGACTCGGTGCACATCTACGGCAACGACGTAGTGGTCCAGGACTCCTGGCTGCACGACAACACGCACTTCCTCAACGACCCGAACTGGGGCGGCAAGCCGTCCCACGACGACAGCATCCAGATCGTCAAGGGAGCCCGGATCACGATCCGCGGGAACAACTACTCCGGTGCCTACAACTCCGGCATCCAGGTCACCCAGGACAGCGGTGCCGTGTCACAGCTGACCATCACCAAGAACATGGCCGACGGCGGCGGGTGCACGATCAACCTGTCGGAGAAGGGCGGCGGCCCGCTCCAGGGCGTCACCATCACCAACAACCGCTTCGGCGGTCACCAGCGGGTGGCGAACTGCGCCATCATCAGGCCCGCGACCACCACGGTCGTCGCGACCGGGAACGCCTGGGTCTCAAGCGGCACCTCGGTGGCGCTGAGCCGCGGCTGACCCGGCCAGCACCTCGGCCATCTCCTCGCGGTAGCGGTCCAGGGAGAACCGGCGCTCGGCGTCGTGCCGTCCCCGGCTCGCCATCCGAGCCGCCGCGTCGGGGTCCTGGGCCAGCACCTGGAGGCCCTGCGCCAGCAGCGCCGCGTCACCGGGCTCCACCAGGAGTCCGGTGACGTGGTCCTCCACGATCTCGGCCAGGCCCTGCACCCGGGAGGCGACCAGGGGCCGTTCGGCCAGCAGCGCCTCGACGGCGGTGTTGCCGAACGGCTCCATCCGCGAGGGCACCAGCACCGCGTCGGCGGCGGCGACCACCGCGGCCGGGTCCTCGACGTAGCCGCAGAACTCGACCGCGCCGGCCAGATCGGGCTCGGCGGCACGGGTCCGGAGCTCGTCCTCGAACCACTCGTAGCCCTCGAAGACCGAGCCGCACAGCCGAAGCCGGGCATCGGTCCCCCGGGCCCGCAGCAGCGAGACCGCCTCCAGGGCGACGTCGGTGCCCTTGCGCGGCGAGAGCCGCCCGACCAGGACCACCTCGAGCGGGTCCTCGGCCCGGCGACGACGCGGCGGCGTCACCCGCTCCGGCGCGGGCACCCCGTTGTAGACCACCCGCGCCCGGCGGCGCAGCGGACGCATCGCCCGGACCAGCACGTCCTGGGAGCTCTGCGAGTTGGCCACCACCCGGTCGGCGAGCAGCAGCGGCAGCGCCAGCCCGAACCGGACCCAGCGCGGCACCGCGTCCTCGGCCTCGTGCACGTGACAGACCGTGGACCGGCCCTGCGAGCGAGCGACGGCGAGCCACCACGGGATGGTGACGGTGTTGACCAGCACCTCGTCGGGCTGCACCTCGCGGATCACGCCGATCGCGCGACGCACGAAGCCGGGCAGCGCGAGCGCGAGCCCGACCGCTCCCCGCGGGCTGAGCACGGCGTGGCGCAGCACCGGGGTGGGCAGCACCCGCACCTGGGCGCCGGCCTCCTCCAGCACCGCGACCAGGGCTCCGGTCGAGGGCAGCACGACGACCACGTCCCAGCCACGCTCGACGGCGCCCGCGACCGTCTCGGCCAGCTGCCGGTCCGACCCGTAGAGCTCGGCGGAGGGGTGGGCCACCAGCAGGGTGCTCATCCGACCAGCGCCCGCTCGGCATCCGTACGCCGGCCAGCGGACTGCCACACCGAGCGGCGCCGTGGGGCGAGCCGCTCGAACAGCCCCTCGTACTGGTCGGTGATCCGACTCCAGCTGAACTCCTCGGTGTGCCGGATCCGGGCCGCTGCCGACATCTGCATGGCCAGGATCGGGTCGCCGATCACCCGCTCCAGGGCCGTCACGATCGAGACCTCGTCGCGGACGTAGAGCGCCGCGGTGCCGGCCACCCAGCGGTTGTACGGGTTGTCGTGCGCGATCACCGGGTTGGCGCAGCCCAGCGCCTCGACCAGCGACGGGTTGGTGCCGCCGACGGTGTGGCCGTGCAGGTAGGCCAGCGAGTGGTAGCGCAGGGCCTGCAGCCGGTCCGGGTCGTAGATCGCCCCGACGAAGTCGACCTCGTCGCTGGCGGCGTCGAGCACCTGGCGGTGGTACGGGTCGGAGGCGTCGTACGTGCCGACGACGACCAGCCGCTTGCCCCACCGGCGTGAGGAGAAGGCGCGCACCATCTCCAGGATGCTGTTCTCCGGCACCGGCCGGGCGACCAGGGTGAGGTAGCCGCCCGGGGTCAGGCCGAGCTCGTCGAGCGCCAGCCTCGGGGCGTCACGCACCGAGGGCGCCCCGTAGGCGATGGTGACGATCTTGTCCCGCGAGACCCGGGTGGCGAGGTGGTCGGCGATCACCGGGTGGTCGGCGATCAGCTCGTTGCCCAGCCAGCAGCCGGCCCGCTCCTGGGCGTACAGGAAGATCCGCTGGAGGCCGGTCCAGCCGCGGCGCTTCCACTCGATGCCGTCCATGTTGATCACCTGCGGCACCCGCCGCAGCCGGAGCAGCAGGTTGAGCATCGCGGTGTTGTAGCCGAAGGTGACGCACAGGTCGCGGTGCCGGGCGGCGTGCGCGATCGCCTGGGCGTCGAACCACATCGTGCCCTTGGCACCGTCGTAGCGTGCCGGCAGCCAGACCCGCTCGATGCCCTTCCACTCGTCGGTCCGTGTCCGGGCCTCGGGATCGTCGTCCTGGCAGTAGACGACCACCTTCCAGCCGCGTGCGACGAGCTCGAGGCCGATGTTCTCCACGGCGGTCTCGAACCCGCCGTGGGCAGCCGGCACGCCGCGCGTGCCGAGCATCCGAACAGTCCTGCGTGCGGCCCTCATCGCCACGGTCCCTCCCGCTGGTTGCGTTGGCTGATGTCGCCCATACGACAGCGGCTCACGCGCCGGATCGCCCGTGGATCAAGGGATTCACGCATTTGGGGGACGGTGGTGGCGTCCGTCCTGCAGGCCGGGGCCGGTGCGGTCCACCTCGTAGGCCGCGACCGCCGCGAGCTGGCTGCCGACCTCCAGCCGGCGCAGCACCTCCTTGACCTGGGAGCGGACCGTGGAGGGGGCCACTCCCAGCCGCAGGGCGATCTCGGCGACCGGGATGCCCAGGTGCAGCAGCTCCAGGACGCGGCGCTGTCCGGTGCTCAGCCGAGCGATCCGGGCGGCGTTGCTCTCCCGGTCCGCGGCGGAGTCCAGCCACTCCGAGACGGCGCTGGCCCACTGCTCGCGGGGCATCACCGACCGGTTCTCCCCCATCCGGTTGAGCTGATCGACGACCTCGTCGAGGCCGATCGCGCCGGGCAGCACCAGCTCGGCGCCGCCGACCAGCAGCCCACCCCAGGCCGGGCCGGGTGCCGCGTCGGTGATCACCGCCCACGGCACGTCCACCTGCGTCATCACCGTCCGTGCTTCGTAGAGCAACGACCAGCGGTCCAGGGAGCAGACCATCAGCCCCACCCGGGGCACCCGGGAGGTGCCTCGCCGTGGCAGTGGCAGCACCGGACGGGCCCGTCCACGCCACGGCACTGCCGCGACGGTGAACCCTCGATCCATCAGTGCAGCACGGACTGCTTCCCCCACCAGAGCCTGGTCCGAGGCAACGAGTACCTCAAGTGCAGGCCCGATCCCGCCCTCGCCGCTCGCAGCTTGGTTGCTCACGCTCGACTCCCCATCGCGATTGTCATCGTCACGTCGGGGCACGCTGCCCCGGCGCTCACGTACCCCGTCATGGTCAGGACGGGATCGGGGCGAACGGGGCAGGAGAGGGACCGGCCACCCAGTATTGGGGACGCCGACCACGGGACCCCAGAGTCGGGCCTGGACGCGCCGTCGCGAGGACCGTTTCGGCTCCGCCTCTACCGCCGAAGGCAAAATCGGCACACAATCCCGTCATAGCGGAACGCTCGGGCCGTCCCCAAGATGAGGGAGCCTGTGGCACAGATGTTGATTCTGCGTCACCGGTCTTCAAACCATAGGAAGGCGACGGCGCTGCGGGGCCGTCCGAATCATCTCGGAGGCTTCACATGGCATTGGCGGGCAGCATGACTGAAACACCGCACGTCGCGCGCAAGACGAACGCGCGCGGACAGCTCCGGATCATGATCGTGGACGACCACCTGCTCTTCGGTGAGTCCCTCGACCTGGTCCTCACCGTCGAGGGGTACGACGTCCGGCGGGCGGAGATACCCGAGAGCGCCAGCTCGGCGGGAGGACTCGTCTCGGCCATCACCCGGGTGCAACCCAAGATCGTGCTGCTCGACCTCGACCTGGGCTCGTTCGGTGACGGCGTACGCCTGATCGGTCCGCTGGCCAAGGCCGGGATCAACGTCGTCGTCGTGACCGCGTCCTCGGACAAGGCCCGCTGGGGCGAGGCGCTGCGCCAGGGTGCCCGGACGGTGCTGCCCAAGTCGCGCCCGCTCAACGAGATCCTCGGCGTGGTGCGCCGGCTCCTCCAGGGGCTGCCGGTGATCACCCACCAGGAGCTGGAGTCGATGCTCACGCACGCCTCGGAGCAGCGCTCGGCCCAGGCCTCGATCCGGGACCGTCTGGCCCTGCTCACCCCGCGTGAGACCCAGGTCCTCGGCGAGCTGATGCTCGGGCGCACGGTGCACGAGATCGCGATGGCCAGTGTGGTCTCCGAGGCGACGGTGCGGACCCAGGTGAAGTCGATCCTGGCCAAGCTGGAGGTCTCCTCCCAGCTCGCTGCCGTCGGCCTGGCCCACCAGGTCGGGTGGCGCGCGCCGCAGGACTGAGAACTCGCTGAGTTCTTCCCTTAATTGCGGCATGCTGAGGGCGTTCTCCCCCGCTTACGTTGGGCGCACAGCCGAGCGATGAGTGGGGAGAACGATGGCTCTGCAGACAGCGACACCACCGACACCGCTGGTGGTGGTCCGGCCGGCGGCGATCACGGTGGCGCCTGCCCGCCTGAGCCGTACGGTCAAGGCGACCTGGGAGTGGTCCGCAGCCGCTCTCGGCATGCTCGTGGTGCTGCCGCTGCTGATCGTCCTCGCGTTGTGGATCAAGCTCGACTCCCGTGGCCCGGTGCTCTACCGGCAGACCCGCGTCGGTCGTGACGGCGTCCCCTTCACGGTGCTGAAGCTGCGCACCATGTACGTCGGCGCGGACCGTGCCTACGCCGCGCTGGTGGACGGCGTCGAGCCGGTCAAGCAGCGCACCGACGACCGGATCACCCGCGCCGGCCGGATCCTGCGCCGCACCTCCCTCGACGAGCTGCCGCAGCTGTTCAACGTGCTCGGCGGTCAGATGGCGCTGATCGGTCCGCGCCCGCCGCTGCCGCACGAGCTGGTGCTCTACTCCCCCCAGGCCCGCGCCCGGTTCGCGGTGCGGCCCGGGCTGACCGGCCTGTGGCAGGTCTCGGGCCGCGCCGACCTGACCTGGACCGAGGCGGGACGCCTGGACCAGCTGTACGTCGAGACCTGGTCGCTGCGTCGCGACCTCGCGATCCTGGCACGCACCGTGCCCGCCGTCCTGGGCGGGCGCGGGGCGTACTAGGCCACTGCTGCCCGGACGTCGGGGCAGGCTCAGCCCAGCGGCAGCCGCACCTGGACCCGGGTGCCGCGCCCCGGCTCGGAGTCGATCGTGACGGTGCCACCGTGGGCCTCGACGATCCGGGCGACGATCGCCATCCCGAGGCCGGTGCCGGGCAGGTTGCGCACCTGCGGGTCGGCGGAGCGGAAGAACTCCTCGAAGATCCGCTCCTGGTCCTCGGGGCTCATCCCGACGCCGGTGTCGCGGCAGGAGAAGACCGCCCAGCCCTCCTCGCGCAAGACCGCGACCTTGACCGAGCCGGAGACGGTGTACTTGACCGCGTTGCCGATCAGGTTGGCCAGCACCCGGCCGAGCTCGGCCCGGTTCCCGGCGATCATGGTGGGCTCGGCGCCGTGGGACTCGTCGATCAGCGCCAGTCCGGCCTGCTCGGCGAGCGGACGGTGTACGTCGACGGCGTACCGCAGGAGGGTGGTCAGGTCGACCCGCTCGCGCGGCATCCTGGCGGCGTCGGCCCGGTAGAGCGCGAGCAGCCCCTCGACGCTGTAGAGCAGCTCCTGGGTGGCGCGCTTCATCACCTGGACGGCATGCGGCACCAGCTCGGCGTCGGCACCGGTCTGCTCCAGCATGTCGAGGTGGAGCCGGATCGCGCTGATCGGGCTGACCAGGTCATGGGAGACGGTGGCGACCAGGCGCGACTTGTAGTCGGCGATCCGCTGCAGGTCGATGACGAGCTGGTGCTCGCGCTCCTGGGTGCGGAACGCGGCGATGCTGCGCCCCAGGTCGCGGGCGATGTCGGCGACGGCGCGGGCCTCGATCTCGCTCCACGGCGAGCGCTGCGTGGTCCGGGCGACGGTGAGCCCGCCGTAGCACTCGGCTCCGGCGCCGACCGGGACGAGCATCGCGTTGAGGGCACCCATCTCCTCCAGCAGCCGTTGGGCCTGCACGGCCCCGAGGTCGCTGCGGGTGGCGGCGCGGAGGCTGTCGGGGTCTGCGGCGGTGAGCTCGACCGGGGCTCCGCCGGCCTGCCAGGCGGCGATCAGGGCGTCCTCGCCCAGCGAGATCAGGGACTCCTCGCCGGTCCGGTCCCAGTCCTCGAAGAGGTGGTAGCGGACTACGTCGGCACTGAGCCCGATCTCGATGCTGCGTCGGGCGCGGCTCAGCGCCTCGGCGGGCGGCAGCTCCCCGGAGGCACGGCGCAGCACGGTGCGGGCGGCCTCGGCGAGCCGGGCCCGCTCGGCCTGCCGCTCGCGCTCCAGGACGGCGAGGATGGTGCGGGAGGCGAACCGGCCGAGCTCGTCGAGCCGGACCCACTCCGGCCCGACCGGCACGCGACCCGAGACCGGGACGTCGACGCTGAGCACCGCGACGATGTCGCCGCCGTCGTGTCGCACCGGGTAGTTGAGCGTGTCCAGCGGATGCCAGGCCTGCGGGTCGGGGTCCTCGGGGATGTCGGGCACCCAGGCGTACTCCGGGGCGACCGGGGTGCCCTGGGCTCCGCGGATCAGGTGCCAGCGGCCGTGGATCTCGCCGTTGCTGAACAGGTTCGGCCAGACCTCCGGCGGCACCGCCATCCGGTCGATGTCGTCGTCGTTGAGCGGCGTCCCGACAGCGACGGCGACCTGGAGGAAGCCGTCGTCACGCACCACCGACAGCGCGGCGACCCGGAAGCCGACCAGGCCGGCGAGGTCGTCGAGGGTGTCGTGCACCTCGGCCCGCGCCCGCTCGTCGCCGATCGGCACGGCCCGCGCCCGATGGTTGAGCTGGACGCTCTCGAAGTGGGACCGCGTCGGCACCGGCTCGAAGGGGATCGCCTGCGTGCCGACAGCGCTCTCGACAGGTCCCGAATCCGCATCGTCCCGCATGCCACTCCCCCAGAGATATCTCGCCCCACACGAGACCTCTACTGTGACACGCAGGGCGAAGGACGCCCAGTATCGGGGTCGCTCGGGCGCACGGAGAAGTCCTGGGGCTAGACCGGTCTAGGACCGGGACCCGCGTCGCCCCACGAGTCGAGCCCCGGTTCGGGCTAGGAGTTGAACCGGGACTGGGCCTTGTCCAGACCCTCGTCGATCAGGCACTCGATCGCGTCGGCGGCGGTGTCGACCTGGAACGGCAGCACCTTGCGCTCGGCGGTGGAGTAGTTGCCGAGCACGAAGTCGGCGACGTCCTGGCGACCCGGCGGGCGGCCGATGCCGACCCGGACCCGGTAGAAGTCGCCGGTGCCCAGCGAGCCGCGGATGGACTTCAGCCCGTTGTGGCCGTTGTCGCCGCCGCCGTACTTGAGGCGCATGGTGTCGAAGTCGATGTCGAGCTCGTCGTGGATCACGATCATGCGCTCGGGTGCGACCTTGAAGAACTGGGCGGTCGCCTTGACCGGCCCGCCGACCTCGTTCATGAAGGAACGCGGTCGGCACAGGATGACGCGAGGGCCGCCCATCGTCAGGCGGCCCTCGACTGTGTCAGAGCGCCCGGCCTTGTTCGACTTCCAGGAGCCGCGCAGCCGGGAGGCCAACTCGTCGTTGACCATGTAGCCGATGTTGTGACGGTTGCCTGCGTACGCCGGACCGGGGTTACCCAGGCCGACGACCAGCCAGACGTCGTCACTCATCGGCGTGGATCACTCGGCCTCGGTGGCCTCGGTGGCCTCAGCGGCGGGGGCCTCGAGCGCAGCGTCGTCCTCGTGCGTCTCGTGCGACGCGGCCTCGGCGGCGGCAGCGTGAGCAGCCTCCTCGGCGGCCTCCTCGGCCTCGACCTCGGCCTCGACCGCCTTGACGTCCTTGGCGTCGATGGCCAGGAAGTCGATGTGCTCGATGACGCGCTTGAGCGGGTCGACCTGGACCTGCTGGGTCTTGACGAACTGGGCCTTGCCGTCGATGTCGAGCTCGAGCACGGCGTGCACGCCGTGGTTGCGCAGCGCCATCGTGGTGACGTGGCCGGGCAGGTTGATGTGGGTGGCGTCGCCACCGGCGGCGTAGACGACGGCGGGGATCTTGCCCTCGCGGCGGGTGCGGCGGGCGGCGCCCTTGCCGAACTCGGTGCGGGCCTCAGCGGTGATCTTCTCGGACATGATGTCTCCTTGCGTGGGTCAGGCGGGATCGTGTCGATCCGGTCGAGAGACGACAAACGCCGCGCATCCACAGGACACACGGCGCCACACAACACAGCTGCCGGCCCAGTCGATCACGGAGTCAATCCTCCCTCGCCAAAGCGACAGGGGCAGCATACAAGTGCTGCGGATCGTCAACCCAATCGAGAGTCCTCCGACGGCCGGCGAGCGTCGAGCAACGCAGCGAACGCCCACCGGCCGTCAGAGGCTCAGGCCTGGCCCTCGAACATCGATGTCACCGAACCGTCGGTGAAGACCTCGCGGATCGCCCGCGCGACCATCGGGCCGACGGAGAGCTCGGTCATCTTGTCGAACTTCTTCTCCGCCGGGATGGGGAGCGTGTTGGTCACGATCACCTCGATCGCGGAGCTGTTCTTCAGCCGGTCCACGGCGGGGTCGGAGAGGATCGCGTGGGTGGCGCAGATGATGACGCCGGAGGCACCGGCCTCGACCAGCGCCTCGGCGGCCTTCACGATCGTGCCACCGGTGTCGATCATGTCGTCGGTCAGGACGCAGACCTTGCCGGCGACCTCGCCGACGACGCGGTTGGCGACGACCTCGTTGGCGACGTCGGTGCGGCGGGTCTTGTGGATGAAGGCCAGCGGTACGCCGCCCAGGCGGGCGGCCCACTTCTCGGCGACCTTGATCCGACCGGCGTCGGGCGAGACCACGGCGAGCTCGCCGAGGTGGCCGTCGCCGTACTTCTTCAGGATGTAGTCCGTCAGCAGCGGCAGCGCCATCAGGTGGTCGACCGGTCCGTCGAAGTAGCCCTGGAGCTGGTCGGCGTGCAGGTCGACGGTGATGATGCGGTCAGCACCGGCGGTCTTGAAGAGGTCGGCGATCAGTCGCGCCGAGATCGGCTCGCGGCCGCGGTGCTTCTTGTCCTGGCGGCTATAGCCCCAGAACGGCATCACGACAGTGATCCGCTTGGCCGAGGCGCGCTTGAGCGCGTCGACCATGATCAGCTGCTCCATGATCCAGTTGTTGATCGGCGTGGTGTGGCTCTGGATGACGAAGGCATCACAGCCTCGGACCGATTCCTCGAATCGGACGTAGGTCTCGCCGTTGGCGAAGTCGAAGATGTTGCTCGGCACCAGGTCCGTATCGAGGATCTCGGCGACCTCAGCCGCCAGCTCCGGATAGGCCCGGCCACTGAAGACCATCAGATGTTTTTCGGTGGTCTTCTTCACGTCCGTCACGTGAACGCTCCTCGGTGCATGGGTGCGGTTGCGGTGTCCGCAGTCTATCGAGGGCCTGCCTGGTCAGCCGCATCGGCCTGAGCCGTGCCCGGCCGCTTGGCCTGCGCCCAGCCCTCGACGACACGCTGCGGGCCTGCCGACAACGCCAGTCCCCCCGGGGGAACGTCGCCGCGGACCACGGTTCCGGCGCCCGTCGCGGCTCCGTCACCGACCGTCACGGGTGCGACGAACGTCACGTTCGAACCGCTGGTGACGTGGGAGCCGACAGAGGTGTGGTGCTTGTTCACGCCGTCGTAGTTGGCGAAGATCGTGCCGGCGCCGATGTTGGTCGACTCCCCGATCTCGGCGTCGCCGACGTAGGACAGGTGCGGCACCTTGGAGCCCTCGCCGATGACGGCGTTCTTGGTCTCGACGAAGCCGCCGATCTTGCCGTGCGCGCCGAGCACGGTGCCCGGGCGCAGGTAGGAGAACGGGCCGACGTCGGCGCCGGCACCGATCACGGCGAGGTTGGTGTGCGCCCGTACGACGGTCGCGCCCTCCCCCACCTCGGTGTCGCGCAGGGTGGAGTCGGGTCCGACGGTCGCGCCGGTGGCGATCGAGGTGGCGCCGTGGAGCTGCACCCCCGGCAGGATGGTGACGTCGGGGGCGAGCTCGACATCGGCGTCGATCCAGGTGGTCAGCGGGTCGATCACCGTGACGCCGGCACGCATCCAGCCGGTCAGGATCCGGTCGTTGAGCACCCGGCCGAGGGCGGCGAGCTGGACCCGGTCGTTGGCGCCCTCGATCTCGGCGGCGTCCTCGACGACGTAGGCACCGGCACCGAGCGCGTCGGCGACGGCCATCCCGACGGCGTCGGTGAGGTAGAACTCGCCGCTGGCGTTGGTGTTGCCGATCCGGGTGACGGCGTCGGCGAGGAAGGCGGCGGAGAAGGCGTAGATGCCCGAGTTCACCTCGGTGATCCGGCGCTGCTCGTCGGTGGCGTCCTTCTCCTCCACGATCGCGGCGACCTCGCCGGTGACGGCGCGGACGATCCGGCCGTAGCCGGTGGGCGCGTCGACCTGACCGGTCAGCACCGTGACGGCCCGACCCGAGGACTCGTGGTCGGCCACCAGGGCCGACAGGGTGGCGCCGCGCAGCAGCGGGGTGTCGCCGTACGCGACCAGGACGGTGCCGGTGACCTGAGGCAGGGCGCCGAGGCCGACCGCGACGGCGTGGCCGGTGCCGAGCTGCTCCTCCTGGACGGCGAGCACGACCTCGGGGGCGAGGTCGGTGATGTGCGGGCCGACCAGCTCACGCTGGTGCCCCACGACGGCGACGACGCGCTGCGGTGCGAGCTCCTCGACGGCGCGCAGGACGTGGCCGATCATCGACCGTCCCCCGACCGGGTGCAGCACCTTCGGCGTCCGGGATTTCATCCGGGTGCCACCACCGGCGGCCAGGACAACGACAGTCAGCTCACTCGTCACAGCCCCGATTCTAGGTCCGGCACCCGGCGCCTCCCGACCACCGCCACGGCCCGCGTCGGCGGGTCGTCCCGCCGACGGTCCGGGAAAAACCACCCGAAAGACCCGTGTCGCCCAGCGCCGTCGTGGCCCATGATGAGGGCGTCTCGAGGAGGAGTGCACGCATGCGATCAGCGCCTGGTACGTCGTCGGCGGCGCAGTCGACGTTCTCGCTGGACCTCGCCCACTCCTGGCACGAACCCCCGTCGGTGGGCGGCCACCGGGTCCTCCAGATCACCACCGGCGGCCTCTACCTGGCCGGCGGGACGATCGTGCTGCTGGCCGCGATCCTGCTCGCCGGGGACCAGGTCGACCGCGGCCCGATCGCGGCGGTGGCCTGTCTGGCGCTGACCGTCGGCGCGGTCATCATCGCGTGGGGCGACCGGTTCTCCCGGCTGACCTATCACCTGGCGGTGAGCCTGGGCACGGTGCTGATCGCCTCGGTGGTGATCCTGGCCGGCGGCGGGGCCGCCTCGGTGGCGATGGCGACGATCTTCCTGTTCGTGATCATCGACGCGATCTTCCTGTTCTCGCTGCGCGAGGCGATGGTCCAGATCGTCTTCTGCGCCTGCGCCTGTGCGGTCTCGCTGGCGGTGGTGGGCGACTCGGTGCGGCACGTGACCGGCAACCTGGTCCTGATCGAGGGCACCTTCCTCGTGGTCGGCACGGTGGTGGGCTGGCTGGCCCGGGTGGCGAACCAGGCCGAGGTCGACCCGCTGACCGCGCTGCTGAACCGGCGCGGGTTCGACCGCCGGCTCGACGACGACCTGGCCCGGTTCCGCCGCGACGGCGGCCCGCTGGCCCTGGTGGTGCTCGACGTCGACTACTTCAAGGCGATCAACGACGACGGCGGGCACGCCCGGGGCGACCGGCTGCTGACCGCGTGCGCCCGCGCCTGGGAGCGGGTGCTGCCCGAGGCGGCCGCCCTGGCACGCTACGGCGGCGACGAGTTCGCGCTGCTGCTGCCGGGCTGGTCGCTCGGACGTGCTGCCGACCTGGCCGACGATCTGCGGGCGCTGGCGCCGTACGGCATCACGGTCTCCTCCGGGGTGGCCTCGGCACTGGCCCGGGACTCGGGCTCGATGCTGGTCTCGCGCGCCGACGTCGCGCTCTACGAGGCGAAGAGCACCGGCCGGGACCGGACCGTCGTGCACGGCGACCCGGAGCGCTCCTCCAGCGAGCTGGAGAACGCGATCGCCGACGGTCAGCTGGTGCTGCATCTGCAGCCGATCGTGCAGCTCTCCTCCGATGAGGTGGTGGCCTACGAGGGGCTGGTGCGCTGGCTGCACCCGACCAAGGGTCTGATCCCACCGGACCGGTTCGTGCCGGAGGCCGAGCGCACCGGGGCGATCCACTCCCTGGGCGCCTGGGTGCTGGAGGAGACGGCGCGGCTCGTCACCTCCGCCCCGCGCCCGCGGGCCCGGATCGGGGTCAACATCTCGGTCAACGAGCTGCGCAGCGACTCCTACGTCGACCGGGTCACCGCGGTGCTGGAGCGCTGGGCCCTGCCCGGTGACCGGCTGATCGCGGAGATCACCGAGAGCGCCTTCGACGACGGCGATCCGCGGATCCTGGAGAACATCACCGGACTGCGCAAGCTCGGCATCCATGTCGCGATCGACGACTTCGGGGCGGGCTACTCCTCCCTGCACCGGCTGGAGTCGCTGCCCATCGACCTGATCAAGGTCGACGGGTCACTGATCCAGGCGATCAGGCCCGACTCCTACGACGCCCCGATCCTGGAGGCGATCGTCTCGATCGGGCGCAGCCTGGGCGTGCAGCTGGTCGCCGAGCACGTCGAGACCGCCCACCAGGCGGCGGTGCTGCGCCGGCTCGGCTACGACCTGGTGCAGGGCTACCTGTTCGGCCGCCCGCTGCCGCACTGACCTCAGGACAGCATCCGGCGCGCGACCGAGCGCTGTCGGGCGGCGATCCGGTCGGCGTACTGGGCCGGGCTGACCTGGTTCTGCTCGTAGAAGGGCAGCACCTGGGGCAGGTCGGCCAGGCGGATCCGCTCGACCACCGGCTGGTCCTCGGGACCCAGGTCGCGGCTGAGCTGCTGCCAGCGCAGCATGATGGAGCCGGTGCGGTGGCCCAGGGTCTCGAGCCAGTTCGCGACGCCGGGGTTGCCGTGGGCGATGACGAACCGCATCCGGCCGTCGGGGTCGGTGAGGGCCTGCGCCTTGGTCAGGCTGGTCTGGTGGGTCTCGTAGTCGGTGGACAGGTACCAGTCCGAGCCGATCTGGAACCCCTGATAGGTGCACTCCACGCACTCGGGCACGGTGACCACCAGGGCCTCGTCGTCCTCGAGCTCGTAGTGGCCCACCGAGGAGCGCTGCGAGGTGAGCCCGCCGGGCGTGCTCTGCGGGGTGGACAGCGTGTTGACCGGGACCTTGTTCTGGAAGAGGTCGGGGAAGACGAACCAGGTACGGATCGTGCCGGTCAGCGCCCGCGCGGCGAACGCGTACTTCTTGGCCAGCTGCTCGCGGGTCAGGACCGGGGCGGGCCTGCCGAGCTCGGCGGGGCACTCGATCCACATCGTGCCGCGCTCCTCGCGGTCCCAGTCGTTGTAGACCTCGCGCACGATCAGGGAGTTGGCGGTGTCGCCGATCACGACGTAGTCGGCCGGGGCCTCGACGCCGGGCGGGAGCTCGGGGCCGAAGGTGAGGGCGTAGGTGCCGTCGGGGGCGAACGTGATCGCTCGCTCGTCGAAGGCGGCCAGCGGGGTCGGGTTCCGCTCCGCGGTGTACTGCCCCGACATCACCTGGAACGACAGGTCGGCGGTGGTGCCGCGCCGTCCCCGCACGACGTAGGTCTCGCCGGGCTTCAGGGTCGCCTGGAAGTAGAGCGCGTCCGGGTTGTCCAGTCCCTGGCGGGAGAACTGGTGGGTGGCGTTGATGAACGTGGTCCTGCCAGGGTCGTGGCTGAACACGCCTTGGACGGCGCCGCGGATCCGCCCCGCCAGGTAGGAGTAGCCCTCCAGCAGGTCGGCCTCGGTGGTGATGTTCGCCGCCGTTCGGATCAGCGCCTCGGCCTCGCCGAGGGCCTCGGCCAGAGGCTGGGTGATGCCGGGCTCATCGAAGACGGGAGCGGTCGAGACAGGGTGATCCATGCCGCGGACGCTAGGGCTCGGACGGCCGGCCGAGGACCGATGTCCCAGCGACCGGGATCGGCGAAGACAGATCGGCCACGGCCTCCCCCGCGACCGGCTGCGCTCAGAGCACGGCCTCAGCCGCGCTCGGACTTCCTGCCGATCGCGCGCGCCACCGCGGTCGCGGTGAAGTCGATCAGACGGCTGTCGTCGAGGTCGCGCGCCCACTGGTGGACCATCGTGTCGGCCAGCCCCTGGATCGAGGACAGCACGTAGGGCAGCACCGCCGGGTCGTCGATCAGCTCGGCCCCCTCGGCCGCCGCGGCCTGGTGGAGTGCAGCGACCAGATCGGCGTTGTAGGCGTCCGCGGTCCGGCGTACGTCGCGGATGGACTCACGCTCGGCCAGCCGTCCCCCTGAGTCGCGCCAGGTCGCGGTGAAGCGGCCGACCCGCCGCCACTGCCGGGCCGCCTCGGGGATGAGGGCGCGGAGCAGCTCGGTGAGGCCCTGCTCGCGCGGGAGCGCGGCGAGGGACTCGCGGGCCTCGACCTGGCTCTCGGTCAGCAGGGTGATGAAGATGTCGCTCTTGTCGGCGAAGTACTGGTAGATCAGGCCGACGCTCATCCCGGCACGCTCGGCCACCGCGCGCATGGTCAGGGCCGTGTAGCCACCCTCGTCGAGCAGCGCCGAGGCCGCCTCCAAGGTGATCCGGCGCCGTGTCTCAGCATCGCCGTGCGTCACCTTGGCACGCGCGTCACTCATGGCCGAACGGTAGCGCAGCGGGTGTCGGCGACTCCCTTCCAGCAACCTATGAACAATGTTCAATTTGATATTGAACATTGTTCACACCTTCGGTACGGTCGCCCTCATGACCACGAACGAGGCCTTCGCGCCCCCGGCGCCCAGCGCCGATCGACATCGCGCCGATGCCGAGGCCGCCGGCCGGCTGGCCACCGCCGCCGGCGCGATCCTGCTCGACCTCCGCGACGCGCTGAGCGACCCGACATCGTCGCCCGACGCCGTCCGCAAGGCCGGCGACCGGCTGTCGCACGAGTTCCTGATGCACGAGCTGGGGCGCTCCTTCCCCGCCGATGCGGTGCTGTCCGAGGAGGGCGCCGACGACGCGGCCCGCCTGGGCGCCGCGCGGGTCTGGATCGTCGATCCCCTCGACGGCACCCGCGAGTTCGGCCAGGCCGACCGCTGCGACTGGGCGGTCCACGTCGCCCTGGTCGAGCACGGCGAGCTGGTCGCCGGCGCGGTGGCCCTCCCCGCACTCGGCACGACCCTGACCAGCGCCCAGGAGTTCGCGGTGATCGAGCCGCGCCCGGTCCCCCGCGTCCTGGTCAGCCGTACCCGCCGGCCCGCACCGGTGCTCGCCCTGGCCGACGCGCTCGGGGCCGAGCTGGTCGAGATGGGCTCGGCCGGAGCCAAGGCGATGGCCGTCGTGCGCGGCGAGGCCGAGATCTACGCCCACGCCGGTGGGCAGTACGAGTGGGACTCGGCCGCGCCGGTCGCCGTCGCACGAGCCGCCGGCCTGCACGTCTCGCGACTCGACGGCTCCGACCCCGTCTACAACCAGGAGAACCCCTGGTTGCCCGACCTGCTGATCTGCCGTCCCGAATGGGCGGCCCAGGCACTGGAGGTGCTGACACGATGACCCGGGCGATGACCCATCTCGAACGACTCGAGGCCGAGTCGATCCACATCATGCGCGAGGCGGTCGCCGGGAGCGAGAACCCGGTGATGCTCTACTCCGTCGGCAAGGACAGCGCGGTGATGCTGCACCTGGCGCGCAAGGCGTTCTTCCCCTCGCGGCTGCCGTTCCCGCTGCTGCACGTCGACACCACCTGGAAGTTCCAGGAGATGTACAAGCTCCGCGACGAGTCCGCAGCCGTGGGCGACTTCGACCTGCTCGTCTACCAGAACCCCGAGTGCGTCGAGCGCGGGATCAACCCCTTCGACCACGGCTCCTCGGTGCACACCGACCTGTGGAAGACCGAGGGCCTCAAGCAGGCGCTCGACCTCTACGGCTTCGACACCGCCTTCGGCGGGGCCCGGCGCGACGAGGAGAAGTCCCGGGCCAAGGAGCGGGTCTTCTCGGTCCGCTCGGCCGAGCACCGCTGGGACCCGAAGCGCCAGCGTCCCGAGCTCTGGCACTCCTACAACGTGCGCCGCTCCCCGGGGGAGTCGCTGCGGGTCTTCCCGCTGTCGAACTGGACCGAGCTCGACGTGTGGGAGTACATCCGCGCCGAGAACATCCCGATCGTGCCGCTCTACTTCGCCGAGAAGCGGCCCGTGGTCGAGCGCGACGGCACCCTGATCATGGTCGACGACGACCGGATGCCGCTGCGCCCGGGCGAGGTCCCCGAGCTGCGCAGCGTGCGCTTCCGCACCCTGGGCTGCTACCCGCTGACCGGTGCCGTGGAGTCCACCGCCGCCACCTTGACCGACGTGATCCAAGAGATGTTGCTCACCACCACCTCCGAGCGCCAGGGCCGGATGATCGACCACGACTCCAGCGCCTCGATGGAGAAGAAGAAGCAGGAGGGGTACTTCTGATGTCCCACCAGTCCCAGCTCATCGCCGACGACATCGAGACCTATCTCGCGCGGCACGCCACCAAGTCCATGCTCCGCTTCATCACCTGCGGCTCCGTCGACGACGGCAAGTCGACCCTGATCGGCCGGATGCTGTTCGAGTCGAAGCTCGTCTTCGAGGACCAGCTCAGCGCCCTGGAGTCGGACTCGAAGAAGTCCGGCACCCAGGGTGAGGGCCTCGACTTCGCCCTCCTGGTCGACGGCCTGGCCGCCGAGCGCGAGCAGGGCATCACCATCGACGTGGCCTACCGCTACTTCACCACCGAGAAGCGCAAGTTCGTCGTGGCCGACACCCCCGGCCACGAGCAGTACACCCGCAACATGGTCACCGGCGCCTCGACCGCCGACCTGGCGGTCATCCTGATCGATGCCCGCAAGGGCGTCCTGACCCAGACCCGCCGGCACTCCTACCTGGTCTCCCTGATCGGGATCAAGCACGTCGTGCTCGCGGTCAACAAGCTCGACCTGGTCGACTACTCCGCCGACGTCTTCGACGGCATCGTCGAGGACTACCGGGCCTTCGCCGAGGAGATCGGCCTGCGCCACGTCACAGCGATCCCGATCTCGGCGTACGTCGGCGACAACCTGACCGAGCACAGCGCGAACACTCCCTGGTACACCGGCCCCACCCTGATGGAGCACCTGGAGACGGTCGAGATCGACCAGGACCTCACCACCGGTCCGTTCCGGATGCCGGTGCAGTGGGTGAACCGTCCCGACCTGGACTTCCGCGGCTTCTCGGGCCAGATCGCCGGTGGCGTCCTGCGCCCGGGTGACCGGGTCCGGGTGCTGCCCTCGGGCCAGGAGTCGACCGTCGCGCGGATCGTGACGATGGACGGCGACCTCGACGAGGCGGTCGCCGGGCGCTCGGTGACGGTCACGCTCACCGACGAGATCGACATCAGCCGCGGCGACGTCCTGGCCACCGCCGACAGCCCGCCCGCGGTCGCCGACCAGTTCGAGGTGCAGCTGGTCTGGATGAGCGAGGACGAGATGATCCCCGAGCGTCCCTACCTGTGCCAGATCGGCACGATGACCGTTCAGGCCCGGATCACGAAGCCGAAGTACGCGGTCAACGTGAACACGCTCGAGCACACCGCCGCCACCACGCTGGGCCTCAACGCGATCGGCGTGTGCAACATCAGCTTCGACAGGCCGGTGCCGTTCGATCCGTACGTCGAGAACCGCGACACCGGCGGGTTCATCCTGATCGACCGCCTGACCAACACCACGGTCGGCGCCGGGATGGTGCGGCACTCGCTGCGCCGTGCCGACAACATCCACTGGCAGGCCGTCGACGTCGACGCCGCCGCCCGTGCCCGCCTCAACGGCCACCAGCCGCAGGTGGTCTGGTTCACCGGGCTGTCGGGCTCGGGCAAGTCCACCATCGCCAACCAGGTCGAGCGACTGCTGCACGCCCGCGGCGTGCACACCTACCTGCTCGACGGCGACAACGTCCGGCACGGCCTGGGCCGCGACCTCGGCTTCACCGAGGCCGACCGGGTGGAGAACATCCGCCGTGTCACCGAGGTCGCCCGGCTGATGACCGACGCCGGACTGGTCGTGCTGGCCTCGTTCATCTCGCCGTACCGCGCCGAGCGTGACGCGGCCCGGGAGACGATCGGCGCGACGACGTTCTGCGAGGTCTTCGTCGACACCCCGATCGAGGTGGCCGAGTCCCGCGATCCGAAGGGGCTCTACCGCAAGGCCCGCAGCGGAGAGCTGACCAACTTCACCGGGGTCGACGCCCCGTACGAGGCACCGCTGTCCCCCGAGATCCGGATCGACACCACCGCCGTCTCCCCCGAGGACGCGGCGGCCCGGATCGTCGAGGCGCTGCGCGCCCGCGGCGTCCTCGCCTGAGCACCAGCCCGACCACCAGCCCAGAGAACCAGCCCCGAGAACAAGGAGTCACCATGCCCACCCGTGACCAGGTCGCCGGAGTCCTCGACGCGTACGTCGAGGCCCTCGGCGCTCACGACGTCGATGCTCTCGTCGCCCTCTTCGCCCCCGACGGGGTCAAGCACGAGCCGCTCGGGATCGCCACCCACCGCGGTCATGCCGAGCTGCGCTCCTTCGACGAGGCCGCCGCCCGCGCCGACTTCACCGTCAGCCGGCACTCCCCCGTCACCATCGCCGGACGCTTCGCCGCGATGCAGGTGCTGGTGCAGGCCAGCGGGATGGACCCGTTCCTGGCGACCGACCTCTTCGAGCTCGACGACGACGGCAGGATCATCTCCCTCCAGGTGCTGATCGACATCGAGTCCCGGCCGTGACAGCGCCGCTCGTCGTCCCCGGCCTGGCCGGGAAGGTCGTCGTGGTCGCGGGCGTGGGTGACGGCCTCGGTCACGCGGTCGCCCTGCGCAGCGCCGCCGCGGGCGCAAGCGTCGTGCTGGCCGCCCGCACCGCGGCCCGGCTGGACGCGGTCGCCGAGGAGATCCGGGCGCTCGGCGGCACCGCACTCACCGTGCCGACCGACCTGACCGACGCCGCTGCGGTGGAGGCGCTGGCCGCGACCACGCTGGCCGAGCTCGGCCGGATCGACACCGTGGTGTTCAACGCCTTCGTCCAGCCACCGCACAGGCCGCTCCTCGCGACCGACGAGACCGAGATCCGCTCGGGCCTCGACATCAACCTGCTGGCCGCGCTGAGCGTCGTACGGGCCTGCGCACCGGCGCTGGTCGAGCACGCGGGCTCGGTGGTGATGGTCAACTCGATGGTGCTGCACAACCGGCTGCCGAACTACGGCGCCTACCGGATGCAGAAGGCGGGCCTGCTCGCCCTGGCCCGCAGCCTCTCCATCGAGCTGGGGCCCCAGGGGGTGCGGGTCAACTCGGTCGCACCGGGCTACATCTGGGCCGACAAGGTGCAGGCGATGGTGGGGCGCCAGGCCGCCCGCCGCGGCGTGGAGCCGACGGTGATCTACGACGAGATCGCCGCCGACGCCGACCTGCGCCGGCTGCCCGAGCCTGACGACATCGCCGCCACCGTGCTCTTCCTCGCCTCCGACCTTGCCCGGGCGATCACCGGGCAGTGCCTCAGCGTCGACTGCGGCCACACCCACACCTGACCTCCAGACAAGGACATCCCCATGACTGAGCGCCCTGAGAACGTCGGCACGATCGCCGAGTTCGAGGACCTGGCACGACACAAGACCGGTCTCGACGACTTCGGCGGTGACGACTACCGCGAGGGCCTCGAGGTCCTGATCCGCTCCTACGACACCGACGCCGCCCTGACCGAGCGCGGGCTGCTGATCGCACGCAAGCAGATCCTGGCGGTGCTGACCGGACGGCTGAAGAGCCAGCGGGGCTTCGCCGAGCACCCCGAGCACGTCGACGTACCGGTGGAGGCACCGATCTTCGTCAGCGGCATCGCCCGGACCGGCACCACCGCCACCCAGCGCCTGCTCAGCGCCGACCCGGCCCACCAGGGCCTGGAGATGTGGCTGGCCGAGAGCCCGCAGCTGCGGCCCCGGCCCGACGAGCTGGCGGCCAACGCCGACTTCGTCCGCTCCGATGCCTACTACCGTGCCCGCCAGTCCGCGGAGGCGGAGTTCATGAAGGTGCACTTCATGGGGGCCCAGGAGGCCGACGAGTGCTGGCGCCTGGTGCAGCAGACGGGGCTGTCGATCTCGTTCGTCTGCACCGCCTACCTGCCGTCGTACACCGAGTGGCTGACCCGGCAGGACTGGACGCCGGCCTACGAGCGATACAAGAAGAACCTGCAGCTGATCGGGATGCACGACACCGACAAGCGTTGGGCTTTGAAGAGCCCGAGCCACGTCTTCGCCGTCGACGCGATCATGAAGGTCTTCCCCGACGCCCTCTTCGTGCGCACCTTCCGCGACCCGCAGACCTCGATGGCCTCGACGTTCAGCCTGGCCGAGCAGGGCTCGGCGGGGATGTCGGAGGCGTTCGACAGGGCCACCATCGGCCGCTCCCAGTTCGACCTCTGGGCCGCCGGCAGCGAGTCCTTCCAGCGCGCACGTCGGCAGTACGACGACCGGCAGTTCTTCGACCTGGACTACCGCCACTTCGTCGCCGACCCGGTCGCTGCGATCGCCTCGATCTACGAGCAGTTCGGGCTCCCGTTCGACGCCGCGGCCCGCACCGCCGTCGAGGCCGCCCACCAGGAGAGCCTGGGCAGCCACCGCGCACCCTCGCACCGCTACGACCTGGCCGACTTCGGCGTACCGGCCGAGGAGATCGACGCCCGGTTCGCTGCGATCGCCGCCCTGTGACCCACCCACCACGGAGGAACCGATGAACCCCACCTGGGAGAAGTTCTGCACCGACCTGCTCAGCCTCGGCGATCTGCTGGAGGACGAGATCACACCCCGCGACGAGCTGACGCAGGCCGAGGGGATGCGCTACCTGGTGCGTCTGCTGCGCTACGCCACGATCAACTGCGTCGAGTACACCGACCCGCGCTACCCGGCGTTCTCCTCGGCGCCGAACCCGAACATGGCGACCAAGATCGGCGCCGACAACCCGGACAACGTCTATCAGCGTGCCAACATCTCCGGGGCCTACCGCTACCGGATCAGCGGCACCCGCGGCACGGTGCCGCTGCTGACCTTCGGCTCCCGGGCCAACCGGTATCACATCGACGGCACCATGCGGCAGACCGGCGACCTGCACGGCGACGACCTGGTCCTCGACGAGCTCGGCCGGTTCAGCTTCATCGCCTCGGTGGAGCAGCCCGAGAGCGGCACCTGGCTGCCGCTGGAGCCGGACTCCAACCTGATCTCGGTGCGGCAGACGTACGGCGACCGGCGTACCGAGCTGCTGGCCGACCTGACCATCGAGTGCCTCGACCCCCGCGGCGAGGTCGAGCCACTGGACACCGCGGAGATCGGCTCCCGGCTCTCCCAGGCGGTCGGGATGGTGCGGGGCACTGCCTCGACGTTCCTGGAGTGGTCGCGTCGCTTCCAGCCCGATGCCAACACCATCACCGCCCAGGACCAGTCCTTCTACCAGGGTGCGGGCGGCGATCCGTCGATCTTCTACCTGCACGGCTACTGGCGGCTGGCCGAGAACGAGGCCTGGGTGATCCGCACCGAGGTCCCCGAGTGCGAGTACTACAACTTCGTGCTGCAGAACTTCTGGCTGGAGTCGCTCGACTTCCAGCGTGCCCAGACCTACCTCAACAACCGCACCGCGACCCTCGACGACGACGGCCGCCTGACCATCGTGGTGGCCGCCACCGACCCGGGGTTCGGCAACTGGATCAGCACCGACGGTCACACCGAGGGCACCTGGGCGCTGCGCTGGATCAAGGCCGACTCCCATCCGATCCCGACCGCCGAGGTCGTGACCCTGTGATGAGCACGGAGCGCGCGGCGGTGCGGTGGGCGCTGCCCGGGGCGATGATCGCGGCCGGTGACCTCGCCGGGTTCGCTCGGTCCGCCGAGGAGGCGGGCTACGACGCGATCGCGATGCCGGACTCGGTCTTCTTCCCCGAGACGGTCAGTGCCGACTACCCCTACACCGCGGACGGGAAGCGGATGTGGACCGGCCAGACCCCCATGCCCGACCCGTTCATCGCGATCGCGTCGATGGCCGCGGTGACCAGCCGGATGCGGTTCTACACCAACGTGCTCAAGCTGCCGTTGCGCGATCCGCTGCTGACCGCCAAGCAGGTCGCCACGATGGCGGTGCTGTCGGGCAACCGGGTCGAGCTCGGCGTCGGGCTGTCCTGGATCCCTGAGGAGTTCGCTTTCACCCGCACCGAGATGCGCACCCGCGGGGCACGCACCGACGAGGCGATCGCGATCCTGAAGGCGATCTGCGCCGGCAACGGCCCCGAGTGGGTCGAGTTCCACGGTCGGCACTACGACTTCGACCGCCTGATGATCAGCCCCGCCCCCGACCGTCCGGTCCCGGTGTACGTCGGTGGGCACAGCGAGCCGGGCCTGCGCCGGGCTGCACGGCTGGCCGACGGCTGGATCTCGGTCAACGCCGACATCGCCGAGCTGCGCACCGTGCTGGCCCGGCTGGGTGAGCTCCGCGCCGAGCACGGTCGCGCCGACCAGCCGTTCGAGATCAAGGTGAGCGTCGACCCCCGCTGGGAGCGCGACGCCCCCGAGTTCGACGACCTGATCGCGCTGGGCGTCACCGAGTTCCGGGTCTCGCCGTGGGGCCGCTACGGCGCCGACTTCACCAATGCGGACGCCCGGATCGACGCGCTGCAGCGCTACGCCGAGGAGATGGGGATCGCGCCCTGACCCTCGGCGCCTGCCGCTGAAAGCCAACTGGCCACCCAGGTTCCCCCGGCTCGGGGGTCCTGGGTGGCCAGCTGTCATGAGAGGGCTCGTGAGCCCCTCAGAATGCGACGGCGTCCTCCTCGAGGATCGCGCCCGGAGCAGCAGGAGCTGCCGCCGCCGACCGGGTGCGACCGATGAAGAGGGTCAGCACCGCACAGGCGAGTGCCGCGATGGCGGCCACCAGGTAGACGGTCCCGAAGCCGTCCCCCAGGGACGAGCTCGCCAGTCCCTGGATGGCGCCCTGGGTGGAGGGGTCGTTCAACGCTGCCACCATGCCGTTCACGGCCTGCTCGGGGGCACCTCCGGCGGTCGCTTCGGCGGAGAACTGCCCGATCACACCGTCCCAGCCCGAGAGCCAGCCGAGCGGGGGCACCTGCGAGAGGCCTGCGACAGCATCCGGTGAGAGATGGGCGCCCGTCAGGATGCCGCCGATCTTGTCGCGCAACGCGGTCGCGCCCAGGGAGAACGCGATCACCGATCCGATCACCGGGCCGAGCGTGAAGCCCAGGTCGCGCATCACGCTGCTGGTCGCGCTCGCCATCCCGATCTGGTGCGGCGACACGTTGTTGAGGGCCACCGCGGTGAGCGAGCCACCGGTCAGGGCGAAGCCCACCCCGAGCAGCAGGAGCGGCGCGATCCACGCCGTCCAGGCCGGACCACCGAACTGCTCGGGGACCCCCAGGGTGAAGGTGGAGAGCCAGAAGGCGCCACCGGCCATGCATCCGAACCCGGCGGTGAGCACCCAGCGGGGCGCTGCCCGATGGATCAACCATCCGACGACCGGGCTGAGCACGAAGGCCGGACCCTGGATGAAGACGAAGAGGACACCGACCGCCCACACCGGTGCCTGGGCGAGCGCACCGACGCTGATCGAGGTCGAGAAGCACGCTGCCAGGAAGGCGAACATGCCCACCACAGCGACCACCGAGCCGAGCGAGAAGTCCTTGTTCGTGAACAGAGCGAGGTCCAGCAGCGGGCTCGGGCTGCGCAGCTCGACGACGACGAAGGCGACCAGAAGCACCGCGCCGACGACGTACCCGGCGATCACCCGGCCATCGCCGAAGCCGCTGTCGACGGCGGTGACGGTGGCGTAGAGCGCGGCGATCAGGCCGAGGGCGAAGGTGATCTGGCCCGGGAGGTCGAGGTGGCGACCCGCCGGGGCCGAGGAGTCACGCGTCCCGCACGAGATCGCCACCAGGGCCAGCGCGATCGCCACGATGATCCAGTAGGTCACGCGCCAGCCGTCGAACGTGTCGGTGGTGAAGTGCATCTGGGTCTGCGTGGCCAGGACCGGCGAGATCACGGCCCCGAGGGAGAGGAAGCCCGCCCAGGTGGCGATGATCCGCGACCGCCGGCCGTGGTCGTCGGTCAGCGCCGCCACCATCGACAGGCCGATCGGGAAGAGCAGCCCGGCACCGATGCCGATCACCGCCTGGGCGACGATCATGAACCCGATCGAGCCGGCGACGGCGGACAGCACCGCCCCCAGGACGACGAGCACGGAGCCGCCGATCAGGAGCCGCTTGCGACCGAAGAGGTCACCGAGCAGGCCGAAGGTGAGCTCGAAGGCGACGATCCCGATCTCGAAGGCCGCCGTGATCCAGGTCAGCCCCGACCCTGACGCATGGAACTCCGAGGCGAAGGTGCCGTTGAGGGCACCGGGGATGGCGTACGCGGTCATCGCCAACGCGACGGAGAGGTAGGCGGCCGCGTAGGTCAGCGCGGTCGACCCCTTGGATGAGACGACGGTGGTGCTCATGACATGTGTTCTCCCTTGAACAGGTGGTGATGGTGGTGTTCCCGAGATCTGCCGTCCGAGGCGTCAGGCAAGGGCGATGGCGCGCACCGGCGCGTCGTCGCGGTGTCGGATCTCGACGGAGAGCAACCCGCCGCATCCGGGACAGGCGAAGGCGTCGGCAACCAGGTCGGCGTGGAGCCGCACCCGCTCCCCCAGCTGCTCCGCAGTGAGGGCCGCGTGGCCGGCGTACTGCTTCCAGTCGGCGCTGGCCGGGCAGAGCGTCCGTCCGCAGTCGCAGGCGATGTGGTCGGCCACGATCCGCAGCTTGTCTCCGATGACGCGCTCGGCGCCCTCGACCGGAGCGAACTCGTCGCTCGCGGCTCGTTCCCAGCCACGCCGCTCAGCCCGTACGTCGCCACGGAGCGCCGCGGTGGCGGCCTGATCGACGCCGCCCTCGCCCAGCACCACGCCGTACTGGCGCAGCGCTCCGGCCGCCGAGATGCGTCCTTCCCGGACGTCGCGGGCGATGCCGTCGGGGTCGGCGTCCAGGGCGTCGCCCCAGCCGCCGCCGCCGTGGAAGGACCAGTCCATGACGTCGCCGGGGAAGAACATCTGCTCGCCGGGGTTGGAGTCGAAGACCGTGGCGTTCCCCTGGAGGTCACCGGCTCCGGTCACCGAACGGCCGGCCGCGAGCGCCTCGTTGACGTCGGTGCCGCGGAGCACGGTGACGGCGTGGGTGGAGCCGGGCATGCCGCCGTGCAGGCCGGTCGAGGACGGCATCGACATCGAGTGCGCCATGTGGACGCCGTGCACGAAGCCGGCGTCGTGGACGGTCCAGGCCGCCGACAGCGAGGTGCCACCGTGACGGCGTCCGGCACCGCCGGAGTCGGTGTTGAACTCGCGGCGCAGCCACAGCAGCGGGAAGGCGACCTCCTCCCCCTCCACGTTGTTGAACTGGTAGGAGAGGATCTCGTGCGGGCCGACGAAGTCGGCGCCGTCGGCCTCCGGCGTGGCACCGCCACCGCCGCAGAGCGCTTCGGTGAGAGCGCCACCGAAGCCGACGCCGTACTGGTTGAGACCGCCGATGTGGAGCACCTGGATCGCGCCGGTGGACTCCGCCATCGCGTCGGAGCGGCTGACCTCGTCGGTGCCGGCGAGGGTGGAGATCGCCGCGTGGGCGGTGTTCTTCACCATGTAGCCGCCGCCGACGGTCGCCGAGCCGCACGGGGCGGGCTTGGCGCAGTTGATGATCAGTCCCTCGGGGGCCTCGATCTCGATCGCCCGCATCACCCCGGAGTTCCACGGGATGTCGGGGGCGATCACCGGGAGCACCGAGGCGAAGACGCCGCCGCGCAGCCCGGCGATCGTGCAGTTCACGATCGAGGGCACCTGGGCCGCCGAGCGGGAGTAGTCGAAGAGCAGGGTGTCGCCGCGCTTGGTCAGCTCGACCTCGACCCGGTGCAGGCCCGGGTTCTTGCCGTCGGTGTCGAAGTAGTTGCGGGCGCCGAAGACGCCGTCGGGCAAGGCCCGCAGCCGCTCCCGGGTGGCGGCCTCGGACTTGTCCAGCATCGTCGCCATCACCCCGGTGACGACCTCGACGCCGTAGCGGTCGACGAGGCGGAGCATCCCCTTGCGGGCATGGGTGTTGGCCGCGATCATCGCCTTGAGGTCGAGGCCGAGGTTGGGGGCGAGACGGGAGGCCGACAGGATCAGGTTCCACACGTCGGTGCGGGTCCGGCCGCGTTCGACCAGCTTGGTCGGCGGGAGGATCAGCCCCTCCTGGACGTTCTCGGTGGCGTCGGGGCACCACGACGACGGCGTCATCCCGCCGATGTCGAGGACGTGGCAGCACGAGCCGACCCAGCCGATCCGCTCGCCGTCGACGATGACCGGCTCGACCATCGTGACGTCGGGCAGGTGCAGCGCACCCGAGTACGGGTCGTTGGTGATGAAGATGTCGCCTTCGTTGATCCCGCCGTCGTTCTCGAACTGGGCGATGATGTTGCCCACCACGAGCTCCATCGAGCCGGAGTGGAAGACGATGTGCGGCCCCATCGCGGCGATCTGGCCGTCGGGCAGGTAGACGCCCGTGTTGCAGTCGTTGGCCTCGAAGACCAGCGGCGAGCCGGAGATGTTCTTGAGCACCGCCGACTGCTGGGCGACGACGGCCAGCAGCCGGTGGCGCACGACCTCGAACGTGATCGGGTCGACGTACGTGCCGGGGGTGACGGTGGGGGCAGAGGCGGTCATCTCAGCTCTCCTTCGTGGTGATGACGGTGTTCTCGAGGCGGTCGATGACGGCTCGCTGGCCGGGGCCGATGAAGATGGTGGTGCCGGGGTGCTCGATGATCGCGGGGCCGGTGACCTCGTCACCCGGCTTCAGGCCGGTGCCGCGGACGACCTCGGCCTCGGTCCATCCGCCGGGTAGGTAGACCTGGCGGGTGCTGGGTCGCTCGACCTCCAGCGCCGAGCCACCGGAGATGACCGTGGTGATCTCCGGCTTGTTCAGCTCGCCCTTGGCCTGGACTCGGACCGAGGGGATCTCGACACCGGCGCCGGTGAAGACCGCCTCAGGGCCGTAGAGCTCCTCGAACTGGGCGATGAAGGCGTCGAGCAGGTCCTGCATGTCGGCCGCGGTCAGCTCGCCGGCCGGCAGCGCCACCGAGAGGCTCTTGGACTGCATCCGGAAGCGGACCTCGGCGTAGCGCAGCACGTGGATCCGGTCCTCCTCGGCACCCGAGTCCAGGAGCTGGGTGCGGACCTGGGCCTCCAGTCGGGCGAGGTTCTCCGCGATCCGGTCGGCCGGCAGCATCGCCGCCGCGCCCTCCCACACCGGCGTGGCCAGCGGGTCGGAGAACTCAGCGGAGACGTGCAGGTCGCTCATCGCAGCGCCGAACGCCGAGTGCACCGTGGCGGTCGACGGCACGATCACCGACTGCACGCCGAGCTCGTGGCCGAAGCCGTGACAGTGGGCACCGCCGGCGCCGCCGTACGCATAGACGACGAAGTCCCGCGGGTCGTGACCCTTGCCGACGGTCAACGTGTCGAGCAGGTCGGCCATCTTGTGGTCGGCGATCTGCTTGATCCCGGCCGCCGCCTCCTCCACCGAGATGCCGAGCGGGTCGGCCACGTGCTCCTTGACCGCGCGGACGGCGGCGTCGCGGTCCAGGGCGAAGGTGCCGCCGAGGAAGTACTCGGGGTCGATGATGCCGAGCACGACGTCGGCGTCGGTCACCGTCGGGCGGGTGCCGCCGCGCATGTAGCAGGCGGGACCGGGCACCGATCCGGCCGACTCCGGGCCGACGAGCAGCTGGCCGTCGACCACCTGGGCGATCGAGCCGCCGCCGGCACCGATCGCGGTGACCTGCACGGCCGGCTTGAGCACGTGGTAGCCGTTGACCTCCTGGCGCGGGCTCACCACCGGCTCGAAGTCCAGGATCATCCCGACGTCGAACGAGGTGCCACCCATGTCCGTGGTCAGCACGTTCGGGGTGCCGAGCTGCTCGGCCAGCTTGGCCGAGGCCAGCACGCCGCCGGTCGGCCCTGAGGTGAGCACGGAGACGGCCGTCTCACCGCAGCGCTCGGGGGTGATCACGCCACCGCCGGAGTCGAGGATGCGCAGCGTCCCGGTCATGCCGCGGCGGTGCAGCGACTCCTGCAGGCTCGCCATGTAGCGCGCCACGTGCGGCCCGAGGTAGGCGTTGAGGGCGGTGGTCGCGGTGCGCTCGTACTCGCCGAGCACCGGGGCGAGGTCCGAGGAGACCGAGAGGTAGACCTCAGGCGCCATCTCGCGCACGATCTCGGCGACCCGCAGCTCGTGGGCCGGGTTGCGGAAGGACCAGAGCAGCACGATGGCGATCGCCTGCACCCCCTGGTCGAGCAGACCCTGTACGGCGACCCGGACCGACTCCTCGTCGAGCGGGGCGATCACCGCGCCCTTGTAGTCGATCCGCTCGACGACCTCGGCAGTCAGCTCACGCGGGACCACCGGCTGCGGATGCTCACGTCGCGAGAAGTGCGTGATCTCGTGGATCTCCTTGCCCGCCCAGTGGCCCATGCCACGCTGGATCAGCAGCGTGTCGCGGAACCCGTTGGTCGTCAGGATGCCGGTCTTGACGCCCTTGCGCTCGATCAGCGCGTTGGTCGCGACCGTGGTGCCGAGACCGAAGTAGTCGACCTGGGAGAGCAGCGAGCCCTCCTCGAGGCCGAGCTCGGCCTCCGCCAGGGCGAGCGCGTTGTTCACGCCGCGGGCGGGGTCGTCGAGGGTGGTCGGCGTCTTGAGCAGGCGTGCCACTCCCTCGTCGTCCAAGAGGACGGCGTCGGTAAACGTGCCGCCGATGTCGATGCCGACGTAGTAGCTCACGGGTTCCTCCGATGAATCGTGTGACTGTGGTCACTGAACGTGACGCACATCATGCAGACTCACTCGACAGACTGTCAATCGAGAGACGAAGAACGCCCCTGGGGTCATCCCCAGGGGCGTTCGGTGTCGCGAAGGTCGCTCAGCCGACGAGCAGCGAGTACCAGGAGTCGGTCAGCACGTGCAGCGCGGTCGGGCGGGTGACCAGGTCGGTCCACCCGCCGACGTGGGCCCAGCGCCGGGAGTAGTACTCCAGCTGCGCGAAGGCGGCCAGAGCGCGCGCCCGACGGGTCTCCGGCGCGAAGCGACCGGCGATCGTGAGGCCCTCGGTGATCTCGGCGATCGCCGTCTCATGCCAGTGATCGACCATCACCTGCACCGCGGCCTCCACGTCCGCAGCCTGATTCGCCACGACGACGTACGGCATCATCTGCGGCCAATGGTCGAACCGGCGCGCGAAGAACGCCTCGATCTTGCCGCGCTCGCCCGAGGCGACCACCTCGGTGAGGGTCGGCTTGTCGGTCGAGACGACCAGTTCGGAGACCTCGCCGAGGAGCGCCGCGATCAGCTCCGACTTCGACGAGAAGTGCAGGTAGAACGTGGCTCGGTTGGCCCCCGCCCGAACAGCGATGTCGTCGACGGTCGTGCCGACGTACCCCTTCTCACCGAAGACCTCGAGGGCCGATGCCAGAAGCAGGCTGCGGGTCATCTGCTTCTGCGCACTCCTGAGGCTCACGGGGCAATGATAGGCGATCGCTCGATCGCGCCAGATGGACAACATCATGTCGTGTCAGTTGACAGTGAGCACGGTCACATGCGACCGTCTGGCCTATGGGCACCCTTGTCTTCGCCGGCACCACGTCGCATGTCAGTGGCATCGTCCGCGCCCCGCATGCGGACTCCGACAACGGCGCCGCGCTGGCCGCCGCCTGGGACGCGATGGCAGCCGAGATCGCCGCCGCCGACCCCGACGTCATCGTCCTGATCGCCCCCGACCACCAGGAGGCGTTCGGACTGGAGAACCTCCCGATCTTCGCGATCGGCTCCGCCGAGATCCACCGGGCGATCCGCGAGCACGGCATCCCGGTCGACGACGTCGCGGGCGCACCGCAGACCGCCCAGGCGCTGCACGCCTCGCTGGTCGCGGCGGAGTTCGACGTCGCGATCGCCCACGAGATGCCGCTCGACCACGGCTTCCTGGTCCCGGTCAAGCGTCTGGGGCTGCAGCAGCGTCGCGTCGTTCCGCTCTACCTCAGCTGCAACCAACCGCCGCTGCCGACGCTGAAGCGCTGCCAGGGGCTGGGGGTCGCGCTGCGTCGCGCGATCGAGGAGCTCCCCGCCGAGACCACGGTGGCGGTGCTCGGCCTCGGCGCCCTCTCGCACTGGGTCGCCGTCCCCCGGATGGGCGAGATCAACGAGGAGTGGGACCGCCGGGTCCTCGACTGGTTCGAAGCCGGGGAGCTCGACGCGATCGCCGCGATGACCGATGCCGAGATCCTCGAGGAGGCCGGCAACGGAGCGCTCGAGATCAGGACGTGGCTCACTGCCGCCGCCTGCGCCGGTGGCCCCGCCCGCACGCTGGCCTACGCCCCGATGGCCCCGTGGGTCACCGGGATCGGCATCACCGAGCTCGCGATCGCCGGGATCGAGGCGGTCCGATGACCCTCGTCGCCCTCAGCCACCTCGCCCACGACCTCGACCGCCGGCCGACCGCCCCGCAGGAGCTACTCGCCGATCCGCGCGGCTTCCTGGCGGGCTACGACCTCTCCCCCGCCGAGCTCGAGGCAGTGCTGGCCCTCGACGCCCACGGACTCGTCGCGCTCGGCCTCAACCCGATGCTGATGTGGAACATCCTCGGCGCTGCCGGTGTCGGCCCCCTCGACCTCTACTCCCACACGCTGACTCTGAAAGAAGCAGGACACTGAGATGACCATCTGGACCGACACCCTTGGCGCCGAGGTGCGCTTCTACCAGGCCGGACCGTGGCGCACCCGCGCCCTGGAGGCCGGCACCGGCGACCGCCACGTGATCCTGCTCAGCGGCATCACCGGTCACGTCGAGGGGTGGAGCCGCAACATCACCGACCTGGCCGCGCAGGGCTTCCGCGTGCACGCCATCGACGCCCTCGGCCACGGCTTCACCGACAAGCCGACCGACGTCGACTACGTCGCTCCGACCTTCGCCGAGCATGTGATCGCCTTCATGGACGCGGCCGGGATCGAGCAGGCCGACATCGTCGGCCAGAGCCTCGGTGGCTGGATCATGCTGTACGTCGCCAAGGCGTACCCCCACCGGGTCGGGAAGATGGTGCACGTCACCGGTGCCGGCATCCTCCTCGATGACGAGGCACGCGCCGCCGAGGCAGCCAACGTCGGGGACCAGGTCGCCTCGGTGACCACCAAGGCCCTGGAGGCACCGAGCCGTGAGTCGGTGCGCCAGCGCCTGGAGTGGCTGATGTACAAGCCTGAGACGGTCACCGACGAGCTGGTCGAGACCCGCTACCAGATCTACTGCCTGCCCGACTCGCGCGAGGCGATGCCGAAGCTCGTCGCCCAGGCCCCCGGTGCCGCCAACCGGCCGTACATGCTGACCGAGGCCGACCTGGCCGCCCTCCCCCACGAGACCCTGATCCTGTGGTCCGACCACAACCCGACCACGCCGCCCGAGGTCGGCCGGCGCGCCGCGGAGATCATGCCGAACGCCTCGTTCGACATGATCACCGACGCCGGGCACTGGCCGATGTTCGAGCAGCCCGAGGCGTTCAACAAGGTCGTCGGAGCGTTCCTCACCGGCTCGGCACCGCGGGGGCGTGAGGCGTGAGCGTCCCGATCACGCTGGCGTGCGAGCGCTACGACCGCACCGAGGCGCTGCGCGACGGCCGGGTCACGGTCGCCGGAGTCGACCTCACCTACCTGCCGCAGCAGGTCGAGAAGACCTTCTTCCGGATGGCACGGTTCGGCGAGTTCGACGCCGCCGAGATGTCGCTGTCGTCGTACGTCCTGGGGCTGACCCGGGAGAACCCGCCGTTCGTCGCGATCCCGGTCTTCCCGTCGCGCTTCTTCCGGCACAGCGGGATCTACGTCCGTGCCGGCTCCGAGGTCACCGAGCCGATGCAGCTCGCCGGCGGCACCGTCGGGATCGCCGAGTGGCAGCTCACCGCCAACGTGTGGATCCGCGGGATCCTCGCCGACGAGTACGACCTCCCGGTCGACGCCGTCTCCTACCGGACCGGCGGCCTGCTGGAGCCGGGTCGCCCGGAGAAGCTCAAGGTCGAACTGCCGGCCTCGATCAAGGTCAGCCCGATCGGGGCCGACCAGACCCTGTCCCAGATGCTCGCCGATGGCGAGATCGACGCGATCTACTCACCCCGCGCCCCGCAGGGGTTCGGCGGCGAGGGCGCCCCGATCCGGCGGCTCTTCGCCGACTCCCGCGCCGCCGAGCAGGAGTACTTCGCTCGCACCGGCATCTTCCCGACGATGCACGTCGTGGTGCTGCGCCGCGACGTGTACGAGAAGAACAGGTGGCTGGCCCGCTCCCTCTTCGAGGCGTTCTCCGAGGCGAAGGCACTGGCCGAGGAGAACTTCGAGGAGACCGCAGCGCTGCGCGTCATGCTGCCGTGGTTCCTCGACGAGGCCGCGGCCACCCGCGAGCTGATGGGCGACGACTTCTGGGCCTACGGCCTGGAGCCGAACCGGCACGTGCTCGACACCTTCCTCGGCTACGCGCTGGACCAGGGCATCGCCGCTCACCCGATCTCCGCGGACCAGCTGTTCGCACCCGAGACACTCGAGACGACGCTGGTCTGACCCTGCTGCCCCGGCTGCCGCCGCTGAAAGCCAACTGGCCGCCCAGGTTCCCCCTACTCGGGGGTCCTGGGCGGCCAGCTGTCGTGATCGAGCCAGGCGGTCGGGCCTAGCGGAGCACGCGGACCTTGAGGGTCTGCGTGCGGGCCGCGTAGGCCTGCGAACCCGAGTACGCCACCTTGAGCACCGTCACACCGCGCTTGGCGATGGTGCCCAGGCGCAGCGTGGCCACCCCGTTCACCACCCGCACGGTGCGGGTCCGGGCGTGCTTGCCCGAGCCGATGGTGACCCTGACCGTGCCGGTCACCGTGGTGCGGGCGTGGCCGGTGATCCGGACCTTGACCCGGACGTGGGTGCGCTTGGCGTGGACCTTCGGGTTGACCACCCGCGAGGTCAGGGTGGTGAGCGCCACCGCACCGGCCGGAGCGGCTGCGGCCGCAGCCGAGGAGGCAGCCGACGCCGGGGCGACGACGTGCACCACGACCTGCGTCACCGACGGCCGGGACGTCTCCACCCCGGCGTACGACGCCGACAGCACGTAGTCGCCGACCTTGAGCGCCCCGGCGGGCAGGGTGAGGGTGGCCACCCCATCGGTCAGGTCGTCGCTGGTGGCGGTGTCGGCACTGACCGTCGCCGTGGCCAGCGTGGTGCCGGCCAGGCTGAGAGTGACGGTGCCGGTCGGGAGGGTGTCCCCGCCGATCACCCGGACACCGACGGTGGTCGGCGTACCGGCGACGGCGGCGATGTCGCCGGAGAGCACCACGCGCGGCGTGGAGACCTGCTTGGTCGGGTCGATGCCGATGATCTCGGGGTTGTGGTCCGAGGCCCGGAACGGCTGGTCGTTGTAAAGGAAGACCGGGTTGTAGTTGGCCCGGCTGTACTCCCCCGCGACCTGCTCCTCGGCGTTGATCTGCCACACGTCGACCCCGGTGACCAGCTTGACGCCGCGGGTGTTGGCGAAGACGTGGTCCAGGGAGCCGGCCATGCCGTCGAAGGAGTAGGTGTACTCCCCGCCGTTGAAGGCACCGTTGAGCTCGGTGAAGCCACCGGCCTCGATGGTCTGGATCGGGTCCTCGGACGAGTTGGCGTTGTAGTCACCGGTGAGGAAGACGCTCTGCGTCCCGACCCGGTCGGCCATGTCGTTGGCGAACTTCACCAGCGCCGTGGCCTGGGCGACACGGTCCGGGTTGGCGTTGCCCTGCCCGGTGCCGTCGTTGGTGCCCGACCCCTTGGACTTGAAGTGGTTCACGATCACCTCGAACGCGTGGCTGTCGGCCGAGCCGGCGGCCTTGAACGCCTGCGCCAGCGGCTCCCGTGCGTTCACGAACGCGGCCGAACCGGTCAGGATCGTCGAGTCGCCCACCGGCGCGACCAGGGCCGGCTGGTAGATGAACGCGGTCCGGATGGCGTCCTGGTCGGAGACGGCCGGCTGCTTCGAGGCCGGCGGCGAGGGCACGTAGGCCCAACGGTCGTAGCCGGCGGCGGCGTTGAGCGCAGCGACCAGGCGGGCCGGGCCGTAGTCACGACCGCGGTCGTTGGTCGGGTCGTAGCCCGGCGGCAGGCACGACAGCGACGTGCCGGTCCCAGCCGCAGCAGCCGAGGTGGCACCGACGGTGGGCTTGAAGGTGCCCGTGCACGAACCGGTGCCCCACGGGGTGAGCCCCTTGATCAGCGAGCGGTAGAGCAGCCCGTTCTCGATCTCCTCCAGGGAGATGATCGCGGTGGCGTTGCCGCCGTCGGCCTGCGCGGTGCCCATCGTGTTGATCGCCTTCACGATCTTCGCCTCCTGGTTGTAGAAGGCGGCGGTGAGCGCCGCACCACGCGGACCGGGCTGACCGGTCGCGGTGATGGTGCAGGTGTTGTCGGTGACCTTCACGCTGGCACGGTCGGTGTAGTACGTGCAGGTGCCCAGGTTGGCGCGCTCGAAGGCGTCACCGGTGGTCGGGAAGTAGTTGAGCACGTTGAACGTGCCGATGCTGAACTTCCCGCTGGCCTTGAGCACGTCGGCCGGCTTGAGGTTGGCCGTGCGGGTGTCGGAGAAGGTCGCGACCTGGCTGCCGTCGACCTTGTCCAGGGGCGCGGTGCCGAGCTCGACACGCGGCTGGACGTGCCACTCGTCGCGCAGCTGCATCAGGATCAGCTTGCCGTTGTCCCCGGAGTCGAACGTCACCTGGGAGCCGATCCGGACCGGGTTGGTCGGGGTGAGCCAGGAGAACTCCTTGCCCGAGCTGCCCGAGAACGACCCCTCCTTGGCGTCGTCCAGGATGATCTTGCGCGCGTTGTTGTCGGCCGTGACGGCGGCGACGGCACCGGTGTTCTGGGCGTCGGCGATCTCGGTCGGGGTGATCAGCTGCTTGTCACCGCGGGCGAGCAGGATCTCGCCGTACCAGTTGGTGTCGTAGTTGTCGGTGACGGTCCAGTGCTGGTCGGCCGAGGGCTGCATGTCGATCAGCTCGCCCTCGTGGGACTCCTTCTCCGCAGCCGTGTCCAGACCGGCCCACACCCCCTGTCCCCCACCGGGACCGGTGTAGGGCACCACGGTGCCGAGCGACGTGGCGAGCTTCGTCACGGTCAGCGGCATCGACTTGTAGGACGCGTCCACGATCTCGGTGGTGGTCTGCGTGCAGGTGCTGGTGCAGGTGCCCGCCGCGAACTCGGTGACCATGCCGCTGACCTGGACCGAGTCACCGACGTTGAGGCCGGCGTCGATCGTGCTCTGGTAGACGAAGACCGCGTTGGACGGGTTGCCGCCGTACTGGGCGATCTCGGCGCGGTCGCGCGCGGCCGGGTCGGTGCTGGGCTCCTGGATGTAGAAGCCCTTCAGCCCGGTGCGGTAGATCGCGGTGACGACACCCTGGGTGGTCACCTGCTGGGCGCCGTACGGCGACAGGTTGCCGATCCCCTGGATGTCGTGGATCGGCACGATCGCGCCGCCGACCACGATGGAGAACGAGACCGTGGTGGTGGCCTGGTCGGCGTCGGTGACGGTGACGGTCACCGCGGAGGTGCCGGTCGCCGACGGCGTACCGCTGATCGTGCCGGTGTCGGTGGCCAGCGTCAGCCCGGCGGGCAGGCCGGTGGCGCTGAACGTGTACGGCGCGGTGCCACCCGACGCGGCGACGGTGAACGGGGTGATCGCGCTGCCCTTGTTGCCGACCTGGTCGCCGGGGCCGGTCGCGGCCAGCGGCGGGTGGTCGGTGACGGTGATCGAGAAGCTGGCCGTCACCGTGGCCGGGGTGGCGGCGGAGTCGGTCACGTCGACCTTGACCGGGAAGGTGCCCGCGGCGGTCGGCGTGCCGCTGATCTGGCCGGCAGCGCTGAGGCTCAGTCCGGCCGGAAGCGGGCTGCCGGACTGGACGGTGTAGGTGTAGGGCGAGGTGCCGCCCGAGCCGACCACCGAGAACGGGGTGATCGCCGTGTTCGTCACGAACGCCTTGTCCGCCACCGTGGCGACACCGAGCGGGATGACCCCCGAGGACTTCTGCGGGGTCGGGGCCGCGGTGGTGATGTCGGCGGAGGTGACATCGGTGTCGACGTGGTTGGTGCGGTTCAGCGACAGCGCCGCGGTGCCGGTGGCGGTGCCGACGGTGCCCTCGTAGGCAGTCGCGGCACTGGAGGAGACCAGGTCGATGATGCCGCTGGTCCCGGCCAGGTTGCCGGTGGTGGTGACGGCGCTGCTGCTGGTGCTCAGGAAGACCTGACCGCCGGCAGCGGCCAGGTTGAGGGCCGGGTTGCTGACCAGGTCGGAGCTGAACGCGCTCCCGACGGTGCCGGCCGCGCTGGCCTGCACCAGGTAGTAGTCGTGCGGCTGCACCGCACCGCTGAGCGGAGCGATGTTGGAGTAGGCGGCGCCGGAGTAGGTCGCCGACCGGTAGTGCAGGTAGACGCCGGTGAGGTCGATCGCGGCCGAGGTCGGGTTGTAGATCTCGACGTAGTCGGCGTTGTACAGGGCCCCGGTGTTGCCACCGGCGCCGTAGACCTCGTTGATCACCAGACCGGTGCCGGTCGGGTTCGCGTGCGCGACGGGGGCGAGGGCCAGGCCGGCACCCACCAACGCCATCGCGGTCAGGGACGTGGCCGCCGTACGGGCGGCCGTGGTGCGAGTGCGCATCAGTGCTTCACCTTGAACTTCTTCGTGACCGTGACGGCCTTGACCGTGGGGCTACCGCTGTAGCGGAACGTGAGGGCGACCTTCTTCGAGCCGCGCTTGATCAGCTTCGGCAGCGCGGTGGTGGCGCGGCCGTTGCGGATCGTGACAGTGACCTTGCGGACGCCGGGGCCGGTGATCGTGACGGTGCCGTTGGCCAGGGCGCCGTTGACTCCGGTGACGACCAGCTTCACCCCGGGCCGCTTGACCTTGCCGACCTTGACGGTGGTGGCGGTGGCGGTGATCCGGCCTGCGACCGCGACCGGCGTCGCCGGCACCACGGTGTAGCTGACCGGTGCCGCCGTGGAGGCAGCGAAGGCCGCCGCGTCGGTCGGGGTGAACGCAGCGGTGACGCTGAGCTTGCCGGCCGTCTTCGCGACGTACGTCGTGGTGGCAGTGCCCGAGGCGTTGACGCTCACCGGCGCACCGATCGCGGTCCCGTTGACGGAGAACCGCACCGTGCCCGCGGCACCGGCCGGAGCGACGGTCGCCTTGAGGGCGAGCGAGGCACCGGGCTTCGCGCCGGCCGGCGTGGTGACCGCGACCGTCGTGGTCGTGGCGGCCGCCGCAGCGGTGGCGACGGCGAGGTCGAAGTGCGTGATCGTCGCGGCGCTGGGGCTGCTGGTGGTGAACCGCAGCGCGGTGGCGTCGGCGGGGACCGTGAAGGTCAGCGTCGCGGCACCGGCAGCGGTGACGTCGGCGTGGGCCAGCTCGGCGGTGCCGTTGCTGACCGTGAGGGTGAGCGCCTTCGGCGTACCCAGCGAGGTCAGGTCCAGGTTGGACAGGTGCGTCGTGTAGGTCCGACCGGGCACCAGGGTGGCCGGCAGGTCGTCGCTCCAGATCGCCCGGCGACCGAAGTCGGCCGTCGCGGCGTCGGTGGTGGAGGCGTGCAGCTGCTTCCAGAAGCTGTCGATCCACAGCTCGGAGTCGGTCTTGCCGACGTCGCTCCAGGTGCCGTTCTTGAACGCGGCGAAGTTGTCGCCGCCGGTGGACAGGAAGCTGAGCGTGGAGACGGTGTAGGTCTTCGCCGGGTCGATCGGCTTGCCGTCGAGGTAGACCGCCTTGACGTGAGCGTAGGTGCGCCACTGGTCGGGGGTGTAGGTCTGGTCCATCGTGTTCGAGCCCGACAGCACGACGCGGACGTTGTCACTGACCTGGATCGCCTGGAACGGACGGGCCGGGATCGACCAGGTGCCGTCGGTGGTCGACTGGACGGTCTGCCACTGCTCCTCGAAGACCTTCACGATGTCCGAGCCACGCATCCGGCCGTAGACCACGGTGTTGGTGAAGGGCAGCACGTTGTTGGCCTCGGCGTAGGTCACCACGCCGTCGCCGTTGTCAGCGTTGGTGCTGGTATCACCGCCGTAGAGCAGCTCGTCGCGCAGGCCACCGGAGTTGGTGAAGGCGAGGTCGGGCTTGCCGAACCCCTCGGTACCCGGGATGGAGGTGTCGGCCAGGGCGTCGGCGACGAGGTGTCCCAGCGTCGACTCGAGCTGGCGCTGGTCGCGCCCGGTGCGCGGGTCGGAGGCGGCGATCGTGTAGTCGCCGGTGCCGTCGGCGCCGTACGTCCCACCCTCGTAGGCGGTGGTGATGTCGTCCTTGATGTAGCCCGCGACCTGGTTGCCCTTGGCCGTGGCCTTGTCGATCGCGGGGTCGAGGATCGCCTTGACCGCCTGCAGGTTGGGGCGGCTCATGTCCGGGACGACGTTGGCCGTGGCGAGGTTGGCCGGCTGGCTCGCGGTCACCGACGGGGTCGCCGTACCGGCGCCGTGGACGGTCAGGTCGACCTCACCGACATAGTCGCCGTAGTCGCCGGTCTGGATGATCGGGCGGGTCCGGCCCGGCTGGCCGGGGACCGGCGCGTTCCAGGCGTAGCTCTTGTGGGTGTGGCCGGTGAAGATCGCGTTCACCTTGGCGCTGAGCTTGGTCACGATGGCGGCGAAGGTGCCGCCCTGGGCGACCTCGCGCTCCAGGCACTGGGCGTCGGTGAGGGCGGGGATCATCGTCGAGCAGTCCGAGGTGCCCTCGGGGGCACCGGCGTGCAGCGTCGCGACCACGATGTCGGCCTCGCCGTTGCTCTGGTCGCCGTCGGTGAGCTGCTGCGCGTAGGTGTTGACCGCCGCGACCGGGTCGCCGATGGTCAGGCCGGTCAGACCGGTCGGGTTGACCAGGGTGGGCAGCTCGTCGGTGATCGCCCCGATCACGCCGACCTTGAGGTTGCCGACGGTGATGATCTTGTACGGGGCGAAGACCGGCTTCTTGGTGGCCGTGTCGACGACGTTCGCCGCGACATAGCCGTACGACGCCTGCGGCACGATCCGGTCGCGCAGGTCGGTCCAGCCCTTGTCGTACTCGTGGTTGCCGGTGGCCGAGACCTGCAGACCGAGCGCGTTCATCACGTCGATCGTCGGCTTGTCCGGGTTGGCCGACCCGTCGGCGTTCTCGTAGCTCGAGGAGTTGAACAGCGAGGCGCCGACGTTGTCGCCGGCCGAGAGGAAGAGGCTGCCGGCGAAGCCCGCCCGGGTGGCGTCGTCACGCTCGCTGTCGAGCACCTCGCCCAGGCGCAGCGGGATCGCGGCCTGGGTGCTCTGCGACCCGTTGTTCCAGATGGGGGTGTCGCGCCGGCTGTCGAGCCGGCCGTGGAAGTCGTTGATCCCGAGCAGCCGGACCGTCTGGCCCGGGTCGGTGGTGTCGGCCGCGTGGGCCGGTGCTGCCAGAGTGAGGCCGCTGCAGGCGACCGCGAGGGTGGCCACGCTCAGAGCGCCGACCCGAAGACGTGAGGTGCTGAACACGTTGCTCCAACTGAGGTGCGGTGGAGGCGACGCCACTGACACTGGGGTCCCCAGGTCGCCCGAACCCCCATACCTTGGCTGACTCAGGGGATTCTTGGGTAACGCTCAGGTAAAGATTGGTCCTCGATCCATCCGGAGAGGGCCGGCGGCGGACCGGACGAGCACCCGCGAATCGTCAGCGCAGTCGTCGGCGCCGTCGTCGGCGCGGGCGCAGCGCGTCGGGCGGTGTGGCTCCCCGGGTAGGAGTCGAACCTACGTCGCTAGTCCTGATTCAAAGTCAGGCGGGCCCTGCCGGCAGACCAACCGGGGAAAGCGCGTCACACACTAGTTGACGCGAGTCGGGTCACGGGGCTCACCCCCGCGGGAAGACCACCTTCATCCGCGCCACGGCGGGGTCGGGGAGGTCGTACATGTCGGTGCCCGGTGCGACCTCGAGATACTCGATCACGCCGCCGTAGCGGGCGAGCTCGGCACTGAGCCAGTCCACGTCGAAGCGACGGGTCAGGCCGACCGGCTCCGGCATCGGCAGGTCCGCACCGGGGCGGGTCGCGGAGAACTCCAGGAAGAGCGCCCGGCCCCCGCGCAGCGTCGCCGAGGCGAGCCGGAAGAGGTGGTGGCGGGCCTCCTCGTCGAGGGAGCCGATCAGGCCGCGGGCGTAGAGGTGGTGCGGGTCGCGGGAGAGCTGCCCGATCAGGTGCATCACCATCCGGGCCTCGTTGAGCACGATCATGTCGACCAGCACCCGCTCGGCGAGCTCGGGCGTCTCGACGCTGCGCTCCTCACGGATCCGGCGCATCGTGCCCAAGCCGGGACGGGAGTAGTCCATCGCGAGCACGTCGTGCCCGTGCTCGCCGAAGTGGAAGGAGTCGCGGCCGTTGCCGGCGCCGAGGTCGACGACCTTGGCCCCCTCCCCCAGCTGCGGCTCGACCCAGCGGGCGAACTCCGAGGGGCCGGTCGGGATCCGGTCGATCCCCGGCGGCGTCAGCACCGAGAGCCACAGCGGGACCTCGGTGCGGAAGCCCCGGAACCAGCCGTCGAGGCGGCGGGTGCCGATCGGTGAGTCCTGGTAGCGGAAGCCCGGGTCGGGCACCCGCCAGTTCTCGCCGTAGATGAACGACAGCATCGCCTCGGGGTGCTTCGGTGCGGGGAACTCGCGTCCCTCCAGCTCGATGGTGCCGAGCGGGAGCAGGTCGGCCTCGACGTCGAACTTCCCGTTGCGGTTGCCGAACTGGTAGAACGTGCCGCCGCTGCTGTCGGGGATGGTGAACGCCGAGAAGATGTCGATGTGGGCGCCGCGGCCGTCCGAGAGCGGCCAGATCACCTTGATGTCGCCGGCCGACATCCGCAGCACGTTCCAGTCCAGCTCACGCAGCGCGCGCTGGATCCGGTAGCTCTCGGCGATGATGTCGGCGGGCGTGGTGTGGTGCGTGTAGTAGCACAGGTCGACGTCGGAGTCGTGGCCCAGCATGGTGCCCTGGCGCACGGCGCCGAGCAGCGCGCCGTAGCAGAGGTAGGCCTCCACCCCGCAGCGCTCGCGCAGCTCCTTGAGCACCAGCGCCGAGGCCTCCAGCAGCTCGGCCTTGACGTCGGAGGAGGTCTCCTCGAAGGCGTGCGCCAGATGGCCGACCTTGTCGATCGAGTACGGCGCCCCGGTCTCGTCCACGAAGGCCACCCGTGTCGGGGCGTCATCGAAGGCGACCTCGGCGTCGTGCAGCACGACGGTGCCGTCGTACGTCGCCAGCCGGAGGTGCGTGCTGCCGGTCAGGTACGGCACCAGCGCGCGCGGCCACTCGATCCGTGCCGTGCCCGCGTCGAGGGTGCCGTCACGACCGGGGGTGAACGACCAGACGTACTGGTCGTCGAAGAAGATCAGCAGCGGCTGCTGCGGTGCGCCGTCGACGCGGAGGCCACGGCGAGTGATCTCGGTGGCGGACACGTCAGATCGAGGCTCGCAGGGCGGCGGTCAGCTCGTCGACGCGGGCGTGGTCACCGTCCTCGATCGCGATCAGGATCTGGGCGACCTGGTCGGTCAGCTCCTCCACCCGACGCCGCAGGACGCGGTTGTCCGCGACCTCGGCCTCCAGTCGCTCCACGCGCTCGCGCAGGGTCTCGACGGCAGCCATCACTTGCTCACTTTCGTTGGGGCGGGCCAGGTGACGCGCATACGACACACGGCCGGGTCGGGGAGGTCGAACATGTCGGCACCCTCGACGGTCTCACGGTAGTCGATCCGCCCACCGGCGGCGGTGATCTCGGCGGCGATCAGGTCCGGGTCGAGTCGGCGCACCAGTCCGTGCGGCTGCGGCTCGGGAGCATCGGGGGCACAGGCCTGGAACTCCAGGAACATCGCCTGGCCGCCGCGCAGGGCCACCGACGCCATCCGGTAGAGGTTGGTCCGGGCCTCCTCGTTGAGGCACCCGAGCAGGTGCCGGGCGTAGAGGTGGCGCGGGTTGCGAGCGAGCCGGGCGCCGAGCACCAGCACCCGTCGCAGCTCGTTGAACATGGTCTGGTCGGCACGGACCTGGCCGGGGATCCGGCGGGTCCGGGCGAACGAGCGCCGGGAGAAGTCGATCGCCCGCACCGCGTGACCGGCGGCGGCGAAGTAGCGGGTGTCACGACCGGTGCCGGCACCGAGGTCGGCGACCTTGTCGGTGGGGTCGATCTGGCCGGCCACCCACTGCGCGAACGTGGTCGGCGTACGGCCGATCTCACGGGCACGCTGGTCGTAGACGTCGTTCCAGGCGGGCAGGTCGTCGCGGAAGCCGCGGAACCAGCCGTTGAGCCGCACCACGCCGATCGGGTTGTCGCGGTGGACGAACGACGGGTCCGGCACCTTCCAGTGCGGACCGTAGACGAAGGCGAGCATCGCCTCGGGGTTCTTCGGGGCCGGGAACTCCAGGCCCTCCAGGGTGACGGTGCCCAGCGGCAGCAGGTCCGCGGCGGCGTCGAAGCTGCCCGAGCGGTTGCCGAACTGGTAGAACGTGCGCCCGCCCTCGCCGTGCCCACCGGGGATGGTGAAGGCGCCGAAGATGTCGATGTGGCACTTCAGGCCACCCGAGAGCACCCGGACGACCTTGATGTCGCCGCCCGACATACGGGTGACGAGCCAGCCCTGGGCGCGCACGATCCGCTCCACCCGGTAGCTCTCCCGGATGATGTCGACCGGCGTGGTCTGGTGACTGTAGAAGCACAGGTCGACGTCGGAGTCGTGGCCGATCATCTTCCCGTTGCGGACCGCGCCGAGCAGCGCGCCGTAGCAGAGGTAGGCGTCGACGCCGGCCTCCTCGCGCAGCACCGCGAGGACCTCCTGGGTCGCGACCAGGATCTCGCGCTTGATCTCGGCGGGGGTCTCCAGGAAGGCACGGCCGAGGTGGCCGACCTTGTCGACCGAGAGCGGCTCGCCGGCCTTGTTGACCACGGCGATGCGCTCGGTGGAGTCACCGAACCGGTGCTCGGCGTCGAACCAGACGGTCGAGCCGTCCACGCTCTGCAGCCGCAGCTCGGTGATGCCGTGCAGGAAGCGGACCAGGTTGCCTGGCCAGGCGACGAAGACCCGTCCCTCGTGCTCCTCACCGTCGCGCTCGGGGGTGAAGGACCACAGGTACCGGTCGTCGAAATGGACCATCACCGGCTCGTGGGGGGCCTCGGTGAGCCAGATCCCCTCGGCCGTGATCTCGGCAGACGTCACGGGAGACTCAGATGGTCTTGCGGTACTGCGACAGGAGCTCGCGGACCTGCTTCTCGTCGCGGTCCTGGATCGGGACCAGGAGCTCGGCGACGACGTCGGAGAGCTCGGCGATCTTGCGGTGCAGCTGGCGGTCGGCCTCGAGCTCGGCCTCCAGGGCTGCGACGCGGCTGCGCAGAGTGCGCTCGAACGCCTTCGACCCCCGGACCTTGTCGCGGACCTTGCGGGCGACGTCCTTCGCCTTCTCGCCGGTGGCGTTGACCATCAGAGGGTCTCCTTCTGCTGTGACGGGGCCGGCCAGGTCACGCGCATGCGTGCGACGGCCGGGTCTTCATTATCGAACATGTCGACGCCGGGAGCGATCTCCAGGTAGTCGACGTGGCCTCCGCTGGCCGCGATCTCGGCGACGAGGACGTCGGGGTCGAGCCGCTGGACCAGACCGGCAGGCGCCGGGGCGGGGGCACCGGGTGCCTCGACCGCGAACTCCAGCCACATCGCCAGCGGACCGTTCTCCGCGGTGCCGTCGCCGGCGCGCAGGGTGCTGGCGCCGATCCGGAAGAGGTTCTGCCGGGCGGCCTCGTCGAGGCAGCCGAGCAGCTGACGTGCGTAGATGTGGTGCGGGGTGCGGGCCAGCTCGCCGATCAGGTGGAACACGTGCCGGGTCTCGTTGAGGATCACCTGGCGGGGCACGATGTTCTGCTCGCCGGTGGCCTTCTTCAGGGCCCGCACCTCCACGGCCGAACGCCGCGAGTAGTCCGAGGAGCGCACCGCGTGCCCCTGCTGGGCGAACCACAGACCGTCGCGACCGTTGCCGGCACCGAGGTCGAGCACGCGGGAGTCCGGAGCGATCCGCTCGTGCACCCAGGCAGCGAAGTCGGAGCCGGTGGTGGCGACCGTGGACTTCGGGCCCGCGGTGCCACGCAGCGTGACGGTCCAGTCCCCCATCCGGGTGCGGAAGCCACGCAGCCAGCCGTTGAGCCGGCCCATGATGACCGGGTCGATGTACGGGGTGAACGCGGGGTCCGGGACCCGCCACGACTCGCCGTACAGGTAGACGAGCATCGCCTCGGGGTTGGCCGGCGCCGGGAACTCGTAGCCGTCCAGGGTGACCGTCGTGAGCGGCAGCAGGTCGGCGCGGGCGTAGGTGTCGCCGTGCTCGCCGAGGATGTAGTAGACGTCGCCGACGAAGAACGACGAGAAGATGTCGATGTGGCAGTTGCGGCCGTCCGAGAGCGGCCAGATCACCTTGAGGTCACCGCCCGACATCCGGAGCACGTCCCAGCCCAGGTCCTTGAGCAGCCGCTCGATCTTGTAGGTCTCGCGGATGATGTCGGCCGGAGCGGTGTGCTCGGAGAAGTAGCAGATGTCGGTGTCGGAGTCGTGCGCGATCATGCCGCCCTCGCGGACGGCACCGAGCAGGGCGCCGTAGCCGAGCCACGCCTCGACGCCGCAGCGCTCGCGCAGCTCGCGGATCACGGTCTGGGAGCCGACCAGGATCTCGGCCTTGATCTCGTCCGAGGTGGACTCGAAGGAGCGGGTCAGGTGCCCCATCTTGTCGATCGCATACGGGTGGCCGTCCTTGTCCACGAACGCGACCCGGGTCGTCGCCTCACCGAACCGGTGCTCGACGTCGCCGAGGACCTCCCCGTCGAGGGTCGCGACCTTGAGCCGGACGACGCCGTCGAGGTACGGCGTGAGCACGTGTGGCCACGCGATCTGGGTGCCCCCCTGCGTTTGCGTGCCGTCGCTGCCAGGGGTGAACGACCAGATGTGGCGGTCGTCGAAGTAGACCAGGACCGCGGGGCTGGATCCGCCGACACCCTTGAGGAAGAGCCCGTCGTGATCGATCCGCACCCGGGCAGGTGAGGTCAAGAAACAGCCTCCGCGGCGCGCTTGAGGTGCTGGCGCAGCGCGGTGCTGGAGGTCTGGATGGAGTACGGGAAGTAGCAGACCTCGACGCCGACCTCGGCCATCTGCTTCTCCAGGTTGTCGCCCTTGGGCGTGCCCTTCCAGTCGTCGCCCTTGAACAGGCGGTGGAAGCGCACGTCGCGCCAGGCGTCACGCTTGTCGAGCGTCGTCTCGACGTACGTCGCGTCGACGATGCCGATCGCGTCGACGATCGCCTCCCGCTCGACCAGCGGCACCGTGGGCCGGATCCCCTTGCCCTGCTCGCACATCTCGTCGGAGACGATGCCGGCCACGAGGATGTCGCAGCGGCTGCGCGCCTGGCGAAGCATATTCAGGTGACCCACATGGAAGAGGTCGAAGACTCCGGGGACATACCCGATGATCTTCTCGCCCGTCTGGTCGCTGGCCTGGTCACTCACTCGGTCATCCTAGCGCCGAGAACGTTCAAATCCGGTTCTCCCGCCGCTCACCCCCGCCGAACGCAGGCATTCCGGCGACCTCCGACATCGGATAGCGCGGCGACAGGGTGCCCGACGGTGACTGCACGGTCTCGTAGGCGATGCCGGTCACCATGCGGGAAACTCCGACGCGCATCTCCGGCTCCCGTCCGCTGTGCCGACGCTTCGGCCCGCCTAGAACGCGTCCATCCAGATCCCGCCCTGCGACTCCAGCACTCCTTGCGATCGTGCTCCTGGAGCCGGTGCGACGGAAGTGGCGTCAGACGTCAAGGACAAACGTGGCTGTCAGCATGGGTTCCCGCCTACGATGTTGACATGGACACCGTCGATGTCGAGCGCCTACGCGAAGCGTGTGAGCGATACGGCGTCGCACGCCTGGAGGTGTTCGGCTCGGTGAGCCGCGGCGAGGCCACTTCCGACAGCGACATCGATCTGTTGTACGAGCTCAAGCCCGGAACCATCGCGACCTGGGACTTCCTCGGCCTCGAGGACGAACTATCCCAGATCCTCGGACGGCCCGTGGATCTCGTCGACCGCAGTTCGGTGAACAAGTACCTCCGCGAGCAGGTGCTTCACGACGCACGGCCGTTCTATACGGCGTGAGGACCTACTCCTCCGGGAGATGATCGACGCTGCCACGACGATTCAGAATGTGATCGGCGATCTGGATGTCGAGAGCCTTGGCGTGGACACGCTCCGGCGCGATGCAGTCCTGTGGAACTTCATGGTCCTCGGGGAAGCCGCGAACCAGCTTCCTCGCGATTTCAAAGCCGCGCACCCAGAGATCGAGTGGTCCAAGCCCACGCAGTTGCGGAACAAGATCGTCCACGGCTACTGGAACGTATCGCTTCAGATCCTCCACGACACCGCGCGACAGGTCCTTCCGGCCTTCGTTGAACGGTTGACCGCCTCCCTCATGTTCCCTGACGCAGGAGCCGACGAACCTCACTCTGGGCATTGACGAGAGCGCACCCTGGCGCCGGCCATGAGAACCCAGATCACCAAGGGCGACTTCGGGTCGTGCGCAATCCGGTCGTAGTGGTGCCGAACAGCATCTGCAACTGCCCCCGAACGACTACCAAGGTCGGCCGAGTGCGCCAGCAACCCAAAGGAGAAACTCGCGTGCATGAGTTCTTCGCCCCAACCGCGAGCCCCGCCGCCAGCGCTCATAATCTGTCGCTTCTGCAGGATCGCCTCGGCAATGTCACGCGGCCGCATCGTCAACTTGCATGAAAAGGCAGCTGCGACACCGCTGACCAAGATTGCCGATTCGTCCATCAGATGGACCGGGTAGTCGGGCCGCAAAACAATGAGGTCTGTCTCACCGGTCTCGCCACCCGGGCCAACGATGTACCGTCGATTGACAACGGGCCAGCCGTTGCCCCAGCGTTCAAGCAGCTGCTTCCACGTCGCCTCGGCTTGATGGCCAGCGCGCTGAGGATCCCTGCGCCGCGCGGAGTCCCTAGCCTCCGCATAGTCTCGCTCCACGCCCTCGGCAAGCGATTGCACCAACCCATGGAAGCGGTTCCTCCGGGGAGTTTCCACTGTCGGCCACTCAGAATCGTCAAGCGCATCTCACTCCGCGGACCCCGGCATCATCTCGCCCATGTGCAAGCACCGTAAAGCGGCCCACCGACACTACGGTGGAGGCATGGACCTTCCCGTGATGCCGCCGCTCCTGCCGATGCTGGCCAAGCCCGCCGCGAAGGTCCCGACCACGGGTGGGGTGAGCTTCGAGCCGAAGTGGGACGGCTTCCGCTGCGTCGTCTTCCGCGACGGCGACGAGATCGAGCTGGCGTCGCGGACGGCGAAGTCGCTGACGCGCTACTTCCCCGAGCTGGTGGAGGCGCTGCGCGAGACCATCCCGGCACGGTGCGTGCTCGACGGGGAGCTGTTCCTCGCCCACGAGGGGCGCCTGGAGTTCGAGATGCTGCAGGAGCGGATCCATCCGGCCGCGTCGCGGATCGCGCGGCTGTCGGTGGAGCGGCCGGCGTCGTACGTCGCCTTCGATCTGCTCGCCCTGGACCAGGTCGACTGCCTGCCGCTGCCGTTCCGCGAGCGCCGGGCCGCCCTGGAGTCGGTGCTGAGCCACCTCGACGTCGGGGGCCGGATCCAGCTCGCCAAGATCACCGACGACCCGGCCGAGGCGCAGCGTTGGTTCACCGAGTTCGAGGGCGCCGGGTTCGACGGCGTGATCGGGAAGCGCGCCGAGTCGGCGTACACCCCCAACCAGCGCACCATGATCAAGGTCAAGCACGCCCGGACCGCCGACGTGGTGGTCGCCGGGATGCGTCCGCACAAGACGTCGACGCCGGAGCGACCGCTGCTCGGCTCACTCCTGCTCGGCCTGTACGACGGCACCGCACTGCAGCACGTCGGGGTCTGCGCGACCTTCACCGACGCCCGGCGTGCCGAGCTGTGGACCGAGCTGCAGGAGCTGGTCGTCGACCTGGAGGGCCACCCGTGGGACTTCCTGGGCGACACCGCCATCGCCAACCCCGATCGGGTGCCCGGCACGGTGTCGCGCTGGAGCGGCGGCAAGGACCTCTCGTTCGTGCCGCTGGCCCCGACGCGGGTGCTGGAGGTGGGCTACGACCACATGGAGGGACGCCGCTTCCGGCACACCACCCAGTTCAAGCGCTGGCGGCCCGACCGGGCTCCGGAGTCGTGCACCTACGACCAGCTGGAGACGGTCAGCGCGTTCGATCTGGCGTCGGTCTTCGCCGGGTGACTCCCCCGGCCTCGAACACCGCTAGATTGGGTCCATGACGTACGACGTGGTGCTCCTGGTCGAGCAGGCAATCTCCGAGGCCGACGCCGCACAGGTCCGCTCGCTGCACGAGGAGATCACCGACGAGGGCGAAGGCCCCGTCGTCTACCACGTGCTGTTCCCGATGGAGGACGCAGCGGCCCGGATCGAGGGCTCCTTCGGCACCATGTCCGGCGGCGGGATGATCGGTTCCCCCTCGCTGCTGCTGGACTCCGTGGACTTCGACGACGTCCGCAAGGAGTGCCTCGCCGAGGCCACCGAGGGGCTGAACACCTCCCTGGCCGAGCTGCGCAAGGTCGGCGCCACCGCCGACGGCCAGGTCGTCGACGTCTCCCCCGTCGACGCGCTGAAGGTCAAGGTCGCCGAGGTCGACGGTCGCGAGGCGATCGTGCTGACCCGCCCGCACGTCGTGGCCGAGTTCTTCCACATCGACTGGACCCACCAGGCCCGGCGCGCCCTCAACGTCCCGGTGCTGCACCTGCTCGAGCACGAGAGCTTCGACGAGCAGGCCGGCGAGGGCGAGGGCGTCTCCGGCTTCTGAGCCGGGCCCGCCCCACACCCTCACGCTCCACGCATCACCCGCACCACCGCATCCGCCAGGAGTCTTCGTGCCGCTCACGCGCACCCGTATGCCCTCGACCTCGCTTCAGCTCCCCCGCCGTCCCGACCTCGACCTCGATCTCTTCGGGGCCGGTGACGTCGCCGACCTGGACCGCAGCGTCGACCTGGAGTCCCTGGTCTTCGCCCAGCCCTCGGCCGGCGAGGTCGACCTCACCGACGCCCGCCTGGCCCAGGTCTCGATCACTCAGGCCCAGGTCGCCTCCCTGATCGCTGCCCGCGCGGAGTGGCACGACGTCGAGATCAGCGGTCGGTTCGGCAGCATCGACGGCGACGGTGCCCGACTGCGCTGCGTGCGGTTCGTGGACTGCAAGCTCGGCTACGTGAACCTGCGCGGCGCCGAGCTGCTCGACGTCACGTTCAGCAACTGCCTGATCGAGGAGCTCGACCTGCTCCAGTCCAGCCTCCGCCGCGTCCAGCTCGACAGCACCGAGGTCGGCACCCTCACCGTCCGCCAGGCCAAGCTGCGCGACGTCGACCTGCGCGGCGGCCGGTTCGAATCGATCGAGGGTCTGATGGAGCTCGGCGGCGCCACCATCAGCGCCGAGCAGGCCGTCGAGTTCGCCCCCGCCTTCGCCACCGAGCTGGGGATCCGGATCCAGGGCTGAGCCTAGGCTGGGGCTGCCGGCGAACGAAGGAGCTGACGGTGGAGCGACACGTGGGGCTGGAGGCCGAGTACTCCTCGACCTCCGTCGACGAGTTCAACCGCAGCATCAACGACAAGCTCATCTCCGCCACCGTCGAGACCCTCGACGCCCGGCCGTTCGAGATCGACGTCCGCACCGCGGTCGTCGGCCCGTATCTGATCCAGTCCTTCAGCGGGAGCGCCCACACCGTGCGGCGCGGCAGCCACGAGGTGGAGACCGACCCGCGCGACCTGATCTTCATCCTGCTCGTCCTCGACGGCACCGCGAGCTACTACTCCGAGGCGCACAGCGAGCTCGCCCACCCCGGCGAGGGGATCGTCTACGACCCGTGCGTGCCGTCGTCGATCTCGCTCAGCAACGGGATGCGGACCCTCACCATCGGGGTCCCCCGCGACGCGGCCGGTGCGACCACCGCCGTGCCGGTACACGCACGCCGGCTCTCGCTGCGCCAGCTCGAGCGCGCCGGGGTGGACGGCCCCGCCGCCCACCGGCTGCACCAGGAGTTCAGCCAGGGCCGGTACGGCGGCGCCGCACCGTTGGCGGCACGCCTGGCCGCCCTGGCCCGCGAGGTGTGCGTGCCACCACGCAGCGACCACGCCACCGTGGCGGCCGAGTTCGTCGAGCTAAGCTTCCCCGACCCGGGGCTGTCGGCAGCCGACGTCGCAGCGGCCGTCGGCCTCTCGGTGCGCCAGCTCAACCGGGTGCTCAGCCGCGAGGACCTGAGCATCGGCGCCCTGATCCTGCAGGCCCGGATGGCTCTGGCCCGCCAGCTGCTGCTGACGGGCCAGAGCGCGATCGCCGAGGTCGGGCGACGCTGCGGCTACAGCTCCGACGTCGCGTTCTCGCGGGCCTTCGCGAAGGTCCACGGGTGCAGCCCGAGCGCGTTCCGGGCCCGCGCCGGGGCAGGCTCGGGTCAGGAGAACTTGGTGCCCATGTCCCCGGCGGTGATGCCACCGTCGACGGCGAGGGCGTGACCGACCATGTAGGTCGACTTGTCCGAGAGCAGCCACAGCACCGCGTCGGCCAGCTCGGACGTCTCCGCCAGGCGCCCCGCCGGCGTACCGGCCCGCAGGTGGTCCACCACGGTGTCGGGCAGCTCCTCCATGAACTGGGTCCGCACCGCGCCGGGGCACACGCAGTTGATCCGGATGCCACGCTCGATGTACTCCAGCGCCGCCGACCGGGTCAGCCCGACCACGCCGTGCTTCGAGGCGTTGTAGGCGGCGTGGAAGTAGGTGCCCAGCAGGCCGCCGACCGAGGCGTTGTTGACGATCGTGCCGCCGCCGTTCTCCAGCATCAGGTCGATCTCGTGCTGGAGGCAGAGGAACTGCGAGGTGAGGTTGACCGTCAGGATCCGGGTCCACTCGGTCTCGGTGATGTCGTGCAGCGGCTCCACCCGGCCGTCGATGCCGGCGTTGTTGAACGCCAGGTCGAGCCGGCCGCTGCGCGCGCGGATCTCGTCGAACGCGGCGCGCAGGGCGGCGGCGTCGGAGACGTCGGTGACCAGAGCGTGGGCGGCACCGCCGGCGGCCTCGATCTCCCGCACCGCGGCGGTGACGGAGTCGCCGTTGATGTCGGCGGCGTAGACGGTCGCACCGGCGGCGGCCAGTGCCAGCGAGGTGGCGCGACCGATCCCGGACCCGGCACCGGTGACGAAGGCGATCTTGTCGGTGAAACTCATCGTGGACTCCCTGAGCAGTGTGCGTCGAACGCCGACCCGACGTCGGCGCCGCCACGCTAGGGCGGCCTCACCTGCTCCTGCCCGCACCGAACGGGACGCCCTCTGAACAGTTCGGGACACGGCCGTCCGCCGTGATCGGTGTAGTCGCACCGTCACCTGGTGACGGTGCGACTACACCGATCAGCCCTGATCAGGCCTGGTCAGCCCTGATCAGCTCTGGTCAGAGCCGGTTGCCCTCGTCGTCCCAGTGGTCGGCGCGCTTCTTGCTCGGCTGCACCCGCGGCGGCTCCCCCGGCATCTTCGGGTAGTCCGGCGGGAAGTTGAGCTCGACGCCGTCCCACAGCGCCAGCAGTGGCGCGAGGTCATAGGCGGTGTCGTTCATCTCGGCCCACGGGTCACGCTCGGCGGCCAGCGCCGGGACCGTGGTCAGGTTGTAGGTCCACGGATCCTCCAGGGCGTCGAGCTCGGCCCAGGTGATCGGGGTGGAGACGGGGCCGCCGGGGCGGGCTCGCAGCGAGTACGCCGAGGCGATCGTGCGGTCCCGGTTGTTCTGGTTGAAGTCGACGAAGATCCGCTCCCCGCGCTCCTCCTTCCACCAGTTCACGGTGGTGCCGTCGGGGTCGCGCCGGGACAGCTCCTGGCCGATCCCGATGGCGGCGTGCCGGACGTCCTCGAAGGAGTGCTCGGCCTTGATCCGGACGTAGAGGTGCAGGCCGCGCGACCCCGAGGTCTTCACGTAACCCGTCACGCCGTGCTCGGCCAGGAGCGCCTGCGCCGCGATCGCGACCCGCTTGGCGTCGGCGAAGGTGGTGCCGGGCTGAGGGTCGAAGTCGAGGCGCAGCTCGTCGGGATGATCGACGTCGGGACGGCGTACGGGCCAGGGATGGAAGGTGAGGGTCCCCATCTGGGCGGCCCAGACCAGGGCTGCGGCACTGGTCGGGCAGAGCTCGTTCTGGGTGCGTCCCGAGGGGAAGGTGACACGGGCCGTCTCGACGTAGTCGGGGGCGCCCTTGGGCAGCGCCTTCTGGTAGAAGCCGTCACCCGCCGTCGCCTTGGGCGAGCCGGGATGGCCGTCGCGGATCGGGGTGGCCAGCGTCATCGACTCCCGCCAGCCGTCGGGCCAGCGCTCGAGGGCGCAGGGGCGCAGCCCGATCGAGGCCATCATCGGGTCGCCGACGCTCGCGTAGTACTCGGCGACCATCAGCTTCGTGATCTCGGGAGTGCGCTCGGTGGCCTCGTAGATCACGCGATCAGGGCTCGACACCCGTACGTCGATCTCCCCGACCGTCACCATCGCTGCGGTGCTCTTCGCCACGACGCCACCCTACTGAGACCCGATCGCCCCGGAAAGTGTCGGCCGTTGGTCCCGATATTTGGCACTGCTGTGCCTGATGCGAACACTTTTCTTCTCGGTTTACTCTGGTAACTATGGGTTACGAGGTCGAGAAGTCCGACGAGCAGTGGCGTGCCGAGCTGAGCCCGGAGGAGTACAAGATCCTCCGGCACGCCGGCACGGAGCGGGCTTTCAGTGGTGAGTACACCGACACCGAGACGACCGGCACCTACGTCTGCAAGGCCTGCCGGGCCGAGCTGTTCGAGTCCGACGTCAAGTTCCACTCCGGGTGCGGCTGGCCGTCGTTCTACCAGCCGATCACCGACACCATCGAGTACATCGAGGACCACTCCCACGGCATGACCCGCACCGAGGTCCGCTGCGCGAACTGTGGCTCCCACCTCGGTCACGTCTTCCCCGACGGCTACGGCACGCCGACCGGCGACCGCTACTGCATCAACTCCCTCGCTCTGGTCCTGAACGAGAAGCAGGACTGACGCCTCTCCGCCAAAACGTTTAATATCTCCTCCGCGCACGCCCGTGCGCGGAGGAGAGAACGTGACCCACCACCACCTCGTCGGACGGCAGCGCCGCTCCATCGCCCTGATCGCGACCGCTGCCCTGACCGCCGCCCTGGTCCCCGTCGGCCTCGCCGTCGTGGCCGGCACCGCCAGCGCCACCCCCGCCAACGGCCCGGAGCGATCGGTGCAGGCGGCGGCCTCCAGCGCCGTCACCATCACCCGCGACCCGGACTCGGGCCGCGTCACGTTCGTCACCACTCGGGGCGACCTGGCCCCCGGCTCCTCGGCGGCGGCTGCCCGTTCGGCCACCTCGGCGAGCGCGAAGGCCACCGGCTGGCTCGACACCCACGCCGACCTCTTCGGCGTCACCGCCGACCAGCTCGTCGCCGGAGCCTCCACCTCCGACGCGGGCGGCCGCACGCTCTCCTTCTCCCAGTCGTACGACGGCGTGCCCGTCTTCGGGGCCGCCCTGAAGGTCAATCTCGACACGGGTGGGGACCTGCGCAGCGTCAACGGCTACGTGGTGCCCGACCTGACGCTGTCCACCACCCCGACCACGACGGCGGCCCGTGCCGAGGCCGCGGCGCTCGCCACGGTCAGGGCCGACCCGCCCACCGACGCCGCGGGCGAGCCCGCCGACGCGGCCACGCTGGCGGCGGCCACCGCCTCGGCCTCCCTGGTGATCTACGAGACCGGGTCGGTGCTGGGGCAGGCCGGGACGACGTACCTGGCCTGGCTGGTCTCGGTGACCTCGGGGCGGTCGCTGAGCGAGAACCTGATCCTCGACACGCACGCCTTCAAGCCGCTCAACCGCTGGAGCGGCACCCCGACAGCCCTGGACCGCGAGCTGCGCGAGACCAGCAACCCGGCCAGCAACACCACCGGTGACGGCACCACGGTGTGGTCCGAGGGCCAGGACACCTCATCGCTCAGCGCCAGCCGACAGAACCTGCTCGCCTCCGCCTCGGAGTCGTACTGGCTCTTCCGCAACGCCTTCGGGCGCGACTCCTACGACGGCGCCGGTGCCCGGATGATCAGCGTCGACGGACGCGGCACCGGCTGCCCGAACGCCTCCTGGATGGGCGACGTGATCTGGACCTGCCCCGGCGTCGACACCGACGACGTGATCGCGCACGAGTGGGGTCACGCCTACACCGAGTACACCTCCGGCCTGATCTACCAGTGGCAGGCAGGCGCCCTCAACGAGTCGTTCTCCGACGTCTGGGGCGAGACCGTCGACCAGATCAACGCGCGTGAGGACGACGGCGAGGACGACGCCGTCCGAGCCGACGGCACCTGCTCCCCTGCCAGTGCCGCAGGGGCGCGAGTCGCCGGCGTCGCCACCATCACCTCCCCCGCCGCGATCGCGAGCTCCTGCACCCAGGTCGTGATCGCGTCCACCGCAACCGGCATCACCGGTACCGCCCAGACGATCAGCGTGGTGGGCGGCCTGGACGCCGTGGATGCCTACGGTCCGACGAAGACCGACGGATGCTCGGCCTTGACCAATGCGTCTGCCGTCACCGGTCGCTGGGTCTACCTCGACCGAGGCACGTGCACGTTCGCCACCAAGATCACCCAGGCCCGCAACGCCGGCGCGATCGGGGTGGTCTTCGGCAACAACCTCGACACCACGCTCACCACGTTCACCACCGGCTCGACCTTCCCCGCCTTCAGCGTCTCGAAGGCCGACGGCACCAAGCTCAAGTCGGTAGCCACCAACGCCGTGATCACGATGTCGATCGCCACTGCCCCACTGACCGGCTCGACCCGGTGGCTGGTCGGCGAGCAGTCGACCGCGTTCGGCGGCGCGCTGCGCGACATGTGGAACCCCGACTGCCTCGGCGCCCCGTCGACCGTCACCGACGCGAACTACGTCTGCGACGACGGCGGCAACGACCAGGGCGGGGTGCACACGAACTCCTCGGTGCCCAACCACGCCTACGCCCTCTTCGTCGACGGTGGCACCGACAACGGCCAGGACGTCACGGGGGTCGGCCTCGACAAGGCCGCGGCCGTGTGGTGGCGTGCCAACACCTCCTACCTGACGCCGGTCGCCGACTTCGCGGACTTCGCCGACGCCCTGACCGAGGCCTGCACCACCCTGGTCGGACAGCCGCTCACCGCGCTCAGCACCAGCCCGAGCACCGCAGTGCCGCTCGGCAGCACGATCACCGCCGGCGACTGCGCCCAGCTGACGAAGGTGATCGCGGCCACCGAGCTGCGCACCGACCCGATCACGCGCTGCAACCTGACGCCGACGTTCAAGGCCGGCGAGCCGACGTACGACTGCGGCGAGGGGACCACCCCGACCACGCTGCTCGCCGCCGACTTCGAGCACGGCCTGGGCCAGTGGACGACCGAGCAGGTCGGCGCCACCCCGACCTCGACGGTCTCGCCGTGGACCGTCACCACCGCAGCGCAGGGCAACACCACGAAGGCGGCCTTCGTCGCCGACCCGGCCGGTGACTGCGCGACGAACCTGGCCGGGCGCTCCTCGCTGCTCAGCCCGACCGTGACGATCCCGGCCGACACGCTCACCCCGCAGCTGCGGTTCCGCCACGACGTCGCCCTCGAGCCGGGGTACGACGGCGCCAACGTGTCGATCAGCGTCAACGGGGGCGCCTTCACCGTGCTGCCGGCCGCGGCCTGGCTGTGGAACGGCCCGAACGCGACGATCACCGAGTGGCCGAGCGCCTGGGGCACCACCGAGAACCCGATGGTCGGCGAGCCGGCCTGGAACGGCCAGGTCCAGACCCTGAGCACCGGGTGGGGCACCAGCGTCGCCGACCTCGCCGCCGCGGGCGTCAGCCCGGGCGACACGGTCCAGGTCCGGTTCAACCTCGGCACCGACGCCTGCAGCGGCTATCAGGGCTGGTACGTCGATGACGTGTCGGTCATCGTCTGCGGGCCGATCCCGGCGCCGAGCCCGAGCCCGACGGCGACCGCGACCGCAACGGCGACGGCGACGGCGACCAGCAGCCCGACCAGCACCACCAGCCCGACGACCACCCCGACGACGAAGCCGACCACCAAGCCGTCGGCCGGCGCCCCCCAGGTGACGCAGAAGGCCACCCGGACCGCCCTGGCGCTCACCCCGAAGCGACCGAAGCAGAAGAAGCGGATCGTGCTCACCGCGACCGTCAGCCCGGCCAGCACCGGCACGGTGACGTTCTGGCTCGACGGCCGCAAGGTCGGCACCGCCTCGGTCCGGAGCGGGAAGGCGACCCTGCGGATCTCGGCCGCTGCCGCCAAGCGCCTGAAGAAGGGCAAGCACACCGCGAAGGCGACGTACTCCGGCAGCACCACGGCCCGCCCCAGTACGGGGACGGTCCGTTTCACCGCCCGCCGTTGACACACAACGAACCGCGGTACCCGACAGGCAGCCTGTGCCCGTCAGGTACCGCGGTCTCGGCGCTGACCTGGGTCAGTTGACCTTCCAGGCGTCGAGGTCGACCGGGTCCTTCTCCAGCTGGTGCGAGATCAGGAACTCGTTGGTGCCCTTCAGCAGGGCCAGGCCCTTCTCGGTGAAGGCCTCGCTGGGGTACAGGCTGACCGGCTGGGTCGCCTTGATCACGGCGGCGTCGGTGCCGGTCGCGGTCGCGGCGAAGGCGTAGTACTCGTCGGACTTGGCGGTCATGTCGGCGACCGCTGCGGCCCGGACCTTGTTCCAGGCGGCCGGGAGGTCGGGGTGGGCGGCCAACGCCTTCTCCGTGATCACCGTCAGGCTGCTGCCGAGCAGGTCGGGGTGCTGGGAGGCCTTGTCGATCACCGAGAAGCCCTGCTTCTCCAGGGCGGCGGTGAGCTGGCCGGCCGGAGCGGCGTAGGCGGCGATGCCGCCGGACTGGAGCGAGGCGAGCGCGTCGGTGGTGTAGACGTGGGTGACCTTGACCGAGTCCGACAGGCCGTTCTCCTCCAGCAGCGCGACCAGGTAGCGGTACATGTAGGAGCCCACCTGGGTGGCGACGGTCTTGCCCTTGAGGTCGGCCAGGGTGGTCGGGCCGCCCTTGGCGGCGAAGAGCCAGGCGTCGGTGCCGACCGAGCCCTGGTTGATCAGGCGGGTCGGGATGCCCGAGGCCTTGGCCGACAGCGCCGGGGTGTCGCCCAGGTTCGCCAGGTCGATCGAGCCACCCGCGATGGCCGCGGAGAGGTCGGGGCCGTTCTTGAACGGGACGAACTTCACCGCACTGATCCCGGCGTCCGTGAGGCCGGGCTCCAGGGTGCCGGTCTTCTCCGCCCAGCCCTCGGGGCCGGCCGGGGTCGCGGTGTTCGAGATGAACCCGACCCGCAGCGTCGAGCCGCCCTTGTCCCCCGCGGCACCGGAGTCGCTGGAGCCGCAGGCGCTCGCCCCGAGCAGGAGCGCGGCCAGGGCGGCGGCGACACCGACGGTGCGCAGTCGAGGGGTACGTCGGCGGGTGCCGGCTCCTGCGGTCGGGGCGGAGTCAGCGGGGGTGTGGGACATCGGGGTTTCCTTCGGGTGGGTGGGCAGGCAGCCGTACGGCGGCACCGGGGCGCGCCGGACGGCAGGACGGGTGCCACGGGGTGACACCGGGTGACACGGGGGCACAGGTGGTGGGACAGGAGCGGGACAGGGGTGCGGCAGGATCCGGCAGCGCCGGGAGCCGGGCGGCTACGCGGACGGCGCGCGCTGGGCGGCGTACGGCCTCACTGCACGGTGGCGCCGGGCAGGTGCTCGGCCATCAGCTCGGGCAGCCGGGCGTTGGTGTCGCGCAGGCTTCCCGGGCGACGGCCCTTGCCCCAGCCGATCCAGACCCGGTAGGCGCCCAGACGGCCGTCGGCGGCGAGGGTCTCCTCGTCGCGGTACTCCGAGCCGGCCGCGACCGGGAGCCGGTCGGGGGCGACGAAGAGGGCGTCGACGGGGCAGTACGCCTCGCACATGAAGCAGGACTGGCAGTCGCTCTGCCGGGCGATCACCGGCGGGCCGTCGGGGGCGGCGTCGAAGACGTTGGTCGGGCAGATCTCGACGCACTTGTTGCAGTCGATGCACCGGTCGGCGGACAGCAGCTCGATCATGAGACCAGCTCCTCGAGGTCGGTGTGGACGGCGTCGCTGAGCAGCGGCCGGTTCTCGTCGACGGCGACCCGGACGTGGTCCAGGCCCCAGGTCAGCAGCCGGTGCCCCTGGCGCGGATCGGTCCCCGGGTGGTCGTCGCGACGGTGCAGGCCGCGGGACTCGGGCCGGGCCAGGGCGGCGTGGTACATCCAGCGGGCGTGGGCCACCATCGCGGCGGCCTCCCGGGCACGCTGCGGGCTCTGGCGGGCGTCGAGGCCGGGCACGGCGACGTGCCAGAGGTCCTCGAGCCGGAGCAGCGAGTCGGCCAACCCAGCGGCGGTGCGGAACAGGTTGCGCTCCAGCGGCTCGACCTCGGCCTTGACCGCAGCGATCACCTCGCCCGGGTCGACGGTGCCCGCGCCGGTGCCGACGGTGGCGGTGCCCGCAACACCGGCAGCACCCGCAGCAGCACCGAGGCCACTCCGGCCCCGGGCGAACGCCGCCGCAGCGGCCCCGCTCCACGTCCCCGAGGAGATCGCCCAGGCACCGTTGTGGCTGCCGCCTCCGCTCATCGCGCCGGTGATCAGCTCCCGGGTGGCGGCGTCGCCGGCGGCGTACAGGCCCGGGACGGTCGTCTCGCAGCCCTCGCCGGTCAGCACCAGACCGCCGGTGCCGCGCACCGTGCCCTCCAGCACCATCCGGATCTCGAACAGGTCGGTGAACGGGTCGATCCGGGCCTTGTCGTAGGGCAGGAAGAAGTTCGGCTGCGCCCAGCGGACCTGCTCACGCAGGTGTTCGGGGACGAGGTCGAGGCGGGCAAAGACCCGCTCGGTGACCAGGGCGCGGTTGATCTGCGCCCGTCCGGCGAAGCCCGGCGCGACGTCGAACCGGGTGCCGTCCTCGCGGTAGTAGTGCGCGAACTGGTAGATCCGGCCCTTGGTCTGGGCGCCGAACACGGGCGCCATCCCGTAGGCGCTGGAGAACTCCATCCCGGAGAACGTCGCCCCTACCTCGGCGGCCATCAGGTGGCCGTCGCCGGTGTCGGGGTTGCAGCCGAGCGCCCCGGAGAGGAACGCGCAGCCCCCGGTCGCCACGATCACCGCTCCGGCCTCGACCCGCCACGGATCGTTCCCGCGCTGACGATGTACGCCGGCCGCGCCGCTGACCACGCCGTCGGCGTCGATCAACAGCTCCAGGGCGGGGCTCTGGTCCAGGATCGTGACCCCGGCGCGCTGCACCTGGAGTCGCATCAGCCGCATGTACTGGGGCCCCTGCAGCGAGGAGCGTCGTACGGTGCCGGCCGGGTCGGTCGGGAACGGGTAGCCCCAGGCGTCGAGCTGGCCGACCTGGCGCCAGGTGGTCTCCACCGTCCGCTCCATCCAGCGCCGGTCGGTGAGGTGCCCTCCGCCGACCTCCCGGGCACGGATGGACGCGTCCCGGGCCTCGCCCTCGGGGCCGACGTGCCAGACGTTGTTGCCGCCCGCCGCCGCAGCGCCGGAGGTGCCGACGTACCCCTTGTCGGCGAGCACGACGGAGGCACCGGCGCGGGCGGCGGCCACGGCCGCCCAGGTCCCGGCGGGCCCACCGCCGAGGACGAGGACGTCGGTGCGGAGCGTGGTCATGCGTGGACCCCCAGACGGGACAGGAGACGGGCGCGCAGATCGGCGTAGCCCAGGTCTTCGATGGAGCGGGTGGGGACGTCGACGTCGTCGACGTCCAGGTCGGTGACGATCGCGCCGGCGTCCATCACGAGGATCCGGTCGGCCAGCCGGATCGCCTCGTCGACGTCATGGGTGACCAGCAGGACGGCGGGGTGGTGGCGCTGCCACAGGTCGCGGACGAGGTCCTGGGCGGTCAGCCGGGTGAGGGCGTCGAGGGCGCCGAACGGCTCGTCGAGCAGCAGCAGCTCGGGCTTGCGGACCAGGGCGCGGGCCAGGGAGGCACGCTGCGCCTCACCGCCGCTGAGGGTCAACGGCCAGGCGTTGGCGCGGTGCCCGAGCCGGACCTCGGCCAGGGCCGCCTCGGCCTCGGCACGGGTGGCCGAGGTGCCCAGGGTGACGTTGCGCCAGACCCGCTTCCAGGGCAGCAGTCGCGGTGCCTGGAAGGCGACGGCCCGGTGGCGTGCCACCTGGACGTCCCCCTCGATCTCGGGGTCGAGACCGGCCAGGATCCGCAGCAGGGTGGACTTGCCGCAGCCGCTGGCGCCGAGCAGGGCGACGAACTGGCCCGAGGCGATGGTGAGGTCGAGACCGTCGATGACGCGGGTCGGACCGAAGCTCTTGGACAGGCCGCGTACGTCGACCGCGATCGGGCCGCTCATCAGCGCACCCCGGCCGGACGCCAGCGCAGCAGCACTCGCTCCAGGCCCCGCACGACCTGGTCGGTCAGCAGGCCGAGCAGGGCGTAGACGACGAGGCAGACGATGATCGTGTTGGTGTGCAGCAGCTGCTGCGAGGTGGTCATCAGGTAGCCCAGTCCGTTCACCGCACTGATCTGCTCGGCGAAGATGAGGGCCAGCCAGCTGACGCCGAGCCCGACCCGGAGGCCGACCAGGGCCTGGGGCAGGGCGCCGGGCACGATCACGTGCACGATCTGCTGGATCCGGCCCAGGCCCAGGCTGCGTCCGGCCTCGATCAGGGTCGGGTCGACGTGCCGGATGCCGGCGGTGAAGTTGATGTAGATCGGGAAGACCACGCCCAGCGCGATCAGGGCGACCTTGGGGGTCTCCCCCACGCCGAGCCAGACGATCAGCAGCGGCACCAGGCCGACGAACGGCACGGTCCGCAGCATCTGCATCGGTGCGTCGATCAGGTCCTCGCCGATCCGGGAGAGGCTGGCCAGCAGCGCCAGGGCGGTGCCGATCACGAGGCCGAAGGCGAGACCGGCCAGGACCCGCTGCAGGCTGACCCCGATCGCGGAGAACAGCGAGCCGTCGCGGAGCAGGTCGAGTGCCTCGGAGGCGACCGCGTGCGGGGAGCCCATCACCAGCGGCGAGAGCGTCCCGGTCGCGCTGGCGATCTGCCAGGCGGCGAGCAGGACGACGACACCGCTGAGCCGGGTGATCGCGCGCGGAACGGCCCAGCGCCGACGTCGGGCGCCTCCGAGCCGTTCGAGGTGGCTGCGGGCCGCGTCGGAGGGTCCCTCCCAGGCGGCGGAGCGGGCCGACAGGACTGTGCTGGTCATGGCGACCATCATGGCAGTATCTCGACTTAGTTACTGGACTTTATCAATCAGTGAGACAACTGCCTGCGGAGTGAGACGCCGATCACGGGAGCCGAAGCGGGGCGGGAAGCCTGGAGCCGGAAGCCGTCGACCCGCACAACGACGCTGACCCCGGAAGGAGCGACGCCACACGGCGCCGCTCCCCCCAGGGTCAGGTATCAGCGTGGACCCAGGTGAGTGAGGACCCAGGTCAGTGGGTGACCTTGAACCCCACGTTCCGCGTGCGGTGGTGGCCGCTCGCGTCGACGTACATCACGGTGTAGCGGTGCTGGCGCCCCGCCTTGAGGTGCTCGGTGGCGACCTTGATCACCGCGGTGCCGTCGGCGCCGGCCGTGACGTGCCCGACCACCGCCCCGTGCGCGTGCCGGACCACGACCCGCGAGGACGGGTGCGCTCCGACCACCGTGACGGCCGCGCGGCGCCCGACCCGGACCGAGCGCGGGGCGCTGACCGAGCTGGCCGCCGCGGTGGCAGCCGCCGAGGGCACCACCGCAGCCGCAGCCGCCGACCCCGAGCCCGAGGCCGAGGCCGACGGGGAGGCCGTCGCACTCACCACCGGGTTCTGGTGCGGCATCGTCTGCACCGCTCCGGGCCGCACCGGCATCGGCAGCGAGGAGGCGTTCAGCTGGGCCTGGTAGTTCGCCTGCCGGGTGGTGGCGGTCTTGAACTCGGTGTCGGCCGGGGCCGCCTGCGAGACCGGCTGGAACGCCCCGGCGAGGTCGTCGAACGTCTCCCGGCGCCACGCGGTGATGTCGGAGAACGTCACCGGACCGTGGCCCGACAGGCCGCCGGCCGCGGTGATCGCCTCGATCAGCTGGAGCGGCGAGGTGTGATCGGCGACCTGGGAGTAGACGTGGCCGCCCACCGTCCACGGCGAGACGATGATGCACGGCACCCGGAACCCGGCACCGGCCGGCAGGCCACCACCGGGCGTCCCCCGGGGCGAGGGCATGTCGACGTACTCCTCGGCATGCAGCGTCGGGTCGGGGACCGGCGGCGGCACGTGGTCGAAGAAGCCGTCGTTCTCGTCGTAGTTGATGATGAAGACGGTCGAGGCCCACAGGTCGGGGTTGGCGGCCAGGGCCTCGAGCTTCGAGGCCAGGAAGTACGCGCCGGCGGCGGGCGTGTTCGGCGGGTGCTCGTCGGAGGCGTAGGGCCCGTCGGGGAAGAGCCAGGTGACGTCGGCCAGGGTGCCGTTGGCGCAGTCCTCCTCGAAGCCGAGGTAGCCGACCTTCGCCTTGGTCGGGTTCGCGGGGTCACCCGCTCCCCCGACGGTGCCGTTGCCGAAGAGCGTCCCGGTGGTCATCACCCGGTTGTAGAGCGCGGTGGAGACCAGGTTCTCCTTGAACTTCTTCCACCACTTGAAGTAGTTGTACGACCCCGCGCTGGAGTAGGCCTTGACCGTGTAGCCGGCCGCGTCGAGCACCTCCGGCGCCGAGGTCCAGGTCAGGGTGTTGGGCGCGACCGTCTCCAGGATCGGACCACCGCGCTCCCCGGTCGGGTCGTTGGTGCCCGACATCCAGATCGCCCGGTTGGGGTACGTCGGCCCCATCACCGAGCAGTGGTAGTTGTCCATCAGGGTGAACTTCTCGGCCAGCGCCCAGTGGAACGGGATGTCGGCCTGGGTCATGTAGCCCATCGTGTAGCTGCCCTTGGCCGCGCCGTCGGAGGCGAGGTGGGTGGTCATCCAGCCGTCCATCTTGCCCTGGTTCCACGAGGCGTGCTGGTCGCGCCAGTCGTGCGAGAGCGACGGGATCGCCGCCGCCCCCGTGGTCGCGGTGTCCATGTGGAACGGCATCAGGTAGCCGTTCGGGTTGGCCGGGTCGGGCTGCTGGAAGACGGAGTTGCCGTTGGCCAGCGTCATCGCGTGCGGGTCGTCGAACCCGCGCACGCCGGGGAAGGTGCCGAAGTAGTGGTCGAAGGAGCGGTTCTCCTGCATCACCATCACGACGTGCTTGATCTGGGCCAGGTCGAACGTCGCGGTCTCGGCGGCCGCGGCGGCGCTGAGCCGCTCCGGGAGGATCCCGGACATGCCCGCCATCCCGGCGACGGCGGCGGCCCCCATGATCACCGTACGGCGGTTGGCCTGCGGGTTGAGAGGGTTGGTCTGCTCACTCATGAGTGCTGTCTCTTCTTCGTTCGTGATCGGGACGTGGGAGGAGGTCATCGGACCGGCCGGGTGCGGCCCGAACCGACGGTGACGGTGGTGTAGCCCGCGTAGGAGCCGGTGACGGTGACGGTGATCCGCCGGTGCTTGACCTTCCGTCCGACCTTGTAGGCGGCCTTGGTGGCACCGGCGATCCGCTTGCCGTTGGCGTACCACTGGATCCGCAGGTGGGTGCCGCCCAGGGCGACCGTGCCGGCGCGCCAGGTGCCGACGGTGACCCGCAGGGTGCGACCCACGCTTGCCTTGCCACTGATCCGGGGCTTGGCGGTGGTCAGCGCGCCCGCCGCGACGGCGTGCCCCGCGGACTGGACCGAGGCGGTGGTGAACCCCGGGTAGGAGCCGCTCACCCGGACCGCGAGGCCGGCACGCAGGTCGGTCGCGGTGAGGGTGTACGTCGCCCGGGTGGCGCCCGGGATCGCGACGCCGTTACGCAGCCACTGGTAGGTGAAGCTGGTCACCGTGGCCGCGTCGGCCTTCCAGGTGCCGGGCTTGGCGGTGAGCACCGAGCCGACCGTGTACCGACCGCTGATGCTCGGCGTGGCGGTGGTCAGGGTGGTGTTCACCACCGGCGGGACCGGGATGCTGACCGCGGCCGAGGTGACGCTGGTCGAGGCGTAGTCGACGTTGAGCGCGGTCACCGCGACGGCGATCACGTGGCCGCCGTCGGCACTGCTGGTGGTGTACGTCGACCCGGTTGCCCCCGCGATGGCGACGCCGTCACGCAGCCACTGGTAGGTGTAGCCCTCCGGAGCCGGGGTCCAGGTGCCGTTCTGGGCCGTCAGGGTCGAGCCGACCGCCAGGGTGCCGGTCACGCTCGGGGCGCCGGTGGAGACGATCGGGCCGTTGGTCAGCGCCGCGCAGGCGGTGAACGCCGTGCCCGAACCCGTGATGGCGACCTGGGCGGCCGGCTCGATCGGGCCCGACGCGGTGCCGGACTGGGCGGCATTGGCGACCTGGGCGACCGCGTTGTTCTTCGTGTCGGCGATGTAGACGACGTTGGTGGAGCGGTCGACGGCCACCGCGATCGGGGTGTTGAGGTGGGTGTTCCAGGGGTACTGCCCACCGGTCAGGGGCAGGTTCTCCTTGCCCGAGACCGCCGAGGAGTTCGCCAGCGTGCTGATCGTGCCGTCGGGGCTGACCTGGCGGACCGCGTGGTTGAAGGTGTCGGCGATGAACAGGTTGCCGGCGCCGTCGAGGGCGATGCCCTGCGGGTCGTTGAGCTGGGCCGAGGTGGCCGGGCCGCCGTCGCCGGCGAACCCGCCGAGGCAGCCGTGGGCGGCCTGGTCGGCGGCGTAGTCACCGGCGACGGTGGTGATCACACCGGTGCCCGCGTCGACCCGACGCACGACGTTGTTGGAGGAGTCGGCGACGTACACGTTGTCGCGGGCGTCGACGGCGATTCCGGCCGGGAAGGAGAGCCGGGCGGCGGTGGCGGCCTTGCCGTCACCGGTGTAGCCCGCCTTGCCGGTGCCCGCGACCAGGGTGATCACGCCTGCCGGGGTGACCTTGAGGATGCGGTTGTCGTAGGTGTCGGCGATGAAGACGTTGCCGGCCGCGTCCACGGCGACACCGGTGGGGTGCCACAGGTTGACGCTGGTGGCGGTGCTGGTCGCGGTGACCGCGGCGGCGTCGCCACCAGACAGGCCGGTGCCGGCGAAGCGGCGGATGACACCGTCGGTGCCGACCACGCGGATCACGTTGTCGCCGGAGTCGGCGATGTAGAGGTTGCCCTGCGCGTCGGAGGCGGTGCCGCCGGGCTGGTAGAGCTGGGCGTCGGTCGCCTTGCCGCCGTCACCGAGGTCGCCGTACCCGGTCAGCGAGCCGGCCACCGTGGCGGTGACGCCGGCGGTGATCGAGGCGAGCACGTTGTCACCGGTGTTGGAGATGTAGACGGTGCCACCGGCTGCGGAGATGCCGCCGGGGCGGTAGAGGCCGCCGGCGGGCGGCAGCGGGAGGCCGGTGGTCTCGTCGATCACCGGGTCGCCGCCCGTGGAGGAGTCGTAGGCGACCGCGGAGAGCAGCGGCCCGGTGGAGTCGATCAGGCCGATGCCGTCGTTGTAGGCGTAGCCGCGCGGAGCCAGCAGGCTGACCCAGTTCGAGCCGCCCACGCTGAAGCCCAGGTCGGCTGCGGAGATCGTCAGCTTCGCTCCGGCGGCCAGGGTGGTGCCGGCGGGAACGGTGTAGTCCTGCCCGGCCTTGTTCTCCAGGGCGTAGCCCGACAGGTCGAGGGTCCCGGTGGCGGTGCTGGTCACGGTGGCGCCCGCGCTGGTCGCGGTGATGCTCAGCGCCCGGCTGAAGCCGAGCTGCTCCAGGTCGACCGTGCCGGGGTTGTTGACCGCCTTGGCCAGGGAGTGGCCGACGGTGTCGCCACCGGCGTAGATCGAGTTGTACCAGACCGCTGCCTCGGCGTTGGTCCGGTCGGCCGGGACGGCGTAGTGCTCGGCGTAGTTGCCGTTGGTGGCGGTGCAGACCGCCTTGCCGTTGAACGTGTTGGCCGCACACGGGGTGTCCACCCAGGCGCGGGTGATCGGGTCGGTGCCGTGGAAGACCGAGATGTCGTAGCTCCGGTCGCCACCGGAGTTGGCCATCGAGCTGAAGCCCATCACCAGGATCACCGGGGTGGCGGCGTCCAGGCCGTAGTTGCTGCGGAACTGGGCGGTGGTCTTGACCCCGAAGTACTGGTTCTCCACCCACCAGAAGACCTGGGTGCCGTGCGCCGGGATGACCGGGTCGACCACCGGCGAGGCGGCACTGGTGTCCGACGGGTCGTGGAACGTCATCGTCACCCCGCTCTTGGACATCGTCAGGCCGTAGGCCGAGAAGTCGATCGGGTGGTCGGTGGTGTTCGTGACCTCGCTGTACTCGTAGTAGTCGGTGGAGTTGTTGTCGTAGTTGACCTCGCTGACCAGCAGGTCGTTCGGCTTGATGGTCGGCGGACCGGCGTTGGTCGCCCCCTTCGTCGGGTACGCCGACACCTCGAAGTCACCCGTGGCGTCCGGGTAGCGCGCCCAGGTGGTGGGCACCGAGTCCCAGCTGGTCTCGTCGATGGAGGAGTCGTCGGCGGCGACCAGCTCGACGCTGCCCTTCGCGCCGAGGTCGAGGCCGGCGCGGTGCAGGTCGGCCCCGTCGATCACGACGCGGGCTCCGGCGGCGATGTCCTGGGTCGGCACCGTGTAGGAGTCCCCGGCGGAGTCGGTCAGGCTGACCGAGGCGGCGCTGATCGCGGCACCGGTGTTGACCAGCTCGACCCAGTCCTGGGCCGGGGTGGCGCTGGCCTTGACCTCGTTGATCCGCAGGGTCGACGTCGTACCGCTGCCGGAGGTGGCCGAGGCGCGTCGCACCACCACGGTGGCGTCGACGGAGGCGGACTGGGCCTCGCTGCCGGCGCCGGAGTCGGTCACGGTGACGTGGGCGGTGTAGCTGCCGGTGGCGACGCCCGTCGCGCCGCTGACCACGCCGGTGGCGGCGTCGATGGTGAGGCCGTCGGGCAGTCCGGTGGCGGCGTACCGATAGGGCTTGGTGCCACCGTGCGGGTGGACCTGGATCGGGGTCAGGGCGGCGTTGCGGCGCACCGACGTGGCAGCGATCGGGTCGACGCTCAGGGTGCTGCTGACCGTCAGGGTGAAGGAGGTGGTCACCGACTCGGCACCGGTCGGCGAGGAGTCGGTGACGGTGACGGTGACCGGGTACGCGCCGAGGCCGACGGTGGCGGGCGGCGTACCGCTGATGGCGCCGGTGGCGGGGTCGATCGTGACTCCGGCGGGCAGGCCGGTCGCGGAGTAGCCGAGCGCCCCGGTGCCGCGGGAGCCGACCACGGTCAGCGGCGTCATCGCCTCGTCGCGGCTGATGGTGGTGTCGGCCACGGCGGCGACCGCGACGTGGTCGCTGATCTGGGAGTGGACGGTGTACGCCGAGGGCGTGGTGGCGGTGAAGTCGGTGGCGTTGGTGTTGGTGTCGACCGGCACCCCGTCGGTGAAGGTGCGCGCGAGCACGCAGCCGTTGGAGGTGCCACCGCTGGCGCCGGTGATCGTCGCCGAGCCGTTGGTCTCAGCGGCGTTGGGCTGGGTGACGGTCGGCGAGACGTAGTTCGTCCAGCCGACCGCGTCCACGACGCCGGCCGCCGTCGCCGCCGTGCTCGACAGGTCACCGGTGAGGGTGGCGGCACCGCCGGTGGTGGAGTTGAGCAGCAGCAGCTGGCCGCCGGTGGTGCACCCGCCCATGTCGCTGCCGACCTGGTTGCCGTTGGCCGTCGACTTCTTGGCGACGTCGATGTCGGGGGTGAGACCGTCGGGGTAGGTGTAGGTGACCCCGGTGGTGTTCTTGCTGGGGTACCAGACCAGGAAGTAGTGGTGCGCCTTGACCGTGCCGTAGAGGCCGACCGTGGTGGTGCACTTCTGCGGGGAGGTCGTCACACCGCGGTAGCACTGGTAGTAGTTCGACGTCACCGTCGAGCCGTTCTTGGTGCCCAGCACGATGTCGGCGTCGGTCGGGTTGTAGAGCTCGACCCAGTCGTTGGTCCACTGGGCGGTGTCGCCGTTGGCACCGTAGACGGCGGCGATCACCAGGTGGCCCGGTGAGGCCGCCGCTGCCTGGGCGGGCTCCCCCGTCACCAGTGCGGCTGTCGTGGCCGCGAGGCCTGTCGATAGGACTGCGGCCACCACGCGGCGCCAACTCTTCACGAATCTCACGAACCGTGACCTTCTCGGTCCTGGCCGAACGCTGCGGTCCCAGAAGGTGAACGGCGGGGGCCCCGGACATGATAGTTAGGTACTCGATGCATCTCGTGTCACAGTGACGCCCGTGGCCACCCTCCAGGACCTCGAGCACCTCCTCATCGTGATCGCCGAGGAGGTCCCGGCGACCTCGCTGTCGGCCCTGCCCTCGCCGGTGACGAGCTGCCGCAACTACCACCTCACCCCCGAGGGCGAGGAGCGCGCCGAACGGCTCTGGCCGGCCTTCGCGGTCGCACTGCGCGAGGCCGACGTGACCGTCCAGCTGCGGGCCTCGATGCCCGACACCCTCGGCGATGTGACGGTGGTCGAGGCCGATCAGGCCGGGGTCGAGGCCGTGCTGGCCCGGCTCGACGACCTGCCGCCGGCCACCCTGGTCGCGATCGCCCTGGGCGGCGGCGACGCCGACCCGGTCGAGGAGAGCTGGGGCAACGCCCTGGGCGCACCGGGCACCCTGCTGCTGCACACCCCGTGGACCACGCGGGACTGGACCAGCGACGAGGTCTGCGACCACACCTCCCTGATCCAGCTCTGCGAGCGCTGGGTGGCCGAGCGCGGCGGCGAGGCACGGCTGTGGGTCTCGGAGTGGCGCCGGCGGGTCTGCGGGGACCTGGTCGGCGCCGTCGTACTGGAGGAGGACGGTGCCGCGGCGGACGGTGCGGGCGGGGGCGAGCGGCCGCTGCCCTACTCCCCCGACGCCGACCTCACCGTCGACGACGGAGTGGTCACGCTCCGGCTCAGCAACACCGGAGCGAGCAAGGCCGTGCACGTCCGGGTGGCCGACGCCGACGGCGTCCGCGGCGTCACCGTCACCCCGTCCTCACCGATCCGCCCCCGCACCGTGAGCGTCCCGGTCACCCTCACCGACGGCGGGTACGACGTCACCGTGACCGCCCCGGGAGGGTTCCGGCGCCGCTTCGCGAGCGTGGCTCAGTAGCGGAACGTCCCGACCAGGCCGTCGAGGGTCGTCGCCATCGCGGCCAGCTCCGAGGCGGCCGACGAGGTGCCCTGGGCACCGCGCTGGGTCTCGGCGGCGGCCCCGGCGACCTTGGTGATGTCGGCGGCGATGCCGTTGGCCCCGGTCGCGGCCTCGGTCACCGAGCGGGCGATCTCGTTGGTGGTGGCGGTCTGCTCCTCCACCGCGCTGGCGATGGTGCCGTTGATGTCGTTGATCCGCCCGATCACGCTGGTGATCTGGGTGATCGCCTCGACGGCGTTGGTGGTGTCGCCCTGGATCGCGTCGATCCGGCGGCCGATCTCCTCGGTCGCCTTGGCGGTCTCCGCCGCCAGCTCCTTGACCTCGTTGGCGACCACCGCGAACCCCTTGCCGGCGTCCCCGGCACGCGCGGCCTCGATGGTGGCGTTCAGGGCCAGCAGGTTGGTCTGCTGCGCGATCGAGGTGATCAGCTTGATCACCTGGGAGATCTCGGCCGAGGAGGCGTCCAGGGAGGTGACCGCTCCCCTGACCTGCTCGGCGACCTGGACCGCGTTGGCCGCGACGCTGGAGGCGTCGGCGGCGTTGCGTGCGATCTCGCGGATCGAGGACGACATCTCCTCCGCGGCGGTCGCGACGGTGGCGATGTTCGCCGAGACCTGCTCGGCGGCGGCCGAGACGTTGCCGGCCAGGTCGGAGGCCTGCGAGCTGGAGCTGGTCATGTCGTCGCTGACCCCGGCCAGCAGGTCGGAGGCCGACGACATCGAGGTCGAGGTCTGACCGATCTGGGCGATGCTGGTGCGCAGGGCACCGGCCAGGCGGCGCAGCGCCTCGGCGACCTGGCCGAGGCTGTCCTCGCCGTCGACGTCGAGACGACCGGTGAGGTCACCGGCGGCCAGCGCCTGGGCGTAGGTCAGCATCACCGCGACCCGGCGGGCGTCCTCCTCGGCCTTGGCGGCGACGGCACCGGCACGGAGCCGCTCCTCCTCGGCGGCAGCCTGCTCGCGACGACGCTCGGCGTCGGCGGAGGCCTGCTGGGCGTCGCGCTGCTCGCGCTCGATCTGGGCCTCACGGGCCACCCGGTCGGCCTCGGCGGCGGCCTTCTCCTCCGCGGCCCGGGTCTCTAGGGCGGCCTTCTCGATCGCGGCCCGCTGCTCGGCGGCCGCGGCGGCCTCACGCTCGGCCTGGGCGGCGGCCTGGGCGTGGTCGGCCTCGTTGAGGGAGTCGATCACCTGGTCGATGGAGTCGGCGATCGAGCCGATCTCGTCGGCGTTGCGGTGCTCGACCCGGCGGCTGCGGTCACCGGCCGCGATCGAGCGCAGCACCGCCACGACGCGGCCCAACGGCCGGGTGATGGAGCGGACCATGACGTACGCAGCCACGATGAAGATCAGGGCACCGGTCAGCGCCACCAGGGCCAGGCTGAGGCGCAGATTGCTCAGGCTCGTGTCGCTGACGCTGAAGACCCGCTCGGTCTCGACGTTGGCACCCTTGACCAGGTCGTCGAAGCCCTTCTCGATCGCGGTGTAGCGGTCGAAGGCCTTGATGATCGCGATCTTGGAGGCACCGCGCTCGTCGCCGTCACGCATCGCGCCGATCGCCTTGAGCTGGATCTTGGCGTGGTAGTCGACGATCTCGGCCCGCAGCGCCGTCAGCCGGTCGAGGGTGTCGGTCGCGGCGGCGTTGCCGCTCAGCATCGCGATCGCCTCGTCCAGGGAGTTCAGGCTGGCGCGGTAGTAGTTGGTCACCGAGTCGACGGTGGACTGGGTGATGCCCGGCGAGAGCGACTCGATCGGGGCGGCGTTGAGCGCCGACTCCATCATGTCGTCGCTGGTGATCCAGGCGGCGTGAGCGGCGTTGACCGCGGCGACCGAGCGGGTGGTGCCCGCACTGGTCTTGTTGTCGGCGATCAGGGGTCCGACCCGCAGCACGCCGATCACGGTCATGATGATGAAGACCAGGACGGCGATGGCGACCATCGCCCACAGCCGCTGCTTGATCGTGATCCGGTGCAGGAGGGACGGTCGGCCACCCTGGTCCGGCTCGCCACCGGCGTACGGCGAGCTCTCGGCAGGGCGGGCGATACGGCGACCGGCGAATCGGGGGGTGACCCGCTCGCCCTCGCGCTCGAAGGCCGCAATGGCCATGGGTCCTCCAACGTGCTGATCCAGAAATACAACCAGCAGAACATCGTCAGCAGAACGCCGTTTCCGAGTGATTCCGGCGTGCGTCTCGCACGCTGAGCCACCACGACCGGCCCGCAAGCGGGCCGGTCGTGGTCAGGAAAGAGGGTCGATCAGGGCAGGACCGTGACCAGGTCGGTGATCGCGATCCGGCGGCCGGTGTAGAACGGCACCTCTTCGCGGACGTGGCGACGCGTCTCCGAGGCGCGCAGGTGACGCATCAGGTCGACGATGCGGCCCAGGTCGTCGGCCTCGAAGGCGAGGATCCACTCGTAGTCGCCGAGGGCGAAGGACTGCACCGTGTTCGCCCGTACGTCGGGGTAGTCGCGGCCCATCTGACCGTGCTCGGCCAGGAGGCGACGGCGCTCGGTCTCCTCCAGCAGGTACCACTCGTAGGAGCGGACGAAGGGGTAGACCGCGACGTAGCCGTGGGCGCGCTCGTCGGCGAGGAAGGCCGGCAGGTGCGAGCGGTTGAACTCCGCAGGGCGGTGCAGCGCCATCTGCGACCAGACCGGGGCGAGCCGGGAGCCGAACGCGGTGCGGCGCAGCGCGTGGTAGGCCTCCTGCAGCTCGTCGGAGGTGGTGGCGTGCCACCAGATCATCAGGTCGGCGTCGGCACGCAGGCCGGCGACGTCGTAGATGCCACGCAGCACGACGTCCTTGCCGGCGAGCTCGGTGAAGAACTCCTCCAGCTCGGCCGCCTCGGCGTCGCGGGTGGCCGCGTCGGCACCGATCGGGCGCTCGACCTTGAACACCGACCACATCGTGTACCGCTGCGCGTCGTTCAGCTCGTTGATCCGGGCCGCGTTCGACTTGATGTGGGCCTGCGGGTCGTTGCTGGTCTCACTCATAGAACCAGTATCCAGCCCGCCCCGAAGGCGGCGCACGCGGGTCCCTCGGTCGCGCGCCGTCGGGTGACGTGCTGGTCGACCGGGCGCCGGGCCGGGCCTCAGGCCGCTTTCCCCAGCAGGTGACCCAGGTCCGCTACCCCAGGTCGGCGAGCACCCGCGCAGCAGCAGCGGTGGCCGAGGCGATCACCGCGGGGATCCCGACGCCCTGGTACGCCGCCCCGCACAGCACCACGCCGGGCACGGCCGCGACGGCGGCCTGCTGGGCGCGCATCGCGTCGAGGTGCCCCACGGCGTACTGCGGCAGGCCCTGCACCCAGCGCTGGACGTGGGTGTCGACCGGGGCCACCCGCAGGCCGGTGGCCTCGGCGAGGTCGCCCAGCGAGGCCGCGATCAGCTCGGTGTCGGTGCGGTCCAGGGCGTGCAGCTCGCGGTGGCGGCCGATGCTGGTGCGCAGGTGCACCACCCCGGCGGCGGCACCGGCCTCACGGACCCAGTCCCACTTGGCGAAGCTGAACGTGGAGGCCTTGATCCGGCGGCCCTCGATGGGCGGCACCAGGAAGCCCGAGAGGCTGCCGTCGAGCGGGGCGCCGGGCAGGTCCTCGATCCGGAACGCGTGGGTGATCACGGCGACCGAAGCGTGGTCGACGTGGCGCAGCTCCAGGGCCTCGCCCCCGGTGAGCGCGCCGATCAGCTCGGGTGCCGACCAGGCCGGCACCGCCACCACGACGGCGTCGGCGAGGAGTCGGTCGGTCGGGGTCGCGACCCACCAGCGGCCGGCCTCGCCCGCTGCGGCCGGGCCGGCGGCCACCACGGGCTGCCGGGTGCGGACGTCGAGGGCGGCGGCCAGGGCGGCCGGCAGCGTGCCCATCCCTCCGGCGATCCCGGCGAAGACGGGTCCGCCGGTGCCGCGCGGGATCGCGGACAGCTGCGGGGTGAGCGCGCCCCGGCTGAGCATCGCCGCCAGCTGCGGTACGGCGGCACGGACCGAGATCTCCCGCGCGCGACCGGCGTACACGCCACCGAGCAGGGGGTCGACGAGCTTGTCGACCACCTCGGCGCCGAACCGCTCCTCGAGCAGCACCCCGACGGCGACATCGCGGTCGCCGTCGTCGTCACTGTCACTGTCGCTGCCGGTGGTGAGCGGCAGGTCGGCCTCGGCGCGGACCCGTTCCAGGGCGGCGTCGGTGAGGATGCCGCTGGCCTCCAGGGCGCTCAGGTCGGTCGGGGCACCCATCACCGAGGGCGGCATCGGGCGGAGCGCGTCGCGGGTCCAGATCCGGGACGTGGCGGTGGTCGGGTGGACCAGCGGCAGGCCGAGCGCCTCGATCAGGTCGACGGCCTCGGGACGTCGGGCCAGGGCGGCCTCGGCGCCGACGTCGACCCTGACCCCGGCGACCTCGGCCAGGCGGAGCTTGCCTCCGATGTGGTCCGAGCCCTCCAGGACCACGACCTCAGCACCTGCACGCGACAGCTCACGGGCGGCCACCAGGCCTGCCACACCGGCTCCGATGACGACGACCTTCACCCCGCCAGTCTCCCACCCGGCGTCGGCCTCCCTCAGGGGCGGCGCTCCAGAGTGCCGAACGCGCTGCGATGGAAGACCAGGGGGCAGCCCTCCTCGGGGTGCTCGACGGCATGGATCTGGAGCAGCACGATGATGTGGTCACCGGCCTCGACCTCACGGTAGATCGTGGTGTCGAAGTGCGCGACGCCGTCCTCGATCACCACCGCACCGTCGTCGGACACGCTGACCGACAGGCCGGCGAAGCGGGTCTCCGGGACCCCGGCGAGCTGACGGGCGACGTCGCCGTGGTGGGCGGCGAGCACGGTCACGCCCAGGTGCGAGGCCCGCCGCAGCTGCGGCCAGGTCTTGGACGAGGCCGCTACCGAGAAGGAGACCAGCGGCGGGTCGAGGCTCTCGGAGCGGAACGAGGACGCCGCGAGCCCGACGGGCTCACCGTCGACGACCGCAGCGACGGCGACGACGCCGGAGGGGAAGATACCGAACGCCTTCCGCAGCCGCGCGGGCTCGAGATCCTGGTTGGTCGCAAACGTGCTCATCTCGTCCTCTCAGAGCTGACCGTGTCGGGGCGGCAGCAGCCCCTCGACCGCCCAGCGACCCAGGTGCTGCAACTTCCATGCTGCCGGATCGTGCAAGGTGTGGACCCGCGCGTTCCGCCAGTGCCTGTCAAGACTCTCACCTGTCAGGGCCGAACGGGTGCCGGCGACCTCGAAGAGTCCGGACGCGACCGCGACCGAGACCTCGGTGGTCGAGGCCCGGGCGGCGGCCACGGCAAGGGTGGCGGCCGAGGCCGTCTCCTCGGTCAGATCGGCGTTGGCGGCGTCCACGGCGGCTCCCGCCACGCTCAGCAGCGCCTCCGCGGAGCGGACCCGGAGCTCCATCTCGCCGAAGAGTCGGACGATCACCGGGTCCTGAGCGGCCCGCTCGACGCCGTACACGGCGACCGCGTCGGGGTAGGGACGGGACTTCGAAGTGACGAATCTCGCAGCTTCGTCGAGGGCTGCCCGGGCGATGCCGGCGTCGATCGCCGAGTGCATCAGCTGCGCGTAGGAGCCGTACGTCGTGGGGCCGGTGAAGGTGTCGGAGTAGTTCGTGATCCACTCGTCGCGCACCTCGACCTCGGTGAACCGCACCGTGCCCGAGGCGGTGGTGCGCTGCCCGACGGCGTCCCAGTCGTCGATGATCTCGACGCCGGGAGCGTTACGGTCGACCCAGGCGACGTGCATCGGGCCGTCGATGCCGAGGTGGGTCAGGACGGGGATGCGGTCGGCGAAGATCGCGCCGGTGCAGTAGAACTTCGTGCCGTTGAGGTGCCAGTGGTCACCGACCTCGACCAGGGTGGTGCGGTAGTCGCGGACGTGCTTGGTGCCGACCTCGGACTGGGCGTTGCCGAAGAAGGTCCCGGCCAGCACCTCGCCGAAGAGCAGCGCCTGCTGAGCACGGCTGCCCTGCAGCCGGAGCTGGTTGAGGTAGACGAAGTGGCTGTGCGGGATCTGGCCGATGTTCGGGTCGGCGACGCTGATCCGGCGGATCACCTCGGCCACCACCGAGAACGGCAGGTCCGCTCCCCCGAAAGCCGCCGGGACGGTGATCGCCAGCAGGCCCGAGGCCGCCAGCTGCGTGATCTGGTCGTGCGGCAGGATCCGCTCGCGGTCGCGCAGGGCGGCCCCGACAGCGAAGTCGGCGGCGAGGCGGGACGCCTCGGCCAGCGCCTCGTCGGCGCTCAGCACCGGAACCTGCACCCGTGTCACATCAAGCTCGGTCATCGTGACTCCCCGTTCCAAAACTCTAGTGTCTAGATAGACTTTATCAGGAAGGTGTCGGGGCGGCGACACCCGCCCGCACCGACGACCCGAACGGCACCGACGCGGCCTGGACCGGCACCGGCGCCAGCGGGCTGACCCAGCGGCCACGCCGGGCCAGCTCGGGCAGGACGCCCTCGCCGAACCAGTAGGACTCCTCCAGGTGCGGGTACCCCGACAGCACGAACTCCTCGATCCCGACCGCGGCGTACTCCTCGATCAGGTCCGCGATCTCGGCGTACGAGCCGACCATCGCCGTGCCCGCACCGCCGCGGACCAGGCCGACTCCCGCCCACAGCCCGGGGTGGATCTCCAGGTCGTCGCGCGAGCCGTGGTGCAGGTCGAGCATCCGACGCTGCCCCTCGGACCCGCTGCGGCGCAGCCCCTCCTGCATCCGCGCGATCTCGGCGTCACTGATCCCGTCGAGCATCCGGGCGGCCTCGTTCCACGCCGCCGCCGAGGTGTCGCGGGCGATGGTGTGCAGCCGGACCCCGAAGCGCAGCTCGCGGCCGTAGCGTGCCGCCGCCTCACGCGCCCGATCGATCTTGGCCGCGACCGCCGCCGGCGGCTCGCCCCAGGTCAGATAGACGTCGGCATGCTTGGCCGCGACCTCGATGCCGGCCGCCGAGGAGCCACCGAAGTAGACCTGCGGGATCTCGTGGGGCAGGTGCTGCAGCGAGGAGTCCTCGACCGAGAGGTAGGTGCCGGCGAAGTCGACGGTCTCGCCCCGCCACAGTGCTCTGACGATGGTGAGGAACTCGTCGCAGCGGGCGTAGCGCTCGTCCTTGCCCAGGAAGTCGCCGTACATCCGCTGGTCATGGTCCTCGCCCCCGGTGACCACGTTGAGCATCAGCCGACCGCCGGTCAGATTGGCGTACGACGTCGCCATCTGCGCCGCGACATAGGGAGCGACAGCGTCGGGCCGGAAGGCGACCAGGAACTTGAGCCGCTCCGAGACCTGGGTCAACATCGCCGAGGTCACCCAGGCGTCCTCGCACCACGGCCCGGTCGGGATGAGCGCCCCCTCGAAGCCGAGCTGCTCGGCCGAGCGGGCGATCTGCCCGAGGTAGGGCACCGTCGCCGGCCGGCCACCCGACGCCATCGCGACGCCGTGACCGCCGCCGAGGACGTGGCGCCCGTCGCCGCCGTTGGTCGGGATGAACCAGTGGAAGGTCAGCGCGTTCTCGGTCATGGTCGGCTCCTTCGCCAGGCGGACTGCTCGGTGTCGACGGGAGGACCCATCCACGTAATGTCCACTAGTTTTATGCACTAAAGCGAGAGGGACAAGCCCTACGAGGCTCGGCATCGACGATGAAGTGCGAGGCCCTGCCTTTCACTAGATCCAGTAACACCATAGACTTTGTTGTCATGCGGATCGAACAGCTCGACTATGTGGCCGCCGTCGCCGAGCACGGCTCACTGCGCCGTGCTGGTGAGCACCTGCACGTCTCCCAGCCCGCGATCAGCGAGGCGATCACGAAGCTGGAGCGCGAGCTCGGCGTGACGCTGCTGGACCGGCGCCGCTCCGGCGCCCGGATCTCGGCCGCCGGACGCAGCCTGATGCCCTACCTCACCGACGTGCTCGACGGCGTCGCGCGGCTCGCCCACGCCGCCAGCGGCCACACCGGTGCGGGCCGCACGATCCGGATCGGCACGGTCAACACCGGCACCTCGCACGTGCTCCTGCCCGCCGCGCACGCCCACCAACACGGCCCGGCGGCCTCCCCTGTCGAGATCCGCCAGCTCCAGCAGGGCGAGATCCAGGTCGGGCTGGCCGAGGGCACCCTCGACCTCGGCCTGGTCAACCTGCTGGTCGAGGACGAGCTCCACCCCGACCTGCACGGCGTGGAGCTGATGCGCGGCACCGCCGTCGCCGTCCTCCCCCGCGACCACCCGCTCACCGGCCAGGAGAGCGTCAGCGCCGCCGACCTGGCCGGGGCCGACTTCATCGCGATGCGCGAGGGCTACGTGATGTACCGCGTCGCCAAGCGGCTCTTCGGCGACGCCACTCCCCCGGCCCTGCACAGCACCGACGGCGCCGACATGGGCTCGAAGATGGTCGGCTCGGGCCTGGGCGTCACCGTGCTGCCGGACTTCAGCGTGCACGACGACCCGCTCGCCGTCGCCGGGATCATCACCACCCGGCCGCTGGCCGTCGACCCGATCGTGGTCCGGATGGTGCTGCTCACCCGCAAGGGCGCACGTCACCCCGAGAGCGTGCGCGCCCTGATCGGGGCGCTGCGCTCCCGGGCCTCGCAAGTCTGAGGCTGGCGGGGCCTCTCAGACCTCGCGACGCTCCTCGACGTGCCGCGTCTCACCACGCTGCTTGTTCATCACCAGCGACAGGACGATCGCCAGGACGCCGACGGCGACCAGGATCCATCCCAGCGTGTCCGACGCGATGTACTTGTCCATCCCGTCGATCTTGATCGCGCCGAACCCGAAGATCAGTCCGACGGCCAGCAGAACGATGCCAAGTCCGATACCCATGACGGCTCCCTTGCCTCGAAAGTGGTGCCTTGCCCTAGCACCGACACTCTTCCCCGGCTGGGAGCCTTCAAACCGTGCTCAGAGCGGGTAGGCCTGGACGAACTCGGTGAGCGCCTTGAGCTGGTCGGGGTCGGTCGACGGGATCACGCCGTGACCGAGGTTGAAGATGTGCCCCGTGGCCTGCTTGCCGATCTCGATGATGGTCGCGGCACGCTCGAGCATCACCTCGGTCGGCGCGAAGACCAGCGCCGGGTCGAGGTTGCCCTGCACCCCACGGTCGGGCCCTGCCGCAGCGATGCCGTGCTCCAGCGGCGTACGCCAGTCGACACCGAGTACGTCGGCACCGGCCGACGCCATCTCGGGCAGCAGGGACGCCGAGTTCACCCCGAAGTGGATCCGCGGCACGCCCAGCCGCCCCGCCCGCTCCAGCACCTGGGCGGAGTACGGCTGCACGAAGCGGACGTAGTCGGCCGGGTGCACCGCGCCGGCCCACGAGTCGAAGAGCTGCACGGCGCTCGCACCGGCGGCCACCTGGACCTCGAGGAAGCTCGCGGAGATGTCGGCGATCTTCGTCATCAGGGCGTCCCAGATCTCAGGGGCGCCGAACATCAGGGCCTTGGTCTTGGCATACTCCTTGGACGGACCGCCCTCGACCAGGTACGACGCCACCGTGAACGGTGCGCCGGCGAAGCCGATCAGCGGCGTGCCGTGCTCGCCCACCCCGGCCAGCTCCGCGGTCAGGTTCTGCACCGCCGCGGTGATGAAGGGGACGTCCTCGGGCGTCAGCGACGGGATCGCCTCGACGTCGGCCAGGGTGCGCACCGGGTTCGCGATCACCGGGCCGACGCCGGGCTTGATGTCGAGGTCGACACCGACGGCCTTGAGCGGCAGCACGATGTCGGAGAAGAAGATCGCCGCATCCACGCCGTAGCGACGCACCGGCTGGAGCGTGATCTCAGTGATCAGGTCGGCGTCCATGCACGAGTCGAGCATCGCGACGCCCTCGCGGACCTTGAGGTACTCCGGCAGCGAGCGCCCCGCCTGCCGCATGAACCACACCGGCGTGTGGGACGGCTTCTCCCCGCGCGCGGCACGGAGGAACGGGCTCTGCTGGAGGTCGCGCATGACGTGATCGTCCCATCGCTCCCGGCGTGGGTGCACATTTCAGGAGTTATTCAGTTTTATGGTGTGCGGGTGGTGGTTCGGAAGGAGGCTCAGCCTCGTGAGTTCGAGGCGGCGATGGCCGCGATGCGAACCGCGACCCTGAGGCCCGAGATCGCCTGCGAGGAGATGCCCGCTCCGCAGCGGATCGCCCCGTACGCGACAGCGCTCAGTGCCGACGTCACCGTCGAGGAGACCGAGGTCGCCACCGGACGGCTGATCCTGCTGCACGACCCCGACGGCAACGACGCCTGGGCCGGCGGCACGTTCCGCTGCGTCGCCTACGCGCGCGCCGACATCGACCCCGAGATGATCAACGACGCCCTGCTCGGCGGCGTCGGCTGGTCCTGGCTGACCGAGGCCCTGGAGGCGCACGACGCCCCGTTCGCGGCCCCGTCGGGCACCGTCACCCGGGTCGTCACCGAGAGCTTCGGCGCGATGGACGAGGAACCGCCCAGCGCCCAGATCGAGATCCGCGCGTCGTGGACCCCGGTCGCCACCCCGAGCGGCGTCTTCGACGTCCGCCCCCATGTCGAGGCGTGGGGCGAACTGCTCTGCACCGCAGCCGGCCTGCCGCCGGTGCCCGAGGGCGTGGCCATCATGCCCAGCCGCCGTGGACAGCGAGGCTCATGACCGACGTGACACCCGAGCCCGACCAGGCCGCCGAGGCGCCCCAGGTGCCCCTGCTGACCCTGCGTGACGGCCTGCCGAGCGTGGTCGACACCGACGAAGCACTGCTCCGCGCCGCCGAGGCGATCGCCGCCGGCACCGGCCCGGTCGGCCTGGACGCCGAACGTGCATCGGGCTACCGCTACTCCAACCGTGCCTACCTGGTGCAGCTGCGCCGTGAGGGTGCCGGCACCTGGCTGATCGACCCGATCGGGCTGAGCACGATGCAGCCCCTGATCGACGCGCTGGCCGGCACCGAGTGGATCCTACATGCGGCCACCCAGGACCTGCCCTGCCTCAACGAGATCGGGCTCTACCCGACGAAGCTCTTCGACACCGAGCTGGCCGGACGCCTGTTGGGCTATCCCCGGGTCGGCCTCGGCACCCTGGTCGAGACGGTGCTGGGCTTCGGCATGCTCAAGGAGCACTCCGCCGCCGACTGGTCGACCCGGCCGCTGCCGGAGTCGTGGCTCGAGTACGCCGCTCTCGACGTCGAGGTCCTGGCCGAACTGCGTCTGGCGATGATCGACCAGCTCAAGGCCGCCGGCAAGGACGAGTGGGCCCGCCAGGAGTTCGACGCGCTGCGCTTCTTCGAACCCAACGTCAAGGTCGATCCGTGGCGTCGGGTGTCGGGCAGCAACAAGATGCGGGGCCGTCACCTGGCCGCCGTACGGGAACTGTGGATCGAGCGCGATGCGATCGCCGCGGAGCGGGACTCCACGCCCAGCCGTCTTCTCCCCGACGCCGCGATCGTGGTCGCGGCCACCGCGATGCCGACCGACAAGGCGGCGCTGCTGGGGCTGCGTGGCTTCCACGGCCGCGGCGCCTCGCGCTACGCGACCCGCTGGCTGGACGCCATCGGGCGGGCGATCCAGACCCCCGAGTCGGACCTGCCCGGTCGGGCTGCGCGCCACGACGGACCGCCCGCGGCCCGCGCCTGGGCCGACCGCGACCCGGTCGCCTCGACCCGGCTGACCCTGGCCAAGGAGTCGATGGCCGAGCTCGCCGAGGAGCGCCACCTGCCGGTGGAGAACCTGCTCACCCCCGACACCATGCGTCGGGTGCTGTGGACCCCTCCGGCCACCCGCGAGCCCGGTGACCTGCTCGACCAGGTCACCGGTCAGCTCTCGGGCTACGGGGCCCGTGGCTGGCAAATCGCGCTGACCGCGCCGCTGCTGACCTCGGCGATCCTCGACGCCGAGGCCTGAGCCGGCTACCCGCCGGCGGCGATCAGGGGGTCGCGGTCGGCGTCGGGTTGGCGGCGATGCTGGCCTGGGCCAGCAGTGGCGCCGCGGCAGCGTCGACCTCCTCGGCAGCCTGCTGTACGGCGACCGGGATCTGCCCCGGGACGAAGAGCCGGTCCACGGCGCTGCGGGTGGCCTCCTCGATCGCGGACCACTGCTCGGTGAACGGCAGGATCGCCATCTTGCGGACCGTGTAGGTGAAGACCGAGGAGTGCAGCGGCGCCTGGTCGGTCTGGAGGAAGTCCTCGGTCAGGGCGACCTGCTGGTTGACCGGCACCAGGTAGCCGGTCGCGGCGAGCGGCTTGACGCCCTCCTGGGAGGAGAGCCCGACGAGCAGGTCGGCGGCGGCCTCGATGTGCTCGGACTTCGCCGACAGGCACAGGGCGGTGTAGTCGCCGGTGGTGGTGGCGTCGTCGATGGTCGGCATCGGCAGCACGTCCCAGCGCAGTCCGCTGACGGCCCGCAGCGCGGGCACCAGCGAGCGGTCGCCGACCATCATCGCGAGCTTGCCGTTCTTGAACCAGCGCAGCTGCTGGTCGGCCGAGGCGGTGGTGGTCACCGACGGGTTGGCCAGCACCGGCAGCACCTTGTCCAGCGCCTCGACGCCCTGGTCGTTGCCCAGCGTCATCTCGTACTTGGTGACGTCGGCGAGGGTGCCGCCCGCGGACAGGAAGAACGGGGCGAGCGCGGTCAGGGTGGAGTCGATCGCGAACGGCTTGACGCCGTCGTGGGTGGCGGCCTGCTGGGCGGCGAGCTGGAACTGCTCCCAGGTCCAGCTCTTCGAGGTGCGGATGTTGGGCACGTCGATGCCCTGGGCCTGCATCCGGGGGAAGTCGACCAGGTCGGTGTTGTAGTAGACCACCGACGGGTTCACGCCGTACGGCATGCACTCCAAGCGCTGGTCCTTGCTCAGCGCCTCCAGGGCGTCACGGGAGTACTTGTCCCCGATGTCGACGTTGCGGGCGTCGAGGTAGTCGTCGACCGGCTCGACCTTCTTGCCCGCCTCCAGCTTGGACAGGTCGGCGCGCGAGATCAGGAAGACGTCGGGCAGCGTCGTCTTCGGGTCGTTGATCGCCGTCATCATCGCGGCGTCGCTGGACCAGGAGGTCAGGTTGACCGAGGCGAGGTCGGTGCCGGCGTTGTAGTTCGCCACCGCCGTGCCCCAGGCCCGGACCTCAGCGCTGTTGCCCCACACGCCGAGGGTCAGCTTCGCCGGGGTGGTGACCCCGGTCGGGCTCGGCGTCGGTGTCGGTGTCGCCTTCGTGGACGAGGTGGAGGTTCCGCAACCGGCCAGGACGAGCACACCAGCAACTGCGACAACCTGCTTCAACACGAACACCACTCTAACGAGGGGTGTCTCAGCCCTCCGAAACGAGTAGCGCACGCCGGACCGGGAGCGCCTCACGGCGCAAGGCCGCTCTAGGCGGCTAATTTTGGGACCCGGGGCTGCCGCGGCCCGGCGTGCTCTCCTATTTTAACCGTTCACACCAGGCCATGTGCCAACTCGACGTGCGCGGCCTCTTCCAGCTGCTCGGCCAAGAGCAGCATCTGCTTCGGATCGCGGTCCAGGTGGGCCCTGCCGGTGGCCACCACCCGGGCGAAGGCCGAGCCACGGAAGAGCACGTCGGCGAAGTCGGAGCCCGCGATCCCGCGCAGCACCTCGTCGACCATCGCACGGAGCTGGTCGGGGCCGGGCGGGTCGGCGACACCGGCGACGACCCGGGCGACCTGGGCGGTGCGCCCCTCGGCGTACTCCTGGGAGACGCCGACCGGGTCACGGTGCACCCACTGGCGCAGCAGGAAGAGTCGCCACAGGCAGCCGGCGAGGGTGTCGGCAGGGGCGCCCGACCAGACCTGGGCGATCGTCTCGATACCCTCCTCATCGGCGAGGTGGAGCAGCCGGTCGGCGACCTCGGGGTCGGCCGACTCCCGCGCACCGCGGACGAGCAGGGTCGCGGCCTGGTCCCCGGCCTCCCGCAGGAGCGCCGGATCGACCCCGGACTCGATCGCCTCGAAGTACCGGTCTCCCGGCTGCATCGGCCGGTGGTGGCGGCGTGGCGTTGGCTCCCTCACCCGCCCGAGCCTAGCCGTTCTCCACAGGGGCCAAAGTCCTCTAGCGAGGGGTGTGCGGAGCGGGTTAGCCTCGGCCAGCCCCACTGGTCGGGGGCTCACTCGGGAAGGCCAGATCATGAGATGCACTCGCCTGTACGCCGCCCTCGGCGCGCTCCTCGCAGCCCTCACGCTCGGCGCCTGCGGCTCCGATCCGGCCCCGCCGACACCGTCCCCCTCGACGACCTCCGCGACGGCCTCGCCCTCCGCCACCGCGTCGCCGTCGGAGACGACAGCGCCGGTGCTGCCGGAGGCGGCCAAGGCGCACACGAAGGCAGGGGCCGAGGCGTTCGTGCGGTACTTCTGGGAGGTCGTGAACTATGCCCAGGAGAGTGGGGACACGAAGCCGCTCAAGGCGTTGAGCCTTGCAGGCTGCACCGCCTGTTCCGCCGGGGTCCGCGGCATCGACGACATCCACTCCCGCGGCGGCCGAGTCATAGGCGGCAGGGCCATCCCGACCGTGACGTCAACGCGGCTAACGAGCGGCAAGCACGATGGCCAGACCATCACATTCGCAACCGTAACCGTGCGTGTCGGCTTCGCGCCCGAGAAGATCGACTATCCAAACGATGCGTTGGACGTTCGCAAACCAGCGTCGACTGCGGTTGACGTCTTCACTCTCACCAGCGCCACGCCCGGTTGGAGCGTCAGCCACCTAGAGGCCACAAAATGAGGTGGCCAGCCGTCGCAATCCTTCTGCTGTTGCCGAACTTCGCCTTCCTCGGCACCTCCCCTGCGATCGCTGGCGGGTGCGGCAGTTCGGACGTCAGTGTGGGAACGGGATCGAGCGACTTTCAAACGAGCGTCGAAGAGCAGTCCGGGGGCTGTGACGAACCCACGACCAATTCCGGCAGCGGCAGCAGCGAGCCGACCCACGACGTAGTCATCACGGTGTGTGCCGATGCACTCCAGGGCAATCAAACCTGCGACCAAGCCGCTCACTGCCCCGATGGAACGCCCGAAACGCACACTCTCGTCTACACCGAGTCGGGAGCCCTGGTTGGCGAGTCAAGCAACTGTCCCTCCGACCCCACCGCCCCACCCGGCCCCTCCGTCGCCGACATCGTCACCGCCTTCCGGCGCATCCCCCTCCCCCGCTCGACCCTCCAGATCCAGCCGCCGGACGGGGAGACGCTGGTGAATTTCACGACGAACTTCCTCACCGAGGCCGAGGCCTTCTCCACCAGCGTGACCCTGATCGGGCACCGGGTGGACTTCCGGATCACCCCGTCACGGTTCCGGTGGTCCTACGGTGATGGCAGCGGGGCGACGACGGCGAAGCCGGGGGCGCGGTACCCGACGATGGGGGTGACGCACGTCTACCGGAAGCGGGGTGCGGTGAAGGCGGCGGTCGACACGACCTGGTCGGCGGACTACCGGGTGGACGGCGGCGGGTGGGCCGCCGTGCCCGACACCGTGACGATCGCCGGGGCCGCCCAGGCCCTGACGGTGCGCAGCGCGACGCCGCTGCTCGCGGGCGCCGACCGCTAGCTGTACCCGGCCATGAGGTTGGTAGCAGTGCCTGGCCATGGACTTGATCGACGCCGCCTCGATCGAGTTCGAGCTTGCCGTGCGGCAGTTGCCGCCCGATTCCTGGGGGCGGGGAAGCCGACGCCGTCCGAGATGACCGCCAGAGAACTCGTCGATCACGTTGTCAGGGGAAATCGGTTCAGCGCTCTGATCCTTGCCGGCATGGGCCGGGACGCTGGATTCAATCGTCGTCGAACGCCTCTGGGCGACCGTTGAACCGCATGTGACCGAGATGCTTGCGTTCGGGGCATACGGCGACGGCCCCAGCGGAACTGTTCCTCCAGACGCCCGATCACCTAGCCCGGCTGCTCGACGCCTTCGGCTGGAGGCCGAGACCAGCCAGACGGGGAGATCCTCGTGGCCACCTGAGACGTCAGGTTTTGTCGGTGGCTTCCCATACTGTGATGGGTATGAAGCCGAAGGGCGGAGCGGGAGTGACCAGCAGTGCCGAGGCACTGTTGGAGGGCTGGCGTGCCGACCAGGCCAAGGCCCGTCGCCGTGAGGTGAAGGCCTTGGACAAGGCGATCCGCTGGCTGACGGTGGTGGCAGATGCGGGTCCGTCGGAGCAGCGGTACGGCCTGGAGATGCCCGTTGGTGGCGATGGCTGCCCTCGCATCGGGGAGGAAGCAGTGGCGGAGTTCGCTGCCTTCGCTCAGATGAGCCCACGCGCCGCACTGGCCTATCTCGCTGATGCGTGGGACCTGGCCTGGCGGTTCCCCGAGACTCTGGCTGCCGTCCGTGAAGGCAGGGTGGAGGTGTGGCGGGCCCGTCAGGTCGCCGCGACGCTGCGCGGTGTCCCGGCCGAGGGTGCGCGGTACGTCGACGAGGCCATCGCCCCGATCGCGCATCGGGTCGGGATGGCCCGGCTCCGACGCATGGTCATCTTCGCCGAGATCCTGAGTGACCCCGACGCAGCGGTCGCCCGGGCGAGGGCGGCAGCCGAGGGCCGGGCGATCAGTGTGTCCGGGACCGGGCAGCCCGACGGCCTCGCGGACGTGTTCGGACGCTTGGATGCCGCTGACGCGGCGGACTTCGAGGCAGCGATCCAAGACGTCGCCGCCGAACTCGCCGACCTCGACGCAACCGACCCGGACTCTGAGCCCGAGTCTCTGGACGTCCGCCGTGCGAAGGCAGTCGGGGTGATCGCACGACGCCACCTCGCTGGGGAGACCCCCGGTGCCGTGACGCGGGTGGTGCACACCTACGTCCACCTCACCCCCGACTCACCTGTCGCCCAGGTCGAAGCCGGGAACACCCTCGCCCCCGTGGAGCGGGTCACGGAGTGGTGCCGCACCGCGGGCACGAAGGTGATCATCCGCCCCGTCCTCGACCTCGCCGCACCTCACACCCGCGACGGCTACGTCCCCACCGAGACCATGCGGGAACAAGCCATCCTGATCAACCGGACCTGCGTCCACCCCTGGTGCGACCGCCCCGCGAGAGCCTGCGACCTCGACCACATCACCCCCTACAACCCCAACGACAACACCGACAGCCCGCCCGGCCAGACCACCAGCACCAACCTCGCACCCCTGTGCCGCCACCACCACCGCCTCAAGACCCACAGCGGATGGCAGTACCAACACCTCGAACCCGGCCTCTACCTCTGGACCAGCCCCTCCGGCAGGACCTACCTCCGGACGACTACCGGCACCACGACCCTCAGCGAGCTGCCCCGGCCGGTCTAGCTGACCCGGCCAGCCGACCGCAAGGGACACGACTCAGCCCCGGGACCTACGGAGATCCCCGTACATCTCCGTGGGCCTCGGGGCCGATGCCACGTCTTCTACCCCGAGCCCACAGCGGCGAAACCTAGGCGTCGAGGATTTTTCGGATCCGCGCGTCCGAGACCGGCACCGCCGTGCCCAGGTTCTGCGCCCACAGGCTGACCCGCCACTCCTCCAGCAGCCAGCGCACCTCGCGCAGCCGCGCCCCGGCCGGACGACCGGCCGGCAGTGCCGCCATCGCCTGAACGTAGCGTGCCTGGAGGTCGGCCATCTGGATCATCAGCGTCTGGTCGGCTCGCAGCCCGGCGGCATCGGCGATCCGCTCGCGGCGCTTGAGCAGCGCAGCGACGTACGTCGGATAGCGCCGCAGGTGCGGTCCCGACTGCGAGATGAAGCCGCGTGAGAAGAGCCGGGCGACCTGGTCCTTCATGTCGGTGACGGCGGGCAGCTGGTACATGTCCACCCGGCCGGTCAGTGCCTTCTCCGCCTTGCGCTGCGCCTCCAGCGCCCGCAGTGCGTCGTCGAGGGTGGCACGGATCCGCGGCTCCAGATCGCGCCGGTAGGCACTCAGCACGACGGCGTACGCCTCAGGATCACGCGGCACCGGGTGGGCGTCGATGGTGGCCCGGGCGACCGCGGCGCGGCAGTCCTCGATCAGGTCGGCGGCCGACGGGTACGGCGTCGCGGCCAGCGCCAGCTTGTCGCTCATCGACAGGCCGTCACCGATCCGCTTGACCAGCTCGGCGCCGGAGTCCAGGAGCAGCAGCCGGGCGACGCCGAGCCGGTGCCGGGCCTCGGCCTCGTCGGCGGTGCCGACCACGGCCAGCCCGACGCTGGTGCGCTCGTCGACCAGGCAGCGGTAGACCGTCACCTCGTGCCCGGCACGCTTCTCCGTCACCGTCGGCGCGATCGCCCCGAACGTCCAGGCGGTCTGCCCGGTCGCGGTCAGCCCCGCATCGGAGGCGACCTCGGCGATCGCGCGCCGGAACTCCCCGGCCAGGGGCTTCTTCAGCGCCTCCAGGTCCTTGCCGCGGGCCTGCTCCGTGCCGGTCGCATCCAGCACGCGGTACGTCGGCCTCAGATGCTCCGGCAGCGGTGCCCACGCCTCCCGCGGCACGACCACGCCCACCGTGGAGCGGATCCACCGCTCCAGGGCGTCGAGCAGCGGCTCCTCCCCCGGCGAGACGGCGGCGAGGAAGTCACGGGCCCGGTCGGGTGCGGGCACCAGGTGGACCCGCAGGTTCTTCGGAAGCCCCCGGATCAGGGTGGTGACCAGCTCCTCGCGGTGTCCGGGCACGTTCCAGGAGAAGTCGCCGTCGTCGACCCGGTTGAGGGTGGCGACCGGGATGTCGATCGTGATGCCGTCGTCCGTCGCCCCCGGCTCGAAGTGGTAGCTCAGGTTGAAGGTCAGCGCCTCGGACTCCCAGGCGTTGGGAAACTCGGTGACGTCGACGTCGCGCGCCAGCCGCGACGGGTCGAAGACCAGTAGGGACTTGTCCTTCTGCTTCTTCCACCAGGAGTCGAAGTGCGCGCCGGAGACGACGTTGGCGCCGACGCGGGCGTCGTAGAAGTCGAACAGGGTCTCCTCGTCCACCACGATGTCGCGGCGGCGGGCCTTGTGCTCCAGCTCCCGGGCCTCGTCCAGCAGGCGGGCGTTGGTCTTCAGGAAGGCGTGGCGGCCGTTCCACTCGCCCTGCACCAGGGCGTGCCTGATGAACAGCTCGCGGGCGACGGGCTTGTCGACCCGGCCGTAGTTCACCAGGCGGTCGGCGACCAGCGGGACGCCGTACAGGGTGACCTTCTCGTGCGCCATCACCGCGGCACGGCGCTGGCTCCAGTGCGGCTCGGAGTAGGTCCGCTTGACCAGGGTCGGGGCCAGCTCCTCGGCCCACTCCGGCTTGATCGAGGCGACCTGGCGGGCCCAGAGCCGGCCGGTCTCGACGAGCTCGCCGGCCATCACGAACGGGGGGTTCTTCCGGGCCAGGTCGGAGCCGGGGAAGATCGCGAACCGGGTGCCACGGGAGCCGAGGTACTCCCGGGGACCGGGGCGCTTGCCCTTCTCCCGGGGGCCTCCGCGCTCCCGCTTCTCCTCGCGGACCTCCAGGGCCCCGATCTGGCTGAGCAGACCCGACAGCAGCGAGCGGTGGATGCCGTCCTCGTCGGGGGCGTCGGCGACCTGGCCGCGCAGCCCCATCTCCTTGCAGACCTGACGCAGCTGGGACTCGAACTCCTGCCACTCCCGGACCCGCAGGTAGTGCAGGTGCTCGGCACGGCACATCCGCCGGAACGCCGAGGAGGAGAGCTCACGCTGCTGGGTCTTGATGTAGGTCCACAGGTTGAGCCAGGCCAGGAAGTCGCTGCCCTCGTGCTTGAACCGGGCGTGGGACTGGGCGGCCTGCGCCTGACCCTTCGGGTCGTCGGCGCCGGGGCGCTCGCGCGGGTCCTGGAGCGACATCGCCGCGGCGATCACCATCACCTCGCGCAGGCAGCCGCGCCGCTCGGCCTCCAGCACCATCCGGCCCAGCCGCGGGTCGATCGGCAGCCGGGCGAGCTGACGCCCCAGGTCGGTCAGCTGCGGACCGCGACCGGCCCGCTCCTCGCCGCCGGCGCGCAGCGCACCGAGCTCCTCGAGCAGCTGCACACCGGAGGTGATGTTGCGCTTGTCGGGGGCCTCGACGAACGGGAAGTCGGCGATGTCACCCAGTCGCAGCGAGGCCATCTGCAAGATCACCGAGGCGAGGTTGGTGCGCAGGATCTCCGGGTCGGTGAACTCGGGTCGGCCCTCGAACTCCTCTTCGGAGTAGAGCCGGATCGCGACGCCCTCGGCGACACGTCCACACCGGCCCGAGCGCTGGTTGGCCGAGGCCTGGCTGATCGGCTCGATCGGCAGTCGCTGCACCTTGGTCCGCGCCGAGTAGCGCGAGATCCGGGCCACGCCGGTGTCGATCACGTAGCGGATCCCCGGCACCGTCAGCGAGGTCTCGGCGACGTTGGTGGAGAGCACGATCCGGCGTCCGGTGTGGGCCGAGAAGACCTTGTGCTGCTCGGCGGCACTGAGCCGGCTGAACAGCGGCACGACCTCCAGCGTCCCCTTCGACGGGTCGATCCGGAGCGCGGAAGTGAGGGCGTCGGCGGTGTCGCGGATCTCGCGCTCGCCGGGCAGGAAGACCAGGATGTCGCCGGGGCCGACGGCGGAGAGCTCCTTGACCGCGTCCACGATCGCCTCGGTCTGGTCGCGGACGACGGGCTCGCCGTCCTCGTCGGACTCCGGCAGCTCCATCAGGGGCCGGTAGCGCACCTCGACCGGGAAGGTCCGGCCGCTGACCTCGATGATCGGCGCGGGCTTGCCGGTGGTCACGTCGGCGAAGTGCTCGGCGAACCGCTCGGGGTCGATCGTCGCCGAGGTGATGATGATCTTGAGGTCGGGTCGGCGCGCCATCAGCCGGCGCAGGTAGCCCAGCAGGAAGTCGATGTTGAGGCTGCGCTCGTGGGCCTCGTCGATGATGATCGTGTCGTAGCGGCGCAGGTCGCGGTCGCGCTGCAGCTCGGCGAGCAGGATGCCGTCGGTCATCAGCTTGATCCGCGACGCCTTGGACGTGCGGTCGGTGAACCGGACCTGGTAGCCGACCAGGTCGCCCAGCTCGGTGCCGAGCTCCTCGGCGATCCGCTCGGCCACCGCGCGCGCCGCGATCCGGCGCGGCTGGGTGTGGCCGATCATCGTCCGGCCGAGCTCGAGGCAGATCTTCGGCAGCTGGGTGGTCTTGCCCGAGCCGGTCTCACCGGCGACGATCACGACCTGGTGGTCGCGGATCGCGGCAGCGATCTCGTCGCGGACCGCGCTGACCGGGAGGTCGGGGTAGGTGATCACCGGCAACTCGGACATAACCGCCCAAGTCTCGCAGGCGGTGGGGTGGGGCTCAAACCGACTTTCCCCGGTACGCCGTCACCGCACCGCCCCACCGAGCCGGTGGCCCGAGCACCACCAGCACCACCGGGGTCAGCTCGACGGCGAGGCCGAGGGGGCCTGAGGCGTGCTCTGCGAGCCGTTGCCCGAGCCCTGGTTCATCATCGGGCCACCCATGCCGCCCATCCCGCCACGGCCACCGAAGTCGCCACGCTGGGACATCCGGCCGCGGTCGCCGTCGTGGTGGTCCCCCACGACGTACCCGATCGCACCGCCGAAGACGCCTCCGACCCCGAGGCCGACGACGAGGCAGGCAGCACCGACGACGACGGTCTGCCACATCTTGACCAGCCGCGCCGGGCGCGGGGCCGTGGTGGGAGCGGGCGCGGTCGGCACCTGCTCCGTGGGGGCAGCCTGCTCGGGCTGCCAGGTCGGCGGTTCGCCCGCCGCGGGCGTCGGGTTCTCAGTCATGCTCCCAGGATGCGTCGGGAACCTGAGCGGGACAGGCGCGAAGGCTGAACGGGAACTATGTCTCTGAGCCGGCGGTGACGGCACCCGCGGCCAGGGCGGTCGGCTCGGTCAGGCCGAGGGCCAGGTGCGGCAGCGACTCGGTCACCAGCCGGAGCAGCTCGGCGCGCGAGACCTCCCCCGAGCGCTTCCACTCCAGGACCAGCTCCTCGGCCATCGCCGACCAGCCGCGCACCAGCAACCGGGCCGAGGCGGAGTCGGGCAGCAGGGTGCCGGCGTCGGCGACGAAGATCCTGTCGATCAGCGCCGACCTGACCTCGTCGTAGATCCGGGCCAGGGTCTCGTTGCCGCTCTTGGCCCCGGTCAGGAGCGAGAGGTAGCCCTCGTAGTTCTCGTCCACGAAGTCGATGTAGGCCTCCATCGAGACCGCCAGGCGCTGCAACGGGTCCTCGAGGGGCTGCGGGGCGGTGCGGGCGATCAGATCGTCCGCCGCTCGGCGTACGACGGCCTCCTGGAAGCCCGCCAGGCCACCGAAGTAGTGGTAGAGCAGCCCGCGGGAGATCCCCGCCGCCTCGGCCAGCAGGTCGATCGAGATCTCCGACAGCGAGCGCTTGGCGAACAGCCGCACCCCGAGGTCGAGGAGCTGCGAGCGCCGCTCCTCGGAGGTGAGACGGGTGCGTGAGGTCACGGCCCCACTCTATTGAAAGAGTTTCAATAACGCTATTGACGTTCGTTCAACAACGCCCTTAGCGTGGCGGACATGAGCAGCGAGACCACGTCACGGACCCGGGTCACCGAGGTCGACCACCTGATCGTGGGCGCCGGATTCGGTGGCCTGTGCGCCGCGATCAAGCTCGACGAGGACGGCGAGCGCGACTTCGTCGTGATCGAGCGCGGCGACGACGTCGGCGGCACCTGGCGCGACAACACCTACCCCGGCGCGGCGTGCGACGTGCCGAGCCAGCTCTACAGCTACTCGTTCGCACCCAACACCGAGTGGTCGATGAGCTACTCCCCCCAGCCCGAGATCCACCGCTACATCCAGCAGGTCGCCAAGCACTGGGGCGTCACCGACCGGTTCGAGTACCGCACCACCGTCACCGACGCCGCCTGGGACGCCGACGCCGAGCGGTGGATCGTCACCACCGCCGGGCCGCGCGGGGTGACGACGTACGCCGCGAAGACGTTCGTCGTCGGCCCCGGTCCGCTCTCCGAGCCGCGTCTGCCCGAGATCGAGGGTCTGGAGACCTTCGGCGGCGAGATCTTCCACAGCGCCCGGTGGCGTCACGACCTGGACCTGACCGGCAAGCGCGTGGCGGTGATCGGCACCGGCGCCAGCGCGATCCAGCTGATCCCCGAGATCCAGCCGATGGTCGCCCACCTCGACGTCTACCAGCGCACCGCGCCGTGGGTGATCCCGCGCAACGAGCACCACTACACCCGGGTCGAGAAGGCGGCGTTCCGGCACGTGCCCGGGCTGCAGAAGCTCGCCCGAGCGGCGATCTACTGGGGCCGCGAGGCCTACGTCCCGGCCTTCGCCTGGAGCCCGAAGATCGCGCTGCCGGCCAAGCTGACGGCGCTGCGCAACATCCGGCGCGGCATCGCCGACCCCGCACTGCGGGCCGCCGTCACCCCCGACTACGAGATCGGCTGCAAGCGGATCCTGATCAGCAACCGGTACTACCCCGCGCTGGCGGCGCCCAACGTCGACCTGATCACCGATCCGATCCAGCGCGTGACGCCCACCGGGATCGTCACCGCCTCGGGCGAGGAGCGGCCGATCGACGTGCTGATCGTGGCGACCGGCTTCGAGACCACCGACATCCCGATCGCCCACCACGTCCGCGGCGTCGACGGCGAGCTGATGTCGGACCGGTTCGCCCGGACCGGCGCTGCGGCGTACAAGGGATCGACGGTGCCGGGGTTCCCGAACCTGTTCTTCATCATCGGCCCCAACACCGGGCTGGGGCACTCCTCGATGGTCTTCATCATCGAGTCCCAGGTGCAGTACCTGCGCGACGCCGTCCGGACCATGCGCCACCACCGCTTCGCGACCGTCGAGCCGACCGAGGCGGCGTTCGAGGAGTGGAACGCGATGGTCCAGCGGCGGATGGCGCCGACCGTGTGGAACACCGGTGGCTGCTCGTCGTGGTACCTCGACGAGCACGGCCGCAACACCACCCTGTGGCCGAGCTTCACCTTCCTCTTCCGGCACTACCTGCACACCTTCGACGTCCACCAGTACGTCGTCACCGGAGCCCCCGACCCTGACCAGGAGCTGATCGACGCATGAAGCACATCGCGAACAAGGTGGTCGTGATCACCGGAGCCGGATCCGGCATCGGCCGGGCGCTCGCCCTCAACCTCGCCGCCCGCGGGGCGCGGCTGGCGCTCTCCGACGTCAACGCCGACGGGCTGGGCGAGACCGCCGACGCGGCCCGCGCCGCCGGTGCGGCCGAGGTCGTCACCGAGATCCTCGACGTCGCCGACCGGGAGGCCTTCAGGGCCTATGCGGCCGGGGTGATCGCCCACTTCGGCACCGTCAACGTCGTGATCAACAACGCCGGGGTCGCGCTCTCGGGGCGGATCAACGACCTGGACTGGGACGACATCGACTGGATCATCGGGATCGACTTCTGGGGCGTCGTGCACGGCACGAAGTTCTTCCTGCCGGCTCTGATCGCCTCCGGCGACGCCCACATCATCAACATCTCCTCCCTGTTCGGGCTGGTGTCGATGCCCGACCAGGGCTTCTACAACGCCGCGAAGTACGCCGTCCGCGGCTTCACCGAGGCACTGCGCGAGGAGATGCTGATCGACGGCCACCGGGTCGGCGTCACCTCGGTGCACCCCGGCGGGATCAAAACGTCGGTCGCCCGCAGCGCCCGGGTCTCCTCCCGCGACGACCAGGCCGCGACCGCCAAGCTCTTCGACGAGAAGCTGGCCCGGATGGAGCCGTCCAAGGCGGCCGAGATCATCGTCAGCCAGGGACTGCTCAAGCGTCGCGCCCGCGTCCTGGTCGGCGTGGACGCGCACCTGATCCACAACTTCGGCAAGTTCACCGGCTCGAAGTACCAGGACATCGTCGCCCTGGGGGCAGGATGGGTGCTGCCGAAGAAGCGGGCCTGATCCGCCGAGATCCGGGTTCACCACCGCCGAGATCCGGGTTCGCCACCGGTGAGATCCGGGTTCACCACCGGTGAGGGGTCAGAGGATGCCCGCGGCCCGCGCCGGCTCGGCGTACTTCTCGGCCAACGACGCCACCGTCTCGTGCGCGTTCAGCCCTGACGGATTCGGCACCACCCAGACCTCGGCGTCGCCCCAGAGCCCGTCGAGCACCAGCGGCTGCAGACCCGGCACCGCCTTGGGCAGCCCGAACGCCGCCCGGTAGGCGGTGATCCCGGCGATCGCGACCACCGGCACGTCCAGGTCACGGACCCGGGCCGCCAGATCGGCACCGCCGGCGACGTACTCGGCGCGAGAGAGCTCGTCGGCACGGGCGGTGGCGCGGCGCACGATGTTGGTGATCCCGATCCCGCGCTCGATCAGATGCGCCCGATCCTCGTCCGACATCCCCGTCGGCGGGATGTCGCGGGTGATGATCCCCGCGGCCCGCAGCGCCGGGTAGAACCGATTGACCGGGTGCGCGAAGTGGGTCTGCGTCGCGGCCGTCCACAGCCCCGGATTGATCCCGACGAAGAGCAGCCGCAGCCCCGGACCGATCAGGTCAGGCACCTCGGCGTCCCGGAACTCCTCCAGCTCGGCCCGCGTGAACCTGCACCGCTCCATCGTCATGGCCCTATGAAACACCGCGCCAGCGACCCCGAACCCCTAGGGTCGGAGGGTGCGCGTGTGGAACACCTTCGTCGAGGGCGACAACCTCGACGTGCTGCACGGGCTGGACGACGCCAGCGTCGACCTGATCTACATCGATCCGCCGTACAACACAGGCAACGACTTCGCGTACGCCGACAAGCACGACGACTGGGTCGGGATGATGCGGCCGCGCCTGAGCGAGGCCCGCCGGGTGCTGGCCGAGACCGGTGCGATCGCGATCTCCATCGACGACAACGAGCAGGCCGCGCTGCGGGTGCTGATGGACGAGCTGTTCGGCCGCGCGAACTTCCTCGCCCAGGTCGTGGTCAACCTCAATCCCAAGGGGCGCCAGCTCGGTGGCGGCTTCGCGACGTCGCACGAGTACCTGCTGATCTTCGCCCGCGACGCCCGCCGGTGCGTGCTGGAGGCGTCCTCGGCGACGCTGGTGGCCGAGAGCGACTTCCCACACGTCGAGCGCGGCCGCCGGTTCCGGTATCTGCCGCTGCGCAACACGAACAAGAAGTTCAATCCGATCAGTACGCCGACGATGCACTATCCGCTGTACGGCAACCCCGACACCGGGACCGTGCGAGCGACCCGGTTCAAGGGGTCGACCGAGGTGCTGCCGGTCTTCGGTGACGGTTCACCGGCAGTGTGGCGATGGTCTGCCCCGGTGGTCACCGACCGGCCCCGCGACCTGGTCTGTCGCCGGATCAAGGGCACCCTCGGCGAGCGGGTCGACATCTTCCAGAAGGACTGGCTCGACAGCGCCGGCGGGGCACCGCGACGCAAGAAGCTGCGCACCATCTGGCTGGCCGAGGAGATCGGCTCGACCGACGTCGCCGTCGCCGAGCTCAAGTCTCTGGCGGGGCACGTGTTCGAGTCCCCCAAGCCGACCGGACTGATCCTGCGGCTGCTGCTGACCATGCCCGCCGACTGCCGGGTGCTGGACTTCTTCGCCGGCTCCGGCACGACCGGCCACGCCGTCGCGCTGGCCAACGCCGCCGACGGCGGCACCCGGACCTGCCTGTCGATCAACATCGCCGAGCCGGTCCGGCCGGGCTCGAACGCGGACCTGGCCGGGCTGGAGACGGTCGCCGACATCACCCGGGCACGGTTGCGGGCGGTGGCGGAGCGGATCGGCGGAGGCCTCGAGATCCGGGTTCACCACGGCTGAGATCCGGGTTACTCACCCGCGAGATCCGGGTTCACCACCAGCGAAGTCCGGATTCATCACGGCCGTGGTGGCGAACCCGGAACTCGGCCGTGGCGAACCCGGAAGTCGACCGTGGCGAACCCGGAACTCAGCGGTGGTGAACCCGGAAGTCGACCGAGCCCCGCCTTCAACGGGAGCGAAGGCGGGGCTCGGCGGACTGGTGGGCTGCTACCGGGACTGATCTCTGGCGAGGAACGCCGTGGAGTGACGGTTGGCGTCGAGCGTGACCCCCGACGCAGCCGGGTCGGTCGGGATCACGTAGTCCTTGTTGCAGTTGAACGTCCCGCGCTTGGCCGGGAAGACCTGGGTGAACTCACCACCGGTCAGCTTGACCACGAGCGCGCAGTCCGGGGGCATGTTGTTGCCCGGATCCGAGGCGGCGTGCAGCCCGCCACCGGTCCAGTCGTGCACCTGGGACAGGCCTGTGACCATGCACTCGCGGGTGAGGTCGGAGCCGCACTGGTGCGCTACGTCGGCCCAGAGCAGGAAGGCCGAGACGGCCTGCATCCCGAGCAGACCCGGCTTGGCGCCGGCGCCCTGGACGATGTCGAGGTAGTCCTTCACCGCCGGGTTGACGTCGGCATTCTCGAAGGGCTGGAAGACCATCCCGGTGATCATCCCGTCAGCGGCGTGGCTCTTGGCGTTCCACGCCTTGGCCTCCTCGGTGTACCAGGTCGACTCGAACACGTACTTCATCGACGTCTTGGCGCGCTGCATCGCCTCGAGCAGGCCGAAGGTGATCGGGCTGGCGCTGGAGGAGAACCAGACCGCCTTGGCGCCGCACTTGTTGAACTTCTCCGCGAACGGCATGTAGTTCGCCTCGCCGTCCTGGCTCAGCGCGACACCGCATTTCTGCACCGACGCACCGAGGTGGCCGAGCGCATCGGCGACGACCTTCACCCCCTGCTGGACCGCGGGCGAGGTGGAGCCGAGGGTGGTGACGCTGCTCTTGAACTCCGGGTAGACCTCCATCGCGCTGGCCAGGTTGGCGGCGTTGTAGTGGTCGACCGGCAGCGGCACCGACTCGAACTTGTCGGGCCCCATCGTCGCGTTCGGGCCGATCACGAAGCCGGCCACGACCGGCATCCCGCAGCCGACCCGGGTCTGCTCAGCGGCCTCGTCGTACGCGAATCCCTCGCCGACCAGCATGAAGTCCTTCTTGCAGGCCTTCTGCATCACGGCGGCGGCGTTCGTCATCGCGGCGTCGTACTGATCGCCGACCAGGGTGCGGCCGTTGATCCCGCCCTGCTTGTTGCACCACGCGATCATCGCCTTGACCGCGTCGCCCATCTCGGCGTTGAGGCCGGGCATGGCCGAGAAGCCGCGGTCGTCGCCGAACCCGATCGTGATCGAGGTGTCGGTGACGCCCTGGGCGGTGGCGCCCTGGGCGTCGCCGCTGCCACACGGGGAGGCGAGGTCGCCGAACGTCGTCGGCGTGGCAGCGGTGCTGGAGCCGGCGTCGGAGGGCCCCGAGGCCGGGTCCGAGCCGGTGCGGCTGGAGCCACACGCCGAGGCGACCAGGGCGATCGCGACGCCGGTGACGGCGAGCCGGGCGAGGCGCCGACGGCCCCGGGGCCAGGCCCCTCGGGGTGCGCGAGGCGGGACGGTGGTGTTCATCGGTCGTTCCTTTCGTGAGGTGCGGCTGGTGTGGACGGTGCCTGTGCGGTCGCCTTGATCTCCAGGCGTACGCCGGGCAGCCCGCCCCCGAGCTGGGCTGCCCCGATCGCGGTCCAGGCGGGCCACGGCGCGGCGAGGTATCGGTCGCGGCCCTGCATGAAGGCGGGAACCTCGGTGGCGAGGTCCCGATGGAAGGTGAGCAGGTCGACGACGTGGGCGAGCTCCAGGCCGGCAGCGGCGAGCACCTCGGCGAGGTTCTCGAACGCCTGCGCGACCTCCTCGGACAGGTCTGCGGGCACGCTGCCGTCGGGGCGGGTGCCCAGGACGCCCGAGCAGTACACCGTGTCACCGACCCGGACGGCCGGGGCCAGGTGCCACTCGGCGTACTCGCTCTCGCGACCTGCTGGAACGATCGGCTCGTGGGCGGGCCTCATCGGCCCTCCTCCCAGGCGGCGGCGAAGACCTCGTGCGGAACGGTGTCGCTCCACCGGCCGGTCAGGGCCAGCGCGGCGCCGAGGCGGCCGATCTCGTCGGCGGCCATCGCGCCCCGCTCCCCCTCGATCAGGACGACGGTGCGGTCGTCGGCCCAGTCGATGTAGGGCCGGTCCGACGGCGTCGCGCAGACCAGGCAGGGGCGGGTCCGCATCGCGCCGAGCGGGAGGTCGGGCAGCAGGTCGGTGAGCAGCTCGCGGGCCTCGTCGAGGTCGGCGGCGTCTCCTCCGGTACGCACCCAGGCGGCGATCTCCTCGCGGGTCTCCAGCGGGTGGGCGAGCAGGCTGGAGCCCGACGTCTTGAGGTACCAGCGGCCGTCGGGGTAGGCCACCGGGGCCATCACGATGCCGCCGTACGCCATCTGTCCGTCGCGGACCTTCATCATCATCATGGTCGGCATCGCGACAGCGTCGGGGCCGTCGACCTCGGTGAGCACCACGGTGGCGCCGTACGTCTGCATCGCGAGTCGGCGCTGCAGCAGTCCGGTGGCGTTGGTGGCGGCGCCGGTGGCGACGACGGCCTTCGCCGCCGACCAGGTGCGTCCGTCGGCGGTGGTCAGCCGAACGCCGGGACCGTCGTGCTCGAGTACGACGACCTCGTCACGGACCAGGGTGGTGCCGGCGCTCAGCGCCGCGGCGAGCTCGGCCTCGACCAGACCGCGCGGGTTGAGGATGAAGGCGCCGGGCTCGCGCAGGCCGACGTGTCCGGGCTCGAAGGTGAGTCCGGGGTAGGCCGCTGCGAGCTCCGTCTCGTCGAGCTCGTCGACGGCGACGCCGAGGTCGCGGGCGTTGCCGGCCAGCACGTCGCGGTCGAACCAGAGCGCGCTGGTCGAGCTCGGCTGGACGTCGGGCAGCACGGTCACGGAGTGGGTCGGGGTGAGGAAGTCGATGCCGGTGCGCGCGATCAGGTCGGCGAAGCGGCGACGGCTGCGCATCGCCAGCAGCGAGGTCATCAGCGGGACCTCGAGGACGTGGCAGAGCCGGCCCTGGTCGTAGTAGCCGGCCCAGGTGCCCAGATGGTCGGCCGGGTCGGCGGGCTCGGCCGGTCCGAGCAGGAGCACGGAGGCACCGGACTCGGCGGCGTGCCGCGCGGTGGCGGTGCCGAGGGGCCCGGCGCCGATGACGGCCAGGTCGTAGACGGGGGTGTCGCTCACGGTTCTCCTTCAGCGGGTGACGTGTGTCACAGCATGGAGGACCGAACGCCTTAAAGCAACAGGTTGTGACTTTAAGGTTGATGGAGGGGGTGCCGCCGGCGGTGGCTCGCCTAGACTGACGCCGCGATGAGGGGCACACGATGACGGTCAAGGAACGCCAGCGCAGCGGAGGACGCAGCGCTCAGGTGCGCCTCGCGGTCGGCCGAGCCGTCCTGGAGATGCTCGGCGAGGGCCAGTTCCCCTTCACCACGGTCGAGGTCGCGGAGCGTTCCGGGGTGAATCGACGCACGCTGTACCGGTGGTGGCCGACGCATGACCTGCTGCTGGCCGAGGCCCTGACCCACCACGCCGAGAGCGTCGAGGTGCCCGACACCGGTTCCTGGGCCGAGGACCTGCGCACGTTCGCCCACCGGGTCGCGGTGTTCGCCGCGAACCCGGTCGACCTGACCATGACCCGGATCATGGTCTCGGGCATGCACCCGGAGTTCAACGAGGCCGTGCTGGCCCACTTCGAGCCGATCATGGCCGGCTGGTACGCCATGCTCGACAAGGCCGTCGAGCGCGGCGAAGCCTCGGCGGCGCACGCCCCCGAGACGGTGATCAACGCCTGCGTCTCGCCGCTCTTCCTGGCCCCCTTGACGCGTGGCGAGGCGGCCCCGGCGAGCACGGTGGACCGGGTGGTCGATCTGATCCTGGACGCGACCCGCCCCTAGCCGAATTCCGGGTTCACCACGCGCGAGATCCGGGTTCACCACGCGCGAGATCCGGGTTACCCACGCACGAGATCCGGGTTCCTCACCACCCTTGTGGCGAACCCGGAAGTCGGTGGTGGCGAACCCGGAAGTCGGCGGTGGCGAACCCGGAAGTCGGCGGTGGCGAACCCGGAAGTCGGCGGGGCTCCCGACCGGCCCCGTAGGCTGGGCCGCAGCATGAACACGCCTGGCTTCCTTCCCCCGTTCCTTGCCGAGCCGGCGCAGCGCGGCTGGTCCAAGCTCCGCGACCTGTGGGCCGAGGGCGCCTCGCCGATGGCCGCGCCGAACTGGGCTGTCCGCAAGCGCCGCGCCGCCGCCCGCTGGCGGGCCCGCCGCTTCCAGGTAGCCCAGTGCGCTCTGGCGGCCGGGATCGCCTGGTGGATCGCCCACGCCCTGCTCGGCCACTCCTCCCCGGTCTTCGCCGGCGTCGCTGCGGTGATCGCGCTCGGGACGTCGTACGGCCAACGGCTGCGACGCGTCATCGAGGTCACCCTCGGCGTCGCGCTCGGCGTCCTGCTCGGGGACCTGCTGGTCTCCTGGCTTGGCGAGGGACCGGTGCAGATCACCCTGATCGTGGCGCTGGCGATGTCGATCGCGCTGGTCGCCGACGGCGGACAGGTCTTCGTCAACCAGGCCGCGGTGCAGGGCATCTTCGTCTCCGCGATGGTGCCCGGGCCGGGCTCGGCGTGGACCCGCTGGACCGATGCGCTGGTCGGCGGCGCGGTCGCCCTGATCGCCGCCGCGATCGTGCCCGCAGCGCCGCTGCGCCGCCCGCGCGAGCAGGCCGCGGTCGTGGTCCGCAAGATCTCCACGCTGCTGCGCGCCGCCGGCGAGGTGATCCGCCAGGCCGACGCCGTGCACGGCATGGCGGTGCTCGCCGAAGCCCGCTCCACCGACCCGCTGGTGCGCGAGCTCCAGGCGGCTGCTGCCGAGGGGATGTCGGTGGTGGCCTCCTCGCCGTTCCGGTTCCGGCACCGGGTCGGCGTACGGCAGATGTCGGATCTGATCGAGCCGCTCGACCGCGCCCTGCGCTCGACCCGGGTGCTGGTGCGTCAGGTAGCCGTGGCCGCCTATCGCGGTCAGCCGATCCCCGAGGGGTACGCCGAGATCACCGACGAGCTGGTCGAGGTGACCGCCCAGATCGCCGAGGAGCTGCGTGCCAACCGGATGGCCGACTCCGTCCGCCCAGCCCTGATCGCACTCGGCGAGCGGACCAGCCAGGTCGACCGCTCCTCGGTGATCAACGCCGAGGCGGTGCTGGTCCAGATCCGCGCGGTGATCGTGGACCTGCTGCAGCTCACCGGGATGGGGCAGTTCGAGGCGACGGACGCGCTGGCGACCCTGGACTGAGAATCCCGGGCGGGATTGCCGGGAGGGTCAGGCGAAGTTCGGCTTCTCCTTGGCCAGGAACGCCCGCACACCCTCGTTGAAGTCGTCGCCGGTGTAGATCTCGCGCAGCCGGGCCTCCTCCTCGGGGCCGACCTCCAGGGTGTCCACCAGGTGCGCGAGCTGGGCCTTGGTGTGGCCGATCGTGACGCGCGACATCGCGCTGATCCCGGCGATGATCGTCTCGAGCTCGTCGTCGATCGCGTCGCCGACGTACGCCAGCGCGCCGACGTGGTGGGCCCGCTCGGCGCTGATCAGCCGGGCGGCGAGCAGCATCTCGCGGGTCAGCGCCTCGCCGAAGATCGTGTTGCAGCGGTAGAGCACCCCGGCCGAGAGCGCGTTGCCCAGCGTCTTGCCGATCGGGTAGCCGAACCGCGAGCCGGGGGTGGCGATCCGCAGGTCGCAGTGGGTGGCCACGGCGAGGCCACCGCCGACGCAGACCCCGTCGACGACGGCGATCGAGACCTGTGGGAGCCGCTGGATCTTGGTGAAGAGGGCCGCCAGCCACTCCTCGTAGTCCACCGCGTCGCGGGCCAAGAAGTCCGAGATCTCGTTGCCCGCGGCGAAGGCCCGACCGCCGGCACCGCGCAGCACCAGCACCTTGACCGAGGCGTCGGTGGCGAGCGCGTCGCACAGCTCGTGCAGGGCGCCGTACATCGCGGCGGTGAAGGCGTTGTGCCGGGCCGGCCGGTTGAAGGTCACCTCCACGACGGTGCCGTCGTGGCTGCGGGAGATCAGGAGCTCGTCGGACGCGTCGGTTCTGTCGGTCACGGGTGTGAGACTAGCCAGCGCGAGATCAACGTGGAATCGATCTCGACCAGTGCCGCCAGTTCCAGGGGTACGTCGCTCAGCGGACCGCCCACGATCCGGCGGCCGTCTCCCGCAACCAGGTGAGGGGTGAACGTCAGGCAGAGCTCATCGACCAGTCCGGCCCGCAGCAGGTCGCCGAGCAGACTGGGGCCGCCCTCGGTCAGAAGCCGGGTGAGGCCCTCGGCGTGCAGCTCCGCGATCAGGGCCCGTAGAGCCTCGGCGTCACCGCCGGGGTGGAGCCGGACGCCTTCGGCGCCGGCAAGCGTGTCGGGCAGCGAGTGCCCGATCACGATCAGCGGCTTGCCCGCGCCCCGGTAACCCTCGGCCCGCGCCGTCCCCGCCCCGACGATGATCGCGTCGGCGCCCTCGCGGAGCTGGTGGAAGACCTCGCGGTCGGCGGCGTTGTTGATCGAGCCCGACAGCCCGTCGGAGCCGGTCGCCGCGCCGTCGAGGGAGCTGACCATGTTCGCGCGCGTCCAGGCGTGCTCGGGCCAGGACCAGTCGGCCTCGCCGATCAGGGCTCGCATCACTGCACCTCCCAGCGGATGACCCAGTACTTCACGCCGTACGGGTCGTCGTCGTAGTCGACCCCGATCAGCCGGACCTGGGGCCGCTGCGGGCCCTGATCGGTCTCGGCGGGGGCGAAGTCGGCGGGCTTGGGGCCGGTCAGCAGGTCGGACAGCGTCCCGAGCGCCTCGACGTCGGCCCACAGCTCCTCGGCCAGGGCGTGGTCGAGGTGGGCGAGGTCGCCGGGTGCGACGGTGAGCGCCTCGCGGAGCCAGTCGTCGAACGCCAGGGCCCGCTCGTCGAAGTGCCCGGGGGCCTTCTCGGTGCGCTTGGCCGAGCCGTTGGCGACCACCACCACGCCGAGATCCGGGTTCGCCACCGCCGAGATCCGGGTTTCTCCCCGCTGAGATCCGGGCTCGCCACGCCCCGGGGCAGCGGAGGCAGCATCGCCCTCCCCCGTCGAGCCCGCGGCACGCTCGGCGAGGAGGCCCGCGATCACCCCGTGGCCGTCACCGACGACCCGAGGATCGGGCCCGACCCAGTCGAGCGCCGCGGTGACCGCCGTACGGAGGTCGGCGACGGGGTCCTCGAGGGAGCCGTAGCGCGAGGAGAGCGCCAGCACACCTGGCACGAGTGCGATCCGTGTCACTGGAGCCCCCTGATCGCTCGGGCGGGACTGCGTCGTCCCGCGATCGTCCACACCATGTCGACAGTCTGCCTCGTCGGGGCTACCTGGTGGACGCGGTAGATCTGCGCACCGGCCAGCGCACACACCGCGGTCGCCGCGAGGGTGCCGGTGAGCCGCTCGCCGACCGGAGCGTCCAGGGTCTCGCCGACGAAGTCCTTGTTCGACAGCGACACCAGCACCGGGTAGCCGAGCCCGACCATCTCCCCCAGGCGCCGGGTCACCTCCAGGGAGTGGAAGGTGTTCTTGCCGAAATCGTGCGCCGGGTCGATCACGATCGACTCCGCGGCCACCCCGGCCGCCAAGGCCCGCTCCGCGTAGCCGAGGCAGTCGGCGACCACCGACGCCATCACGTCGTCGTACTCACGCCGGAACGGCCGCGTCCTGACCACCGCACCGCCGGTGTGGGTGCACACGATCGCGGCGTCGTGCTCGGCGGCGACGTCGACCAGCTCCGGATCGGCCCCACCCCACGCATCGTTGATCACGTCGGCACCGGCGGCACAGACCGCGTCGGCCACCGAGGCCCGCCAGGTGTCGACCGAGATCACCAGGTCGGGGAACTCCGCGCGGACCCCGGCGACGAAGTCGACGACCCGGGCCCGCTCCTCGGCCTCCCCGATCTCGACCCCGGGAGCAGCCTTGATCCCGCCGATGTCGACCATCTCGGCGCCCTCGGCGACCACGGCACGGACCCGCTCGTACGCCGCCGACTCGTCCCAGGTCGCGCCCTTGTCGAAGAACGAGTCAGGTGTGCGGTTGACGATCGCCATCATCAGGGTGGCGTCGTCGTCGAAGCGGTGCCGCCCGAGTCGCATCATGCCTCGACCCTACTGAGCCCGCGAACGGCGTCGTGCACGTCCTCGCCCTCCGGGCCGCCGCACCGCCCGCCGCACCGCCCCTGCCGGACGCCGACCCGTCACTGCGCCGATGTCACTCCGCCCGTGTCACTCCACCGGCGGGATCGCGAACGCCGGCGGGCGCTCCAGCGTCAGCACCTCCCGCTCGACCGGCTCGATCCGGCCCGAGGTCGCGCGGCCCCACTGGGTGAGCGTCACCGCCGACGTGGGTGCCGCCTCGTGCTCGGCGTACGACTGACGCCGCCGCACCGAGGAGAGCAGCTGGGTCGCCATCAGGCCGAGGTCGAGCAACGGCTGGTGCCGGTGCCCGCGTACGCCGAGGTCGACCTGGGCGATCGCGTCGATCCCACGCAGGGAGACGGTGTCGATCAGGGCCGCGATCTCGACCGCGTAGCCGACCGGCACCGCCAGGGTGGAGAAGAGCGAACGTCGGATCGCCCACTCCCCCGCCAGTGGCTGGATCACGCCGGAGAGCTCGGGCCAGCTCAGCGCCAGCACCGGGCGGGCGACCAGCTCGGTGACGCGACCGCCGTCGAGCGGTCCGGCCTCGCCGGGCCGCTCGTAGAACCCCTTGACCAGCTCGACCTCGGGGAAGGCCAGCAGCGGGCCGAGCAGACCCGGCACGAAGTGGGTGTCCCACTCGACCAGATCGGCGTCGATGAAGACGATCACGTCGCCGGTGGTGACGAAGAGCGACTTCCACATCGCCTCGCCCTTGCCCGGGTAGGAGCCCAGCTCGGGGCGGATCGATGCGGAGGCGAAGACCGAGGCACCTGCCGCAGCGGCGACGTCGGCGGTGGCATCGGTCGAGTCGGAGTCGATCACCACGATCTCGTCGACCAGCGCGACCGTCTCCATCAGCGCCGAGCGCAGCCGACTGACCACACCGCCGACAGTGGCAGCCTCGTTGCGCGCCGGCACCACCAGGGAGACCCGGGTCTCGCCCTTGAGGGCTACCAGCTCCTCCAGCGTCCACTCCAACCACCGGTGGGTCCGCACCCCCGAGCCGCCTGCCACTGCCTCACCCGCCATGACACTCAACCTATAGAGTCCTTGAAATGACCTGGCTTGTGACTGGCGGCGCTGGATACATCGGCTCTCATGTGGTGAAGGCCCTCGTCGAGGCGAGCGCGACCGACCCGACGCTCAGCCCGGTCGTGATCGACGACCTCAGCTCGGGCCTGGCCGAGTTCGTCCCCGACGGCGTGCCGTTCGTCGAGGGCAGCATCCTCAACCAGCCGCTGCTGGAGAACACGATGCTGCAGTACGGCGTCACCGGCGTGATCCACCTGGCCGGGTTCAAGTACGCCGGGGTCTCAGTCACCAAGCCGCTGCACACGTACACCCAGAACGTCCAGGGCACCTCGCTGCTGCTCAAGGCGATGCTGGCCACCGGCGTCGAGCAGCTGGTCTTCTCCAGCAGCGCCGCCACCTTCGGCACCCCCGATGTCGACCTGGTCACCGAGGAGACGCCGACGCAGCCCGAGTCGCCGTACGGCGAGTCCAAGCTGATCGGGGAATGGCTGATCCGCGACGTGGGCCGGGCCCACGATCTGCGTCACACCTCGCTGCGCTACTTCAACGTCGTGGGCTCCGGGGCCGACCACCTCTACGACTCCAGCCCGCACAACCTCTTCCCGCTGGTCTTCAAGGCGCTGGCCGAGGGCGCGACGCCGCGGATCAACGGCGACGACTACGACACCCCGGACGGCACCTGCGTGCGCGACTACGTCCACGTCGCCGACCTGGCGCACAGCCACGTCGTGGCGGCCCAGGCGCTGGCCGCGGGCAAGGAGCTGGAACGGGTCTACAACCTCGGCTCCGGCGACGGTGCCAGCGTCCGCCAGATCATGGACGCGGTCGCCGACGTGACCGGGATCGACTTCACCCCCGAGGTCGCCCCGCGTCGTGCGGGCGACCCGGCCCGGATCGTCGCCACCGGCGAGCTCGCCCGTCGCGACCTGGACTGGGAGATGCGGCACTCGCTGCGCGACATGGTCGCCTCGGCCTGGGCCTCGGCCCCGCGCTGAGCCCCGAGCGCTGAGCCCAGCGCCCACCACGTGGAGCCGACCCGATCGGCCACCGAACCCTAGGGGTCCTAGTGCGACAGTACTAGGACCCCTAGGTCGTCTATCCCATTTATCCGGGACCATCGCCAGGAAATGTCTAGTCATTCTCCGCGGCCTCGTCACCCTGTTTTGTCAAGATCGTTATAAGCCCTCGTGAGCGGGCGCGACGACTTCCTCGATAACGCTTCCGCGCACCGCAGGATATGGACATGATGGGCGCCGTACGCCCGTGTGGTAAGCGCAACGAGGCGCGGGAGATTTCTCGATTCCCCAGCACGGACGACGCGCGCTGTTTAGAGTAAAGAACCGCTTTCAGACCGCTCGTGGCGCGTAGGGAATGCGAACCCTTGCCCCCCCCTTTTTCCGGTCGTCCCTGGGAGAACTGTGACCACCCTGTCTGAGCGCGGGAGCCGACTGATCGTCGGCAGCCCGTCACGCGCGCTCCAGGCACTCCCTTACACGGCCTTCGTGATCGACACCGTCGCGATCGTGGTCGCCACCGTGGCCGCCGTCATCGGCCGCGCCCAGCTCGACTTCTTCCACGACTCCGCCGACGTCAGCTCGATGGCCAACGACGTCGCGCCCTACCTCGGCCTCGGCTGGATCGCGATGATCTTCCTGATGGGCGGCTACCGCTCGGCCGTCTTCGGCGAGGGGCCCGACGAGTACAAGCTGATCACCCGGGCGAGCTTCTACGCGATCGCGCTGGTCGGCGTCTCCTGCTTCCTGCTCAAGTTCCAGCTCTCCCGGGGCTTCTTCGTGCTGGTGGCGCTCATCGGGACCGTCCTCCTGCTGCTCGGCCGTTGGGGCCTGCGCCGGGCGCTGCACGCCGCTCGCAGTCGCGGGTCGCTGCTCCAGCGCGCCGTGATCGCCGGCGGCGAGGCCCAGATCGACGACATCGCCGCCGTGCTGCGGCGCGAGACGTGGCTCGGCTACCACCTGGTCGGCGCGCTCGCCCCCGGCGGCGTGGCCGGCACTGAGACCGCCTCAGGCATCCCGATCCTGGGCGACGCGAACAGCCACGTCGACCTGACCTCGCTCGAGGGCGTCGAGGTGCTCTTCTTCACCGGTGGCACCCAGCGCACCGCCGCCGACCTGCGCCGGGTGGTCTGGGACCTGGAGCGCCATGACATCCAGCTCGTGATGGCACCCGCGATGACTGGCTTCTCCGCCGAGCGCGTCCGCACCCGCCCGGTCGGCGGGCTGCCGCTGATCCACATGGAGTCGCCGCGCTACGAGTTCGCCGGACGCTGGCTGAAGCGGAGCTTCGACGTCGCCGGCTCCGCGCTGCTGATCCTGGCCTGCGCCCCGCTGCTGGCCCTGGCCGCGCTCCAGGTGAAGCTGCACGACCGCGGCCCGGTCTTCTTCCGCCAGACCCGGGTGGGCAAGGACGGCGCGGAGTTCGGCTGCTTCAAGTTCCGCACGATGGTGGTCGACGCCGAGGCGATGGTCGCCCAGCTCCAGGCCGAGCAGGGCGTGGACGCGCTGCTGTTCAAGATGAAGGACGACCCGCGGATCACCCGGCCCGGTCGCTGGCTGCGACGCTTCTCCGTCGACGAGCTGCCCCAGCTGTTCAACGTCCTCTTCGGCGACATGAGCCTGGTCGGGCCCCGGCCCCAGGTCCCCCGCGAGGTCGCGCTGTACGACGACGCGCTGCGCCGCCGGCTCCACGTCCGCCCCGGCATGACCGGGCTGTGGCAGGTCTCGGGCCGCAACGACCTCTCGGTCGAGGAGTCGGCGCGGCTGGACCTGTACTACATCGACAACTGGTCGATGACGCAGGACCTGACCATCCTGGGACGCACCCTGGGCGCCGTACTCGGTTCGCGCGGCGCCTACTAGGTACTAGGCGCCGCCGCCCTCCCCAACCGGCAGTCGGCCGACTCTCAGGCCAGGTACGCCCGCAACGCCTCGAGCTGGTCCCCCGGCACGAACCCGGCGGCCTCCAGCTTGTCCAGGCCCATCACGGAGTTCAGCGGGCGCGGGCTGATCGGCTTGCCCGACTCCAGCGCCCCGGCGAAGTACGCCTCCGTCGTCGTCCCGGCCACGTCCTCGCGCGTGCGACCCGACAGCGCGAAGACCTCCGCGGCGATCTGCTGCCACGACAGCGGGTCACCGGAGTTGGTCACGTTGTAGGTGCCGTACGCCGACCCGGAGCCGACCAGGTGCGCGATCGCCTCGGCCAGCGTGGCGGTGAAGGTCAGACGGCCGATCTGGTCGTCGACCACGGACGGCGAGACGCCCTTGGCCGCCAGCGAGGCCATCGTGCGGACGAAGTTGTTGCCCTCGCCGATCACCCAGGAGGTGCGCACGATGTAGTGCCGCGGGGCGCCAGCGACCGCGAGGTCACCGGCCGCCTTCGACTGGCCGTAGACGCCCAGCGGGGAGAACGCCTCGTCCTCGGTGTGCACCGTGGCGGTGCCGTCGAAGACGTAGTCGGAGGAGACGTGGACCAGGGTGAGCCGGTGCTCGGCGGCGACCCGGGCCAGCAGCGCTGGGGCGAGGGCGTTGGCGGCCCAGCAGGCCACCCGTCCCTCGGGCGTCTCGGCGAGGTCCACGGCGGTGTACGCGGCCGCGTTCAGCACGACGGCGTACTCGCTCCAGGGCCACGCCGCCACGGCGGCGGGCGAGGTGATGTCGAGCTCGTCGAGGTCCACCTGGTCGGCCTCGGGGAAGACCGCGGCCAGGGCGCGGCCGAGCTGGCCGCGGGCTCCGACGATGAGGGTCTTCTTGGGCTTCATCGCGACGACGTCGCCCAGTCGCGGGTTGCGCTGGTCCTTCTCGGAGATCTCCACCTCGGGCGAGTCCAGCGGGATCGGCCACGGAATCGCGGCCGTCTCGTCGCCCAGGTACAGCGCCGGGTAGGTCTTCCCGGCGACGAAGTGGTCGTTGACCAGGTAGGAGTAGACGGTGCCGTCCTCCAGCGCCTGATACGAGTTCCCGACACCGCGCGGCACGAAGACCGCCACGTCGGGGCCGATCTCGATCGAGAAGGTCGCGCCGAACGAGTCACCCTCACGCATGTCGACCCAGGCGGCGAAGACCCGCCCGGTCGCCACCGAGACGAACTTGTCCCACGGCTCGGTGTGGATGCCGCGGGTGGCGCCGCGGGCGGCGTTGAAGCTCATGTTGTTCTGCACCGGCCCGAAGTCGGGCAGGCCCAGCGCGGTCATCTTCTCGCGCTGCCAGTTCTCCTTGAACCAGCCGCGGGCATCGCCGTGCACCGGCAGGGTGACGACGAGGAGCCCGGGGATGTCGGTGCTCTGGACGCTCAGCTCGGTCATCGGCTCAGTGCCCCTGGGCCGCGTACTTGGCCTCGGTCTCGGCCTTGATCGGCTTCCACCAGTCCTCGTGCTCGCGGTACCAGGTGATCGTGTCGAGGATGCCCTTGTCGAAGTCCTGGTACGCCGGCGTCCAGCCGAGCTCGGTGCGCAGCTTGCCCGACTCGATCGCGTAGCGGCGGTCGTGGCCGGCGCGGTCGGTGACCCACTCGATGTCGTCCTCGTCGCGGCCGAAGGCGCGCAGGATGGCACGCACGACGTCGACGTTGGACTTCTCGCCGTCGGCCCCGATCAGGTAGGTCTCGCCGATCCGACCGCGCTCCAGGATCGCCAGGACGGCCGAGGAGTGGTCCTCGGTGTGGATCCAGTCACGGACGTTGAGTCCGTCGCCGTACAGCCGCGGCCGACGGCCGTCGATGATCTCGGTGATCTGGCGCGGGATGAACTTCTCGATGTGCTGCCATGGACCGTAGTTGTTGGAGCAGTTCGAGATCGTGGCGCGCACGCCGAAGGAGCGCACCCAGGCGCGGACGAGGTGGTCCGAGCCGGCCTTGGAGGCCGAGTACGGCGACGAGGGCTGGTACGGGGTGTCCTCGGTGAACCGCTTGGGGTCGTCGAGCTCCAGGTCGCCGTAGACCTCGTCGGTGGAGACGTGGTGGAACCGCACGTCGTGCTTGCGCACGGCCTCGAGCAGCACGAACGTGCCCATGATGTTGGTCTGGATGAACGGCGCCGGGTCGGACAGCGAGTTGTCGTTGTGCGACTCCGCGGCGTAGTGCACGACGGCGTCGTCGGGGCCGGTCAGCTCGGCCACCAGCGGGTCGACCACGGCGGCGTCGGCGATGTCGCCCACGACCAGCCGTACCCGGTCGGCGGGCAGCCCGGCGAGGGACGCCTCGGTGCTCGCGTAGGTGAGCTTGTCGAGCACGATCACCTGTGCGTCGGTGGTCCGCACGAGATGGTGGACGAAGTTGGAGCCGATGAACCCGGCGCCGCCGGTCACGAGAATCTTGCGCACGGTCGACCATCTTACGGGGGCCGTCCGCCACCCGGGCCTAAGATGGCCCGCTGTGAAGGGAATCATCCTCGCCGGTGGCACCGGCTCTCGACTGCACCCGATCACCCTCGCGGTGAGCAAGCAGCTGATGCCGGTCTACGACAAGCCGATGATCTACTACCCGCTGTCCACCCTGATGCTGGCCGGGATCCGCGACATCCTGATCATCACGACGCCCACCGACGCCGAGGCGTTCGAGCGGCTGCTCGGCGACGGCTCGCAGTTCGGGGTCCGGCTGACCTACGCCCAGCAGCCCTCCCCCGACGGCCTGGCGCAGGCGTTCACCATCGCCGCCGAGGTCGGCCACCTCACCGAGGGCAGCGACGAGCGCGTCGGTCTGGTGCTGGGCGACAACATCTTCTACGGCTCCGGGCTGGGCACCCAGCTGCGTCGGTTCGAGGACCTCGACGGCGCTGCCGTCTTCGGCTACCGGGTCTCGGACCCGACGGCGTACGGCGTGGTCGAGTTCGACGACGACTTCCGGGCCGTCTCCCTGGAGGAGAAGCCGGCCGTGCCGAAGTCGAACTACGCGGTGCCGGGGCTCTACTTCTACGACAACTCCGTGATCGAGCACGCCCGCAACCTGAAGCCCTCGGCGCGCGGCGAGCTGGAGATCACCGACCTCAACCGGATCTACCTGGAGGCCGGGACGCTCTCGGTCGAGGTGCTGCCGCGTGGCTCGGCCTGGCTCGACACCGGCACGGTCGAGGACCTCAACGAGGCGGCGAACTACCTGCGGGCGATCGAGCACCGCCAGGGCACCAAGGTCGGCGCGCCGGAGGAGATCGCCTGGCGGATGGGCTGGCTCACCGACGGCGAGCTCGAGGCCCTGGCCACGCCGCTGGTCAAGAGCGGCTACGGCACCTACCTGCTCGACCTGCTCAAGGACTGAGCGCTCGGGCGGGCTGCCTCAGCAGCAGTCGGCGTCGGCGCGACCGAAGTCGTCCTCGAGGCGGACGATGTCGTCCTCGCCGACGTAGGAGCCGCGCATCACCTCGACGATGATCAGCTCCTCGTCGTGGGCGTTGCCGATCCGATGCGGAATCCCGATCGGTACGTCGACACAGCCGCCGGTGCCGGCGACGACCGTCTCGCCGTCCACGACGCAGGTCGCGGTCCCGGCGGCGACCACCCAGTGCTCCCCGCGGAAGGCGTGGGTCTGGTACGACAGCCGCGAGTGCGGCTTCACCCGGATCTGCTTGACCTTGTAGCCCTCACCGATGGCAAGGACCTCCCAGCTGCCCCACGGGCGCTCGGCCGCGTCCCCGATCTCATCTCCCAGCACGGCGAAACCCTAAGGGATCAACGCCGCCGCAGGGACGCCATTGCCGGACGAACATCCGCCAAGTAGACGAACGCTGCGATGGTGAGCGCAAGATTGACGAGTCCGGGCACGACCGGGAAGACCTGGAGCAGGGCCGCGATGCCGGTCACGGCGACCCAGCCGCCCTTCGACCACTTGTCCGCAGCGCGGTAGTGCTCCTCGGACCACAGCAGCGAGTTGATGAAGGCGAACAGCTTCACCGCCAGCAGCACGAAGTAGACGACCAGCGCGACGTAGTGCGGCAGCCCCAGGAGATCCATAGCGGCGATCCTACGGTCAGATCGTGGCGCGGATCTCGCCTACCGGCACACCGCCGCCGGTGAGGACGTGGCGGCCGAGCTCGTCGACCGTCTCGTCGTCCACGCCGAGGGAGCGCAGCAGCGCCGACATCACGATCGGGCGGGCCCGGTCGGCGCCGTCGTCGATCTTGAGGGCGGCGGTCCGGCCGTCGGGCAGCGCCACCACGTAGACCGCTTCGGCGCCGAACTTCCCGATCGCTCCAGGCAGGGCGGTGAGCAACCGGAGCTCGTCGCGCCGGGTGCCCGAGACCAGCTCGGGATGGCGCCGGATGGCCTCACCGATTCGGGCGGCGTCGCCCTCGGTGGCCAGCGCGATCGTGCGGTAGGCCCGGGCCAGGGCGACCAGCGAGACCGAGAACAGCGGGGCGCCGCAGCCGTCGATGGTGACCTGGGCCTGCTCGCCGGTGAACGCCTCGAAGCCCCGCAGGAGGCCGAGCTGGAGCGGGTGGTCGGTCTCGAAGTAGCCCGACAGCTGCCAGTCCCGGGCGACGCAGGTCGCCAGCATCGCGGCGTGCTTGCCCGAGCAGTTCTGCGCGATCCGGCTGGGCTCGCGGCCCTCGCGCACCCACGCGTCACGCTCGGCCGGGTCGTAGGGCCAGTCGGTGATGTTGCCGAGCGCCTGCTCGGAGAGCCCGGCGCTGCCGAGGAGCTCGCGGACCCCGGCGAGGTGGATCTCCTCCCCCGAGTGCGAGGCGCACGCCAGGGCGAGCAGGTGCGGCGGCAGGTCGAGGCCGAGCCCGAGCATCGCCAGCGCCTGGAGCGGCTTGTTCGCCGAGCGCGGCAGGAACGGTGCCGTCGGGTCTCCGACGGAGCGCTCGACCTCGCCCGCAGCGTTCAACGTCACCGCCGAGCCGTAGTGGTGACCCTCGACGAACCCCGACCTGATGATCTCTGCGACAACCTCACTCACCGCTCCACCCTAAGATCTGGGGCGTGAATCAGATCCATCCGGACCAGGCCACCATCGATGACCTCACCCTGGCGGCCGCCGGACTGATCCCTGGACCGGTGCCCGGCACCGAGGGGGTCGAGCTGGTCGACGAGGAGGGCGCACCGCTGGTGCTCGACGTCCTCCCGGCCGCTCCCGCCCGGGTGGCGCTGGTCGGGCACCTGCGTGACCGCAAGGCGACGCTGGCCGCGCTGGCCGCGCTTGCCGACGGGACCACGGCGCTGCCGATCCGGGCCGACGACCCGCGTCTGGCGGCCGTGCTCGCTCAGCTGGGCTCGCCCGAGGTGGTGACCGCGTCGCCGAAGCCGAGCGGCGGCCTGGTGGTCTTCTTCACCGGCCTGTCCGGCTCGGGCAAGTCGACGATCGCCCGGTCCCTGATGGCCTCCTACGACGCCGAGGGGGCGCTCTACACCTCCCTGGACGGCGATGTCGTACGCCGCAACCTCTCCGCCGGGCTGACCTTCAGCCGCGAGGACCGGGAGACCAACATCCGCCGGATCGGCTGGGTCGCCGCCGAGATCGCCCGCAACGGCGGCACCGCGATCTGCTCCCCGATCGCACCGTTCGACGAGACCCGCCGCGACGTCCGCCGGATGGCCGAGGAGGCCGGTGCCCGCTTCGTGCTGGTCCACGTCGCCACCCCGCTGGCCGAGTGCGAGCGCCGCGACCGCAAGGGCCTGTACGCCAAGGCCCGCGCCGGGCAGATCCCCGAGTTCACCGGGATCTCCTCGCCCTACGAGGAGCCGACCGACGCCGACCTGGTGATCAACACGGTCGACGTCCCCGTCGACGACGCCGTCGCGCAGGTGCGGGCCCTGATCGCTGCCACGCCAGTGGTCGGTACGTCGGCCACGGAGGGCTCCGGGGCGGTGTCCGGCTCCACCGGGCCGCTGAAGGTGCTCTTCGTCTGCACCGCCAACATCTGCCGCAGCCCGTTCATGGAGCTGACCGCCCGAGCGATGGCGACCCGGGCCGCCGGGGCCTCTGAGGCCGCCCCGATCGTGTTCGACTCCGCCGGCACGCTCGGCTTCGAGGCCCACGAGATGGACCCCACGATGGCCGCCACCCTCGACGGCATCAGCGCCGGCGACTTCCGCAGCAAGCCGCTCACCCGCGCGCTGCTGGAGGAGGCCGACCTGGTGCTGACCGCCGAGGCCGGCCACCGCACCCGGATCCTCGACGACCACCCCACCCTGTTCCGCAAGGTGCTGAGCCTGGGTCAGGCTGCCGATGGCGTGGAGCGGCTCGAGCCGGGGCTGGGCCGTGACGACGTACTCGCACAGCTGGCGCGGCATCGGGGCGCGGCGGGCAGCGAGAACGACATCGCGGACCCGTATCGGCGCGGTCCGGAGGCGGCACGGGCGTGCGCCGCGGAGATCACCCGCCGGCTCGGCGTGGTGATCCCGGCGCTGCTGCGCTGAGCAACCTCCGCGCACCTCGACGCGCGCTCGCTGAGGCTGGGCGCAGCCCTAGCTGGGCCGGGGCGAGTGCCGCTCCAGGTGCGGGCAGGCAGTCCCGTACTTCCGTCGACAGTCGGCCTTGCGGCGCCACTTCCGATACCAACGCATGCGTCAGAGTCTGGGCGTCGAAAGTGACGCGTGGGTGTCGACTTGTATTCGACGCCTTTGCTGTTACTCGATTGTGGATTTGAGGGTCCTGGGACGCTGCTCCGCCACCAGCGTTCGGTCTAGCCCACCCCGGGGCTCTGGACCAGCCAACGTCCTGCCGCAGAGCAGTCCGATGACAGCAGCAGTGCAGCACCACAGTCCGAGCCCCACGAGGGCTACCGCGATGATCACCATGACGGCACCTTCGGCCCGACGTCGCGACAGGTGAGCCGATCACCGCAGATCACGCCACCGGTCTATGCCACCCGATGTCGGTAGGGTGACGCCCGTGCCTGACTCAGTGCCCGACTTCGCCTCCGACCACGACCTCGCCGCCTGGCTCGCCACGCAGGCCGGCGAGAGGCTGCTCTCCGTGCGTGCCGACTCCGGCCTGGAGGGCAAGGAGCTCAAGGACGCCGGCGACCAGGCCGCCCAGGTCGTCCTGGCCGACCTGCTGGCCGCGTTCGCACCCGAGGACGCCGTGCTCTCCGAGGAGGCCGCCGACTCCCCCGCCCGGCTCAGTGCCGAGCGGGTCTGGATCATCGACCCGGTCGACGGCACCCGCGAGTTCTCCGAGCCGCCGCGCGAGGACTGGGCGGTGCACGTCGCACTGTGGCAGTCCGGCGAGCTGGTCGCGGGCGCGGTGGCCCAGCCCGCCCTGGGCGAGGTCTTCACCACCGGCCCCGGCGCCCCGGTCGTCCCGGCCCGCACCGAGGGCCCGATCCGGATCGCCGTCTCCCGCTCGCGGCCGCCGGCCTTCGTCGCGCCGCTGGTCGAGGCACTCGGCGCCGAGGTGGTCCCGATGGGCTCGGCCGGGATCAAGGCCCTCTCCGTGGTCCGCGACGTCACCGACGTCTACGTGCACGCCGGCGGCCAGTACGAGTGGGACTCGGCCGCCCCGGTGGCCGTGGCTCGCGCCGCGGGGCTGCACACCAGCCGGGTGGACGGGTCGGAGCTGATCTACAACCAGTCCTCGCCGTACCTCCCCGACTTGCTGGTCTGCCGCCCGGAGTTCGCCGAGCGGGTCTTGGGCATCCTCGCCGGGCTCGACCTGCCCTGACGGCCCGGCGTCCTAGACTCCCAGCGTGAAGATCGCGATCGCCGGAACCGGCTACGTAGGCCTGAGCAACGCCGTCATCCTCGCCCAGCACCACGAGGTCTGGGCCCTGGACCTCTCCGCGGAGAAGGTGGCGACGATCAACGACCGGCGCTCGCCGATCGAGGACGCCGAGCTCGACGAGTACCTCGCCACCCGAGACCTCACCCTGACCGCGACCCTGGACAAGGAGGCGGCCTACACCGGCGCGTCGTTCGTCGTGATCGCGACGCCGACGGACTACGACGAGCGCACCAACTACTTCAACACCGCCTCGGTGGAGTCGGTGATCGCCGACGTCCTCACGATCGCCCCCGACGCGACGATGATCATCAAGTCCACCGTCCCGGTCGGCTTCACCGAGCGGATGCGCACCGAGCACCCGGACGCCTCGATCATCTTCAGCCCGGAGTTCCTGCGCGAGGGCCGGGCGCTCTACGACAACCTGCACCCGAGCCGGATCGTGGTCGGCTCGCTCAGCCCCGAGGGCAAGCAGTTCGCCGACCTGCTACTCGAGGGCGCGATCGACGACGACGTCCCGGTGCTGTTCACGAACCCCACCGAGGCCGAGGCGATCAAGCTGTTCGCCAACACCTACCTCGCACTCCGGGTCGCCTACTTCAACGAGCTCGACACGTACGCCGCCCTGCACGGGCTCGACAGTGCGCAGATCATCGAGGGCGTCGGCCTCGACCCCCGGATCGGGTCGCACTACAACAACCCGTCGTTCGGGTACGGCGGCTACTGCCTGCCCAAGGACACCAAGCAGCTCCAGGCGAACTACCGCAACGTGCCGCAGAACCTGATCAGCGCGATCGTGGAGGCGAACACCACCCGCAAGGACTTCATCGCCGAGGACATCCTGCGCCGCAAGCCCGCCGTGGTCGGGGTCTACCGGCTGATCATGAAGGCCGGCTCGGACAACTTCCGGATGAGCTCCATCCAGGGCGTGATGAAGCGGATCAAGGCCAAGGGCGTCGAGGTCGTGATCTACGAACCGGCGATGACCGAGGACACCTTCTTCCACTCCGAGGTGATCCGCGACCTCGACGAGTTCAAGGCCCGCGCCGACGTGATCATCGCCAACCGCCGCACCGACGTGCTCGACGACGTGGCCGAGAAGGTCTACACCCGGGACATCTACGGCCGCGACTGACCGACTTCCGGGTTCACCACGCGCGAGATCCGGGTTCACCACCGCCGACTTCCGGGTTCACCACGCGCGAGATCCGGGTTCCGCACCGTCGAGATCCCACGTCGCAACGTCCCCTGCTCGCTCTCTAAAAATGTTAGAGTAGTTCGATGTACGGCGCCGAGGTCGACCAACTGATCGCCAGCCACCCTGCCGATTTGATCAGCGCCTTGGCGGCACTCCCCGAGGGCCAATGGTTCGAGCGAAAGTCGGGACGGATCAAGCCTCGCGACCTCGCCAAGGTCGAGGTCGCGATGGCCAATGCCGAAGGCGGCTGCATCGTCATCGGAGTCCATGACGGAAGATTCGACCCTGCCACCGCACCTCAGATCAACGACCTGCGCCAAGCCGCCATCGAGTTCACACGACCGCCCGTCCGCGCCCGCCTCGAGCAGATCGACCTCGACCAGGAAGACGCTCACGGCAGCCTGCTCATCGTCCGAGTCGACCCCGGCGACCACGTTCACGAGTTGGATAATGGAGATGCGTTCCTGCGCGTCGGGGACGAATCGAAGCGCCTGGGGTTCACACTGCGCCAGGAACTCGAGTTCGATCGGGGCGCTGCGCCGTTTGACGGCACACCCGTGTCGGCGATTCTCGCCGATGTCGACACCGCCCCAGCGAGGGCGTACCAGGAGCAGCTCGGCTCGTCCTCCGTCCCCGACATGCTCGCCGCCCGCGGACTGACTGGACTCAACGGGGAGTTGACTGTAGCCGCGTATCTGCTTTTCGCGGATCATCCGCAGCGAAAGTACCCCCACGCCCTGGTCCGCGTGCTGCGATATCACGACATCGAACGAGGGTCCGGTCGCGGCCAGAACCTCGATGACGCCTCGGACATCCGGTGCGAAGGCTCTATCCCCCAACAGATCGAGCAAGCACGCGAGGTAATCGCCCGCCTCGTCCCCACGCGCCGCGCCCTCGGCGATCAAGGACGCTTCGCTGGTCACCCGATCATCCCCGAGGATGCCTGGCTGGAGGGCCTGGTCAACGCCGTCATCCACCGGTCCTACAGCGCCGCCGGTGATCACATCCGGGTTGAGATCTTTCCCAATCGGATCGAAATCTCGAGCCCGGGCCGGTTCCCAGGCTTGGGAAACCCAGATAGTCCACTCGAAATCCGGCGCTATGCCCGCAACCCCCGGATCGCCCGTGTCTGCGCGGATCTCGGCTTCGCTCAAGAGCTGGGCGAGGGAATCCGTCGCATCTTCGACGAGATGCAAAGCCGAGGGCTGGTCGACCCGATCTACACCCAGACCCAGACATCGGTGCGCCTCGTTCTCTCGGCTACCGATGCCATCCCCCAGGCCCTCCGCGACGAGCTGGCACCGGGGGCGTTACGTTTGCTGGACACCATTCGCCCCGTCGGCCGCCCCCTCGGAACAGGACAGATCGAGGAGTTGTCCGGGCTGACGCGGCCTACCGTGATCCGCCACCTCAATGCCTTACGAGAGGCCGGTCTCGTTCGATGGGAGGGCCAATCCTCCCGTGACCCGAGGGCAGTCTGGGAGGTCCTCTAACTACTCTCAATTACTCTAACACTAAAATTTTTAGAGTAGTTGAGAGTAGTTCAGTCCCACCCGAGCGGTGCCGACCCGACCTGCACCAGCCGAGCCAATGCCTCGATCTGATCGGGCCCGAGCCGGTCTCGATGGAAGCCTGCCGAGGCGAGCAGCGTCGAGGCCTTGTGCGCCTGCCCGACCGAGACCTCGGCGACCGCTGCGAGCGCCCGCAGTGAGCCGTCGCGCACCGACGGATCGGCGATCAACGCCTCGATCACCCGCGCATTGGCAGGGGTCAGCAAGCTGACCGACCGGACCGGCGGCCCCACCTGGGCGGGGGCGGCAGGACGAGGTCTGCCCGAGACCTCGAGGAGCACCATGCCGAAGCGGATCGCCATGTTCCCGACCGAGTCCGCCCAGGCAACGCCCGCCTCGGAGAGCCGGCGCCCCATCGTCGTACTGATCCAGGGCGCCACCACCATGCCGCCACGGTCCGCGCGCGCTGCCAGGACCCGCTCCATCCGCACCCGTTCCATGACGTGTACGGCGAACCGCTGGCGGGATCCTCCCCAGCGCAGGGCGATGGTGGCGTCGGCGTCGGCGGCCGAGAGCGGGGAGTTCTCCAGGCGGACCGAGCACTCCGGCCCGGCGCTCTCGATGTGTCGGCGGACGGCCTCCATCAGGTCGTTCACATCAACCATGTGTTCATAATATCTGAACAAATCAGACCCGTGAACAAAGTGGCCCCACACGTCGTCTGGCACAGGTCAGGCCGCTAGGGTCGGGCTCATGTCCGCGACCCACTCCGACTATCGGCTGAGCCAGCTCGACCAGCTCGAGGCCGAGTCGATCCACATCTTCCGCGAGGTGGCCGCCGAGTTCGAGCGGCCCGTCCTCATGTTCAGCGGCGGCAAGGACAGCATCGTGATGATGCGTCTGGCCGAGAAGGCGTTCTACCCCGCGAAGATCCCGTTCCCCGTCCTCCAGGTCGACACCGGCTACGACTTCGACGAGGTCCTCGCGACCCGTGACGCCTGGGTCGACCGCCTCGGCGCGAAGCTCATCGTCGCCAGCGTCGAGGAGGCGATCAAGAACGGCATCGTCGTCGACGACGGCAAGACGCCGCGCAACCGCCTCCAGATCGGCACGCTGCTCAACGCCCTGGAGGAGGGCCAGTTCACGGCCGCCTTCGGTGGCGGTCGCCGCGACGAGGAGAAGGCCCGCGCCAAGGAGCGGGTCTACTCCCACCGCGACGAGTTCGGCCAGTGGGACCCGAAGAACCAGCGCCCCGAGCTCTGGTCGCTCTACAACGGGCGGCTGCACGAGGGCGAGCACATGCGGATCTTCCCGATCAGCAACTGGACCGAGCTCGACATCTGGGACTACATCGGTCGCGAGGGCATCGAGATCCCGAGCATCTACTACTCCCACCAGCGCCGGGTGTTCGAGCGCGACGGGATGCTGCTCTCGGAGACGCCGTACAACCCCTGCCGCCCCGGCGAGGTCGTCGAGGAGCGCACCGTCCGCTTCCGCACCGTCGGCGACATCACCCTCACCGGCTGCGTCGAGAGCACCGCCGGCACCATCGACGAGATCATCGACGAGGTCGCCACCGCCCGGGTGACCGAGCGCGGCGCGACCCGCGGTGACGACAAGTTCAGCGAGGCGGCTATGGAAGACCGCAAGAAGGAGGGCTACTTCTGATGGCCACCACCATCGCGTCAGGCGGCATGGACCTGCTTCGCTTCGCCACCGCCGGCTCCGTCGACGACGGCAAGTCGACCCTGATCGGGCGCCTGCTGCTCGACTCCAAGGCGATCTTCGACGACCAGCTCGAGGCGGTCGAGCGCACCAGCGAGGCCAAGGGCCACGACTACACCGACCTGTCACTGCTGACCGACGGCCTGCGCTCCGAGCGCGAGCAGGGCATCACCATCGACGTCGCCTACCGCTACTTCGCGACACCGAAGCGCAAGTTCATCATCGCCGACACCCCCGGGCACGTGCAGTACACCCGGAACATGGTCACCGGTGCCTCCACCGCCGACCTCGGCCTCGTCCTGGTCGACGCCCGCCACGGGCTGACCGAGCAGTCCCGCCGGCACGCCGTGCTGCTCTCCCTGCTGCGGGTCCCCCACCTGGTGCTGTGCATCAACAAGATGGACCTGGTCGACTACGACCAGGAGGTCTACGACCGGATCCAGGCCGAGTTCACCGCCTTCACCACGAAGCTCAACGTCCCCGACCTCGAGGTCATTCCGATCTCGGCACTCCAGGGCGACAACGTGGTCGAGCGGTCGAAGAACATGGACTGGTACTCCGGTCCGACGCTGATGCACCACCTGGAGAACGTCCACGTCGCCTCCGACCGTGACCTGGTCGACGTACGGTTCCCGGTGCAGTACGTCGTGCGGCCCCACTCCGACGAGTTCCACGACTACCGCGGCTACGCCGGACAGGTGGCCGGCGGCGTGCTCAAGGCCGGCGACGAGGTGATCGTGCTGCCCAGCGGCATGACGTCGACGATCGAGGGCATCGACCTGTTCGACTCCGAGGTCGCCCAGGCGTTCCCGCCGATGAGCGTCACGATCCGCCTGACCGACGACGTGGACGTGAGCCGAGGCGACATGATCGCCCGGATCAAGAACGCCCCGGAGCCGACCCAGGATATCGACGCGATGGTCTGCTGGATGACCAACGCCCCGCTCAAGCCGCGCCAGAAGCTGGCGATCAAGCACACCACCCGCAGCGCCCGCGCGCTGATCAAGGACGTGCAGTACCGGCTCGACGTCAACACCCTGCACCGCGACCAGGACACCCACGAGCTCGGGCTCAACGAGATCGGCCGCGTCCAGCTGCGCACCACCGCGCCACTGCTGGCCGACCCCTACTCGAAGAACCGCACCACCGGCTCCTTCATCCTGATCGACGAGGCGACCGGCGTCACCGTCGGCGCCGGCATGATCAACGGCTGATCACCCTCCGGCGGCGCGCTGCCGCAGCGAGACCGACGAGAACGGCCCTTTTCCGCGAGGTGAAGGGCCGTTCTCGTCGTTCTCGAGACGGCTCAGATCGCCTCGACGATGACGTGGTCGATCTGGGCCGTGAGACGACGCAGGTCGTCAGGGTCACCGGTCAGCACCACCGAGGGACCCTCCGTCACGGCCACCGCTGCGACGGTCGCGGCGACGTGGTGCTCCGACCCCATCCCGGCCGCGGCCGCGAGGTGTCCGATCCGGCGCGCGAGGATGCGGTCGGTGTCGACGATGCGGATTCGGTCGGCTCTGCTCAGGTAGGAGTCGATCACCTGCTCTTGGTGACGGCCGCGATAGAGCTCGGCGAGCACTGCCGCAGGGACCATGACATCGACGCCCGAGTCGCACGCGGCGACGAGGTAGGCCTGAACATGGGCCGCCTTTCCGCGAGCGACCGACGACAGTGCCTCGGCGTCAAGGACGAGCGAGACCACGGAAGACTTCCTTCGCCCGCTCGACCTCCGCAGGGTCCGGCGGCCCGAACTTCTCCTCCAGCTCGTCGAGCCACTCACGCAGGGCCCGGCGCCGGTTCCGTCGCTCGACCTCTGCTCGCAGCACGTCATTCACGGCCGCCGACAGCGCTCGCGCGTCTCCCCCGAACGCCTCGACGACCTCGGGATCAAGCGTCAGTGTCTTGCGCACCTTCGACTCAGCCACACGGGAATCATACTCCAGTACTACTGCATCGCTCATGGCGCGGAGCGTGCCACATTTCCGTCGTACGTGCGCTGAGTTATCCACAGGCGCCCATCAGGCCCGCCGCGGCACCTCCCCGGTGCGCAGCTGGCATCCCATGCTGCACCTGACGCCGACCACCTCCCACCCGACCGGTCCGTCGTGGCCGGCGCGCTCGAGGGGGCGATCGTGGATGGTGAGGGTGCCGCCGCACCCCCGTGGACACGCAGCCGTGCGAACCTCGGTCGTCATTCCTGGAGCCTAGGTCGGTGTCCACGGACTCGCTAGAGCCACGCAGTAGTCCAGAAACCTGGGAGACTAGATCATTGTGGACAGCCTTTCAGTGCTCCTGATCAGCTTCGGCGTCGGCATCGTCGTGGGCTTGACCGGCATGGGCGGCGGCGCGTTGATGACGCCGGCACTGATCTTCGTCGGCGTGAACCCCGCCGCCGCGGTCGCCAACGACCTGGTCGCAGCGTCGATCAACAAGTCGGTCGGCGCTGCAGTGCACTGGAAGCAGGGCTCGCCGAACCTGCGGCTGGCCGGCTGGCTGATCGCCGGATCGGTGCCGTTCGCGTTCGTCGGCGGGTTCATCGTGAAGGCGTTCGACCCGGCACGCACCGACGACATCCTGATGACCGCGATCGGCGTAGCGCTGCTCTTCGCGGCGGCGTCGTACACCTTGCGGATCCTGCTCCAGCAACGCCTGCTGGCCTCCGGCAACGTGACCTCGAACGAGATCACCCTCCGGCCGGGGTGGACGTTCCTGGTCGGCGCGGTCGGCGGCCTCCTGGTCGGGATCACCAGCGTCGGCTCGGGCTCGCTCATCATGGTCGCGCTGCTGATGCTGTACCCGACCCTCAGCGCGGTGAAGCTGGTCGGCACCGACCTGGTGCAGGCGGTGCCGCTGGTGCTGGCCGCGGCAGTCGGTCACGTGCTCAACATGGGAGTGGACTGGTCCGTCCTGATCCCGCTGATCATCGGCGGTACTCCCGGCACCTACCTGGGCGCGCGGATCTCCTCGTGGATCAACCAGAGTGTGATCCGACGCGGCATCGTGATCGTGCTGACCCTGACCGGCCTCAAGATGCTCGGGGTCTCCCCCACCTGGATCGGCATCCTCGGCGCCGGCATGCTGCTGCTCGGCCCGCTGGCCTGGGGCGCGGTCCGGCACGTCGTCGGGCTGCCCGCGTTCGACGACAACCGCTCCGCCTGGCGCTCGGCCGACCAGTCGACGACGGCCGAGCAGCCGGACCGCGGCCGATCGCCCCTCACCTGAGAATCGCTCCGGCCTGCCTCGCCGCAAGGCGAGGCATCCACACGCCCACACAGCCACGCCACCTGCCGCAATGCTGCCCGCGTACGACGCTGTCGTGGCACAGTTCGGGCATGTCCACGAACCGGTTCCTCGGCGGCGCCCCTTCCCGACTGCTCCGTATCAGCTACGCCGTGTTCGGGGTGGCGACGCTCGCGTTCGTCGTGGAGATGGTGCCGGGAGACCCGATGCTGGCGGTCTCCCAGACGTGGGCGACCCGGGCCGACCTGGTCGGATCAGCAGTCGTCGGCGCCGTCGCTCTGGTGCAGGCCGTCGCGCCGCTGCGGTTCTTCTGGCCGGGGTGGATCCTCGCGGCGCACGTCGTCTTCAACATCTCGTTCGGCTCCCTCACGACGTTGTCCGTGCTCCCCCACCTGAGAGTCAACGGCCTCAGCCTGCTCAACCATCACGTCCTGCTCTACTGGGGCGCCCCGCTTCTCGCCACTCTCGGCCTCTTCGTCGCCTTCCTGGCCTGGGAGGTCCCGGTGAAGCAGCGCAGCAAGCCCACGCCGCCGACCGAGACCGCCAACGCCATGCCGGATCTGGGCGGCCCGATGGCCAACACCTGGACGACGTCGACCTGAGCCTCAGAGCTCCAGAGCACCGGAGCCCACCAGCACACACCAACGGCGGCCCCGAATTCACGTAGGGCCGCCGTCAGTGAATTGAAGTCGCGCCATCTCATGCGTCGCTATGCGTCGCTAGCACTCACTGATGCCGACGCTAACCCCACGGTGGCGCTTGTGACTAGTGACACAGGCGACGGGACCAGAGACTTGTCACCTCCGTGACAAAAGTCCCTGATGCCCGCCCGAGAGTCGCGCGGGGATCGTCAGCGCCCACGCCAGTGAGCGAGCTCCTCGTCCGCGCCGGCGTTCCACCGGGGCACGCTGGACTGGAGCACCATCCACAGCTGCATCAGGGTGCCGGGGTCCTGCATGTCGGCCCCGAACAGCTCGCTGATCCGTCGCCACCGGTAGCGCACCGTCTGCGGATGGATGCCGAGCCGCCGGGCAAGCTCGGGCGCCGACTCGCGGGTGACCAGCCAGGTGAGCAGGGTCTGGGTGAGGGCCGTCTGCGAGGCACGTCCTTCGGTGCTCAGCGGAGCAAGGCGTAGCCGAACGAGCTCGCGGCGCAGTACCGGCTCTCCTTGCAGCCACAGCTGGGTGGTCTCGACGTCGGCGTCGAGCACCGGCCGCTGGGGGATGACGCCGAGATCGGCGAGGTCGAAGAGCCGGGTGGCCCAGTGCCGGGCGTGACCGACGTCGAGGAGGGGTACGTCGAGCGAGCGCGCGATCTGGAGGGCGGGGTCGAGCCCGCGCAGCTCGGCGGCGAGGTCGTCAGCCTTGTCGGGTGCCACCAGGAAGATGGCGTGCTCGGCGGTGAGGTCGCAGGCGAAGGAGGAGAGCCCGCTGGCGGGCCAGGCGATGGACCCGCCGGGGCGAGCGAGCAGGACGACGGCGCGGTCGGGCAGGCTCCAGCCGTGGTGCTCGGCCTGTCGGGCGATCGCCTCCTCGTCCTCGGCGAACAGCGACCGGATCAGGGTCCGTTGCGAGCGGTCCGGCAGCGGCGAGGCGTAGTTGAGGTCGGCGCCGGTCTGGATCTCCTCGCGGAGGTAGCCGATGAACGCGGCGAGGTCATGGGCGATCAGCACCAGGCTGCCCCGCGGCAGGAGTCCGCGGTCGGCGGACTCGATCAGGTACTGGAGTGCGGCGACGTGGGCGAGGGTGATCGCCTCCTCGAGGTCGACCAGGCTCTTGCCCTCGTCGACCTCGCCCCAGGCCATCCGGCGGTAGAGGTCGCTGACCCCGGCGTTGCTCGGGTGCCCCTCGGCCTCGATGGTGTGCAGGAAGTGGCTCATCGCCGACTTCACCGCGAGGTGGATCAACCGGTGCCGAGCGCCCCCGTCAGGGCCGGCGTACGCCGAGATCCGCGCTTTGATCGAGTGGGTGGTGCGGTCGGCGAAGGCCGATAGCCCGTCGTGCAGGCGCTGCCGCTTCTCGGCCGTCAACTGCACCATCGCTTCCCCAGTCGTCACAGAGGGGTAGTCCAAGCGCAGTCTGGTACCCAAGCAAGCGTTTCGGTGGGGTACGTGTCACATCGGTTGAGTGTTGTCATGCGGATAACAAATTGCACTCACGGGCTCCACTGACAGCCAGTCACTCCACGTTCGATGTCGTCGTTCGGCAACAGGTCTAGCTTGTCGTCGTTCGACGACATTGAAGTTGTGTCGTCGTACGAATGGCGAGGTCCGCCACTGCGCCGGCATCCTGACCCGCTTGGGTTGAGCTCCGCCGGACCGAGCCTCAGGGCTCGAGCGGATCCTCGGGCGTCCGCCCCTGGAAGAACGCCTCCCAGAAGGCAGCCTCTCGCAGGTCCCGCTCGGCCTCGCTCAGGCCGGGGACGTCGTCGATCCAGGGAATGTCGAAGTTCTCGTACGCCAGCAGCGGCCGGCAGTCAGCGATCGCGAAGTACTCCGGTGGGGTACGGGCGAAGCGGTCGACGCGCAGCACATCATGGAGACCGTCGGCTTGGTTCGGGAAGAAGCACTTCCCCCGACCACGCTGCTCCGGGGGCACATGGGCGTACTCCCAGGTCTCATCACTCGGGACGGAATACATGCCAGGCCCCCTTCCAGGACTGAACCACAACGGCGTCTCCCCCATGCCTTCCACCTTGATCACAGGTTAGGGAGCGGGCAACCCCGGGAACCAGAGCGGCCAGCCAAGTTCCGCAGAACTTGTCACGCGCCTGATAACCAAGGCACCTGATGCGCGTCGCCGAGCGCTCGCCAGGCTCAGCGCGGTTCCAGCAGGTCGAGGATCTCCGTGGCTTGGTAGAGGTTCGACCGCTTCAGCTTGCCGCCGGCCGGGCGCACGATCTCGGCCTGGAGGAGGGCGTCCAACGTGGTGTGGGCCGCCATCTTCGTCACCCCCAGCTGCTCCTGGAGATAGGCCGCCGTCACGACCGGCTGCTCGACCAGCACCGCGAAGGCAGCCCGATGCACCGATGAGTCACTGCGCCGCCCCGACAGGGCGTCCCGCCAACGGGACTCGATCCGTTCGACGTCGTCGGCGAACTGCTCGGTGAGCACGATGCTCCGCTCGACGTACTCGACGAATCGGAGGGCGAAGCGTGACACTGCGGCGCGGCGAACGTCAGGATCGTCGCCGTCGTGGCGGTACGCCGTCAGTGCCTGCACATAGCCGGGCACGTCGTCCTTCAGCGCGACCGAGAGCGGCAGCACGCCGCCGGTGACGACATGCGCGCGGCTGAGGGCAGCATGGAACAAGGCCCGTCCGACGCGTCCGTTCCCGTCGGGAAACGGGTGCACCGTCTCGAACTGCGCGTGCACCAAGGCACCCAGGGCCAGCGGGTTGTCCCCGCTGGTGTTGGCGTAGCGAAGCAGGTCGTCCATCGAGGCGAGCACTGACGCCGCGGGCGGAGCGGCGTACTGCGCCGACAGCGGCGAGCGGCCCCCGATCCACACCTGCCCGGTGCGATACCCACGGTCGAGCCGAGGCACGAGCGCATGGTGCACGTCCCACAGATCGTCGTGCGACCAGGCTCGACCCAGCGTGCCGCCGACAGCAGTCCGCATGATCTCGACGTTGCGGGCGACCTCGCGAGCCGGTGGCGACACCTGATCGTCGCCAAGCCTCGCCGCCATGATGTTGCGCGGCGTCTCCCGCTCTCCCTCGATCCATGACGACGAGATCGCCTCCGACCGGACCAAGGTGGCATACAGGAGCGGCAACGGCCGCGCCCGTAGCCTCTCCCCCAACGCCCGAAGCGCCGCGTGTACGTCGTAGACGTACTCCAACGCCTCCAGCGTCAGGACCTCGCCAGCGCGGGCCATCGGATCCGGGTGGTAACGCTGATACGAGCCACCACGGCGCTCGGCACTGGTGACCCCGGTGAAGCTCGGGGCGACCGTCACACGTTCCCAGTGCGCCACGCGGACACCTCCGGACGAAAGTATAGGCTATCTTCCCACCCTATACTTAGGATGCAGTTCGGGCCGCGTGGACGGCTGGCGCGTCGGTCGCGGGCAGGCGGCGCGGTCGACCTCAGATGCCCTGACCTGACCAAGCCCACCCGCCTTGACGAACTCGGACTTGAGGTTGTCGGACAGCCCATTGACGAGCGCTCCACCGGGCTGAATTGCCGAATCGACGACAGACGCCTGATTCTGTCATTGCGGGGCCGAGCGCGTGCTTCGTGACCCGTTACCCGTCGACACGACCAGAACCTGCGGCCGCGCCGCCGAGCCTCGTACGACGTTGACCCACGGCGTTCTGCATCGGGCACTCGAATGCACCGCGGCAAGGTCGCGGGGAGAGTGCTGCGGCGTCCTGACCTCAGGCCGAGCCCGCCAAGCACCCGGGCCACGGCCCCCTTCGATATCGGTTCGGACAGCCAGGCCAAGACCAACCGGGGGAACCCAGTGACTTCGACATCGGAATGCGTGGGGCCGAGATGCTCCACAACGACGTTGCGGCGGGCCGCCTTGCGGGCGATCTAGCCGGCGGCGCCCGAGGCCGTCTTCACGTTCCCTATACCACCAGTAAGACCTAGCCACCTAGTGGCTCACTCGCCTACCTCGCAGACCGCTGACCTACAGCGATGTCGCGGTTGGCCCGAGAACCAGGCCCACCCTCTGAAAGACAGGCGACACCGCCGCGGACGCCGGCCTAGCGACCACGCCAGTCCGACCCCGGAATCTCGACATTCTCTCCCCCACGCGGCGGAACAAAATCCTGGCGCCAAGCCCTCAACTCGAAGCCGGCGAAGGACCCAACCGCGCCTCAGGCTGAGTCCTACACCCAATCCGACCGATACCACACCAAGCATCTGAAGACCGATCCGCGACCTCGGCCTCGAGTTGACCTCCCAGGCCGCTGGCTCGCTTCGACGCGCCAACCAACCCGGTCGTCATAGCTTCCAAAAGCCAGCGTTTCCAGGCCCCAAACTAGCCCGGAAACCTACTCCCTACGCGCGGCCTCGGTAATCGTCATCCTCCCCCCACCCCCCGCCGGCTCGACCCCTCTACCGGTCCCCCAGAGAACGGGGCCGCTAACCATAGATGAGATTCACCCTCAGGACCGACACAACGGCACCGAGCGAAGTCGAGTTGCAGACGGACAACCCCAAAAAGAGGCGTCCCATCGAAGCTCATTCCAACAAACTCACCGCTACCACTAAGGAGTATCCTCATATGCCCTACAGCCACCTGGTCAGCCGTTCAGGGAAAAACCAGGGCACGGACTCCTCAACCACGTCCATCTCCTAAGCTCAACGGGAAACGTGAACCGGTCGACCGAATAGCCAGCGGACCGCGATAACGACACCCGAAATCGTAGGAAAGAAGCAAGACCACGGCACCTTAGGAAGCGAACATACGGCAAAAACCGCCGTCACCAAATAGCCCAGGACACCCGCAATGGCGAAACCAAGAGCACCCATTCTCGGGCCAGAGAAGAAAATGCAAACTAGACTCACTACAAGACCGGACACCTGCGCGGACGTCATTCGCCAGGGGAGGCCTAAAGCAGTCAGCGCACCACACGCCACGTACGCGATCATCAAGAAAACTGCGCCCCCCAGACCCACCATCGCCGGAAATATTGCACCAGAGAATCCGGGGCCAAACAGCACTGGCACAACTAGTGGGCAAAGTAGTGCACCTACAAGCCCAACGAGAAATCCGATCGCCGTAGTCGCCCGAAAGAGGAGCGTCAGACGGAGCGATTGATCCCTCCCTGAAGACGAGAGTAGTCCCGCAAACGATCGCGAAAGAAGCGCTTGAGCAAATCCTAGGGGAACGAGCGCGATGGTGGCTGAAACCGAATAAAGACCAGCCTGGGTGGCACCTGCAAGCGAAACCGACAACGCCTGATCTAGGCGATACGATGCAGCCTCGGAGAGCTGACCTCCCACATATCGGGAGGAATCCGACAGAATGTCACCCAAAGGCAGGCCAGAACCACGAAATGAAACGCGAACAAGGACGGTCGATGTACACACACACAGAAAAGCAGTAAAGGTGTACAGATAAATATACGTCTCAAGCGAAAGCCAGTCGACACAGACAAGGAAAAGAAGAAAAACAAAATTCGACAAGGGCTGAACCAGATTCAACGTAGCAAACGCAAGGTGACGACCATTGGCCAACAGGACATTCGCATCGGTGACCCAACAAATACAGCATGAGACCGATACTGCGCCCGACAATAGGGCAACGAAAACCCCATGGGACAGTCCGCTAAACAAGAAACGATAAGACACCATGATAGCGGAAGCGGAAATCGCAACGAGAGGCACGCAGATACGCCTGACAGACCGAATGTACCGTGCCATCCGAACAGGATCAGCAACATGCCGGCGGACCCCAATAGGTGCGCCAAGGCCAAGAAGAACCGGAAGCAAGGACAGAAAGGCCACCATAGCGGCCGCCAAACCGCGATCGGATGGTCCGAGCGACCGCGCCAACAAAGGCGCACCAACTAACCCTAGGAGAACCGCTGAAAACCTCCCCAAAACAACGACCGCAGGAATGTCGAACCTGGTAGCGACCCTAATCAAGATGCGCCGCTATCGCGTCAAAGTTATTCATAGCCATTTGACCGAGTTCGCGCGAATGCGAATCAAGCAAAACGCGAGGAACGGACAAGACAGACCGGCACGCGCTAGTCAGATCACCCACGTCTCGCGGACGCCCAGAAGACGAAGCGCCCCAATCAGACATGTAAGCATCCAACTTCGCAATACCAGGAAGACAAACATTGGGCACGCCGTACGCCATCGCTGTAATGGCACCATGCAAGCTTGTGCCAATGAAAAGCCTGCTCGTCGCGATCTCACGCGCTATCTCCGACACGCATCTCGGCTCGGCTTGCGAACTCGGAACCGACTTCGGCAGTCCCCGCAAAACACGAGCATTTCCCTGCACATCCGAATGCCCACCCGCCAAGCCGATCGGGACAAACCGCACCGCAAGCCCAAACTCCGCTGAGATCCGAGCCAACGCAGGCGAAAGGCTTGACGCATGACGACGCGACCATGCATTCGATACTTGCACCGTGACGTGGTCATTTTGACCGTCCGGAAACTTCAATACAGTCGAAATCAATGCAGCGGAATCAGGGGACAAATGAACGTCCGTGACTCCGGACTCCTCCAGAAGGAGACGTCCCACTGAATCACGCGTACTCACGTATCTGAACTCTTTCAGGGAGGACACCGCAAATTCCCTTCCCGTGGCTCCGAGCTGTGCGAGTGAGCTCGCGCCAATAGCATTCGCGGCGGACGGAATGCGTGAGGAATACTCACGGCCGGGAAGATAAGGAAGATAAGAGATGCCGCCCAGGATACGTCGACCGATAGCGTCCAGAAGGCCATCGGGAAAGACCTTACCGGCCGCCAACAGAGGAAGGTCAGAGGGCGACCTTGCCAAATACGTCAGCGCCGGATACCACCGGGCGCCTATGACCTCCCCGCCACCAATGAGCAACCGCGACGCGCTACCAAGGAGGTCAGCAGAACGAACCACTCTATGACCGCCAACCTCGGACAGATCACGTGCTGTTGTGGCGCCGTGATGCCAACCGTTCCCGTCCTTGATCGGAAGGAACCGATCAATAAGATGCGGGAACAGCAGATCACCGTAGTTGAAACGATCGTAGGCACCGATCGACAGTGCACTCGTCATCTAGAAACCACCTCATCCACATGCGTGAACACACCTTTGGGACCAGAGAATGGCGCGCTTACGCCCGCGGACGCGTTGATCAGGTGCGACGGGGAGGTATTCAGCGCCGAACAAATAAATCCGAAGGCAATCCAAATAGAGGTTGACGTCCACATGGATTGGGAACCGACCACTAGTGCCATGAAAACGACGGCGCATACCAATCCAGCGTCATATCGAGCAACTGACTTGGCCAAGACTACCGCGATGAACCCTGCAAACAGGGCCAACGCGACATAGCCGTGTTCAGCCGCGACCTGGCCATAACCGTTTTCGACCGTTACAAGGGCTCTCGTTGGAATACTCGGATCGACCGAATAGAGGTCAATTCTGTTCGCAAAGCGGCCTGCGCCGACACCAAACGCAGGATGGTCATTCGCCAGCCCGAACGCGAGAGAAGTCTTCTGACTGCGAATATCCAGTGACTGACCCGCCCACGATATCTCACTCGAGATGAAACCAAGTTTTGCGAGCTGGTAGTTGAATAACTTCGCCAGGACAACGCTGCGGCTTGCCGCATACAGAGCCCCCCCACCGAAAATTCCGATGCCGATCCTTCCCAACGACCGTCGGGAAAAGATTAGAACGATAGCTAGCGATACGGCTAGTCCGACTAGGGCCGCTGTAGAGATCGAATATCCGACACAGAGTAGGCTACATCCGCCCAAGAAGCGCCGTCTTGCGCGAAGTAGCAGGATTCCGAGAGATCCGGCAACGAGCCCCAATTCCTGGCCGTTCGGGAACGTCCCGGCACGCCCAATTCGTCCAAATATTCCCGGGAGACCAATTCCTGCCGTACGGGTCGTAAATCCCAATGATTCAAGCACGCCCGATTGGCCCAAGATCATGAGCGTTGCCTGTATCAAGACACCCGAAATGAGGCAGACCGACGCGTACTGAAGCGCCTTTAGAAAATAGTCCTCCGGAAGCGATGAAAGAACTCGCCAAAATGTCAGGACGATCACGACACGCGCCGTGAACCAAAGCACGTCTAAGGTCGGGCTCACAAAGTATGGTCTAAAGAGCGTGGACCCATCCGTTCCAAACGAGGCCGCCATTCCACTCACCACGACGACCAGGAGGAGTGCGAAGACTATTCGCCCCCCAACGGGCTTTGTCCTGCTGGCCTTTGGACTCAAGAGATATGTAGCGAGCGACGCGATCATCAGAAGATCCGAAGGCAGCCGTACCGGAAAGGCACTCGGAAGCTGCAATGCTTGTTGAAAGGGAGAGACCGTGACGGAAAGGAATGCAAGGGCCATCCACGCCGGCGTGCGGGCTCCGACAGCTCCGGGCATTCCCCTACGCCCCCCTCGTCTTCACCGCGGACAGGCCTCCCCGAGCGATGGCCAGCGTGCGAGCCAATCGGCCCCGCCCTTCCTTCAGGATAGAATAGGCAAGCAGTCTTAAGAAGGCATTTGATCCGCGACCAAATATGAGCGAAAGACCGCGATCTCCCTCTTCTCGACATACCAAAATTCGATTCCGACTCATATAGAAGTACGCGCTCGCTCGGATCCCAGGGGTTCCTTTGGAGGCAGCTCCTTCCTGGTGCAACAGTTCGGCGCGGGTTACAACCCGTAGGGGAATCCCCAGGGCCTCAGCCCGGATTGACATATCGACGTCCTCCCAATAGAGGAATAGGCTCTCGTTAAATCCTCCCAAACGATCGAAGGTGGATCGTGTCATAAATGGCGCAGCGCCGGTGACGAAGCATGTGGGAATTACTGCGGATGTACCGATATCCTGACGGTCGTTGACCACCCCTCGTAGACGATCAATCGAGCCACCGCTAAACCAGAGCACTCGACCGTCGACTGTTGGCTTATAGATCACCGGCGAATAGATGGCCTCGCCATCGCGATCGGCCTCTTCTATCAGCCTATCAAGCGTCGAACCTTCGCAAACAGTGTCAGGATTAAGCAGCCAGATGTAGTCCGAGGGGTCCGCATCCGAACAGCGGTTAATCAGATTGTGGCCGCCTCCGAAACCTAGGTTGACCTCGGAACGAATTAGGGAAACCCTATCTATGTCATGGGTAATCCGTCGGAGGTCATCCATCTGGCTAGGTTCGGATCCGTTGTCTAAGATCTCGATATGCATCCCGCGGCGTCGCGGTAGAGAATTGAGCAACTGCTCAACCTCCGCGGCAGTACGAAAGTTGACGATTCTGACGTATAGCCCGTTTCGGGCATTTACTGACTTCTGCATGTGAGATTGTGGTTCCGATCGCGTCACACACATAATTCTCCTACTTCCTTGAATCTGCGCGGGGCGATTCTTGGATGAAGGAGTAGCGGGGGGTATCGGCCGTAGAACTTCAATGCGGAGGAGACCTCACGCCGCCAAGCGGCGAGATTCAGGGATCGTCGCGTCTCTCTTTTCCAGCCATGGTGCCACCTCACATCACCCACGAGGTAGGTTGGGATTCCCATGCGTGATGCCCGCAGGCAGATATCTGAGTCTTCGTAGTAAAGGAAGAACCGATCGTCCCACCCGCCAATCTTGCGGAATAGATCTGCCGGGATCGCGATGGCGGCGCCGATAGCCCAGGTCGCCGGGACGATCTCGCCTAAGCCCGCAAAGACCTCATACTGGGTCCGGCTACCCTTCATGTTGAAAAAGTGAAGGATTTTTCGATACAAATATGGCATTCGCCTGCCGTTTTCCTGCATAGATCCGTCGTGGTTTAGCAACTGGGGAGCGGCGATGCACTGGCGATGGACCGCCTCCTCCGCTAAGCGTTGAAGCCCATCGGCATCTAGGGTGATGTCAGGATTCACGAAAACGAGACAATCGGCATCTGAGGCGACTGTCGCTCCGATATTGTTGGCGCCGGAGAATCCTATATTTTCGGACAATTCTACTACTTCTGCACCAAGACTCCGCGCGGTCTGTGCGGTTCCGTCGCGCGACGCGTTATCGATGACTATCCACGAAAATTTTGGATTAGTACACGGTTTCCAATGTCTAGTCAGCGTATCCGCACTATTGAATGTCACCGTTATTGCCGCGATCTTCATCCGATCTCCGTCATGATGCGTTCGATCCACGCTTGCCACGTCCATGATCTAATTTCCAGCGCGCCCGCGATCCGTCGTTCTGGACTCATGGTGACAGCCTTCTCAATTGCTTCCACATCATCCGTCCAGTGCTTTCCTTGCGCGACAGTCGCTCGCCTGCGCGCCGTTTCGCTAAGGACTGGAAGAGCACTTATAACGGTCGGGACTCCCATTGCTATTGCCTCCGCGACCGGTAACCCGTAACCTTCATAGGTCGAAAGCATGCAAAAGACGTCAGCCTTGCAGTACTCGTCCGAAAGCTCTTGGTCCGAAATGCCGGCCAGGAGGTGAACCCGGTCCGTGATCCCGTGACTTTCGGCCGCTGCCTTCCAGGTTTTTTCCCAGACATGCTCGGGCGCGACTAGTTTCAGTGTCCATCCCGGACGGTGTGATAACACTTCAAAAAGCCGGTCGACGCCCTTATTTGTTGCGTGCCCAAAGGACAGCAACGTCAGGGCCTCTATTCCAACGCTGAAACTTACGGACTTGATCTCAGCGCGAGCGAATTCACTGACCGGCAGTGGAAGGACTTGGACTGACTTGGATGCCCGAGGCATCAACCGGTATATTTCTCGCGCGGTTTGCGTGCTATTCGCGACAATTAAGTCAACGCGGCGCAGGCTCCATGCGTGCAGCAGCCTGCGGTAGGCGACCTGCCGTCTTGAGATGCCATGGATATCGGGGTGAAGGAAGTTGAGGTCGTGAACGACGACAACCCTCTTTCGTGCCTTGGTTCGCAGGCGGAACGCGGGCGCAGAGTCAATCCGAATTCCTACCTGAAGACGCCTTCTCGCGCTCCAGGCGTCACTAAGAAACGACCGGAGTCTGGATTCTGACTGTCTTGAGAGGATGACTGAGTTGGGGACGTCCCACTGGTCACGTGGCGCACTTGCGACGAAGAGCTGGCCATGTGCCGCGAGTCCGCTGCAGATCTCGTTATGGACCCGGACGATGCCCCCATGAACGGCTCCGAAGCCGTTCACCAGGAAGGTGGGCGGGTCACTGAACGTCGGGGGCATATCCGTATCCGTACCCATAGCCATACCCGTAGCCCCGCCCCTTCATCGGGACCATGTTCATCACCACACCGACGAGCTGAGCGTCGACGTGCTCCAGGCGGTCCTGGGAGAGCCGGGCCTGGTCCTTGGTGATCTTCCCGTGCCGGACGACGAGGATCGCGCCGTCGGCGTGGCGGGCCAGGAGGGCGGCGTCGGTGACGGGGAGGAGGGGCGGTGCGTCGATGAGGACGACGTCGTACTCGGTGCGGACCTTCTCCAGGAGGTCCTGCATCGCCTTGCTCTGGAGCAGCTCGGCGGGGTTCGGCGGGACCGGGCCCGAGGCGAGGAAGTCGAGGCCGGCCTCGGCGTCGCGCTGGAGGGCGTCGTCCAGGCTGACCTTGCCGACCAGGACGCTGGTCAGTCCGACAGCGCCGTCGAGGCCGAGCCGGATCGCGGCCCGCGGGCGGCGCAGGTCGGCCTCGATCAGGAGGGTGCGGATACCTGCCTGGGCCATGCTCAGCGCCAGGTTGATCGACGTCGAGGTCTTGCCCTCCTCCGGCACAGCCGAGCTGAGCACGAAGATCTTGTGCGAAGAGTCGACGTCGACGAACTGGAGGTTGGTCCGCAACACCCGGAACGCCTCGGCGCGCGGCGCGTGCGACGGAATCGCCGTGATCAGCGGGGTGCTCTTCGCATCGGGGTCCAGGCCGATCGTGCCCAGCACCGGCTTGTCGATCACCTCCGCAAGGTCGGCGGGGCTGTTGATCCGGGTGTCGAGCACCTGACGCAGCACCGCGATACCGAAGCCGAGCATCAGACCGAGGATCAGGCCAAGGGCGACGTTGCGGACCGGCCGCGGCGCCACCGGTACGTCGTCGTAGCTGGCCTGATCGACGACGGTGGCCTTCACCGGCGCCACGGTCTGGCCCGGCGGGGTCTCGAGCTGGCGGACCAGGTCGACCATGTTGGTCGCGTACGACTGCGCGATCTGCTGCGCCTGGTGAGCGTCCGGGTCGGTAGCGGTGATCGTCAGGTTGACCGTGTTCGTCGCGACCTTGGCCGAGACCTCCTGGCGCAGCTCATCCACCGTGAGATCGAGCTTGAGGTCGGCGATGACAGTGCTGGCCAGCTCGCGGCTGGAGATCAGGTCGGCGTACGACTGCACACGGGCGATCGAGAACTGGCCGCCCTGGTTGAGGCTGCTGGCGTCGTCGGTCGTCGTCGAGACGAAGAGGCGGGCACTGGAGGCGTACTTCTTCGTCTGGGTCAGCGTGAGGGCCAGCGCGGCCGCGGTACACAACACCGCGATCACGACGATCGACACCCACCGGCGTCGAACGATCTTCAGATAGTCGGACAGTTCCACGAGATCTCCCTCTAACACGCACTTCTGATCACGGCAGCGTCGCTGCCGGCGGCCACACCGGGGGTCGCCGCGAGCGCGGCAGCCCCCGTCTGGCCAGGACCGGACGTCATCGTCCAGGTCACGTCTTGGGTTTCGCCCGGCTTCAGGCTGAGCCAGAGCTGCTTGATCGGCCGACGCTCGTCGGTGATGTCGGCCGCGAACGCATCCGGTGCGTCAGCGACCCGCAGGCCCGTCACAGCACCGTCGATGGGCCCGTAGATCTGCACCACCGGCGCCGTGACCCCGGGCGCGTTGTCCTCGCCGGTGCCCTTCACATACGCGGGCAGACGCTTCACCTCGGCCGCGGTGGCGGTGTTCCGCACGGTCCGGTGAGCGGCGTACGTCTGCACTCCGCCGGCACACGACGTCGCCGTCACCCGCAGCTTCGTGCGCAGGTAGAACGACATCTTCGAGCTCGACCCCTCGTTGAGGTAGACGCCGATCTGGGGCTGGCGAGGCGCAGCAGCGTCCGTCTCCCCCAACCCGAGTACGTCGCCACTGATCGCCTGACCGGCGAGCTCGCGCTGCACTCCGGTGTCGAAGCTGTGCACCAGCACCCGGCGCTCGTCGACGCCGTGGCGCAGGGCGGGCAGCAGGGTGCGAGCCGAGGCGCCCTCGCCGGTGAACCGGGCGAAGATCGCTGCCGCGACCTTGCGGAAGTAGGCGTCCTGGTCGGCGGGGTCGGGCAGGTCGACGTACACGTCATGCAACAGGCGACGCACGACGTTCTCCGCGCTCAGCTGGGTGCCGTCGACGGTGACCGGGCCGGTCACCTTGAGGATGTAGGACAGGGCTACCGGGTCGAGGCTCAGGACGCCGTCGATCCGCTCATCGTAGACCTGCTTCCAGCGCGCGGCCATCAGCGCACTGGCGCGACCCCAGTCCGGCTGGAGGTTGGCGTCGGTGAAGAAGGTGCCGACCAGGTCGCCGTACGCGTTGACCTCGGCGTTGGTCAGCGGAAGGACCGGCGAGGAGGCGACACCCAGGTCGCCACCGGCGACCTGACGCACCATCGAGAGCCTGCCGTGGTCGGCGCGGATCACGCTGACGGCCCCGGGCAGTCCCCCGGTGGCGCGGATCTCGGCGTTGTTCTGCACCACGAGCAGGTAGTTCTGCGGTCGCGAGCCGCCCAGCATCGTCGGCATCACGTCGACGGCGCGGCTGGCCGCGGCGAGGCCGTCGGCGGCGCTGGTGATCTGGCGCTGGAGGTCGCGGTACTTGAGCTTGAGGGCGTCGACGAAGTGGCTCGGGTCCTCGGTGTCGAGCTCGGCCTTGGCCTCGCTCAGCTCGCGCGACGCCGCGCGGACCGGGTCCCGCAGGTCGGCGACGACGGACAGGTCGATGCCCCCGCCCTGGGGCGTGAGCGCGTCGAGCTCGTCGACCCGGCCCGCGATGTCGGTCAGCGCACCGGTGCCCAGCCCGGCAGCGACCCGGCTCACCACCCGGATCCCGTGCGCGTCGTCGCCCAGGACCGGCAGGTGGGTGAACAGGCCCCACATCGGGGAGTCGGTGCGGCGGCGAGCCAGATCGGCCTCCTCGGCGAACTCGTCGAGCCGACGGCTGACCGCGGTGGTGTTTCCGACATCGACGGCGAGGGTCAAGGCATGGGCGGCATCGGCGGCCGCCGACAGGTGCTTGTTGACCTGCCAGACCAGCCATCCGGCGTACGCACCGCAGAGCACCACGACAGCGGCGACGGCGCCGATGACCCAGCGCCAGGGGCGTTTCATCCGCACGGTCGAGCCTCGTCATTCAGGGGCGCCCGCGGTGCGCGCGGGCGGAAGGGAAGGTTCTCAGGGCTGGCAGGGGAAGAGGCCCCGTGAGCATCGCCACGGGGCCTCTTCACGCAACGTCCGGCGCGACTGTGCGCCGGCAGATCACGCGACCTTGATGTAGTACGTCAGGGTCTTGGCCGTGCCACCCTTGGGGGTGATCGTGACCGTGATCGTGTAGACGCCCTTCTTCTTCAGCTTGGGCGTCGTGTACTTGACCTTCGCGCCCGCCTTGACGTTCTTGTACGTCTTCGTGCTCGTGGCCTTCTTGCCCTTGAGGCCGACCTTCACCACGACCGTGGCCGTGGTGCCCTTCGGCGCCGAGTAGGCCAGGGTGACCGACTTGGCCTTGCCCTTCTTGACCTTGGTCGCGCTCTTGACGCTGGTGCCGACGCCCGCGGGCTTCGGCACCGAGATCGTCACGCACGCGTTGGGGTTGTACTTCGTCGCGGTGCAGGCGGCCTGGGCAGGGGCGCCGCCGGAGACGGTCATCAGACCTGCCGTCGCCACAAGGGCCGCGATGAGGCCAGCGATGATCTTCTTCATGGGGGTTTTCCTCCTGCGATCGGCCCACCCGCGGGCCAACCTCGTGCTCAGTGAGCCCCTATCTCACCAGATTTGGGGAGAGCGCGGGAGAGGAATGGCAAAATCCTGACCGTGGAAACCCAGAAGTGACGGACTGGTCTAGACGGATGCGGAATTTTACGAACCGGGCCAGGGTCCCAGGCGCGGTTTTGATACAGGTTGTCTCACATTTTGAGCAGCGTCTGCCATAAATTCATCGCCCCTTTCGGACCATTCCCGGGCCATTCCTGACGCCGTTCCCGGGCCATTCCCAGCGGCCCGGAAGGCCTCACGACGGCCGCGAAATGCAGTAGGACCCCGCCATCTCGGCGGGGTCCTACTGGGTTGGTCACAGAGGCTGCGAGGTCTGCGAGGACCTCACGCCACTCAGGCCAGGGCGATCTCGAGCTCGGCGATCTGGCCGGTCTGGGCGACGACCTGGCGGTCGGTCACCTCAGCCTTGGGGGCCAGGGTGCGCAGCGTCCACGAGCCGTCGCCGGCGAAGAACCGGAAGTGGCCGGTCGCGCTGGTGGGGACCTCAGCAGTGAACTCGCCGGACTTGTCGAGCAGTCGGACGTAGGCACCGCCGACGGGCTCGCCGCCGCGGGTCACCTGGCCCTGGATGATGGCTTCCTTGGCCACGTCGATGCCGGCCAGGGAGAGGCCGCCGGTGGTAGCGCCGCACATGTCAGGCCTCCCCGGGCTCGTCGCCCAGAGCGATCGGAACACCGACGAGGGAGCCGTACTCGGTCCACGAGCCGTCGTAGTTCTTCACGTTCTTCTTGCCGAGCAGCTCGCTCAGGACGAACCAGGTCAGCGACGAGCGCTCACCGATGCGGCACAGCGCGATGGTGTCCTTGTTCTCGTCGAAGCCGACCTCGTTGTAGAGCGCGGCCAGGTCGGCGTCGGACTTGAAGGTGCCGTCGTCGTTGGCGTTCTTGGACCACGGCACGTTGACCGAGGTCGGGATGTGGCCGGCACGCTGCGACTGCTCCTGCGGCAGGTGGGCCGGGGCGAGCAGGCGACCGGCGTACTCGTCGGGGCTGCGCACGTCGACGAGGTTCTGGGTGCCGATCGCGGCGACGACATCGTCACGGAAGGCGCGGATCGAGTGGTCCTGCTCCGTGGCGACGTACGTCGTCGCGGGGCGCTCGACCGGCTCGTCGGTCAGCTCGCGGGAGTCGAGCTCCCACTTCTTGCGGCCACCGTCGAGGAGCTTGACGTCGGTGTGGCCGTAGAGCTTGAAGTACCAGAACGCGTAGGCGGCGAACCAGTTGTTGTTGCCGCCGTACAGCACGACGGTGTCGTCGTTGGCGACACCCTTGGCCGAGAGAAGCGCCTCGAACTGAGCCTTGTTCAGGAAGTCGCGACGGACCTGGTCCTGGAGGTCGGTGGTCCAGTCGAGCTTGATCGCGCCCTTGATGTGGCCCTTGTCGTAGGCGGCGGTGTCCTCGTCGACCTCGATCAGGACGAGCTTGTCGGCGCCGAGGTTCTCTTCCACCCACTGGGCGGAGACGAGCGAGTTCTCGCGGGTCATGTTGTTTCTCTTTCTTGGGGAGGCTGGTGTGGGTGAAGCAGAGTCAGTTGCCGGCCGGAGCCAGACGACGGAGCAGCAGGTAGACCTCGCAGCCGAGGCAGAACCTGAAGAACGCGTTGAGCGTGGCCGCGACGACGGCGAAACCGAGTGCGATCACAGCGAGCGTGGGTACGTCGGCCAGCAGGCCGATCAGGGCCACCGCGGTGAAGATCGCGCCGACCGCCTGGGCGAAGCGCGGCGGGGCCGGGTCCTCCAGGTGGTCCGGGGCGCTCAGCCGCGGCCGGATGAACCGGCGGAAGACGGCCGCGTGCGGGGTCTTGGTGACCCCGGCGACCGCGCCGTACGCGAAGAGCGCGAACTGGATCGCCGTCAGGACGATCGCGATCGGCGAGCCCACCGTGATCAGCGCCAGCACCAGGACGACCAGCGTCACCGCAGCGTTGAACTGCGGTGCGCGCGGGTCGATACCCGTGCCGACGGCGCCGGTGGGCGCGGCCTGAGTGGCAGTGGACATGAGCTTCCTTCTGACATCGGTGACTGAGGGGCTGGGTCGCGTCACGCCCTGATCGTTGGATCAACGGATCGTCGGGGCGCGGGACCGGCGGGGGCCGTCAGGCCGACATTCGACACAGTGCCGAGCGCGTGCGGCAGTGGTCCACTGCGCGGCGCTTGGTCAGCATGGTCGAGGGCATGGCACAACGGTAGGGCGGCACGACCAGCGCACCAAACCAGGATCTCAGAATGTGAAACAGGGTCCGAAATGTGAGATAGGCGGGGCCGGCTCAGAGCTCGGCCAGCGCCGCCAGCACCTGGTCCTTACGCGGGGCGCCCGACGCGCGGGCGATCTCGCGGCCCGTACCGTCGAGGATGATCGTGGTCGGCGTACGGAGGATGTTGAGCTCACGCACCAGGGCGAGCTCGGCCTCGGCATCGACGTCGTGGTGCACGACGCCCGGTTCCGTGGTGGCGACGTCGCCGAGGATGACCCGCGTCGTACGGCACGGCGCACAGAACGCCGAGGAGAACTGCACCAGCGTCGCCCGCTCCCCCAGCTCCAGGCCGTGCCAGGTCCCGGGAACAGCGACGGCCGAGGCCTCCGAAGAGACCTCGGCCATCATCGCCGCGCGCGGCGCGTCGGGCGTCGTGTCGGGTGACGTCGTGGCGCGGGTGCGGAACCGCCCGTCGGTGACCTTCCGGTACAGACCGAAGGCCACTCCGACGACGACGGCGCCTACGGCGACCCACACACCCATCACGTGGAGGTCAACGCAGACGCCGCCGTCAGGATTCCGTCACCGAACCCTCACTCCGCTCCGTTCAGAGCAGGCCACCACCGAGAAGACCGGTGAAGAGGCTGATCACCGTGGTCGGGTTGAGCACGCTGGACAGGTCGCTGGTGCCGAAGACCGCGACCAGCTGGCTCGGGTTGAGCAGGCTGGTGAGCAGCGCGATGACCTGGCTCACCAGACCGGTGAGCGTGGAGGTCAGCGTCGCCGGGTTGAGCAGGCTGGTCAGGGTCGCCGGGTTCAGCAGGCTGGTCAGCGTGGTCGGGCTGAGCAGCGCCGTCAGCGAGGACAGACCCGAGCCGCCGAGGAGGTTGGTCAGGGTGGTGAGGTCGAAGCCGCTCGTGTTCGTCGTCGTGGTCGTGGTGGTCGTCGTCGTGGTCGCGGGCTTGATCGAGGCCTGGCAGGCGGCGGCGTTGCGGGCCGCGGTGGCCGACGCGGCGGCAGCACGGTTGGCGGCACGACGGGCGGCCGACGCCTTGCGCTTCGCCTTGGAGAGCTTCGACTTGTTCGCCTTGGTGTGGTGCTTCGTGTACGCCCGCTTGGCCTTGGTGACCTTGCCGGTGGCGACCTTGAGCGCCCGGCTCTTCTGGAGGTCGGCGGTGTGGGCGGCCTGCGCCGTACGCACCTGGGCGGTGCAACTGGTCGTGGCGGCCTCGGCCGTGCCGGCCGTCGCCGTGGCCATCGCGCCGGTGGCGAGGACGACCCCGACCACTCCGCCGACGATGCGCTTCCACGCCCCCGAGGTGGGGCTGACCTGCTGGATTCCGGTGTTTCCGTTCATGACTGTGCTCCCTCTGACTGACACTTCGGATGGTGGGGTGTTGCTGATGTCAGTCCCAACGAGGGCTCGCCACGGCGGGTTCTGGGGCTTAGGTCCCGATTCGGTCCCGACTGGGGTCCCGTTTCTGTCCCCCTGCTTCGAGCGGTGTAACAAGTCTGTTTCCAGGGCGTCACATGCCGTCGAAGGCCTTCCCTTGTGACCACGGTGTTTCGCTACAGTGGCTGAAAGATCACCACACCGAGGCCCAGCGTTGCGTCTTGGTGCTCCTCAATGGCACTGGAGGTAACGCCATGAGCACCCTGCTTCTGCTGACCAGCGCACTACAGCCCTCGGCCGAGGTGCTGCCCGGTCTGGCGCTGCTCGGGCACACGGTCCGGATCCTCCCCGCCGAGGGCTCGGCACTCCTCGAGGCACCCGACTCCGACCTCCTCCTGGTCGACGGTCGACAGGACCTCGCGCACGCTCGCGACCTGTGTCGCCTCATCCGTACGACGGGCACGGACGTCCCCGTCATCCTGATCGCCACCGAGGGCGGGCTCTCCGTCGTCACCCACGACTGGGGCATGGACGACGTCGTGCTCCACACCTGCGGCCCGGCCGAGCTCGAGGCCCGGATCAAGCTCGCGATCGGCCGGCTCGCCGCCGAGCGCGAGGCCGCCGATCCCGAGGCCCACGTGATCCGCTCGGGGGAGGTCGTCGTCGACGACGCCACCTACACCGCCAAGGTCGGCGGTCGGCCCCTCGACCTGACGTTCAAGGAGTTCGAGCTCCTCAAGTTCCTGGCCCAGCACCCCGGCCGCGTCTTCTCCCGCCAGCAGCTGCTCCAGGAGGTCTGGGGCTACGACTACTTCGGCGGCACCCGCACCGTCGACGTCCACGTCCGCCGCCTGCGCGCCAAGCTCGGCCCCGAGAACGAGACCCTGATCGGCACCGTCCGCAACGTCGGCTACCGCTTCGTGCTGCCGACGAAGGGCGCCGAGGCCGCCGCTGATGCGGCCCGGGTGGCCTCGCCGCGGGAGAACGAGTCGGTCTAGCCGACTTCCGGGTTCACCACCGCCGAGATCCGGGTTCACCACCGGCGAGATCCGGGTTCGCCACCGGCGAGATCCGGGTTCGCCACCGGCGAGATCCGGGTTCACCACTAGCCAGTCCGTTCCTGCGCGCTTGAGCAGCAACACGCCGACTCCACCGGCGTGTCCCCCAGATCGAGCGCTGGAACCGGATCGGCCCGCGGCCCGACGTACGACTGTGGTGAACCCGGAACTCGACCGTGGCGAACCCGGAACTCGCCGGTGGCGAACCCGGAACTCGAGCGTGGTGAACCCGGAAGTCGGCGGGTGGGGACAATGGGGGCATGAGCCTCAGCCCGGAGACCTCCGCTGCCCTGCTCGCCCTCGCCGACGCCGCCGCGACGGCCGACGGCGTGGCGCCGCTCGACGAGGCGACCGTGCTGGCCGTCCAGCACCGCCCCGACACGCTGTGGGCCGACGTACGCCCTCAGGGGTTCGCGCTGCGCAACGGCGCCGAGCTCTCCGTCGTCGTGGCCCCCGAGGCACGCGGCAACGGGCTCGGCAGCATGCTGATGGCCTCGGCCCTGGAGCAGGCGGCGATCGCCGGGATCACCGACCTGACCGCCTGGATGCACGGGGACTCCCCCGCCGCCCGGGCGCTGGCGGCCCGCGCCGGGTTCGGCGCCGAGCGGGAGCTGTGGGTGATGCGCCGCGACACCGCGGCCGCCGGGGCGCTCCCGGTGGTCGACGTACCGGCTGAGATCGCGCTGCGAGGGTTCCGGCCCGGCGATGAGGACGAGCTGCTCCGGGTCAACGCCGCGGCGTTCTCATGGCACCCCGAGCAGGGGGCGATGGACGCCGAGAACCTGCGCGAGCGGATGGCGCAGCCCTGGTTCACCCCGGCGGACCTGATCGAGGCGTGGGAGGGCGAGCGGCTGCTCGGCTTCCACTGGACCAAGCAGCACAGCGCGACGCTCGGCGAGATCTACGTGGTCGGGGTCGACCCGGCGGCCCAGGGGCGCGGGCTGGGCAGGCTGCTCACCATCGCCGGGCTGCGGCACATGGCGGACCTGCCCGAGGTCCACCTGTACGTCGAGAGCGACAACGCTCCAGCAGTGGGACTCTACGAATCCCTCGGGTTCACGCACACCGCGATGGACACCCACGTCCAGTTCGCACGTTATCCACAGGCTGCGTCGTAGGGGCCGACGCGGAGCGTCGATCGCGGGTACCTTCGCCGCAGTGATGGCGGGGGCTTTACGCCCATACGAAGGTGAGGCACGATGAGTGACGTGATGAGCTGGCTGCAGCTGGCGGTGATGGCGGCGGCCATCTCCGGCGTGACGATCGCGTCGGTGGTGGGCGCTCTGGTCGCGCTCGCCCGCCGGGCCTGGCGGCGGATCGACGCCGAGCTGGACGAGCGGATCGAGGGCGTCGCCGTGCGCGTCGTCGAACGCGTGACGGGTCCGCGCTTCGACGCGATCGACACCCGCTTCGACGTGATCGAGACCCGGCTCGACCGCGTCGAGAACCGACTCGACGGCGTGGAGTCGCGCCTGGACCGCGTCGACCCGCGTCTGGACCACCTCGAAGGCGACATGACGATCGTGAAGAAGCGCTTGCTCGGCGTCGCCTGAGCCCCCACCCGCGCGCGAAGTCCCGCACCGACGAGCACCGCCCTAGAATCACGACGTGGCTTTCCAGATCCCCGACAACCTTCACCCCGACTGCGGCCCCGTTGCGTGGCTGCTGGGCACGTGGCGCGGCAACGGCCACGGGGACTACCCGACGATCTCGCCCTTCGAGTACGGCGAGGAGCTGATCTTCACCCACGACGGTCGGCCGTTCTTCCACTACATGTCGCGGACGTGGATCGTCGATCCCGAGACCAAGGAGAAGGTCCGCGAGGCGCACCTCGAGACCGGCTTCCTGCGCTGCTCGCCGGGCAAGGAGGCGGGCACGTCGGCCGTCGAGCTGGTCCTGACGCACAACACCGGCATCATCGAGATCTGGTACGGCCTGGCGGCCGGCGGCAAGCTCGAGCTGCACACCGCCGGCGTCGCCCACACCGAGACCGCCAAGGAGGTCGTCTCCGGCAAGCGGATCTACGGCAACGTCGAGGGCGACCTGCTCTACGCCTACGACATGGAGGCCGCCGGCCAGCCGCTCCAGCCCCACCTGTGGGCCAGGCTGAAGCGCGCCTGACATGACGTCCGGGGACTGGCGCGAAGAACTGCGTGCGAAGGGGTATCGGCTCACGCCTCAGCGTGAGCTGATCCTCGCCGCCGTCGACCGGCTCGGTCACGGCACGCCCGACGAGATCTTCGCCGAGGTCTCCACCACCGCGTCGGCGATCAACATCTCCACGGTCTACCGGACCTTGGAGGTGCTCGAGGAGCTGGGCCTGGTGCGCCACCTGCACCTGAGCGACCGGGCGCCGACGTACCACTCGGTGACCGGCGGCCCGGTCCACTTCCACCTGCTGTGCCGGAATTGCGGGCAGGTGATCTCCGTTGATGCCGAGAAGGCCGCCGAGTTCGCCGCGATGCTGAGCGAGGGGTTCGGGTTCACCGCCGACGTGGCGCACCTGACCATCTTCGGCGCCCACGACCACTGCCCCGAGGAGTCGCACGATCATGGCCACCACCATCACTAGCCCGCTGCTGAGCCTGCCCGGCGCCGTCGCCGCGGACGGGGTCGACGCCGCGGTCGCCGCGCACTACGGCTCGTTCAACACCGAGCAGCGCACGCTGGTCGCCGGCGAGGGCTTCGTGGACCTGTCCCACCGCGACGTCTTCACCGTCGCCGGTCCCGACCGGCTCACCTGGCTGCACTCCCTCACCTCGCAGGCCTTCGAGGGCCTGGAGCCGGGCGTGTGGACGGCCGCCCTGATCCTCTCCCCCACCGGCCACGTGGAGCACTTCTTCTCCGGCGTCGACGACGGCGAGTCGTTCACCGCCTGGACCGAGCCCGGCCGGGGCGAGGCACTGACCACGTTCCTGGAGCGGATGAAGTTCTGGAGCGACGTCACGATCACCGCCGCCCCGGAGACCGCCGTGGTGTGGCGAGCCGACGGCAGCACGCTGTTCGTGCCCCGCGCCGACCTGACCTCGCTGCCGGCCGCCCTCGGGCCGGCTGCCGGCCTGTGGGCGTACGACGCTCTCCGGATCGAACGGGGCGAGCCGCGCTTCGGCGTCGACACCGATGACAAGACGATTCCGAACGAGGTGGGCTGGCTGCCCGGCGGCCCCGTCACGGCCGTGCACCTGGACAAGGGCTGCTACCGGGGCCAGGAGACCGTCTCCCGGGTACACACCCTGGGTCGGCCGCCGCGCCGCCTGACGCTGCTCCACCTCGACGGCACCGAGAACCGGCTCCCCGCCGCAGGCTCGCCGATCACGCCGGCCGGTGCCGACGCGGACGCCCGGCCCGTCGGGATGGTGGGCTCCTCGGCCCGCCACCACGAGCTCGGACCGATCGCACTGGCCCTGGTCAAGCGCAACGTCGACCCCGGCGCCGCCCTCCAGGTCGACGGCATGCCGGCGGCCCAGGAGGTTATCGTCGACCCCGAGGTCGGGCTGCACGTCCGGCCGCTGCGCTGACGAGGCCGATGCGGCCCCGCTGGGTGTCGAGCGCCGTCCTGGCGCTCGCCGTCACCCTGCTCTGGTTCTTCGCCATCGCCGGCAGCTCCCGCTTCTCCGGCCCTGTGCTGTGGGAGTTCGGCTCCAGCAGCCACGGCGTGCACCGCGACGATCTGCTCGTCACGGCGGTCTGGCTGGGGTGCCTCTGGTACTGCCTGAGCACCGCGCGACGCCGCTGAGCTGACCGGGTTCCGCTGCCTGGCCGAGGAGGTCCGGTGAGGACAGCGGAGCCGATAGAATCGCACCGCTATGTCTGACTCCTCCTCGTCCCGTGATCGCCGCTGGTTCCGCCGAGCCGGGGCCGATGGCTCCGACGGTCTCGAGACGGGCAGCGAGACCCCCGCCGAGTCGAGCGCTCCGGCGGCCCCGAGCGTGCCGGGGACCGGCGTACCGACGACGGCGCGGGAGGCATCGGGACGGCCCAGCGAGCCCGACACGGCTGCTGCTGCGGCGCACCAGCTGCGTGCGCTGGCCGAGCAGGCCGCCGCCGCGCAGGCGATGGAGCGCGCCGACGCCGAGGAGGCCGCCGCCCGGGCCCTGACGGCGGCGACGGAGTCCCACGAGCGGGCTACCACTCACGCCGAGAAGGCCGCTGCCGCGCACGCCGCGCGGGAGCAGGCCGAGGAGGCGCTCGCGATCGTGCTGCGCCGTCACTCCGACGCGCAGGCTGCGGCCGAGGAAGCGGAGAAGGCACGCAGTGAGGCCGAGCAGCGCGCTGCGCAGCAGTACGTCGCCACCGCGGAGGCCGCACGTCGGCACCAGGAGGCGGTCGAGGCCGCCGAGTCCCGCGAGGGGGCCCTCCAGCAGAGCCTCACCGAGCTCGCCGAGGCGCGTCGCAGCGCCGAGGAGTCGGCCCTCGGCATGGCCGAGGCGGTCCGGGCGGCCCGCGAGGCCCGCACCGAGGCCGAGGCCCTCGCCGCCGAGCATGCTGCTGCTGCCGCGGCGGCCAACGCCGCCCGGGTCGAGGCCGAGCAGGTCGCCCACACCACGACGACCGAGGCGTTCGCCCGGGTCCAGACCGCTGCGGCCGAGGCCGAGCACGCCCATCGCGCCCGCGTCACCGCCGAACAGGCCGCCGCGGCAGCGAACGAGGCCGGCTCCGAGCGGCTTCAGGCAGCGCTGGACCAGACCGATGCCCGCCTCGCCGCCGCCGCGGAGCAGACCGAGCAGCGCCTCAGCGCCGCCGCCGAGGCAGCCGAGGCCGCCCACCAGTCCCGGATCGCCGCCGAAGGTGCCGTCGCCGCCGCCCGCCGCGAGGCCGAGCAGCAGATCGCGTTGGCCCACGCCGAGACCGAGCGCCAGCTCGCCGAGATCAAGGCCGAGTCCGAGGAGACCGCGGCCCGGATCCGCACCGACTCCGAGAACGCCGCCGCACAGACCCGTACCGCCGCGATGGGCGAGGCCCAGCAGCTCCACGACAGCACCCGCGCCCTGCTGGAGCAGGCCCAGACCGAGACCGCCTCGGTGCACGAGTCGCAGCGCGCCAGCCTCGCCTCCACGCACGAGGCGCACCGCAACGAGTTCACCCAGTGGGCGACCGCGGCGAGCACCGCGCACCAGGAGCGCACCACCGCCCTCAACGACGCCCACGCCGAGCACCTGGCCGCGCTCACCGCGTTGGTCGAGAAGACGGTCGCCGCCCAGGAGGCGCAGCGTGCCGAGCTCGCCCGGGTGCAGAACGAGCTGCTCGCTACCCTCGCCGCCCGCGCCGAGGAGGCCCAGAGCCTGCACGAGAGCCGGCTCGCGGCGCTGGACGAGGCGCACGAGTCGCATCAGTCCGCGCTGCGTCAGCTCGCCGAGGAGACCGCCGCGACGCACGCGACGCTGCGCGAGGAGACGGCCGAACAGCACGCGACGATCCGTCGGGAGACGGCCGAACAGGCCGCGGCGGTCCTCCGCGAGACCGCCGAACAGCACGAGGCCGTCCGACGCGAGACCGCCGAACAGCACGAGACGCTGCGCGCCGAGACCCGCGCCGAGCACGAGACGCTGCGCGCCGAGACCGCCGCCTCCCACGCCGACGTCCGCGCCGAGGCCGCCGAGGCGATGGCCCGGATGGCCGCCGACACCCAGGCCCGCCACGACGGGCTGCGGGCCGATACCGCCGACGCCCACCTCGCCCTGCGCGCCGAGACCGCCGCCCAGCACGAGGCGCTGCGCACCGAGCTGGCCGAGCAGGCCGACGCGATCGGGGCCGCCACCGCCGCCACCCACGAGCAGTTCCGTGCCGAGATCGCCGAGCAGCACGAGGCAGTCCGACGCGAGGTCGCCGAGCAGGCCGAGACCCTGCGTGCCGAGACCCTGGCCCAGCACGAGGAGCTCCGCGCCGCCACGCACGAGCAGCACAGCGCCGTACGCGAGGAGGCGACGGCCACCCTCGACCGCGCTACTGCGCTGGCGACCTCCGCGGCTGCAGCGAGCCAGGCCGCGCATGCCGAGTCGGACCGCAAGCTGGCCGACTTCCTCGAGGTGCGTACCCAGCTGGAGCAGGCCGCCGCCACCCAGCTCGAGGCCGCGACGACCGCGCACGAGGCCCGTCTGGAGGCCGAGCAGGCCGCCCGCGGCAAGGCGGTCGAGGCGGACGACGCCCATCAGGCCCGGACCGCAGCCGAGCAGAAGTACGCCACGTTCGTCGCCGAAGCCGAGGAACGGATCAGACTCCGCACCGAAGAGGCCGCGGCCGCCCAGCAGGCCCGCGCCGCGGCCGAGGAAGAGGCTCGCTCCCAGAGCGAGGCCGCCGCCGAGGCACACACCGCCCGGATCACCGCCGAGGAGCTCGCCGCCCAGTCGGTCAGCGAGCGTGAGCGTGCCGTGGCCGCCGCTGCGGCCGAGCGCGACGAGGCGTACGCCGCCTCCGCCGCAGCCCGCCTCGAAGCCGAGGGCCAGGTCACCCAGCACGCCGCCGCCCGCGCCGAACGGGAGCGGGAGGCGGCCGCCGCCCTCAGCGCTGTGCAGCAGGCCCACGAGGCCCGGCTCGCCGCCGAGTCGTCGGCAGCTGAACGGGCCGCCGAGGCCGAAGCCGCCCAGCAGGCCCGCGCCGTGGCCGAGGAGTCGGCCCGCCAGCAGGCCGACCGTGCCGCCCAGGCACAGGCCAACCGCGAGGCCGCCGAGCGGATCGCCTACGAGCGCGCCGAGCAGGTCCGCCTCGCCCAGGATGCCCGCACCCTGGCGGAGAAGGCGGCCAGCGAGGCGATCACGCTGCGCACCGCGGCCGAGTCCACCGCGGCCGAGGCGCTCGTGTCCCGCCAGGAGGCCGAGGAGGCCGCCCGCAAGCAGGCCAACGCCGCCCACGCCGCGCATGAGCTCCGCGCTCGCGCCGAGGCGATGGCGCGTACGGCGGCAGCGGCCGCCAAGTCCGCGCACAATGCTCGCAGCGAGGCCGAACAGGCAGCGCAGCAGCAGGCCCTGATCACCCAGGCCGCCCACGAGGAGACCAAGAGCGCCCTGGGCAAGGTCGAGGAGGCAGCCGACGTCGCCCGCGCCGCGCACCTCGCCGCCGAGGAGGCGCACCAGGCCCGCACCACCGCCGTCAACGAGGCCAAGACCGCCAGCGGCAAGGTGATGGAGGCCCTCACCGCCCGACTCGAGGCCGAGGAGGCGGCGATGATCGCCCAGGCCTCCCGCGAGGCCGCCGAGCAGGCCGCCAAGGCCCGTGCCGAGGAGGCGATGGCGACCGTGGTGGCCCGCGAGGAGGCCGAGTCCCGTACCGCCGACGCCCTGGCCAAGGTCGACGAGGCCGCCGCGATCGCCGCCGAGGCACACCGGCTCCGGGCCGAGGCCGAGGACAAGGCCGCCCAGGTCGCGATCGACCGGCAGGCCGTCGAGTCCTCCATCCGGCACCACACCGAGCTGGTCGAGACCGCCCTGTCCGAGCGGGTCGCGGCCGAGCAGAAGGCCGCCGCCCTGGCCCAGGAGCTGGTCGCCCTGCGCGCCTCCGTCGTCGACGTGCTCAAGGACAAGGGCGGCAAGCGCTCCGTCGCCGCCCTGCATGACCTGGTCGACCGGCCCTCGGTGCTGACCACTCCCGCGATCTCGGAGACCATCGACGTGATGGAGCACACCGGCGCGATCCCGGTGGTCTCCGCCTTCGCCGCGCCGCAGGTCGACGCCGCGCCGCCGGGGATCGGCTCCGCGCAGGAGCGCTGGATCCAGTCCGAGTTCGACAAGAAGGCCCGTGCCACCGAGCCGTCACCGGCAGCGAACGACGCCACCGCCGGGGCGCGCCGTGCCGACGTACAGTCGCGGGCGATCGGTTCGGTGCGGGTCTCCGAGGACGGCATGCTGACGCTGCCCGACGGACGCGACTTCGACCTCTACGACATGCGCACGGCGATCAAGATGCACGGTCGGCCCGGGCAGCGCCGCTGGCGCGTCGAGCTGGCCGATGCTCGTGGCACCGGCACGATCGACGCCAAGCTGACCGACCCCGACGAGTTCGTCCGGGAGCTGGTCCGCTGGCGGCCCGAGCTGGCCGGCTGAGCGGGCTGGCCGGGCTGACCCGGTTCCGCTCAGTAGGAGCCTTCTCGATGTGACCCAGGTCACGCGTCCTACGCTCGCCGCCCCGGCACCGGTTCGCGGTGTCCAGCAGTGGGACGGAAGGACCAGCGCCGATGAGCACGGAGTCGTCTGAGCAGCCGAACTGGGAGATCGAGTACGACGTCGTCGTCCTCGGCATGGGAGCAGCCGGCTCGGCCGCCGCGATCGAGGCGCACGACGCGGGGTGCCGCGTCGCGATCCTGGAGAAGCTCGACGGCGGCCTGGAGGGCGGCAACACCCGCGCCTCGGGTGGCTCCTGGTGGATCAACCAGGACCCGGAGCGGGCGGCGACCTACCTGAAGAGCCTCTGCGGCGGCTTCGAGGTCCCCCCGGCCGTGATCGCCACCTGGGCCGAGGAGACCAGCAGGAACACCGCCTGGGTGAGCGACACGGTCGGCGCGGCCGTCGCCCCGGTCGGCGGCGCCATCGGCGGCACCGGCCCCGGCATGCCGCCGGAGTTCCCCGAGCTCGACGGCAGCGACGTCTACCTCGGCCAGATGGCGGTCGGTGGGGTGCTCGGCGGTCAGCGACTGATCACGGCACTGCATGCCGCCCTCGAGGCCCGCGGCATCGACGTCCGCCGCGGCACCCCGGCCCGACGGCTGGTCCAGGACCCCGTCACCGGGCGGATCACCGGCGTGGTCGCGACCACGCCGACCGGGCAGACCCTGCGCGTGCGTGCCGAACGCGGTGTCGTCCTCGCCACCGGAGGGTTCGAGGCCGACGACGCGATGGTCCGCGACTACCTGCGCTTCACCCAGGCGCGGCCGTGGGGTTCGCCGCACAACCGCGGCGACGGCCACCGGATGGCGCAGAAGGTCGGCGCCGACCTGTGGCACATGGACAACATGATGGCGATCGACGGCCTCCAGGTCCCCGGCTACGACGCCGACTTCTACCTCCGGTTCTCCTTCCGCAAGGGCTTCATCTACGTCGACGCCGACGGGCGGCGGGTCACCAACGAGCTGCCCCAGTGGGGTCACGGCCAGAGCCACCAGCACGGCGGCTACGAGCTCACCCCGGTCCGCGGCCATCACGCGATCTTCGACGAGGCGACCCGACTCTCCGGCCCGATCTCGCCGAACAAGCGGATGCTGGAGATCGGCTGGAACGTCCTGATCGACGGCTACGACTGGAGCGACGACAACAGCGTCGAGGTCGACAAGGGCTGGATCCTCCGCGGCGACACCCTGGAGGAGCTGGCCGAGTGGCTCGGCGTGCAGGCGAGCGAGCTCACCCGCTCGGTGGAGCTCTACAACCAGGCCTGCGCCGCCGGGTACGACGAGCAGCATCGCCGTCCGGCCGCCACCCTCGACCCGATCGGCGCCGGCCCGTACTACGCGGTGACGTCCAGTCCGATGACCGCCTGGAGCAACGGCGGCCCCCGCCGGGACGAGCACTGCCAGGTGCTCGACCCGTTCGGCGACGTGATCGCCGGCCTCTACGCCGCCGGTAGCGTCAGCTCGACCTACAGCTGGGGCAAGGACGGCGGCTTCCACATCGCCGACGCGCTCGCCTTCGGCCGGGTCGCGGGCCGGTCCGCGGCAGCGGCAGCGGCCGCTCCGGACCTTCCCGGGGCGACCCGATCGGCCTGAGCCTCCGACTCCCTCGCGGACCGATCAGCGCTTGCGGCGCTGGTCGTCGATCAGCTTCGCCTGCAGGTCGACCGCACCGGAGTTGAGGGTCCACTCCCCCGCCGCGTCGAGCACCCACGCCTTGGTGTTGGCATCGAAGGCGCAGTCCAGCAGCTCCCCGAGCACGGCGACGTGGTCGGCCAGCGGGATCCGCACCAGCACCTCGACCCGACGGTCGAGGTTGCGGTGCATCATGTCTGCCGACCCGATCCAGGCGGTCGGCTCGCCACCGTTCTCGAAGGCGAAGACCCGGGAGTGCTCCAGGAACCGGCCGAGGATCGAACGCACCTCGATCGTCTCCGACAGACCCGGTACGCCGGGCCGCAGCGCGCAGATGCCACGCACCAGCATCTGCACCGGGACGCCGGCCTGCGAGGCGAGGTAGAGGGCATCGATCACCGCCTCGTCGACGACCGAGTTGGCCTTGAGCCGGATCCGTGCCGGGCGACCGGCACGGTGGTGGGCGATCTCGGCGTGGATCTGGTCGACCAGGCCCGAACGGACCGAGTCCGGGGCGACCAGGAGCTCGGCGTACTCGGTCTGACGCGACCATCCCGAGAGGTTGTTGAACAGGTGAGCGACGTCCTCGCCGATGGCGTCGTTGGTGGTGATCAGCCCGAAGTCCTCGTAGATCCGTGAGGTCTTGGGGTTGTAGTTGCCGGTGCCGATGTGGGTGTAGCGGCGGATCCCGCCGCCGTAGTGACCCTCGTCGCGGACGACCATCGCGAGCTTGCAGTGCGTCTTGAGACCGACCAGGCCGTAGACGACGTGGCAGCCAGCGCGTTCGAGCTTGCGCGCCCACCGGATGTTGGCGGACTCGTCGAAGCGCGCCTTGATCTCGACCAGGACCAGCACCTGCTTGCCCGCCTCGGCAGCGTCGATCAGGGCGTCGATGATCGGGCTGTCGCCGCTGGTCCGGTACAGGGTCTGCTTGATCGCGAGCACGTGCGGGTCGGCGGCGGCCTGCTCGATGAAGCGCTGCACGGAGGTCGCGAAGCTGTCGTAGGGGTGGTGCAGCAGCACGTCGCGGCGGCGCGCGGCCTTGAACACGTCGACCGGGGCGGCCGACTCCACCTCGGCGAGGCGGTGGTGGGTGGTCGGGACGAAGGCCGGGTACTGCAGCTCGGCCCGGTCGAGGTCGGCGATGCCGTGCAGTCCGCGCAGGTCCAGCGGCCCGGGCAGCAGGAAGACCTCGGCCTCGGAGATGCCGAGCTCGGAGACCAGCAGGGAGAGCACCGAGGCGGAGATCGACTCCTCCACCTCCAGGCGCACCGGCGGACCGAACCGGCGTCGCAGCAGCTCCTTCTCCAGGGCGGCGAGGATCGACTCGGCGTCGTCCTCCTCGACCTCCAGGTCCTCGTTGCGGGTCACCCGGAAGGTGTGCACCTCGAGGATCTGCATCCCGGGGAAGAGCTTCTTGAGGTGCTCACCGATGACGTCCTCGAGCGGCACGAACCGGTCGTTGCCCAGCGGCACGAAGCGGGTGAAGTTCGACGGCACCTTGACCCGGGCGAAGTGCTCCTTGTCGGTGCGCGGGTCGCGGATCAGGACCGCCAGGTTGAGACTCAGCCCGGAGATGTAGGGGAACGGGTGCGCCGGGTCGACCGCGAGCGGCGTCAGCACCGGGAAGATCCGCTCCTTGAAGAGCTTCTTGCACGACTTCTGCTCGGCCTCGCTCAGCTCGCTCCAGCGCAGCAGCTCGATGCCCTCCTCGGCCAGGGCCGGGAGCAGCTGGCCGGTGAAGACGGCCGACTGCCGCTCCGAGAGCGCCCGGGCGCCGGCCCAGATCTGCTCCAGCACGTCACGCGGGAGCAGGCCGCTGGCGGCACGGACGGCGAGGCCGGCGGCGATCCGGCGCTTGAGACCGGCGACGCGGACCATGAAGAACTCGTCGAGGTTGGAGGTGAAGATCGCCAGGAACCGGACCCGCTCCAGCAGCGGAAGGCGCTCGTCCTCGGCCAGCTCCAGCACCCGCTGGTTGAACTTCAGCCAGGAGAGCTCGCGGTCCAGGAACCGGTCATCGAACTGCTCGACGGCGGCCAGCTCGACATGGTCGGGCACGTACGGCGGCTCGACGTCGTACGAGCCGACCTCGGGCACCACGGGGTCGATGTCAGGAACGTCGAGCGTCATGGCCCGAGTCTGCCACCACGAGATGAACAGCAGGCGACTTCCTTCACCCCATGTCCCAACTCACATTCCGACGGTATGTTCCCTTCCATGAGTATCTTCGCGAAGGCAGCCGGCCGCGCCGGTGCGGCCGCAGGTGCTGCGGCCACCAAGGTCACCGGCAACGCTGAGAAGGTGGCGTTCTCCGCCACGATGGCCCTCCCCGACGCCGCGCTGCGCCGGATCGCCGGGCCCCCGGTCGTGCTCGACGGACAGACCCTCGCCGTCGACACCCAGGCGATGCTCAAGCTCGCCGGCGTCTCCGGTCCCGCCGTCGAGACCCTCCCGATCATGCAGGGCCGCAAGGGCCTGCTGCGCCAGTCGACGCTGGCCGGCGGGCGCCAGCAGGTGGGCTCCTCGCGCGACCTCCAGGTCGCCGGCATGGGCGCCCGGCTCTACCGCCCCAGCGTCCCCGCCGACCCGGGTGCGGCCGGGCCGCTGCTGGTCTTCTACCACGGCGGCGGCTTCATCTACGGCGACCTCGACTCCCACGACGCCCCGGCACGCTTCCTCTGCGAGCAGTCCGGGATCCCGGTGCTCTCGATCGACTACCGGCTCGCCCCGGAGGCCTCCTTCCCGGCGGCGTACGACGACGCCCTGGCCGCGTTCGCCTGGGCACGGGAGAACGCCGCGACCCTGGGCGTCGACCCGGCCCGGATCGGGGTGGGCGGGGACTCGGCCGGCGGCAACCTCGCCGCCGGGGTCGCGCTCGCCGTCGGTGGGCAGTGCGCGTTCCAGCTCCTGATCTACCCCGTGACCGAGACCGACGAGAACCCGACGGCCAGCCGGTCGATGTTCGGGGAGGGCTTCTTCCTCACGACCCGCTTCATCGACCTTGCGGTGGCGACGTACGTGCCGGCGGGGATCGACCCGCGGGACCCGCGGCTGGCGCCGCTGTACGCCGAGGTGCCGGCCGACATCGCTCCGGCGTTCGTGGCCACCGCCGGATTCGACCCGCTCCGCGACGAGGGCGAGGCCTACGCCACCAAGCTGGAGAAGGCGGGCGGCAGAGTCGTCCAGCGCCGGTACCCCGACCAGATCCACGGGTTCCTCAACGTGCTGCTCGCCCGTTCCTCACGTGCAGCGACAGCCGACATGGCGGCCGAGCTGCGGCGCGGGCTGGCCTGAGTCGGCCCCGGGGCGAACCCGGATCTCGACCGTGGTGAACCCGGAAGTCGGCGGTGGTAAACCCGGATCTCGGCGGTGGTGAACCCGGATCTCAGAGCAGGATCGGCTTGAGCACCCAGTAGAGCAGACCTGCCACCAGACCGGCGGCGGGGAAGGTCGAGACCCAGGCGAAGACGATGTTGCCCGCGACCGACCAGCGCACGGCGTTGAGCCGCTTCGAGGCACCGGCACCCATGATCGCCGAGGTGATCGTGTGGGTGGTGGAGATCGGGGCGTGCCAGACGAACGCGGTGGTGTAGAGCACCGAGGCGCCGACCAGCTCGGCGGAGAAGCCGCGGGCCGGGTCGAGGTCGATGATCTTGCGACCGAGGGTGCGCATGATCCGCCAGCCGCCGGAGTACGTGCCCAGCGAGATCGCGCTCGCCGCGCCGATGATCACCCACAGCGGGAGGTCGTCGCCGGCGGTGGCGTGGCCCGAGGCGACCAGCGCCAGGAAGATGACACCCATCGTCTTCTGGGCGTCCTGCAGGCCGTGGCCCAGCGCCAGCGCGGCAGCGGAGACCGTCTGGAGCAGACGGAAGCCGCGCAGCACGCGGGTCGCGGGGTGGTTGCGGAAGATCCACATGATCGCCAGCATCACCGCGAACGCGGCACAGAAGCCGACGATCGGCGAGGCCACCATCGGGATCAGCACCTTGTCCACGATCGTCTGCCAGTGCACGTCGGCCACCGTCGGGCCGGCCACCAGCGCGGCTCCGACGAGTCCGCCGATCAAAGCGTGCGAGGACGAGGACGGGAGCCCGAAGTACCAGGTGATCAGGTTCCAGGTGATCGCGCCGAGCAGCGCGGCCATGATGATCACCAGCGCGTGCTTGGCGTCAGCAGCGCTCAGGTCGAGGGTGTCGGCCACCGTGTGGGCGACCTTCTGACCCAGGAGCGCACCGATGAAGTTCATCACCGCCGCGAGGATCAGAGCGACCTTCGGGGTGAGTGCCCGCGTCGACACCGAGGTGGCGATGGCGTTGGCAGCGTCGTGGAAGCCGTTCGTGTAATCGAATGCCAGGGCAATGATCACAACCGCGATGACGATCGCGAGAGTCATGCAGACAACCCTTACGACTCTTTGAGAGCGATCTGCTCGATGGTGTTCGCGACCCGCTCGAAGCCGTCGATCGCGGACTCGAGCTTCTCGACGATGTCCTTGAGCTTGAGCACCTCGACGGCCTTGTACTCCCCGGAGAAGATCTGGGCCAGGATCCGGCGGTGGTTCTTGTCGCCGGTGTTCTCGAGCCGGTTGATCTCGATCCAGTAGGCCTCGAGGGACTTCATCGACTGCAGCTTCGGCATCGCCTCGGCGGTCAGCTCGGCGCAGCGCTGGAGGACGGCGACCTGGTCGCCGAGCTCGGGCGGCAGCACCTTGACGCCGTAGACCAGGACCATGTCGACGACCTCGTCCATCTCGTCCATGACGTCGTCGAGCCCGGAGCCGAGCGCGTAGATGTCATCGCGGTCGAACGGCGTCACGAAGACGGAGTTCACCCGCTTCACGATGGCGTGAGTGGTCTCATCGGCCTGGTGCTCGGCCTCGCGCATGCGCTTGGCGACGTCCTCCCGATCGGAAGTGTCGCTGAGCATCTCGGCGAGGAGATCAGCCCCGACCACCAAATGCTTGGCGGACTCGGTGAACAGATCGTAGAAGGACGTATCGACCGGACGGATACGGAACCGCACGAAGGACCCCTGTGGTTTGGGTGACGAACGCCCTCACTTTAGGGGACCCCCCGGCGGTTGTCGTAACCCTGACCAGCGGTTTCTTAACCTTCAAAGCACCTGTTCACCAAGTGTTCATCTACGCCCTCTCGCGCCGGTTGGATCGTTCACTCAGCCGAAGCGGCCGGAGATGTACTGCTCGGTAGCCTCGTTGTCGGGGTTGGTGAACATCTTCTTGGTCGGGTTGAACTCGACCAGGTGCCCCGGCTGCCCGGCGGCCTTCAGGTTGAAGAAGCCGGTCTCGTCGGAGACCCGCGCCGCCTGCTGCATGTTGTGGGTCACGATCACGATCGTGAACTGGTCCTTGAGCTCGTGGATCAGGTCCTCGACCGCAGCGGTCGAGATCGGGTCCAGGGCCGAGCACGGCTCGTCCATCAGCAGGACCTCCGGCTCCACCGCGATCGCGCGGGCGATGCACAGCCGCTGCTGCTGACCACCCGACAGGCCCATGCCGGGCTTGCTCAGCCGGTCCTTGACCTCGTTCCAGAGGTTCGCGCCGCGCAGCGAGCGCTCCACGATCGCGTCGGCCTCGGCCTTCGGGATCCGCTTGGAGTTGAGGCGGTTGCCGGCCAGCACGTTCTCGTAGATCGACATCGTCGGGAACGGGTTGGGCCGCTGGAAGACCATGCCGATCATCCGGCGCACTGCCACCGGGTCGACCTCAGGCGCATAGAGGTCCTGGCCGCCGACGGCGATCTTGCCCTCGACGCGGGCTCCGGGGATCACCTCGTGCATCCGGTTGAGGGTGCGGAGGAAGGTCGACTTGCCGCAGCCCGAGGGGCCGATGAACGCCGTCACCGAGCGGGCCTTGATCGTCATGTCGACGCCCTCGACGGCCTTGAAGTCGCCGTAGTAGATGTTGACGTCGCTGACGTCGATGCTCTTGGCCACCGGAGTGTTTTCCTTTCGAGCGCTGTCTGCGCCTGCTCAGCGCTTGGTTTTCGGAGCGAAGATCTTGCTGATCGCACGCGCGACCAGGTTGAGCACCATCACCAGCACGATCAGGATCAGTGCCGCCGACCAGGCGTTGGAGAAGCCCTGCGGGGTGGCGGTGTTGTACTGGGTCATGATGTAGACCGGCAAGGTCATCATCCGCCCGCTGAAGAGGTTGTAGTTCACCGACTCGAAGGTGCCGACCGCGACCAGCAGTGGCGCGGTCTCACCGATCACACGGCTGATGGCGAGCACCACACCGGTGACGATGCCGGCGAACGCGGTCGGGATGACCACCTTGACGATGGTCCGCCACTTGGGCACACCGAGCGCGTACGACGCCTCCCGCAGGTCGGCGGGGACGAGCCGCATCATCTCCTCGGCCGAGCGCACCACCGTCGGGATCATCAGCAGCGACAGCGCGATGGAGCCCATCACACCCATCCGGGTGCCGACCCCGAAGATCAGGGTGAACAGCGCCAGCGCGAACAGACCCGCGACGATCGAGGGGATGCCGGTCATGACGTCGACCAGGAACGTGATCGTCCGGCCGATCTTGTTCTTGCCGGCGTACTCGGTCAGGTAGATCGCGGTGAAGATGCCGATCGGGACCGAGATGATGATCGCGCCGAGGGTGATCATCATGGTGCCGATCAGGGCGTGCTTGAGGCCGGCGCCGACGATCAGCTTGCCGGTAGCGGGGTCCAGGGTCTGGACCTGGTCGTGGGTGAGCAGGTCCCAGTTGATCCCCGGCACGCCCTCCTTGAGGACGACCCAGATCAGCCAGACCAGCGGCACCAGGGCGACCGCGAAGAGCGCCCACACGATCGCGGTGACGAACCTGTCGGTCGCGGCACGGCGGTTCTCCACCACCAGGGACCAGACCGGGATGCCGACGATGGTGAGCAGCCCGCCGATGATCACGAACGGGACGATGCCCATCCCGAGCAGCAGCGCGAGCAGCCCCGACAGGGCGAAGCTCAGGACGAAGACCAGCCATCCGGCGTACGCCGGCAGACGGGCCGAGTCCAGGGTCGGCATGGTCGAGGGGGTGAGCTGCTGAGTGGTCACGCGAGCTTCCTCTGCGAGCGGCCGGAGACGTACCGGGCGATGAAGTTCACCGCGAAGGTGAAGACGAAGAGCACCAGGCCCGTGGCCAGCAGCACCGTCTGGATCCGGGTGTCCTCGGCGTTGTACTTCGAGGCGATGTTGGAGGCGATCGTGGCCGGGTTCGTCGAGGAGATCAGGTTGAGGCTGACGATCGGCGTGGCCGAGAGCACCATCGCGACCGCCATCGTCTCGCCCAGCGCTCGGCCGAGGCCGAGCATGATGCCGGCGATCATGCCGGAGCGGGCGTAGGGGAAGACGGCGTACCGGATCGTCTCCCAGCGGGTGGCGCCCAGGGCGAGGGCGGCCTCCTCGTTGAGCCGCGGCGTCTGCGCGAAGACCTCGCGGCAGATCGCGGTGATGATCGGGATGCACATGATCGCGAGCACGACGCCGGCGACCAGGATGGTGCGGCCGGTGGCCGAGGCGGGCCCCTTGAAGAGCGGGATCCAGCTGGCGTGCTCAGCGAGCCAGGCTTGCACCGGCTGGAAGGCGACGGCCAGCGACCGCGCGCCCCACAGGCCGAAGACGACCGAGGGCACCGCGGCCAGCAGGTCGATCACGTAGGCGATCGGCGTGGCCAGGCGGCGCGGGGCGTAGTGCGAGATGAAGAGCGCCAGCCCGACGGAGAAGGGAACGGCGATGATGAGGGCGATGATCGCGGCGAGGGTCGTCCCGAAGAGGAGCTTGCCGACGTACACCCAGAAGTTCGAGGCACCCGGCCCGTAGACCTCCGCGTCAGCGTGGAAGCCGGGCAGTCCCTTGACGGCAAGGAAGACGAAGACCGCGGCGAGCGTGACGAGGATGGTGAGGCCGGAGGCCAGGGCGAACCGGGAGAAGACCCGGTCGCCCTGGCCGTGGGACCCGCCAGCCGTCAGCTCGGCGGCTGCGTCTGGCGCGGTCTTCACTTCGCGGTGATCTTCTCGAGGATCGCCGTGGCCTTGGCGGAGATGTCGCTCGGGAGCGGCGCCGACAGGGCGTTGGTCGCGGCAGCCGTCTGGCCAGCCTCGGAGACGGCGAACTCGCCGAAGCCCTTGACGATGTCAGCGGTGGCCTTGTCGCTGTAGGTCTGGCAGGCGATGAAGTACGACGCCATGAAGACCGGGTAGATCGAGGCGTCGGTGGGGACGCGGTCGATGTTGTAGACCAGCTGGGTGGCGGCGGCGCCGTCGACCAGCTTCGAGGAGGCCAGACCGGCGGCGGCGCCGTCGGCGGACGGGGCGACGTAGGACGAGCCGACCTTGACCGAGACCTTGCCGAGCTTGGTCGAGGCAACAGCGGAGTCGTCGGCGTAGCCGATGGTGCCCTTGCCCTCGGTGACGGCGTTGATCACGCCGGCGGTCTTCTCGGCGCTCTCACCGGTCTGGGTCGGCCAGTCGCTGCTGTGCTCGGTCTTCCAGGCACCGCCCGAGGCCTTGAACAGGTAGTCGGTGAAGTTGTCCGTCGTGCCCGAGGAGTCACTGCGGTGGACCGGCGAGACGGCCAGGTTCGGCAGCTTGGCGTCGGGGTTGAGCTTCGCGATCGCCGGGTCGTTCCAGTTCTTGATCTCGCCGTTGAAGAGCTTGGCGATGGTGGCGGCGTCGAGGTTCAGGGTGCTCACGCCGTCGACGTTGAAGATCACGTCGATCGGGGAGACGAAGACCGGGACCTCGATCGCGTCGGTGCCGCCGCAGGCCTCCTTGGCCTTGGCCAGGTCAGCGTCCGGGATCGCGGAGTCGGAGCCCGCGAACTTGTAGGCACCCGAGTAGAAGTTGTCGCGACCCGTGCCGGAGCCGACCGGGTCGTAGGTGATGGTCGCGTCGGCGTTGATGGCCTTGTAGCCGGCACGCCAGGCCTCCTGGGCCTTCTCCTGCGCCGAGGAGCCACCAGCAGCGATGGTGCCCTTGGAGCTACCGCCGGTGGAGGACTTGTCCGTCGAGTTGTCCGACGAGCCGCAGGCGGCGAGCGAGGCAACGACCGCGATAGCGGCGACGCCGGGGAGAACGCCCCGGCGGAGGGAAGTGGTGATCACTTCGGACTCCTAGATTTTTTCGCTTGATCTTCGATGTTGACGAGATCGACGTTAAGGAGCCCAGGTGACCTGCCCGGGAGGCCAAAGTGAACGGGTGGTGTACGCGCCATGCCGTTTTGGTGTCCCCGAGCGGCCAGAGTGGCGAATCGAGGGTGAATTACCCTCAGGGGGCCTTGACTTCTCAGGTGAACAGCCGAGCGACTCAGTGCACGGCGGGATGCCCCGTCGGCGTCGGCAGGTGACGCTCCACCGCGACCGGAACGCCCTTGCGCAGGTGCACGATCAGCACCTCGCCCTTGTCCAGGTCGGGGTCGGCCAGCCCGAACGCCGCCGCCACGGCGGGCATCACCGGGCGATGGGTGCACAGCGCGACGGGCTGCTCCCCCACCGCCGTCCGGGTCCGCTCACGGGTCGCCTTCGGGCTGGTGCCCTCCTCGCTCAGCAGCGGCTCGGGCTCGATGGTGAGGCCGACCGTGCCGGCGTACGGCGCCACCGTGTCCACACAGCGCACGCTCGGGCTGCTGACCACGCGGGCGACGCCGTATGCCGCCAGCACCGGCGCCAGGTGAGCGGCCTGGGCCCGCCCGGTCGCCAGCAGCGGCCGGAGGGTGTCCTCGCCCCGCCAGCGGGAGCGAGCCCGGGACAGGGCGTGCCGCACGATCACGACGGTCTCGGTCCGCTTGGGCTGCTCCAGCGCCTCCGCGAGGGTGTCGCGGTCGTAGGAGTAGCTCAGCAGGTCGACCGCCTCGGTGACCGGCACCCAGCGGACCTGGTCGATCTCGGCGTTGGGCACGTAGTCGGCGACGTCGACGGTGTTGGGGGCCAGGGCGTCGGTACGAACCCGGCCGATCCAGTAGAAGACCTGCTTCATCCCCTTGCTGGTGGCATAGCGCTGGGTGGCCAGCGGGCGCGCCAGCCGGATCCGCAGACCGGTCTCCTCCTCGACCTCGCGCACCGCCGCCGTGACGGTCAGCTCGCCGCGGTCGCGCTTGCCCTTGGGGAAGGACCAGTCGTCGTACTTGGGCCGATGGACCAGCAGGACCTCACCGCCCTTGCTTCCTGGGCGGAACACGATCGCCCCGGCTGCGACTATTTCAGTTGTCCTCCGGACAACCAGACTCTCGGTCGTTCTACCCCTCGCCACACCCCTAGTCTGTCTGATCATGAGGCTGACGGCGCAGGGCAGGCGACGGATCACCCAGGCGTGCGCCGCGATCGTGGCGCTGGTGCTGATCTGGGCGGGTGCCTCGTGGTGGCACGCCGCGCACCGATCGGCGCTGGTCAAGGCGCTCGACCTGGTCCCCGGTGACGCCCAGCGGATCTCGTGGACCGACTGGTCGGCGGTGATGAAGAAGGTGGGTCGCAAGGGCGGCACCGCCGGCATCCTCGACCGGGCCTACGACGCCGACCTGTCCTCGACCTCGGCGATGGTGACCTCGGCCGCCGCGCTGGACAAGCTCGGGCTGCCGATCACGGACCTGCGCACGGAGACCTTCGCCCAGGCCGACGACGGCGCCGTGGTCGTGCTGCGGGTCGACGGCGCCCAGCGCTGGGTGGCGCGGCTGGCCAAGGCGGGCTGGAAGAAGAGCGACCACGGCGTGTACGACGGCTCCGCGGTCGCCCCGGAGCTGCAGCTGAGCCCGGAGCTCACCTACGTCACCACCGCGGGCGACCTGGTGGTGGCCAGCGACGACCCCGACTACGTCCGCAAGGTCGCCGACCGCGACATGGTCAAGCCCGTCGCAGCGATGACGAAGGCCGCCGAGCAGCTGCCCTCACCGGTCTCGGCGGTGCTGTTCTCCGGCGACTACACCTGCGGCCATCTGGCGATGAGCCAGGCCGACGACCTCGACCAGGAGCAGGCCCGGGTGCTGCTGAGCTCGGTCGGCGGACTCGATCCGCTGACCGCGTTCGCGTTCGGCTACTCCCCCGACGCCAGCCACCTGCGGGTGGCGATGACGTTCGACAACGACGACGTCGCCCGGCACAACGCCGAGGCGCGCGCGACCCTGGCCCGCGGCGACGCTCCCGGGCAGGGCGGGTCGTTCCGCGACCGGTTCACCCTCACGAAGGCGAAGGCCTCGGGCACGGTCGTCACGCTGGCGCTGACCCCGAAGCCGGGACAGAGCGTGCTCTCGGACCTGTCCAGCGGGCCGGTGCTCTTCGCCGGCTGCTGAGCGGAGCCCTGCGGCCGGGTCAGCTGGCCCTGACGCCGAGGATCGCGTCGATCTCTGCCTGCGACAGATGCTCGTCGGTCTCGCTCGCGGCCACGATCAGGTTGGTGGTCAGCTCCACCTCACCCATCAGCTCAGGGTCCACCAACGATGCGTCGAACTGCTCATTCATCCACTGCCCCCAGTGCCGGTCCTTCACGATTCAGCCTCCCAGCCCCCACCTACCCTCTCCAGCGTAGGGACAAACCCCCAACGCCGTCGGGCTTCGCGCAGAAATAGCAACAGGCCGGTGTCCCTGGGGACACCGGCCTGTGACAGCTATGAGGACGAGGCCTCAGCTTGATGACGGCCCTGACTCACGTCAGGGCGTCGTTTCACAGAGGACGAACGTTCTCCGCCTGCGGACCCTTCGGGCCAGCGGTGACGTCGAACTCAACCTTCTGGTTCTCGTCGAGCGACTTGTAGCCATTGGACTGGATGGCCGAGTAGTGCACGAAGACGTCGTCGCCGCCGTCCTCCTGCGCGATGAAGCCGAAGCCCTTCTCAGCATTGAACCACTTCACGGTGCCCTGAGCCATTGCTCTTGTATCTCCTTAGTCGGGGCGAGAGTCCGCCAGCTTCGACGAACTCACAACTCATGCTGCCAACGCCTTCCGACGGAACTGCACCTGTTGCGTGAGGAACACTACCAACGCAACGCCGTTTGGAAACCTTCCTCGCAAGGAAATCCGTCAAGCGGACATGAAGGTTCTGCAACGAGCGCATGTCGTTATGGCACGCGGACGCACACACAGGGCCTCCGCGGCACCCCTCGACAGCGCGCAGAACGCAGCGCCACAGGGGCTCTCTGAGCGTGCCTGACGCTCAGTACGTGTGACGATCCCGCACGAGACAGGACCGGACGACGGCTCGGACTCTCTCCGGCACCACCAACGTCACGCGGGGCGAAGCCACCGCGTGCCGTTCTCGTACCGGAGAGGAGTCCGACGGATCCGTCGCATCAGACTCACAGCACTGGTCTGGACCTCAGCCCACACCAGTGCCGACGACCTCAGTCGCGCGAGTCCTCCGCGTAGTCAGACCAGGCGCCGTAGTCCACCTCTTGGTCATCCGTCGCATCGTGTCCGCCATGCAACTCCCGCGCAAGGGCACCGAAGTCCGTGTCCTGAGTGCGGTACTTGAGGTCGCGAGCGACCTTCGTCTGCTTGGCTTTCGCTCGGCCGCGCCCCATAGGGTCAGCCCCCTCGCACGTAGGCCGGGGCCACAGGCTCCCGGGCGTCTCACTGTGTTTTCGTAGGGCCAACGCTACCTGCTCCATGGGCCCGAACGCACACCGGCGTGGCGAAAACGTGTTCGCCTATGGCGAATCTGACACTCTCTCCCCGTGTTCGGGGGCGCAGCGAGCCTCAGATCCGCCCTGAGCGGCTTACCAGCCCGGGTGCTGGCCGACCAGTGACACCCGGCCCGCGAGGCCCTCAGCGGCCGCTGAGACTTCTCCAGCGACCCAGGCGTCGATCCCGGCCTCGGCCAGGATCGCCAAGGTGGCGTCGACGCTCTCGGGAGCGGTCAGCGAGACCATCCCGACACCCATGTTCAGGGTCGCCTCCAGATCGGCCTGCGCGACGTCGCCGGTGCGCTTGACCAGATCGAAGATCGGGGCCGGCGTCCAGGTGGCGCGGTCGATCGTGACACTGACCTCGGCCGGGACGACCCGCTCCAGGTTGGCGGCCAGGCCGCCACCGGTGACGTGGCTCATCGCGTGCGTCGCGGTCTCGCGGGCGACCCGCAGGCACGGCTTGGTGTAGAGCCGGGTCGGGACCAGCAGCTCCTCGCCCAGGGTCGAGCCGAGCTCGTCGATGTGGCCCTCCAGCGGGAGGTTCGCGGTGTTGAGCAGCACGTGCCGCACCAGCGAGTAGCCGTTGGAGTGCAGCCCCGAGGAGGCCATCGCGATCACGACGTCGCCCGGGGTGACCAGGTGCGACCCGATCAGGCCGTCGGCCTCCACCACGCCCGTGGTGGCTCCGGCGACGTCGTACTCGTCGGGGGCCAGCAGGCCCGGGTGCTCGGCGGTCTCGCCGCCGACCAGCGCCGCGCCGGCCTCGGCGCACGCCATCGCGATGCCCTTGACGATCGCGGCGATCCGCTCCGGGACGACCTTGCCGGTGGCGATGTAATCCGTCATGAAGAGCGGCTCGGCGCCGCAGACCACGAGGTCGTCGACGACCATGCCGACCAGGTCGAACCCGATCGTGTCGTGCACGTCCATCCGGCGGGCGATCTCGACCTTGGTGCCCACACCGTCGGTCGAGGTCGCCAGCAGCGGCCGCTGGTACGCCTTGAGCGCACTCGCGTCGAAGAGCCCGGCGAACCCGCCCAGCCCGCCCATCATCTCGGGCCGGCGGGCCTTCTCGATCCACTCCTTCATCAGGTCGATGGCCTTGTCGGCCGCCTCGATGTCGACTCCGGCGGCTGCATACGCGTTGGTCACGGGACTCCTCGTTGAACGATCTGGCGCAGGATCAGGGGTTGTTGAGCACAGGCAGAGCTTTGCCCATGGTCGGCGACTGCAGGCTCACCTCGAGCAGGTGCTTGCCGAGCTGGCTCTCGTCGGGCAGCGCCACCGGGTACTGGCCGGTGAAGCAGGCCGTGCAGAGCTGGTCCATCGACTGCCGGGTGGCGTCGACCATGCCCTCCAGCGAGATGTAGCCGAGCGAGTCGGCCCCCACCGAGGCGGCGATCTCGTCGACGTCGAGGCCGTTGGCGATCAGCTCGGCGCGGGTGGCGAAGTCGATGCCGTAGAAGCAGGGCCACTTCACGGGCGGGCTGGAGATGCGCACGTGCACCTCGGTCGCTCCGGCCTCCCGCAGCATCCGGATCTGGGCGCGCTGGGTGTTGCCGCGCACGATCGAGTCGTCGACCACGACGATGCGGCGACCGCGGATCATGTGCTCGAGCGCGTTGAGCTTGAGCCGGATGCCGAGCTGGCGCAGCGTCTGCGACGGCTGGATGAAGGTGCGGCCGACGTAGGAGTTCTTGACGAAGCCCTGGCCGAAGGGGATGCCCGACTCCTCGGCATAGCCGGTCGCCGAGGGCGTGCCCGACTCGGGCACCGGGATGACGAGGTCGGCGTTCACCGGGAACTCGCGAGCCAGCACGCGGCCCATCTCGACGCGCGACTCGTGCACGTTGCGCCCGGCGATGGTGGCGTCGGGGCGAGCGAGATAGACGTACTCGAACACGCAGCCCTTGCGCTCAGGCGTGGCGAACTTGCGCGACCGCAGACCGTTCTCGTCGATGATGACCATCTCGCCGGGCTCGATCTCGCGGACGACGGAGGCGCCCACGGTCGCCAGCGCGGCATCCTCGGAGGCCACCACCCAGCCGCGGTCGAGCCGGCCGAGGGAGAGCGGCCGGACACCGTGCGGGTCGCGCGCGGCGTACAGGGTGTTCTCGTCCTGGAAGGTCAGGCAGAAGGCGCCGCGCAGCGAGGGCAGCAGTTCCAGCGCCGCCTGCTCGAGGGTCTTGTCGGCGGCCTCGTAGGCCAGCAGCGCGCCCACCACGTCGGAGTCGGAGGTGGCGGCTTCGGAGCTGCCGTAGATGCCGAGCTGCCGGGCGCGGTCGGCGAGGTCGGCGGTGTTCACCAGGTTGCCGTTGTGTCCGAGGGCCACGCCGTTGCCGGCCGCGGTGTGCCGGAAGATCGGCTGCGAGTTCTCCCAGCTGGTGGAGCCGGTGGTCGAGTAACGACAGTGCCCGACGGCGATGTGACCGGCCATCGAACCGAG
>NZ_JASLGR010000019.1 GCF_030150155.1 Nocardioides sp.
CCCCACTCCTGACAGAGGTGACCCGATGACCAACAACCCCTCCGACGCGCTCAGCGGTGCCCCCGGCTTCGCCATGCGTGCCCTGCTCCTGCCCGCGCAGCACATGAAGGACGACCTCGCGACCGCGCAGGAGGCGCTGGCCAGCGCGGAGTTCGAGGGCTCGGCCGGCGGCGTCTCCGTCACGGTGACCGGCGTGGGCGAGCTGAAGGCCGTCCGGATCGCCACCGGCCGGTTCGACGGCGGCGACGAGGACTCGCTCACCGATCTCGCCGACCTCGTGGTCGCCGCCTTCCGCGACGCCAAGGCCAAGGCCGACGCGACGTCGGAGGAGAGCATCGGGATGATCACCGGCGGCCTGAGCCGCGGCTTCCCGGGCATGCCCGGCGGTGGCAACCCGGGCACCCCCGGCCAGCTCGGCTTCTGAGAGCCTGGCGGACATGTACGAGGGCGTCGTCCAGGACCTCATCGACGAGCTCGGCAGGCTGCCGGGCGTCGGCCCGAAGGGCGCCCAGCGGATCGCGTTCCACCTGCTCCAGGCCGACCCGGTCGACGTACGCCGCCTGGCGGACGTGCTGATCGAGGTCAAGGACAAGGTGAAGTTCTGCTCGATCTGCTTCAACGTCGCCGAGGACGACCAGTGCCGGATCTGCCGCGACCCGCGCCGCGACCCCGCGGTGCTGTGCGTGGTGGAGGAGTACAAGGACGTCGTGGCGATCGAGCGGACGCGGGAGTTCCGCGGCCGCTACCACGTGCTGGGCGGGGCGATCTCGCCCATCGACGGCATCGGACCCGAGCAGCTGCACATCCGTGAGCTGCTCACCCGGCTCGGCGCCGGCGACGGCGCCCAGGTGAGCGAGGTGATCCTGGCCACCGATCCCAACCTGGAGGGCGAGGCCACCGCGACGTACCTGACCCGCATGCTGGGACCGTTGGGCTAGCGCGTGACCCGTCTGGCGAGTGGACTGCCAGTCGGTGGAGATCTGGAGTACGCGGACGAGGTCACCCTCGGCCGCGCGTTCGTAGGAAGGCAGGCAGCGACATGACCGAGCAGCTCCCCGGCCAGGCCGCGCTCGCGGCGCTGGTGGCCGCAGAGTCCGAGAACGTCGCGTTCGCGACCGAGATCGCGGCGAGCGTCGAGAGCTACCTCGACGCGGTCCGGCTGATCGCCGAGGAGGCCCAGGGCGGGCAGGCCGTCTCCCTGCTCCTGCTGCAGATCAGCCAGATCTCGCTGACGGGCGCCCGCCTGGGCGCGGTCACCGACTTCGAGCCGCGCGAGGAGTTCCAGCCCGACGTGGGCCCGGAGGTCGACGTGGACGAGGTGCGGATGCGGCTGGCCGACCTGCTGGGCGACCTGGACACCTACAGCTTCGTCTTCGACCCGTACGCTCCGGAGATCGTGGAGAGCCAGCTCTCCGACGACATCACCAGCATCGGCGCCGACCTGGAGAACGGCCTGCGCCACTACCGCAACGGCGACGTCGCCGAGGCGCTGTGGTGGTGGCAGTACTCCTACGTCAACAACTGGGGCAACCTCGCCGGGGCCGCGCTCAACGCGCTGCTGATGGTGGTCGCCCACGACCGCCTCGACGTGGACGTCATCGACGAGCACGAGCAGCTCGAGGCCGCGGCCGCGCTCGACGCCTGAGGCACGCGCCCCGGGCCCCGTGCCCACGCCTGGACAGGCGGGAAAACGGGTGGCTCCGCGCCGGTAGAATCGGGCCGGTCCGTCCCCGGAACTCCAGGAGTGAGCCCTCGTGGGCATTGTCGTGCAGAAGTACGGCGGCTCGTCGGTCGCCGACGCGGCCGGCGTCAAGCGCGTCGCGCAGCGCATCGTCAACACCAAGAAGCTCGGCCACCAGGTGGTCGTGGTGGTCTCCGCGATGGGCGACACGACCGACGACCTGATCGACCTCGCCAACGAGGTCTCGCCGCTGCCGCCGGCGCGCGAGCTCGACATGCTGCTCACCGCGGGTGAGCGGATCTCGATGGCCGTCCTGGCCATGGCGATCCACGACCTGGGTCACGAGGCCCGCTCGTTCACCGGCTCCCAGGCCGGCGTGATCACCGACGCCGAGCATGGTCGGGCCAAGATCATCGACGTCACCCCGGGCCGGATCGAGACCGCGCTCGCCGAGGGCGCGATCGCCATCGTCGCCGGCTTCCAGGGCGTCTCCCAGACCACCAAGGACATCACCACGCTGGGCCGCGGCGGCTCCGACACGACCGCCGTCGCCCTGGCCGTGGCGCTCAAGGCCGAGGTCTGCGAGATCTACTCCGACGTCGACGGCATCTTCACCGCCGACCCGCGGATCGAGCCCACGGCCCGCAAGGTCCCCCGGATCTCCTACGAGGAGACCCTGGAGATGGCGGCGCAGGGCGCGAAGATCCTGCACCTGCGGTGCGTGGAGTACGCGCGCCGCTACGACATGCCCATCCACGTCCGGTCCTCCTTCTCCGACAAGGAGGGCACCTGGGTCGTCAAGGCCGAGGACCTCGTCATCGCCACCGACCCCGCACGGGGAGCACAGGAGAACGCTGTGGAGTCCATGGAAAGCGCGATCATCACCGGCGTCGCCCACGACCGGAGCCAGGCCAAGATCACCGTGGTCGGCGTGCCCGACAAGCCGGGCGAGGCCGCGTCGATCTTCCGCGCCGTCGCCGACGCCGCGATCAACCTGGACATGATCGTGCAGAACGTCTCGGCAGCGGCGACGAACCTGACCGACATCTCCTTCACCCTGCCGCGCGGCGAGGGCCAGACCGCGATGACCGCGCTGGACAAGCTCAAGGCCAGCGTCGGCTTCGATGCCCTGCTGTACGACGACAGCGTCGGCAAGGTGTCCATCGTCGGTGCCGGGATGAGCTCGGCCCCCGGCATCAGCGCCCGCTTCTTCGAGGCGCTCTCCGAGGCCGGCGTGAACATCCAGATGATCTCCACCTCCGAGATTCGGGTCTCCGTCGTCGTGGCCGAGAGCCAGGTCAAGGAGGCCGTCTACGCGGCGCACGCCGCCTTCTACCTGGGCTCGGACGAGACCGAGGCCGTCGTGTACGGAGTGACCGGACGATGACCATCATAATCGGCGTCGTCGGCGCCTCCGGCCAGGTCGGCG
>NZ_JASLGR010000046.1 GCF_030150155.1 Nocardioides sp.
CCGACATCTGCCGCGTGCCGGTGATGGTCGACTCCTCCAAGTGGGAGGTCATGGAGGCCGGCCTCAAGACGATCCAGGGCAAGCCGATCGTGAACTCCATCTCGCTCAAAGAGGGTGAGGAGAAGTTCGTCGCGCAAGCCCGACTGTGCCGCAAGTACGGCGCGGCGGTCGTCGTCATGGCGTTCGATGAGGACGGGCAGGCCGACAACCTCGCCCGCCGCACCTCGATCTGCGATCGGGCCTACCGCATCCTGGTCGACGAGCTCGGGTTCCCCGGCGAGGACATCATCTTCGACCCGAACGTGTTCGCCGTCGCGACCGGCATCGAGGAGCACGCCACCTACGGCGTCGACTTCATCGAGGGCACCCGCTGGATCAAGCAGAACCTGCCCGGTGCCAAGGTCTCGGGCGGCATCTCCAACGTCTCCTTCTCCTTCCGGGGCAACAACCCGGTCCGTGAGGCGATCCACGCCGTCTTCCTGTACTACGCCATCGAGGCCGGTCTGGACATGGGCATCGTCAACGCCGGAGCGCTGGTCCCGTACTCCGAGATCGACCCCGAGCTGCGGGACGCGATCGAGGACGTCGTACTCAATCGGACCGACGACGCGATGGCGGCCACCGAGCGCTTGCTGGAGCTGGCCGAGAAGTTCCGGGGGACCGGCGCGGAGGCCGAGGCCAAGGCCGACGAGTGGCGCGAGCTGCCCGTGGCCGAGCGGATCACGCACGCGCTGGTGAAGGGGCTCGACCAGTTCGTCGAGGCCGATACCGAGGAGCTGCGCGCCTCTCTGGCGGCGGAGGGTCGTCGTCCGATCGAGGTGATCGAGGGCCCGCTGATGGACGGCATGAACGTTGTCGGCGACCTGTTCGGCGCGGGCAAGATGTTCCTGCCGCAGGTGGTTAAGAGCGCCCGGGTGATGAAGAAGGCAGTGGCCTACCTGATCCCGTTCATCGAGGCAGAGAAGGCCGCCGACCCGTCGCTGGCAGGGGCGGACAGCAACGGCACGATCATCATGGCGACGGTCAAGGGCGACGTGCACGACATCGGCAAGAACATCGTCGGTGTGGTGCTGCAGTGCAACAACTACGAGGTGATCGACCTCGGCGTGATGGTGCCGGCGCAGAAGATCCTCGACGCTGCCGCCGAGCACGACGCCGACATCATCGGCCTGTCCGGCCTGATCACGCCCTCCCTCGACGAGATGGTGAACTTCGCGACCGAGCTGCAGCGCCTCGGCTCCACCACGCCGCTGCTGATCGGCGGCGCCACCACCTCGCGTGCCCACACTGCGGTGAAGATCGACCGTGCCTACGACGGCCCGGTGATCTGGGTCAAGGACGCCTCGCGCTCGGTACCGACCGCCGCAGCGCTGCTGCACCCGACCAAGAAGGCCGATCTGCTGGCCGAGGTGAAGGCCGACTACGACGGCCTGCGCGCCCGGCACGCCCAGAAGTCCGACCGGCCCCAGCTGGCGTTCGCTGACGCGCAGGCCAACCGGATCGAGCTGGACTGGTCCCGGACCCCGGTCGCCCCGGCGCGCCCCGGCGTGCATGTGCTGCTCGACTACCCGGTCAGCGAGCTGCGCGAGTACATCGACTGGCAGCCGTTCTTCAACGCCTGGGAGATGAAGGGCAAGTTCCCCGACATCCTGCACAGCCCGATCGCCGGTGAGGCGGCCAGCAAGCTCTTCGCCGACGCACAGGCCATGCTCGACCAGATCGAGCACGAGGGCTGGCTGCACCCGCGCGGCGTCTACGGCCTGTTCCCGGCCAACAGCACCGGCGAGGACATCGAGGTCTACACCGACGACTCCCGCACCGAGGTCCGCGAGACCCTGTTCGCGCTGCGTCAGCAGGGCGAGCACCGCGAGGGCGTGGCGAACAAGTCCTTCGGTGACTTCGTCGCCCCCGTCGGGGTCGCCGCCGACCACGTCGGGGCGTTCGCCGTCACCGCCGGTCTGGAGCTGCCCGAGCGGGTCAAGGCCTACAAGGCCGACCTCGACGACTACAACGCGATCCTGCTGGAGTCGCTGGCCGACCGGCTCGCCGAGGCCTTCGCCGAGCGGCTCCACCAGCGGGTCCGCACGGAGTTCTGGGGCTACGCCGGCGGCGTGGAGGGCACGCTCTCCAACGACGACCTGATCGCCGAGAAGTACGCCGGCATCCGGCCCGCCCCGGGCTACCCGGCCTGCCCCGACCACACCGAGAAGCAGACCATCTGGCGCCTGCTCGACGTCGAGGCCAACACCGGTATCGAGCTCACCGAGTCGATGGCGATGTGGCCCGGCGCCTCGGTGTCGGGCGTGTACTACGGGCACCCCGAGGCGCAGTACTTCGTGGTCGGCCGGTTGGGGCGTGACCAGGTGGCGTCGTACGCCGAGCGCAAGGGCTGGACCCTGGCCGAGGCCGAGCGCTGGCTCTCGCCGAACCTGGGCTACGACCCCGAGGACTGATCGGCCAGAACCCTCCGCCTCGGGGCGGATGCCTCCTAGAGTGTGCGGTGCGACACCGCGCCGCGGTGCCCCGACCCGACCTGGAGTGACCGATGACCGACCCGTATGCGTTTTCGCCCGCCGGCCAGCTTCCGCCCTCAGGGCCGATCGGCAAGCCTCGCGACACCCTCGTCGTGATCCTGCTGGCCGTGATCACCTGCGGCATCTACTCGTGGTACTGGTTCTACGCCACGAGTGAGGAGATGAAGCGCCACACCGGCCAGGGCCTGGGCGGCGTGCTGTCCCTCATCCTCGCCTTCTTCATCTCACCCGTCGCGGCGTTCATCACCTCCAACGAGATCGCCCAGATGTACGAGCGCGCCGGCCGTAAGGCGCCCGTCTCGGTGCTCAACGGCCTGTGGTACTTCCCGGGCTGCTTCATCCTGATCGGTCCGCTGGTCTGGATCATCCAGATCAACGGTGCGCTCAACGGCTACTGGCGCTCGCTCGGCGCCGCCTGAGTCATTTTTTTCAAAGCGGCCCCGGAGGTCAACCTCGGTGCCACTATTTGTCGGTGATCTATTTCATTCGTCGCCTAGCGACTGCCAGGACTCCTCTGTGGCTAGATATTCTGTGTGGCATCGTCGGCTGCCTTGTAATTGTGCTACTGGCGCTGGTCCTGATTGGGGCAATCGACTCGCGTGACTTCAAGTTTGCCGTTGTGTGTGGATGCTTCCTTGCGATCTTGGTAACGCCCACGTGGCGGGGAGTGGCAGCGTTGCTCGCGGGCCAGCGTGACGGAAAACTGTTCAGTTCGGTCCCGTCCGCACTGTCTGTTCTGGTCGCGATTGTTGGAGGCACCATGCTCTCAAGCGATGGCGGATTCACGCTGACTCCCGAGCTCAGTTGGGCTGCGGTCAGCTGTTTCGTCGCATCCGTGGTTCTTTGGCTCTGGAGCGAGATCACCTCAGGGCTTGACGAGAATTCCGAGCCTCATTCCGATAACCCTGATGAGCCTGGCTATCCAGCGCCTCACACGTTGCGCCGGTAGGCCCCGCCGACCTCGAAGAACGCCTCGGTGAGCTGCCCCAGCGAGCAGACCCGGGCAGCGTCCATCAGGACCGCGAACACGTTGCCGTCGCTCTGGCAGACCTCGCGCAGCCGCGCCAGCGCGGCCTCGGCCTCCTTGCCGTGGCGCTCCTGGAAGGCGTGCACCCGGGCGAGCTGGGAGGCCTTCTCGTCCTCGGTCGCCCGGGCCAGCTCGACCGGCCCGTGGGTGCTGTCGCCACCCTCGCGGACGAAGGTGTTGACCCCGACGATCGGCAGCGTGCCGTCGTGCTTGCGGTGCTCATACAGCATCGACTCGTCCTGGATCTTGCCGCGCTGATAGCCGGTCTCCATCGCGCCCAGAACGCCGCCGCGCTCGGAGATCCTGTCGAACTCGGCCAGCACCGCCTCCTCGACCAGGTCGGTGAGGTCGTCGATGATGTAGGAGCCCTGCAGCGGGTTCTCGTTGAAGGAGAGCCCCCACTCGCGGTTGATGATCAGCTGGATCGCCATCGCCCGGCGCACCGACTCGGCCGACGGGGTGGTGACCGCCTCGTCGAACGCATTGGTGTGCAGGGACTGGGCGTTGTCGTAGAGCGCGATCAGTGCCTGGAGCGTCGTACGGATGTCGTTGAAGTCCATCTCCTGGGCGTGCAGGGATCGGCCCGAGGTCTGGATGTGGTACTTCAGCTTCTGGGAGCGCTCGCTGGCGCCGTACTTGTCGCGCATCGTGATCGCCCAGATCCGGCGCGCCACGCGACCGATGACGGAGTACTCCGGGTCCATCCCGTTGGAGAAGAAGAACGACAGGTTGGGGGCGAAGTCGTCGATCTTCATCCCGCGTGCCAGGTAGGCCTCGACGTAGGTGAAGCCGTTGGCCAGGGTGAAGGCGAGCTGGCTGATCGGGTTCGCCCCGGCCTCGGCGATGTGGTAGCCCGAGATCGACACCGAGTAGAAGTTGCGCACCTCGTGGGCGATGAACCACTCCTGGATGTCGGCCATCAGGCGCAGGCTGAACTCGGTGGAGAACAGGCAGGTGTTCTGGCCCTGGTCCTCCTTGAGGATGTCGGCCTGGACCGTGCCGCGCACCGTCGCCAGTGCCTTGGCGGCGTCGACGCCACTGGCCGCGGCCTGGTCGAGCACCGTGTTGAGGAAGAAGGCGAGCACCGTCGGGGCCGGGCCGTTGATCGTCATGCTGACGCTCGTCGTCGGGGCGAGCAGGTCGAACCCGCCGTAGAGCTCCTTCATGTCGTCCAGGGTCGCTACCGAGACGCCCGAGGTCCCGACCTTGCCGTAGATGTCGGGCCGCGCCGCGGGGTCGCGCCCATAGAGGGTGACCGAGTCGAACGCCGTGGACAGTCGGGTGGTCTCCTGGCCTGCCGAGAGCAGCTTGAATCGGCGGTTGGTGCGCGCCGGGTCGCCCTCGCCGGCGAACATCCGGGCCGGGTCCTCGCCCTGTCGCTTGAACGGGAAGACCCCGGCGGTGAACGGGAACCGGCCGGGCAGGTTCTCCCGGCGCCAGAAGCTGACCAGCTCACCAGCCTCGGTGGTGCGCGGCAGTGCCACCCGCGGCACGGTGGTGCCGGCCAACGACGTCCGCCCTCCCTCGTCACTGCGGTAGGACTCGACCACGGCCGGCCAGGTCGCCAGGGCCTCGCGCAGCTCCTCGGGTACGCCGGCACGCGCGGCCTCTGCGGCAGCGGCGAGATCGGCGCCTGCGGGCCCCGCACTGAGCTCCTCGGCGACCAGGTCGAACGCGTCGGCCCGTCGTGCCAGGGCGACCAGGGTGTCGGTGGCGCGGTGGTAGTCGCGCACGGTGGCGCTGATCTCGGCCAGGTAGCGGGTGCGGTCGGTCGGCACCACCTGGCGCGCGCCCCCGGAGTGGCGCACGGTGACAGTGGGGAGCTGGCCGGGCCCGAACGGCACGCCGGCGTTGGTGAGCAGGGTGTGCAGCTCCTGGTACAGCGCCGTCACACCGTCGTCGTTGAAGGTCGCCGCCGACGTGCCGAAGACGGGCATCGCCTCCCAGTCGACCCCGAACGCCTCCCGGTTGCGGACCAGTTGACGCCCGACGTCGCGCAGGGCGTCGGCCCCGCCGCGGCGCTCGAACTTGTTGATCGCGACCACGTCGGCGTAGTCGAGCATGTCGATCTTCTCCAGCTGCGACGCGGCGCCGAACTCTGGCGTCATCACGTACAGCGAGTGGTCGACGAAGGGGACGATCGCGGCGTCGCCCTGGCCGATGCCGGGGGTCTCGACCAGGACCAGGTCGAAGCCGCCGGCCTTGATCACGGTGAGCACCTCGGCGAGGTGGTCGGGCAGCTCGTGGGCTCCGCGGGTGGCCAGGGAGCGGTAGTAGACCTGGTCGGTGTCGATCGCGTTCATCCGGATCCGGTCACCCAGCAGCGCACCGCCGGAACGACGGCGGGTGGGGTCCACGGCCACGATCGCGACCCGCAGCGCGTCGCCCTGATCGAGCCGGAGACGGCGTACGAGCTCGTCGGTGAGGGAGGACTTCCCGGAGCCGCCGGTGCCGGTGACGCCGAGCACGGTGACGCCTGCGCCGGCCTCGGCCAGGCGGGCCAGGGTGGCCTCGTCGAGGCGGCCCTGCTCGGCGCCGGTGACGGTGCGGGCCAGGGCCAGCCGGTCGCCGGCCAGGACGTCGTCGATCTGCGCGGGGGCGAGGTCCCACAGGTCCAGGTCGGTCTCGGTGACGAGCTGGGCGATCATGCCGGTCAGGCCGAGGCGCTGGCCGTCCTCGGGGGAGTAGATGTGCACGCCGAGGGTGGCGAGCTGGGCGATCTCCTCGGGCACGATCACGCCGCCGCCACCGCCGAAGACCTTGATGTGGCCGGCCCCGCGCTCGCGCAGCTGCTCGACGAGGTAGGTGAAGAACTCGACGTGCCCGCCCTGGTACGACGACACCGCGATGCCCTGCACGTCCTCCTCGACCGCCGCGTCCACGATCTCGGCCACGGAGCGGTTGTGCCCCAGGTGGATCACCTCGACGCCCTGGGCCTGCAGGATCCGCCGCATGATGTTGATCGCGGCGTCGTGACCGTCGAAGAGCGCGGCGGCGGTGACGAAGCGAATCGGGTTGCGGCGGGCGGTGGGCGTGCTGGTCACAATGGCGGCCTTTCGATCATCCGGGGAGGCTGAGTGATACCTGGACACCAGATAGTTGGACGTCCAAGTATTACGATACGTCGCAGGTCGAGCGAGTGGAAGTGGGGCGGAGATGGCTAACGTTGTCCCTGTGTCAGCCGCCCTCCCCGACCATGCCGGCCCGCGCCTTGCTTTCGACCCGATCGACCGGGCCGGTGAGCTCTGGGAGCAGCACTTCGGCGAGGCGGGGCCGATGCGGCTGGCGACCTCGGTGATGCGCGTCCAGCAGCTGATGCTCGCCCAGCTCGACGGCGCGCTCAAGGAGTGGGGCCTGACCTTCTCCCGCTACGAGGTGCTGGTGCTGCTCTACTTCAGCCGCACCCGCACGCTGCCGATGACCAAGATCGGCGAGCGCCTGATGGTGCACCCGACCTCGGTGACCAACGCGATCGACAGGCTGGTCAAGCAGGGGTACGTCGCCCGCGACGCCGATCCGTCCGACCGCCGGCGCATCCTGGCCCGGTTGACCGAGGAGGGCGAGCGCGTGGTCACGGAGGGGACGCAGGCGGTGATGGCCCTCAACTTCGCCGTCGACGGACTCAGCCAGTCCGAGCAGGCCACCATGTACGACCTGATGCGGCGGATGCGGGAGAGCTCCGGGGACTTCTAGGTCAGCGGCGGCTGGGCGCGGGGTGAGCGGCGGTAGGCCGAGACGGTCGGATCGCCGTCCACCCACCAGCGCCACGCCACCTCGGCGGCACGAGTGACCCCGACCCGCGGACCCGAGGCGATCGGTGCGGCAGGGGTGCAGGGGAGTGTGAGCCGGATCGGGCTGTTGGGTGCGGTCAGGTCCGCGCCGTCGAGGGCACCGCTCACGCCGAGGGCCTGGCCCAGGCAGCCGGGGCCGCGGGCCAGTCGGGCCTCGGGCACCGGATGGGGCGATCCGTGGGAGCGGCGTACACGGGCGAGGTCGGCACCCTCGATCACCCGCCCTGCACGCAGCAGCACCGCAGAGGCGGTGCCCTCGACCCCGGCGACCACGTTGAGACACCAGTGCAGGCCGTGGGATCGGTAGACGTAGAGGTGACCAGGCGGGCCGAACATCACCGCGTTGCGCGGCGTCGGCCCGTGCCAGGCGTGCGACGCCGGATCGGCCTCGCCCGCGTAGGCCTCCACCTCGGTGATCTCGACGCTGACCACCCCGTCGTCGGCGACGCAGGTCACGACCGCGCCGAGCAGGGTCGGAGCCAGATCGGGGGAGGGCAGCGCGAGGCGTGCCCGCAGGGACGCCGCGCTACTCGTCATCCCAGGAGACGGTCCACGAGCCCGGATCGGCGGGATCGGTCGCCGGGAACCACGGCGGGATCTGGCCGCCCCAGTCGGCACCGTTCGCCAGGAAGTGGTCCCGGTCGTAGTCGCCGTGCGGCGGTGTACCCCAGGCCACCAGCTCCGCCGCGGTCGGCACGTCGGTCTCGTGCAGGAACACCCGGCTCGGGTCCGTGACCGAGCGCAGCAGCGGCAGGTGCCCGTCGTCCTCCAACCCCTCCAGCACCGCGATCGGGAGCCCGGTCGCCTGAGCCAGATCCAGGAGATGGATCGCCGTCAGCCCGTCGATCAGCTCGCGCTCCGGTTCGTCGTACGGCACTCCATCATCGCTCGCGCGATCGTTCATCTGCTCGCTCCCTCGGTCAGAGGTCACCGAATCTACCGGCACGAATCGTGGGGCGATGGCCCTTCGCGGACAAAGGCCTCTGCCTCCCGGCTAGGTCCAGTCAGTGCCCGAGTCGAGGTGTCTGGTCGCGCTGCGTGCCGTGCTGCTGCCTCGATGAGGGCGGCGTAGCGGAGGCGAGCCGAGGTCCCGAAGTGCCCCTCGCTCCAGATCAGGATGTCGATGACATCCAGGTCAGCGGCGTGACTGAACCGGTAGCCGCCGGTCATCAGCGCTCAGCGCGACGCTCGGCGACACGTTGGGCGGCAAGGTCGCTCAGTCGCGAGATGTGGGCGCTGAGCTCCTGGTCGTTGGAGACCTCGGTGTAGTCCCCGTGATCGAGGTCGTCGAAGCCCTTCCGGGCCTCGGCGCGGAAGGTCGCGAGACGCTCGGCACGGGAGAGCTGCTCCCGTTCGAGGAGACGCAGACCTTCGTGCACAGCCTCAGCGGCGTCGGCGTACACGCCGTCCTTGACCAGGCGGTCGATGAGGTCGACGTCGTCCTGAGAGAACTCGATGCGCTGTGCGGCCATGTCTGTCACCTCCGTCGGGCGTGGCGCTGAACTTGTAGACGATCTTAGAGGCACGAATCGTGGGGCGATGGCCCTTCGCGGACCAGACTCGGTTATCGTGGAATCCTCGCAGTCGAGCGTGGGGCACGACGGCGACCGCCAGGGCACGATGACTCATCCGTGCGAGGCCGATGTCGCCGCGATGCCAGCAGGCCACGCCTTCGGTGTCCTGGGTCCGCCCAGGCATGACAGCTCTTCGGAGGGCATTCTGAGTACCGCCGCTTCCCACAGCGCCGCCGTGGCGTTCGACGCCGACCTCTCGGCAGTCCGGTCCCGTCCCCACGCAGTGCTGTGGGACATGGACGGCACGCTGTGCGACACCGAGCCGTTCTGGATCGAGTCCGAGTTCGAGCTTGCTCGCCGGCTCGGCAAGGAGTGGACCCAGGAGGACGCGCTCAGCCTGGTCGGCAACGACCTGCTGAACTCGGGGGAGTACATCCGGCGTCGCTGGGAGCTCGACCTGACGCCCCGCCAGGTGGTCGACATGCTGCACGACGAGGTCGTCGACCGGGTGCTGTCCCACGACATCCCGTGGCGCCCCGGCGCACTCGACCTGCTTGAGGAGCTCAACGAGGCCGGCGTCCCGTGCGCGCTCGTGACGATGTCGTGGGAGCTCTTCGCGCACCCGATCATCGAGCGGCTGCCCCGCGGTCGGTTCGACGCGATCATCACCGGCGACAAGGTCGCCCGCGGCAAGCCGTTCCCGGACCCGTACCTCGACGGCGCTGCAGCCCTCGGCGTCGACGCCGCGCACTGTGTGGCGATCGAGGACTCCAACACCGGCGCCTCCTCGGCCGAGGCGGCCGGCTGCGTCGTGCTGACCGTGCCCAGCCACGTCGCGATCGCCCCCGGCCCCCGCCGGATCACCCGACCGAGCCTGGCCGGCGTCGGCCTGGCCGATCTCGCCGACCTCTTCGCGCAGGTGGAGTCCTGATGTCGACCCGTACCAACGCCAACCGCTCCAATCGTTCGGGCAACCGCGACGGCAACCGGAACCGCTCGGGCCGCAACCGCCGCGCCAGCGACGAGGTCGGCATCGTCCCGGTCCTGGCCAAGGCCGCCCGCGAGGTCGAGAACGGCGTCAAGAAGGGCCGCTCGGAGCGGGTCCGCTTCCAGGTCGTCGCCCTGCTGGTGCGCGACGAGCGTCACCGGCTCAAGGCCGACGACACGCTGAGCGAGACCGAGCGTGCCGCCCAGCTCAAGCGCCTCGACGGGATCGCCACCATCCTGGCCCAGACCGCCGCCCGGGAGCCGTCGCTGTTCAGCCTGCTGGCCGACGACGCCGAGCAGACCAGTGCCACCCGGCACATGATGCGCGAGATGCAGGCCGCCGCCGGGATCGAACTGGCCCCCGAGGAGGTTGAGGAGGCCGCCACCCCGCTGGCCTTCGTCCACTCCGAACGCCAGGCCCTGCCGCAGTCGGTCGTGCGTGCCCAGCTCTCCAACCCGTTCATGGTGCCCGACTTCAGTGGCGCCCCCGAGCGCTCCACCGGCCCGTCGCTGGCCGGCTGGGACCTGATCGGCCCCCTGCTCAGCTCCTTCGAGCGCGGCTCCTCGGGCGCCACCTCGTGCATGACCCTGCCCGAGACCGCACCGCCGCTGTGGCTGCCCCAGGGCCTGAACCTGATGGACCACCAGGCCCGCTTCCTCGGCTCGGTCGCCGCCGGCCACCGCACCTACCTGCTGGCCGACGAGCCCGGTCTGGGCAAGACCGCCCAGGCATTGCTCGCTGCCCAGGTCGCCGAGGCCTACCCGCTGCTGGTCGTGGTGCCGAACGTGGTCAAGACCAACTGGGCCCGTGAGGCCGCCCGGTGGACGCCGGGTCGCTCGGTCAGCGTCGTCCACGGCGACGGTGACGACATCGACGGCTTCGCCGACATCATCATCGTCAACTACGAGATCCTCGACCGGCACGCCGCCTGGCTCGGCGAGCACGGCCTGCGCGGCATGGTGGTCGACGAGGCCCACTTCATCAAGAACCGCAAGTCGCAGCGCTCCCAGCACGTCCTCGCCATCGCCGACCGGATGCGGCACCGCACCGCACGGCCGCTGACGATGGCGCTGACCGGCACCCCGCTGATCAACGACGTCGAGGACTTCCGGGCGATCTGGCAGTTCCTCGGCTGGATCGAGGAGCGCAAGCCCGCCCCCGTCCTGATGTCGAAGCTCGAGTCCACCGGTCTCACCCCCGCGGACTTCGGCTTCTACCCGGCCGCCCGTCAGACCGTGATCGAGATGGGGATCGTCCGGCGTCGCAAGATCGACGTCGCCGCCGACATCCCGCAGCGGCGGATCGCCGACCTCCCAGTCGAGCTCGACGACGCCGACGCCCGCTCGATCCGCACCGCCGAGCGTGAGCTCGCGCTGCGGCTGCTCAAGCGCTACGACTCCGCCGTCGAGGCGCGCCGGGAGCACCGCGGTGTCGAGCCCGACGGCATCGACGCCGAGCTGGTACGCCGTGTCGCGGGCTGGGAGCTCACCGACGGCGAGGACTCCTCGACCGGCGAGAACGTGTTCGCGATGGTGCGCCGGATCGGGCGGGCCAAGGCCGGTCTCGCCGCCGACTACGCCGCCCAGCTGGTCCGCAGCGTCGGCAAGGTGGTCTTCTTCGCCAAGCACCTCGACGTGATGGACGCAGCCGGCGAGGTCTTCACCAAGCAGGGCCTGCGCTACACCCAGATCCGTGGCGACCAGTCCGCCTCGGCCAGGGAGAAGGCCGTCGCCGACTTCATGACCGACCCCGAGGTCTCCGTGATCGTCTGCTCGCTGTCGGCGGCCGGCGTCGGGATCAACCTCCAGGTCGCCTCCGACGTCGTCCTGGCCGAGCTGTCGTGGACCGACGCCGAGCAGACCCAGGCGATCGACCGGGTCCACCGGATCGGCCAGACCCAGCCGGTCACCGCCTGGCGGATCATCGCCGCGCAGACCATCGACGCCCGGATCGCCGACCTGATCGACGGCAAGGCCGGCCTGGCCGCCGCCGCACTCGACGGCATCGAGATCGAGGAGGGCGGCACTGCCGACATCCGCCTCGAGGCGCTGGTCTCGCTGCTCACCGACGCGCTGGAGCAGCGCGCCTGATCACGCCGACGCCGACGCCGTCGCCCCGGGCAGGGGCGGCGGCGTGCCGCCGTACTGCGGGCAGAGCTCCTGGAAGGAGCACCAGCGGCACAGTGCCGAGGGTCGGGGCAGCCACTGCCCGGACTCGGTGGCCGTCCTGATCGCTGCCCAGATCGCGTCCATCTTGCGCTCGGTCGCGACCAGGTCCTCCTCGGTCGGGTCGTAGTGCACGATGTCGCCGCTGCCCAGGTAGATCAGCTGGAGCCGGGTCGGCACCACCCCGGTGGTGCGCCACAGCACCAGTCCGTAGATCCGCAGCTGGAACAGGGCCTTGGCCTCGAAGCCGGCGCGCGGGGCCCGACCGGTCTTGTAGTCGACGATCCGGACCTCGCCGGTCGGGGCGACGTCGACGCGGTCGATGAAGCCGCGCAGCAGCAGCCGCGACTCCAGCACGGTCTCGACATAGAGCTCCCGGGAGTCGGGCTCGAGCCGACGGGGATCCTCCAAGGTGAAGTACGTCGACAGCGCGTCGTGACTCTCCTGCAGCCATGCCCCGAACGCCTCGGCGTCGGTGTCGACGTCGAACAGGTCCGCCAGGTCGGGCTCCTCGGCGATAAGGTCGGCCCAGGCCGGCTCCACCATCGTGCTCGCCCGGGCCAGGTGACGCTCGGCGGCGGGCAGGTCGAAGAGCCGTTCCAGGACCTTGTGCACCAGGGTGCCGCGCACGGCGGCCAGGGACGTCGGCTCGGGCAGCTTGTCGATGCTGCGGAACCGGTAGAGCAGCGGGCAGGTGAGGAAGTCACCGGCCCGGCTGGGGGAGAGAGAGCCAGCCACCTCGATCCCGTCGATCGCTCCGTCGGAGATCTGCGAACGTGCGTCCGCCGGAGACGTGGCCATCGCGCCAGCCTAGTAGGGTCGAGGGTGTGACCGAGACCGAGCCACGCCCCACCCCTCGCCCTCCGGGCACGATCAAGGTGGGCTCCGTCGCCGGTGCCGACGTCCTGGTCTCCAGCTCGTGGTTCCTGGTGGCCGGCATGATCGCGGTCCTGGTCGCTCCCAACGTCGAGGCGGTCCAGCCCGGCCTCGGTGCCTGGAAGTACGTCGCCGGCGTGGCGTTCGCCGTCATCCTCTACGGATCGATCCTGCTGCACGAGGCCTCCCATGCCGCGGTGGCACGCCACTACGGCTACCCGGTCAGCTCGATCACCCTGCACTTCCTGGGTGGCTTCACCCAGATCGAGGGCGAGGCCCGGCGGCCCAAGGAGGAGTTCTGGATCGCCGTGGTCGGCCCGCTCACCTCCATCGCCGTGGGCGGCATCGGGCTGGCGCTGCTGGCCTTCGACCCGAGCGGCTTCACCCTGATGGCGATCGAGGGCCTGGCCGGAGCCAACCTCCTGGTCGGGGTGCTCAACCTGCTGCCCGGTCTGCCCCTGGACGGCGGCCGGGTGCTCAAGGCCGGGGTTTGGGGCGCCACCCACAACATGCACCGCGGCACCATCGCGGCAGGCTGGATCGGTCGCGGCGTCGCGGTGGCGGCGCTGTGCTGGCCGATGTTCGCCAGCGGCGTGCTGGGCTGGAACGTCAGCATCCTGGACTACGTCATCTCCGTCGTGCTCGCGCTCTTCCTGTGGAGCGGTGCCAGCGCCGCGATGGCCTCGGCCCGGGTACGTCGTCGACTGCCCGCCCTGGTCGGTCGCCGGCTGGCACGTCGCAGCGTCAGTGTCCCCGCCGACCTGCCGCTGGCCGAGGCCGTCAGGCTCGCCCAGCAGTCCCAGGCCGGTGCGATCGTGACGCTCGGCCCCGACGGTCAGCCGGCCGGTCTGGTCAACGAGACCGCGCTGCTCGCCATGCCCGAGGAGCGTCGTCCGTGGGTGCCGACGTCGTCGGTGGCACGCACCCTCGTGGAGGGTCTGTCGATGCCCGTCGACATCGCCGGCGAGGAGCTGATCAAGGCGATCTCGCGGGTGCCCGCAGCGGAGTATCTGCTGGTCGAGACCGACGGATCGGTCTTCGGTGTGCTCACCACCGCCGACGTCGATGCTGCCTTCCGCAGCATGGGCCGATAAATTCGCCGCGCGATGTCTGACGAACTGAACCCCGCCGCCCCTGCCGAGACGAGCGCCCCCGAGGCCGCCGTCGTCCCCGACGTGCCCCGCGACGCCTGGTCCGGCGTGCACCGCGGACCGCTGCGGGTGGGTGAGTGGGTCCGCCTCACCGACGCCAAGGGGCGTCGGCACAACTTCGAGCTCGTCGAGGGCAAGAAGTTCTTCTCCAACAAGGGCAGCGTCGACCACGACGACCTGATCGGCCAGGAGGAGGGGTTCACCATCGCCTCCACCTCCGGTGGCGAGTACCTGGTCTTCCGTCCGCTGCTGAGCGAGTTCGTCGTCTCGATGCCGCGCGGTGCGGCAGTGGTCTACCCCAAGGACTCCGCGCAGATCGTCGCGCTCGCCGACATCTTCCCCGGCGCCGTCGTGGTCGAGGCCGGCGTCGGCTCCGGTGCGCTGACCTGCTCCCTGCTGCGCGCCGTCGGCCCGCTGGGCGAGGTGCACTCCTTCGAGCGCCGCGAGGAGTTCGCCGAGGTCGCCCGCAAGAACGTCACCCAGTTCTTCGGCGCGGAGCCGCCGACCTGGACCCTCGGTCTCGGTGACCTCGCCGAGGAGCTTCCCGCCTCCGGCGTTCGGGCTGATCGGGTGATCCTCGACATGCTCGCTCCCTGGGAGTGCGTCGACGCTGCTGCGGAGTCGCTGCGCTCGGGCGGCATCCTGTGCGCGTACGTCGCCACCACCACGCAGCTGTCGCGGTTCGTCGAGACCGTGCGGGTGCACGGTGGCTTCACCGAGCCGGCCGCCTGGGAGTCCCTGGTCCGCGACTGGCACGTCGAGGGCCTTGCGGTCCGCCCGGGCCACAAGATGATCGGCCACACCGCGTTCCTGGTCACCGCCCGACGCCTGGCGTCCGGCGCGCGGGCACTGCGCAAGACCCGTCGTCCGGCCCCCGGCGCCTACGGCCCGGACTACACCGGTCCCCGTCCGGCTGACGTGGAGCAGCTCCCGGAGACGGTCCAGGAGACCTCCGAGGACTGACCGGCGCTGGGCCGAGACCTGGATCACGGCGTGTCCATATCGTGATCAACTCCGCTTCAACACCCCTTCCGTGAGCGCTCCGTACGGGTAGGGTCGAGAAGCAACAGGAGGTGGTCGTGGTGTCCGATTCACGTGATCGCGATGGGTTCTCGGTTCCTGAAGGTGGTGGCCGCGAGCGTGGCCTCGAGCTGCGGTTGAGCGAGGCGCAGCGCTCCCTGGCCAGCGTCTCGTCGCAGAACGAGCGGCTCGCCTCGACGTTGCGTGAGGCACGCGACCAGATCGTCAAGCTCAAGGAGGAGGTCGACCGGCTCGCGCAGCCGCCGTCGGGCTTCGGCACGTTCCTGTCGCGCAACGACGACGACACCGTCGACATCGTCACGTCGGGCCGCAAGCTGCGGGTCACCGTCTCCCCGGCGATCGACGTCGCCGACCTGGAGCGGGGCCAGGAGGTCCTGCTCAACGAGGCGATGAACGTCGTCACCGCGCTCTCCTTCGAGCGGATCGGCGAGGTCGTCACCCTCAAGGAGGTGCTCGCCGACGGCGAGCGTGCGCTGGTGATCGCCAACGCCGACGAGGAGCGGGTGGTCCGGCTGGCCGAGCCCCTGCGCGGGGAGCACCTGCGCTCGGGCGACGCGGTGCTGATCGACTCGCGCAGCGGCTACGCCTACGAGAAGGTGCCGAAGTCGGAGGTCGAGGAGCTCGTCCTGGAGGAGGTCCCCGACATCGACTACACCTCGATCGGAGGCCTGGGCAACCAGATCGAGTCGATCCAGGACGCCGTCGAGCTGCCCTACCTCTACCCCGAGCTCTTCACCGAGCACCAGCTCCGGCCGCCGAAGGGGATCCTGCTCTACGGCCCTCCAGGTTGCGGCAAGACGCTGATCGCCAAGGCGGTCGCGAACTCGCTGGCGAAGAAGGTCGCCGCCCGACACGGCCAGGCCGACGGCAGTCAGGGCGTGGCCAAGTCGTACTTCCTCAACATCAAGGGCCCGGAGCTGCTCAACAAGTACGTCGGCGAGACCGAGCGCCACATCCGGCTGGTCTTCCAGCGCGCCCGGGAGAAGGCGTCCTCGGGCACGCCCGTGATCGTCTTCTTCGACGAGATGGAGTCGCTGTTCCGCACCCGTGGCACCGGCGTCTCCTCTGACGTGGAGAACACCATCGTGCCGCAGCTGCTCGCCGAGATCGACGGCGTCGAGCTGCTGGAGAACGTGCTCGTCATCGGTGCCTCCAACCGTGAGGACATGATCGACCCGGCGATCCTGCGCCCGGGTCGCCTCGACGTGAAGATCAAGATCGAGCGACCCGACGCCGAGGGCGCCCGCGACATCTTCAGCAAGTACCTGACCGCCGACCTGCCGTTGCACCCCGACGATCTGGCCGAGTTCGGCGGCGATCGCCGGGCGACGGTGGACGGCATGATCAGGGCCACGGTCGAGCGGATGTACACCCAGTCCGACGAGAACCGGTTCCTCGAGGTCACCTACGCCAACGGGGACAAGGAGGTCCTGTACTTCAAGGACTTCAACTCCGGCGCGATGATCCAGAACATCGTCGACCGGGCCAAGAAGATGGCGATCAAGCAGTTCCTCGACAGCGGTCTCGACGACGCCCAGAAGGGGCTGCGGGTCTCCCACCTGCTCCAGGCCTGCGTGGACGAGTTCAAGGAGAACGAGGACCTGCCCAACACCACCAACCCCGACGACTGGGCGCGGATCTCGGGCAAGAAGGGCGAGCGGATCGTCTTCATCAGGACGCTGATCACCGGCAAGCAGGGCACCGAGCCGGGCCGCTCGATCGAGACCACGTCCTCGACCGGTCAGTACCTCTGAGGGGCGTTCCCATGTCCGTCGAGCGGGTGATGGGGACCGAGGTCGAGTACGGCATCTCGGTGGTGGGGAACCCGAAGGCCAACCCGATGGTGGCCTCGTCCCAGGTGGTCAACGCCTATGCCACCGCCGAGCTGCGTGCCCGGCGTGCGCGGTGGGACTTCGAGGAGGAGTCGCCGCTGCGTGATGCCCGGGGCTTCGACCTATCTCGGGCCAACGCCGACCCGAGCCAGCTCACCGACGAGGACCTCGGCCTGGCCAACGTGATCCTGACCAACGGTGCCCGGCTCTACGTCGACCACGCCCACCCGGAGTACTCCACCCCGGAGGTGACCACGCCGCTGGACATCGTCAGGTTCGACAAGGCCGGCGAGCAGGTGATGCTGCGCGCCGCCCAGCTCGCGGCGCACCTGCCGGGCAACCCGGCGATCACGCTCTACAAGAACAACACCGACAACAAGGGTGCCTCCTACGGCGCCCACGAGAACTACCTGATGCGGCGCTCGACGCCGTTCGCCCGGATCGTGCACGACCTGATCCCGTTCTTCGTCAGTCGCCAGGTGGTCGCCGGCGCCGGTCGGGTCGGGATCGGTGCCGACGGGCGCCACCACGGCTTCCAGATCTCGCAGCGCGCCGACTTCTTCGAGGTCGAGGTGGGGTTGGAGACCACCCTGAAGCGTCCGATCATCAATACCCGTGACGAGCCGCACGCCGACCCCGAACGTTGGCGCCGGCTGCACGTGATCATCGGCGACGCCAATCTCGCCGAGGTGTCGACGTACCTCAAGGTCGGCACCACCGCACTGGTGCTCGCGATGATCGAGGAGAACGCGATCACCCGTGACCTCACCGTCGAGGGCCCGGTGGCGGCGCTGCGGGCAGTCTCGCACGACCCCACATTGCGTGAGCTGGTCACCCTGGCCGACGGCCGGCGGCTGACCGCGGTGCAGCTCCAGTTGGAGTACCTGGACCTGGCCCGGAAGTTCGTCGAGGACCGCTACGGCGCCGACGTCGACGCCCAGACCCGTGACGTGCTGACCCGCTGGGAGTCGGTGCTGGACCGGCTCGAGCACGATCCGATGTCGTGTGCGAGCGAGCTGGACTGGGTCGCCAAGCTCACGTTGCTCCAGTCCTACCGGGATCGCGACGGCCTGGACTGGGACGACGCCAAGCTGCACCTGATCGACCTGCAGTACAGCGACGTCCGACCCGAGAAGGGGCTCTACCACCGGCTGGTGAAGGCGGGCCGGATCGAGCGGCTGCTCGACGACGCGACGGTCGCGGCCGCCGTGCACGAGCCGCCGACCGAGACCCGGGCCTACTTCCGCGGCGAGTGCCTGCGGCGCTTCCCCTGCGAGGTCGCCGCGGCCTCGTGGGACTCGGTCATCTTCGACCTGCCCGGACGCGACTCCCTGCAGCGCATCCCCACGCCCGACCCGCTGCGAGGCACGCAACGCCACGTCGGCGACCTGCTGGACCGGGTCCAGAACGCGTCGGAATTGTTCACTGCGTTGACCGAATCGAAAGGCTAGGTTGGAGTCATGGCACAGGAGCAGAAGCACTCGGCAGGGTCGGCTCAGGAGAAGGATCAGGCCGAGGCGACCACCGAGACCGACCTTGCCGAACGCAAGGAGTCGCTCGACGCGGACGTCGACGACATCCTCGACGAGATCGACGACGTCCTGGAGAACAACGCCGAAGACTTCGTGAAGTCCTTCATCCAGAAGGGCGGGGAGTGATCCTTGTCCGACTCCCGCATTCCGGCGAGCTACATGGCGCCGGGGACCTCGTCCTTCGCCGACTTCCTCTCCGCACACGCACCGGATCTGATGCCGGCGCGCCGTGATCTGGGCGGCAGCGCCGCCGGTGACCTGGCGCCCCACGGCACCACGATCGTCGCGCTGACCTTCCCCGGCGGCGTGATCCTGGCCGGTGACCGACGCGCCACGATGGGCAACCTGATCGCCCAGCGCGACATCCAGAAGGTCTTCCCAGCCGACGAGTTCTCCGCGGTCGGCATCGCCGGCACCGCCGGACTCGCGGTCGAGATGGTCAAGCTCTTCCAGGTCGAGCTCGAGCACTACGAGAAGATCGAGGGCTCGGTGCTCTCCCTGGACGGCAAGGCCAACCGGCTGGCCGCCCTGATCCGGCAGAACCTGGGCATGGCGATGCAGGGCCTCGCGGTCGTGCCGCTCTTCGCGGGCTTCGACCTCGCCACCGGGCAGGGCCGGATCTTCTCGTACGACGTCACCGGCGGCCGCTACGAGGAGACCGGGTTCCACTCCGTCGGCTCGGGCTCGCTCTTCGCCCGCGGTGCGCTGAAGAAGCTCTACCGCCCCGACCTGTCCGAGGCTGCTGCGGTCGAGGCCGTCATCCAGGCGCTCTACGACGCCGCCGACGACGACTCCGCGACCGGCGGCCCCGACCTGACCCGCCGGATCTTCCCGGTGATCCAGGTGATCACCGCCGAGGGCGGGCGTCGTCTCGACGACGCCACCGTGGGGGAGGTGGCCGACCGGGTGGTCGGCGGCCGGATGATCCGGCCGGACGGTCCGCGCGCGCCGCTGACCGGCGGCCCGAGCAGCGAGGGAGACGCCTGATGGCCACACCGTTCTACGTCAGCCCCGAGCAGCTGATGAAGGACCGCGCCGACTTCGCCCGCAAGGGCATCTCGCGCGGTCGCTCCGTGGTCGCGGTGCACTACCGCGACGGCTACGTCTTCGCCTCGGAGAACCCATCGGCGGCGCTGCACAAGGTCTCCGAGCTCTACGACCGGATCGCCTTCGCGGCGGTGGGCCGCTACAACGAGTTCGAGAACCTTCGGATCGCCGGTGTCCGGCTGGCCGACATGCGCGGCTACGCCTACGACCGACGCGACGTGACGGGCCGCGGTCTGGCCAACGCCTACGCGCAGACCCTGGGCACGATCTTCTCCAGCGGGGCCGAGAAGCCCTACGAGGTGGAGATCTTCGTCGGCGAGATCGGCGACAGCATCGAGACCGACCAGCTCTACCGCCTCACCTACGACGGCCAGGTCGCCGATGAGCACGGCTTCGCGGTGATGGGCGGTGCCGCCGACGTGGTGGGCGGCTACCTCAAGGAGCGCTACACCTCCGGCCTCGACCTGGCCGGTGCCCTCGGGCTCGCGGTCGCGGCCCTGGGCCACACCGAGACCGAGGACCGGCGGCTGGCGGTCAAGGACCTCGAGGTCGCGGTGCTGGACCGTTCCCGCAGCCAGATCCGGAAGTTCTCCCGGCTGAGCGCGCCACGCCTGGAAAGCCTCCTGGGCCGCGCGGGCGCGGAGTAGGGTCACGTCATGGAGCGCCGGATCTTTGGCATCGAGAACGAGTACGGCGTCACCTGCACGTTCCACGGCCAGCGCCGGCTCAGCCCCGACGAGGTGGCGCGCTACCTCTTCCGCAAGGTCGTGTCGTGGGGGCGCTCCAGCAACGTCTTCCTCAAGAACGGCGCCCGGCTCTATCTCGACGTCGGCTCCCACCCGGAGTACGCGACCCCCGAGTGCGACGACATCGTCGAGCTGGTCACCCACGACAAGGCCGGTGAGCGGACCCTGGAGGGCCTGCTGGTCGACGCCGAGCAGCGGCTCCACGACGAGGGCATCGCCGGGGAGATCTACCTGTTCAAGAACAACACCGACTCCGCCGGGAACTCCTACGGCTGCCACGAGAACTACCTGGTCGCCAGGTCGGGGGAGTTCACCCGCCTGGCCGACGTGCTGATCCCGTTCCTGGTCACCCGGCAGATCATCGTCGGGGCGGGCAAGGTCACCCAGACCCCGCGCGGGGCGTCGTACGCCGTCTCCCAGCGTGCCGAGCACATCTGGGAGGGGGTCTCGAGCGCGACCACCCGGTCGCGTCCGATCATCAACACCCGCGACGAGCCGCACGCCGACGCCGAGAAGTACCGCCGCCTGCACGTCATCGTCGGTGACTCGAACATGTCCGAGACCACCACGATGCTCAAGGTCGCCTCGGCGGACCTGGTGCTGCGGATGATCGAGGAGGGCGTCGTGATGCGGGACATGACCCTGGAGAACCCGATCCGCGCGATCCGTGAGATCGCCCACGACATGACCGGTCGGCGCAAGGTCAGGCTGGCCAACGGCCGTGAGGCGAGCGCCCTGGAGATCCAGGGCGAGTACCTGAGCAAGGCCCGGGACTTCGTCGATCGGCGCCAGCTCTCCACGCCGCTGATCGAGCGGGCGCTGGACCTGTGGGAGCGCGGGCTCAAGGCGATCGAGTCCGACGACCTGTCGCTGGTCGAGCGCGAGATCGACTGGGTGATCAAGTGGAAGCTGATCGACCGCTACCGCGCCAAGCACGGTCTGTCGATGAGCAGCCCGCGGGTGGCCCAGCTCGACCTGGCGTATCACGACATCCGGCGTGACCGGGGCCTGTACTACCTGCTGGAGCGCAAGGGCGCGGTCGCCCGGGTGGCCGAGGACCTGCGGATCTTCGAGGCCAAGTCGGTGCCGCCACAGAGCACCCGGGCACGGCTGCGCGGGGAATTCATCAAGAACGCCCAGGAGAAGCGGCGTGACTTCACCGTCGACTGGGTGCACCTCAAGCTCAACGACCAGGCCCAGCGCACCGTGCTGTGCAAGGACCCGTTCCGGGCGGTCGACGAGCGCGTGGAGCGCCTGATCGAGAGCATGTGAGCCCCGAAGATGCCCTGTTCGGGAGATTCCCTGGGTAACTCTCAGGTACGCCCGTTAGGGTGGCCCGCGTGTTTCCTGCCAAGCGCGTAGCTGCCCTCCTCATCCCAGCGACCCTCCTCCTCGGAGCCTGCGGCGATAAGTCCGTCGGTCTCGGGGACAAGACGATCGACGGCTGGAAGGCGGTGTCGATCTCGGGTGAGGTCGGCAAGGCGCCCACGGTGAAGTGGAACGGCCAGATGTCCCAGGTCGACAAGACCGAGAAGAAGACGCTGGTCGCGGGCACGGGCGACACGGTCAAGAAGGGTGACGCGGTCAACGCGTACATCTGGGTCGGCGACGGCTACTCCAAGAAGGAGTCCTACAGCGACTTCACCAAGGGTGACTCCGAGGTGCTGACCGCTGACACCAAGTCGCTGAGCAAGGTCTTCTCCGACCTGCTGATCGGCTCCAAGATCGGTTCGCGCGAGGTCGCCATCGCCAGCGCCACCGACGTCTTCGGCGAGGCCGGCAACGCCTCGCTCGGCATCGCCAACGAGGACCCGCTGGTGATCATCGTCGACATCGTCTCCAAGGCCGTCACCACGCCGACCGACACGTCGGCCGACAAGCTGCCCAAGGTCGAGACGAACAAGAAGGGTGTCGTCACCGGCCTCAACTTCAAGGGCCTGACCAAGCCCGACCCGACCAACGGCCCGTTCCTGCGCGCCACCATCAAGCAGGGCACCGGCGCTGTGGTGACCGAGGACGACAAGGTCAAGGTCAACTACCTCGGCATGGTGTACGGCGGCAAGAAGCCGTTCGACGAGTCGTACTCGAAGAAGGCCGTCGAGTTCGGCCTGAGCGAGGTCGTCAAGGGCTGGACCTACGGCCTCAAGGGCGTCAAGGTCGGCAGCCGCGTCGTCCTGGAGATCCCGCCGATCCTCGGCTACGGCTCCACCGACCAGAGCTCCAACGGCATCCCCGCCAACAGCACGCTCTACTTCGTCGTCGACATCCTGAGCGCGACCAAGGCCTCGGCCAGCGCCTCGCCGTCGGCCAGCGCCCAGTAGTTCTCATCGCCTCGAGCCCGCATCCCACCGTTCGGTGGGGTGCGGGCTCGTCGCATGTCAGGATCAGAGTGATCCCCGTCCAGGAGGCACCGAGATGACGTACAGCCAGACGCCGCCCGTCCTCGACCTGCCCGCCGCTGCCCTGCCTCGGGTGATCCTGCGTCACGGCATCGTCGTCGGCCTGGACGTCACCGGCCTGGCGGCGCCCGCTACCTCCAGCACCACCGTGCTGCGCACCACCCTGCGTCGCGGCACCAGCGCCCTGGTCGAGGGCACGGGCACTGTCACCCTGGACTATCTCTGCCTCCGGTACGGCGCCGAGCGACCGCTCGACCAGACCTACGGCTCGACGCCGACCACCTTCGCGATCGACGACCTGATCCCCGGCCTGCGGGCGGGGCTGGTCGGGGTCCGCGTCGGCAGCCGAGTGGTGCTGCAGATCCCGCCGGACGCGGCTTATGCCGACACCCCGGCCGAGGACCTGGGCTTCCCGCCGACCAGCACCGTCTGTTTCGTCGTCGACGTGATCGGCACCGACAGCGCCGCGGCTCAGGCGTGACACGCTAGCCTGATCCGGTGCTACCCCGGACTCGTGGGACGCAGCTGTTCGAGGGAGGGTGTCGATGAGTGCCGCCAAGTCCGAGCGGTTGATGAACCTGCTGATCATGCTGCTCGTGCAGAAGCGGTTCGTCTCCAAGGAGCGGATCCGCGAGGCGCTCTACCCCGAGGCCTCCGACGAGGCGTTCGAGAAGATGTTCGAGCGCGACAAGGAGGAGCTGCGCAGCCTGGGCGCTCCGATCGAGGTCGGCACCGAGGATCCGCTGTTCGGGGACGAGGCCGGCTACCGGATCAGCGCCGACGACTTCCAGCTGCCCGAGATCGTCCTGGACGCCGAGGAGGCGGCGATCGTGTCGGTCGCGACCCGGGTCTGGGACCACGCCGGGATGGCCCAGGCCGCCGGCCAGGCGGGGCGCAAGCTGTCCGCCGATGCCGAGCCCGCCGACGCCGCGGACCTCGCGGCCCTGGACCTGGTGGTGCCACGGTTGGGCGCCGACGAGCCGTCGTACGAGAGCTTCGTCGAGGCGGCCTGGACGCGCACCCCGGTGCGGTTCGACTACGCCCGGGTCGGCCAGGACCCGGCCCGGCGTCGGCTGGAGCCGTGGGGCGTGGTCCGTTCCTCGGGGCGGTGGTACGTGGTCGGGCGTGACATGGACCGCGGTGAGCAGCGTGTCTTCCGGCTCTCCCGCGTGGTCGGCGCCGTCGTGGCGACGGGGGAGCCGGCCAGCTTCACCCGCCCCGCCGGGGTGGACGCCGCCGAGATCGTACGCCGGCTCGCGCCGCCCGCCCCTGCGGTGAGCGCCACCCTCCTGGTCCGACCGGGCACCGGGCACTCGCTGCGCCGCGACGCGACCGTGGAGCACGAGGGGGAGTGGGACCGGGTGACGCTCTCGCGCGGCTCCTACGACCTGGCCGCCGAGGTCCTGGCGCACGGCGCCGACGTGCTGGTCGTCGAGCCGGTCGAGCTGCGTGAGCAGATCCTGGCGCGGCTGACGGGGGTGTCGGCATGAGCGCTCCCAAGGCGTCGTACGGCTCCAAGGACCAGATCGCGCGGCTGCTGGCCCTCGTGCCCTACCTGCATGCGCGCGGTGAGATCCGGCTGAGCGAGGCGGCGCAGATGCTCGGCGTGCCCGAGCGCCAGGTCACCAAGGACCTCAAGGTGCTGTGGATGTGCGGCCTGCCGGGCGGGATGCCCGACGACCTGATCGATGTCGACATGGAGGCGCTGGAGGGCGCTGACGGCGACCGGGTGATCCGGATCCAGAACGCCGACTACCTCGCCCGTCCGCTGCGGCTCTCGCCCACGGAGGCGACCGCGTTGATCGTGGCCCTGCGTGCGATGCGCGACGGCGCCGGGGAGGGCACCCGCGAGGTGATCGACAGGGCACTGGGCAAGCTGGAGCAGGCCGCTGCCGACGCCGCGCCCCTAGTCCACGCCGGCACCACCACCGACGACGAGGCCGCCGCGATCCGGCAGAGCCTGGAACGCGCGCTGCGCGAGGGGCGCCAGGTCACCATCACGTACTACGTCCCGACCCGCGACGAGGAGTCGGAGCGGACCATCGATCCGCACCAGATCACCCGTGCCCACCAGGCGGAGTACGTCGACGCGTGGTGCCATCTCGCCGAGGCACCGCGCTGGTTCCGCCTCGATCGGATCCGGCGGGTCGACGTACTCGACACGCCGATCACGTCGGCGTCGACGGCACGCACGCTGGACGGCGACTCCGAGACGGCGCTGCTCGGCTCCGACGGCACGCTCGCCACCGTCGAGCTGGCGCCGCAGGCGCAGTGGATCACCGAGTACTACCCGGTCGAGGCGGTGCGCCAGCTCGGCGACGGGCGGTGCCAGGCCGACCTGCTGGTCGCCGACCCGCAGTGGCTGGTCAGGCTCGCGCTCCGCAGTGCACCGCACGTGCAGATCGTGGGTCCCCAGGAGTTCACCGATCTGTTCCATGCCACCGTGGGCCGCATTGAGGCTCTCTATAGGTAGGCGCAGTACCATGAAGGCGACCATCCATCTCTAGGGAGACCACGACATGACCCCGCTCCTTGCCGGTCTCGGCACCCAAGAACTCGTCCTGATCTTCTTGGTCGTGATTCTGCTCTTCGGTGCGTCGAAGCTCCCCGAGCTCGCTCGTGGCTCCGGCCGCGCGCTGCGCATCTTCAAGGCCGAGACCAAGGGCCTCATCGACGATGCGGACGAGACCAAGGCCAAGCACGACGACGTCATCGACGCCATCGAGGTGACCCCGTCGATCGACGTGCAGAAGAGCGACCTAGACCGTCGCCAGGCCGAGCTCGACCTCGAGCGTCGCCAGGCTGAGCTCGACGCTGAGCGTGCGCGGCTGAACAAGCCCAACAGCTGACGGCACCTCTGTGTCGATCGCCGGCATGGTCGACCTCCTGCGAGGTCGACCCCGCCAACCTGTGGGCGAGGGCGGCCGGATGGCCCTCGCCGATCACTTCCGCGAGGTCCGTGCGCGGCTGCTCCGATCGGTCCTGCTCTGGATCGTCCTCTTCATCGTCGCGTTGGTCTTCTACAACGACCTGCTCGAGCTGATCATCCATCCCTACAACCGGGCGATGGAGCTGCTCAACCACAAGGTCGACAGCAAGCTGGTCGTCAGCGGCGTCACCGCCGGTCTGACCCTGCAGCTCAAGCTCTGCGGTGTGCTGGCCCTGATCGCGTCCAGCCCGTACTGGCTCTTCCAGATCTGGCGCTTCATCGTCCCGGGTCTGCACCCCCAGGAGCGCAAGTGGTCGCGGGTCTTCGCCGCGATCGCCGGACCGCTCTTCTTCCTGGGCGTCGCGGTGGGCTGGTGGGTGCTCCCCAAGGGCGTCCAGGTCCTGGTCGGCTTCACTCCGGTGCACGCCGAGAACCTGGTCGACTTCGGCGAGTTCTTCAGCTTCACCACCCGGATGCTGCTGATCTTCGGCGTCGCGTTCGAGATCCCGCTCTTCGTGGTGATGCTCAACCTCGCCGGTCTGGTGACCGGTCGCAAGCTCGGCCAGCTCCGGCCGTGGATCATCATCGGCACGATGGTCTTCGCCGCGGTCGCGACCCCGTCGACGGACCCGTTCTCGATGCTGATGCTGGCGATCCCGATGCTGGTGCTGTTCCTGATCGCGGAGATCCTGGCCAGGATCGTCGACCGGGCGCGCGGTCGACGGAAGGTCACGACCGACACCTGGGACGACGACCAGATCTCGCCTCTCTGAGGCCCGTTCACCGTACGCCGACCCGCGCCGATAGTCTGCGAGCGTGTCGCGCACGTACGCCCTCCTGCCCGGACCTCACTCCGGGAGGCGCCACCGACCCGAGGCGGTCGGGATCGTCGCGGAGGCGCTCGGTGGGGCCGGGATCGCCACGACCGTGGTCCAGGGTGTCGATGCGGCCGACACCACCGCACGGCTGCGGGCTACGGTCGAGAGCGGGATCGACGGCGTCGTCGTGCTCGGTGGCGACGGGATGGTCAACATCGCGATTCAGGTGCTGGCCGAGAGCGACGTACCGCTCGGGATCATCCCGATGGGCACCGGCAACGACACCGCCCGGGCGCTGGGCCTGCCGCTGAAGTCCATCGCAGACGCGGCGGCGGTGGTCGCCGCGGGCCGGACGCGGACGATCGACCTGGCCCGCAGCGGCGAGCGCTACTTCGCGACCGTGATGGCGGCCGGGTTCGACGCCGCCGTCAACGAGCGGGCCAACCAGATGCGCTGGCCGCGCGGGCAGAGCCGCTACAGCCTGGCGATCGTGGCGGTGCTGGCCAAGTTCAGGCCGATCCCGTACACCCTCGAGCTCGACGGCGTCACGCGGCGCGTCGACGCAATGCTGGTCTCGATCGGCAACGCCGACTCGATGGGTGGCGGGCTCAAGGTCACCCACGGGGCGGACCTGGCCGACGGGCTGCTCGACGTCGTGCTCTTCACCGCCGTCCCGCGTCGAGAGCTGGTGCGCAACTACCCGAAGCTCTACACCGGTGGGCACGTCACCCATCCGGCGTACGAGCGCCACCGCGTCCGCCGGGTGACGGTCGCGGCACCCGGGGTGGTCGCCTTCGCCGACGGCGAGCGATTCGGGGCCCTGCCGCTCACCGTCGAGGTGGCACCGGCGGCGCTGCGCGTGTTCGTGCGCTGAGCCTGCACTCCGCCGTTCACCGCGCTGGCGTAGGTTTGACCTATGGCAACCGATGCTGCTGACGAGTTGTCCCCGGCTCAGCGCTACGCGCAGTTCACGCGAGGCAAGGCCCACCCGATCTTCGCCGACTTCGTCGGCTTCCTGCCCTATCCGCTCGACGACTTCCAGGTCCGTGCCTGCCACGAGATCGAGGACGGGCGCGGCGTGCTGGTCGCCGCGCCGACCGGCTCGGGCAAGACGATCGTGGGGGAGTTCGCGATCCACCTCGCCCTGGCCACGGGACGCAAGGCGTTCTACACGACGCCGATCAAGGCGCTGTCGAACCAGAAATACCACGACCTCGTCGAACGCTACGGCCCCGACCAGGTCGGCCTGCTGACCGGCGACAACACGGTCAACGGGGAGGCCCCGATCGTCGTGATGACGACCGAGGTGCTGCGCAACATGCTGTACGCCGGCTCCTCGACGCTGCTCGGCCTCGGGTTCGTCGTGATGGACGAGGTGCACTACCTCGCCGATCGCTCCCGTGGCGCGGTGTGGGAGGAGGTCATCATCCACCTGCCCGAGTCGGTGACGTTGGTGTCACTGAGCGCGACGGTCTCCAACGCCGAGGAGTTCGGCGAGTGGCTCCAGACCGTCCGCGGTGCGACCACCACGATCCTGGAGGAGCGCCGGCCGGTGCCGCTCTACCAGCACGTCATGGTCGGCAAGAAGCTGATGGACCTCTTCGCCTCCTCCGACGTCGACGCGGCCGCCGGCTTCGTCAAGGAGGGCGCCCCGGTCAACGGGGACCTGCTCCGGGTAGCCCGCGACGACTGGGCCTCGAGCAAGCTCAAGGACCGCCGCACCGCACGGGACAAGCGCAAGCCCGGCCAGCGCAACGTCGGCAACGGCCGCCGGGTCTGGATCCCCAGCCGGGTCGACGTGATCGACGCCCTCGACCGTGCTCGGCTGCTCCCGGCGATCGTCTTCGTCTTCAGCCGGGTCGGCTGCGACGCCGCCGTGCAGCAGTGTCTGGCCGCCAACGTGAAGCTCACCTCCCTGGAGGAGCGCGACGAGATCTTCGAGTTCGTCGAGGAGGCCTGCGCCGACCTGCCCGTCGAGGACCGGCACGTGCTGGGCTACCACGACTGGCTCGACGCCCTGACCCGCGGCGTGGCTGCCCACCATGCCGGGATGCTGCCGGCGTTCAAGCAGGTCGTCGAGACGCTCTACATCCGCGGACTGATCAAGGTCGTCTTCGCGACCGAGACGCTCGCGCTCGGGATCAACATGCCCGCCCGCACCGTGGTGATCGAGAAGCTCACCAAGTGGAACGGCGAGACCCACGCCGACCTGACGCCGGGGGAGTACACCCAGCTCACCGGCCGTGCCGGACGACGCGGCCTGGACACCGAGGGTCACGGCGTCGTGCTCTGGCAGCCGGGGATGAATCCGGCCGAGGTCGCCGGACTCGCCTCCACCCGGACCTACCCCCTGCGGAGCAGCTTCAGGCCGTCGTACAACATGGCGGTCAACCTGGTCCACCAGTTCGGCCGCGCCCGGTCCCGGGAGCTGCTGGAGCAGAGCTTCGCGCAGTTCCAGGCCGACAAGGCGGTGGTCGGCCTGGCCCGTCAGCTCAAGAAGGCCGAGGACTCCCTCGACGGCTACCGCGAGGCGGCCACCTGCGAGCTGGGCGACTTCATGGAGTACGCCGACCTGCGTCGGCAGATCTCCGAGGTGGAGAAGAACGCCTCGCGCGTACGGCGGATCGACCAGCGCGACGAGATCCTGGACTCCCTGGAGCGGCTCAAGCCCGGTGACGTGATCGAGGTGCCGACCGGCAAGTTCGCCGGCTACGCCGTGGTGCTCGACGCCGGCTTCGACCGGGACAACCCGCGGCCCTACGTGCTGACCCTGGACCGTCAGGCACGCCGGCTGGCGCTGATGGACTTCAACGTGCCGGTCGCGGCGCTGACCCGGATCCGGGTGCCGAAGAACTTCAACGGCCGCAACCCGCAGGCCCGCCGTGACCTGGCCGCCTTCCTCCACCAGCGCAGTCGTGACCTGCCGCGCGGGGGCGGGGACCGGCCGCGGCGTTCGGCCGTGCCCTCAGGTGTTGAGGCCGAGATCGCCGCGCTGCGCACCCAGCTCAAGGCGCACCCGTGCCACGGCTGCCCCGACCGCGAGGACCACGCCCGCTGGGCCGAGCGCTGGTTCAAGCTGCGTCGTGACGCCGCCACCCTGGAGCGTCGGGTCGAGTCGCGGACCAATACCGTGGCGCGGCAGTTCGACAGGGTCTGTGACGTGCTCACCGCGCTGGGCTACCTGGACGGCGAGGAGGTCACCCCGATCGGGGCACCGCTGATGCGGCTGTACTCCGAGCTCGACCTGGTCGCCGCCGAGGCACTGCGTGACGGTCTGCTCGACGGGCTGCGCCCCTCCGAGCTGGCCTCGGTGCTCTCCATCCTGGTCTTCGAGGCCCGGCGCCCCGACGACGCCTCGGCCCCGCACCTGCCCGGTGGGCGGGTCAAGGACGTGATCGCGGAGATGGTGCGGCTGTGGGGCCAGCTCGACGCCCTGGAGCGCGACAACCGGCTCGACTTCCTGCGTCCGCCGGACCTGGGCTTCGCCTACGCCGCGTTCCGCTGGGCCGAGGGCGACGACCTCGACGAGGTGCTGCGCGAGATCGACCTGGCCGCCGGTGACTTCGTGCGCTGGATGAAGCAGCTGATCGACCTGTGCGGTCAGGTCGCCAACGCCACCCAGAGTGCCGAGGTACGCCATGCGGCCCGGTCCGCGGTGGACCAGCTCAAGCGCGGCGTGGTGGCCTACTCCGGTCTGGAGTAGGCGCTCGGCGCCTAGCGCGTGAGTGCCTCGGTCAGCCGGGCGACCGAGCCGGAGAGGTTCCAGCGTTCGGCCAGCTCGGCCAGCCGCTCGGGGTCACGCGGGCTGCGGGGTGCCGCCAGACCCTCGGCCGAGACCGGCACGTCGCGGGCCACCGCCACCACCGTCGGGGCGCTGGCCAGGTAGTCGCTCGCAGCCAGGATCTTCGCCCGCGGGCCTGCCTTCATCGCCGAGGCCGGGTCGGCGGCCGCAGCGGCGATGCCGTCCAGGGTGCCGTACTCGGCCAGCAGCGTCGCCGCGGTCTTCTCCCCGACCCCGGCCACCCCGGGAAGACCGTCGGAGGCGTCGCCGCGGAGCGTGGCGAAGTCGGCGTACTGGTCGGGCCGGACGGCGTACTTGCCCTGCACCCAGGCGGCGTCGACCCGCTCGTGCTTGGAGACGCCGCGGGCGATGTAGAGCACCCGGACCTCGTGCTCGTCGTCGACCAGCTGGAAGAGGTCACGGTCACCGGTGACGACGTCGACCGGCAGGTCGGCGCCGGTGGCCAGGGTGCCGATCACGTCGTCGGCCTCGTAGTGGTCGGCACCGCGCACCGCGATCCCGAACGCGTCCAGCACGTCGAGAATGATCGGCACCTGGACCTGGAGCGGGTCGGGCACCTCCTCGACGTCCGGGGTGCCCGCGGCGGTGACCTCGACCACCCGATGGGCCTTGTACGTCGGCAGCAGGTCGACCCGCCACTGCGGGCGCCAGTCGTTGTCCCAGCAGCACACCAGCTCACTGGGGGTGTACTCGGTGACCAGGCGCGCGGTGAAGTCGAGCAGCCCCCGCACCGCGTTGACCGGAGTGCCGTCGGCGGCCACCACTTCGGGCACGCCGTAGAAGGCGCGGAAGTAGAGGCTGGCCGTGTCGAGGAGGAGGCGCCGCGATGTCACATCGGCATCCAATCACGCCCCCCGCGAGGCCACCATTCGCGTAGCGTCACCGGTGTGCCGCGCCGCCTCCCGCTCGCCTTCGGGCGAACCGTCGCGGCGTCGATCGCCGGGGTGATCGTCAGCCTCGGGTTCGCGCCGGTGGGCTGGTGGTGGCTGGTGCCGGTCGGGGTGGCGATCCTGTTCGTCGCCGTGCGTGGGGCGCGGGCCGGCCTCGGGGCGGTGTGCGGAGCGGCGTACGGCTTCCGCTTCCTGGCCTGCCATGCCGACTGGATGCGTGCGGTCAGCGATGCGGCGTGGCTGGCCCTGGGTGCCGCGAACGCCGTCTACTACGCCCTGATCGGGCTGGTGGCGGGCTGGGCCTGGCGACGCCGCGGGAGTCCGCTGTGGCTGGCACTGGGCTGGACCAGTGTGGAGGGACTGCGGGCGTCGTGGCCGTTCGGCGGGATGCCGTGGGGGCAGCTGGCCTTCGCCTCGATCGACACCCCGATGCAACGCTTGCTGCCGTACGTCGGCACGGTCGGCACCACCGCGCTGATCGCCCTGCTGGCGGCGCTGCTGGCCCGTCTCGTGGTGCTGAGAGAGCCGTATCGCGTCGCCGTGTCGCTCTCGCCGGGCACGGCGACAGGGATCGTGCTGATCGTGGTCGTGACCGGGGCTGCCTGGCTGGTCCCGTGGCAGGCGGCCACCGTGGGTCACTGGGACGTCGTGGTGGTCCAGCCCGGGCTGCAGGCGACGTCGATCGGTCAGCAGCACTACGCGCTCACGCAGCGGCTCGCCGACGCCACCACGGCCCTGGCGCGGGCGGTGGCTGCGGGGGAGTCGACGCGCCCCGACCTGGTGGTGTGGCCGGAGAACTCGACAGCCGTCGATCCGCTCCACGACTCCGAGGACCACGGCGTGATTAGCCAAGCGGTGGAGGCGATCGGCGTGCCGATCCTGGTCGGCGCGATGATCGACGACGGCCCGACCCGGGTGCTCAACCAGGGGATCGTGTGGGAGCCCGACGGCACCACCGAGCAGCGCTACACGAAGCGGCACCCGGTGCCGTGGGGTGAGTACCTGCCGCTGCGGTCGGTGCTCGGATGGCTGCACTTCGGCACCGTCCTGCCGGGACGGAACATGGTCGCCGGGCCGCGCCCCACACCGTTGCGGATCGCCGGCGTGAGCGTCGCCGACGCGATCTGCTTCGACATCGCCCACGACGACGTCGTGCTCGACCAGGTCGGCGACGGCGCTCAGGTGGTCACGGTGCAGACCTCCAACGCCGCCTTCCGCGGCACCGCCCAGCTGCGCCAGCAGTTCGACATCACTCGGGTGCGGGCTCTGGAGACCGGCCGGACGGTGCTGGTCTCGGCGCTCAACGGGATCAGTGGGGTGATCCGCCCCGATGGCTCGGCGGCCCAGGAGGTGGACGGCGACGGCCCTGCGACGCTCCGGGTCGACGTACCGCTGCGGAGCGCGCGAACCCCGGCGGTGCTCGCCGGTGCCTGGACCTGGCGGGCGATGGCGTTGGTCACGCTGGCGGGGCTGGTCGCCTCGGGCGCGCGCGGCCGTCGACGGGCCGGGGTGGCGCGAAGGTCAGGTTCGGTGGCCTGACCGCGTACCGTTGACCCGATCACCACTTTCTGAGGAGACGGTTTGAGCAACGCGGGTGCCCCTGGAACCGGGCTCGGTCGCGCCATCATCGTGATGCCGACGTACAACGAGTCCGAGAACCTCACCTGGATCGTCGGCCGCCTGCGCCGCGCGCAGCCGGACGTGGACGTCCTCGTCGTCGACGACGGGTCGCCCGACGGCACCGGTCAGATGGCCGACCAGCTCGCCGCCGAGGACTCGCAGATCCACGTCCTGCACCGGACCGAGAAGGCCGGCCTCGGCGCCGCCTACCTGCACGGCTTCGGCTGGGCACTGGACCAGGGGTACGACGTCATCGGAGAGATGGACGCCGACGGGTCGCACCAGCCCGAGGAGCTGCACCTGCTCTTCGACGCCCTCCAGCACGCCGACCTCGTGATCGGATCGCGCTGGGTCCCCGGCGGCTCGGTGGTGAACTGGCCGCTGCGGCGTGAGGCGCTGTCGCGCTGCGGCAATCTCTACGTCCGGATGCTGCTCGGGATCAAGGTCCGCGACGCCACGGCCGGCTTCCGGCTCTTCCGTCGCGAGACCCTGGAGAAGATCGACCTGTCCAAGGTCGAGTCCACCGGGTACGTCTTCCAGACCGACATGGTCACCCGTGCGCTCGGCGCCGGGCTGACGGTGGCCGAGGTCCCGATCCAGTTCGTCGAGCGGGTCCGCGGCAACTCGAAGATGAGTGGTGCGGTCGCCGCGGAGTCGATGAAGCGCGTCACGGCGTGGGGGATCAAGGAGCGCAAGGCGCAGCTGCGCCGTCTGCGCACCCGTCTGACCAAGAAGGCCTGAGCCGGCTCAGGCTGGACGACGAAGGGCCCGGCTCAGGAACTCCCGAGCCGGGCCCTTCGTCGTGTGACCCTGACGGGTCAGACGCTGGCCTTCTTGGCGCGCTTGCTCGGCCGGTGCAGGTGCGCCGGGCCGATCTCGCCGTCACGGAGAAGCTCCAGGCGCTCCTTGAGGATCGCCTCCAGCTCCTTCTCCGAACGACGTTCCAGCAGCATGTCCCAGTGCGTGCGGACGGGCTTCTCGACCTTGTCCTCGACGGGATTGCCCGCGACGTTCAAGGCCTCCTGGCCGCAGCGTGGGCACTCCCACACCGCCGGGATGTCCGCTTCGTCGGACATCGTGATCTCAAACTCATGTCCCTGTGGGCACCGGTAGCCCACCTGCTGACGACCCGCGAACTCGATGCCGCGTTCGTCCTCAAAACTCTGACCCCCGAGACGGGCTCCTCGTAGTGTGCGCTCTGCCATGGCACACCCCCCTTCAGAAGTAACCAACGGTAGCGACCCGTTCAATGTTCCGAAAGGGTGAGAGTCACACACGCCGAATTCCGGGTAAACCACCGCCGAGATCCGGGTTCGCCACGCGCGAGATCCGGGTTTGCCACCGCCGACTTCCGGGTTTGCCACTGCCGAGATCCGGATCGCTCACGCTTTGGTCGTACGTCGGGGTGCGCGGGGCCCGTTCCTGTGCACGCTCCGGGGGGACACGCCGAGCGGATCGGCGTGTCGCGTTCCGAGGGCGCACGAACCGATCACTCGTGGTGAACCCGGAAGTGGGCGGTGGTGAACCCGGAAGTGGGCGGTGGTGAACCCGGGATTCGGCGGTGGTGAACCCGGGATTCGGCGGTGGTGAACCCGGGATTCGGTCAGACGACGGCGGGGACCGTGTTGCCCGCCTCGGCGATCCCGCGCCGCGGGTCGAGGCGCAGCAGGAAGAACAGACCGAGCACGAAGAAGACGATCAGGGAGACGATCGCGGGGCGGTAGGAGCCGCTGAGCTGGAACACCACGCCGAACAGGAGCGTGCCGAACCACGACGTACCCCGCTCGGCGGCGTTGTAGAGAGCGAAGTACTCGCCCTCGCGGCCGCACGGGATGAAGAGGCTGTAGAACGAGCGGGACAGGGCCTGCGTGCCGCCCATCACCAGGGCGATGGCGACGCCGATCAGCAGGAACAGGGCGATGTTCTCCCGGGGCAGGAACATCGCCAGCACCACGATCGCCATCCAGGCCACCGTGCCCCAGACCAGGCAGCGGTAGGCGCCGTAGCGCGCCGCGAAGCGGCCGAAGAACAGCGCCCCGCCGAAGGCGACGAACTGGATCATCAGGATCGCCGCGATCAGCACCGACTGCTCGAAGCCGAGCTGCTTGGAGCCGTAGATCGAGGCGCTGTAGATCACCGTCTGGATGCCGTCGTTGTAGAACAGGTACGCCAGCAGGAACGTCAGCGTCATCGGGTAGTTCTTGAGGTCGCGCAGGGTGGCGAAGAGCTGCCCGAAGCTGCGCTTCATCAGGCCGCCCGAGACCGGCCCGTCGGTCCGTGCGGGGTAGTTCCGCAGCCGCAGCACCGGCACCAGGGTGAACGCCGCCCACCACACCGCGGCACTGAGCAGCGAGAGCCTGACGGCCAGCTCCTTGTCCAGACCGATCGCGGAGTGGCCCAGCACCATGCCGAGGTTGATCAGCAGCAGCAGGCCACCGCCGAGGTAGCCGAACGCCCAACCGCGCGCGGAGACGGCATCGCGCTCCCACTCCTCGGAGATGTCGACCATGATCGCGTAGTACGAGACCAGCGAGCACCCGCCCAGGATCGACGAGGCGACGACGGCGAACGCGCCGAGCTGCCAGTGGTCACCGGAGAGGAAGAACAGCAGCGCCGCGAAGAGCGCACCCGACCAGGCGAACCACGCCATGTGCCACTTCTTGCGGCCACTGCGGTCGACCAGGGTGCCGACGATCGGCAGCAGGAACGCACTCGCGATGGTCGCGAAGGAGGTGAGGTACGACGGCAGGGAGCCGGCCGCCAGGTGCAGGCCCAGCAGGTCCACGGTCTTGCGGCAGGTGTCGTCGGGCTCGGTGCCGCAGCCCGCGGCACGTCCGGCGACGGTGATCATCAGCGGCCCGAACAGCACCGTCAGGACGGTGGTGTAGAACGCCGAGTTCGCCCAGTCGTACCAGTTCCACGCCTTCTGCTCCCGGCGACGGCGTACGACGGCCAGGTCGGCGATCGGCGGCGCGACCGCCCCCGGCGTTGCTCCGTGCTTCACGAGCCCTCCCATTGGCCGCGGTGGATGAGGACATCCTTGAGGATGTCGGTGCGATCCGTCATCAGGCCGTCGACGCCGCGGTCGAGCAGCACGGCCATCTCGTCGGGATCGTCGATCGTCCAGACGTGCACCTGGAGACAGTTGGCGTGCGCGCGCCGGATCAGCCCGGGGTTGGCGACCACGACCCCACGCTGGCGGTGCGGGATCTGCAGCGCCATCGGTCCGCGCAGAGCACGCAGCGGCCGCGACAGGGGAGAGGCGAGGTAGGCGACGATCTCGGCCGGGTGGGCGCTGGTGGGCACCGCACCGGCGGTCAGGGAGCGGAACCGACCCAGCTCGCGTCCGGAGAACGAGCCCACCGTCAGCCGCGATCCGAGCCCACGCCGCTGGACCAACGCCGCCAGGGCCGCCGCGGTGCCGGGCGCCTTGAGATCGATGTTGAACCGTACGCCGTCCGGGAGCGCGTCCAGCAGGTCGTCGAGCAGCGGCACCGGTTCGGTGCCGCCGATCCGAGCCTGCGCGATCTCGGCGTACGGCAGCTGCGCGATCACCCCGACCGCATCGGTGACGCGGTCGAGCACCGCGTCGTGGAAGGCGATCAGCCGTCCGTCAGCGGTCAGGTGGACGTCGGTCTCGAGGTCGCGGTAGCCCAGCGAGACGGCGTGCTGGAACGCTCGCAGGGTGTTCTCATGCCCGATCAGATCGGGGTGATGTGCTCCACCCCGATGGGCGAATGCGCGGATGGCCACGGGCTGAGGGTAGTACCGCTCGGCGCCGGTCGAGCTCAGTTCGAGATGTCGCGGAACGGCTCGATCTGGGCGCCGAGCTCGTTGAGCCGCTCGGCCAGATCCTCGTACCCCCGCGAGATCACGTACGTCGACCGGAGCACGCTGGTGCCCTTGGCGGCCAGCATCGCGAGCAGGATCACCACGGCGGGCCGCAGCGCGGGCGGGCAGACGATCTCGGCGGCGGAGAAGCGGGTCGGGCCCTCGACCATCACCCGGTGCGGGTCGAGCAGCTTGACCTGGCCGGCGAGCTTGTTGAGCTCGGTCAGGTAGATCGCGCGGTTCTCGTAGACCCAGTCGTGCAGCAGGGTCTGGCCGCTGGCGACAGCGGCGATGACGGCGAAGAACGGCAGGTTGTCGATGTTGAGGCCGGGGAACGGCATCGGGTGGATCTTGTCGTGCGGCGCGTGCAGCACCGAGTGCTTGGTGGTGATGTCGACGAGGCGGGTGTGGCCGTTGTTGGCCAGGTACTCCTCGGAGCGCTCGTAGCGGAAGCCCATCTCCTCCAGGGTGGCGAGCTCGATCTCCATGAACTCGATCGGAACCCGGCGGATGGTGATCTCGGAGTCGGTGACGATCGCCGCGGCGAGCAGGCTCATCGCCTCGATCGGGTCCTCGCTGGGGGCGTAGTCCACGTCGACGTCGATGCTGTCGAGGCCGGTCACGGTCAGGGTGGTGGTGCCGATCCCATCGACGCCGACGCCGAGCTTGCGCAGGTAGAAGCACAGGTCCTGGACCATGTAGTTCGAGCTGGCGTTGCGGATGACGGTGGTGCCCGGGTGCAGTGCTGCGGCCATCAGGGCGTTCTCGGTGACGGTGTCGCCACGCTCGGTGAGCACGATCGGGCGACCCGGGGTGATGGTGCGGTCGACGTTGGCCTGGTAGGCCCCGTCGGTGGCCTTGACCGCCAGGCCGAAGGCACGCAGGGCGGCCATGTGCGGCTCGACGGTGCGCTCGCCGAGGTTGCAGCCGCCGGCGTACGGCAGCTGGAAGGACTCGGCGCGGTGCAGCAACGGACCGAGGAACATGATCACCGAGCGGGTACGGCGGGCTGCCTCCTCGTCTACAGCGTCGAGGCGCAGCTCGCGCGGCGGGACGATCTCGAGGTCGTTGTCCTCGTTGAGCCAGCGGGTCTGCACGCCGAGGCTGTTGAGCACCTCGATGAGCCGGTTGACCTCCTCGATCCGGGCGACCTTGCGCAGGATCGTGCGGCCCTTGTTGAGCAGGGAGGCGCACAGCAGGGCGACGCCGGCGTTCTTCGAGGTCTTGACGTCGATGGTGCCCGACAGGGTGGTCGGGCCGGTGACGCGCAGGTGCACCGGGCCGGCGCCCAGGGAGACGATCTCGGAGTCCACGGCTGCGCCGATCCGGGCGATCATCTCGAGGGTCAGGTTCTGCTGGCCGCTCTCGATCCGCGCGATCGCGCTCTGCGAGGTGCCCAGGCGCTCGGCGAGCTGGGTCTGGGTGAGGCCGCGGTGGGTCCGCGCGTCTCGGATGAGATTTCCGATCCGGTCCTTGTAACCTTCAGTGGAGGGTGCACCCGTCGTACTCATAACAGCCACGTTAACTCATATGTGAGATAGTGCCTAACATGCTCGCTACGACTCTCCACGACATTCGTACGATCAGCTTCACCGAGATGCCCGATCCGGTCATCAAGCTGCCCACCGACGCCATCGTCAAGGTGATCGCGTCGTGCATCTGCGGCTCGGACCTGTGGCCCTACCGTGGCGAGAACGGCCCGATCGACGGCGCCCGCACCATCGGCCACGAGTGTCTCGGCGAGGTCGTCGAGATCGGTGCCGACGTGCGCGGCTTCCAGGTCGGCGACCGTGTGATCGTGCCGTTCGACCACTGCGACAACACCTGTCCGCACTGCCTGGCCGGCTTCCAGAGCGTGTGCGAGAACGTCGGCTTCACCACCTCTGGCCAGGCCGAGCTCACTCGAGTGACGCAGGCCGACGGCACCCTGGTGCGCCTGCCCGAGACCGACGACGCGCTGCTGCCGCACCTGCTGACCCTCTCCGACGTCTTCCCGACCGGCTTCCACGCCGCGACCAGCGCTCGGGTCAGCGCCGGCGACACGGTCGTGGTCGTCGGTGACGGCGCCGTCGGCCTGCTCGGCGTGCTCTCGGCCAAGCTCCTCGGCGCCGAGCGGATCATCGCCATGTCGCGCCACGAGCCGCGCCAGAAGCTCGCCCGCGCGTTCGGTGCCACCGACATCGTCGCGGCCCGAGGCGCGGAGGGCGAGGCCGAGGTCGCCGAGCTCACCCGTGGCCTCGGTGCCGACGCGGTGCTGGAGTGCGTCGGCACCGGTGCGGCGATGGACACTGCCTTCACCGTGGCCCGCCCCGGCGCGATGGTCGGCTTCGTCGGCGCCCCGCACGGCGTCACGCTGCCGGTGCGCCAGATGTTCGACAAGAACGTCGGCCTCTTCGGCGGGATGGCGCCGGTGCGGCGCTACGTCCCCGAGCTGCTCCCGCTGGTGCTGGACGGCACCGCTCGCCCCGGCCTGGTCTTCGACTCGGTTCTGCCGATGAGCCAGGCGGCGGAGGGCTACCGGCAGATGGACGAGCGCGAGGCGATCAAGGTCTTCCTCCAGCCGTGAGGGCGCACCCGTGACGGCGCCGGTGTCGCCGCAGCAGCGGCTCGAGGACCTCGCCCGGCTCCGTCGGGTGCGGGACCGGATCGACCGCGAGTTCGCCCAGCCACTCGACGTGGAGGCGCTCGCCCACGGCGTACACCTGTCGGCGGGGCACCTGAGCCGGCAGTTCAAGGAGGCCTACGGCGAGTCGCCGTACTCCTATCTCATGACCCGCCGGATCGAACGGGCGATGGCCCTGCTGCGCCGCGGCGACCTGAGCGTCACCGACATCTGCTTCGCCGTCGGCTTCTCCTCCCTCGGCACCTTCTCGACGCGGTTCTCCGAGCTGGTCGGGATGTCGCCGAGCCGCTACCGGGCTGCGGTCGAGGCCGGCGAGATGGACCTGCCCTCGTGCGTGGTCAAGGCCGTCACACGACCGGTCAGGAATCGAGAAGTGCCGGCCGGGACCAGGCCCTAGCGTGGATGCCATGAGCCTTTCACTGCACTCCACGTTCCTGCCCCAGACCGACCCCGAGGCCACGATCGCGTTCTACCGCGACGCGCTCGGCTTCGAGGTCCGCAACGACGTCGGCTACGGCGACCTGCACTGGATCACCGTCGGCCCGGCCGACCAGCCCGACGTCAACCTCGTCCTCGAGCCGCCGGCCATGGACCCGGGCCTCAACGACGCCGAGAAGCAGACCATCGCCGAGTTGATGGCCAAGGGCTGCTACGCCCGACTGATCCTCGGGGTCGAGGACCTCGACGCCACCTTCGAGAAGATCCAGGCCACCGGCGCCGAGGTCATCCAGGAGCCCACCGACCAGCCGTACGGCGTGCGCGACTGCGCCTTCCGTGACCCGTCGGGCAACCACATCCGCATCAACCAGATCTGACACCCGACCCTACCGATCCAGGAGCGCCAGTGCCCGACCTCGAAGCAGCCGACCAGCACGACCTGATCCGCGTCGTGGGTGCGCGGGAGAACAATCTCAAGGGGGTCGACGTCGAGCTGCCCAAGCGCCGGTTGAGTGTCTTCACCGGCGTGTCGGGGTCGGGCAAGAGCTCCTTGGTCTTCGGCACCATCGCTGCGGAGTCGCAGCGCCTGATCAACGAGACCTACTCCACGTTCGTCCAGGGCTTCATGCCGTCCCTGGCCCGCCCCGAGGTCGACGCCTTGGAGGGGATCACCACCGCGATCCTGGTCGACCAGGAGCGGATGGGCGCCAACCCGCGCTCCACCGTCGGCACCGCGACCGACGCCCACGCGATGCTGCGGGTCCTCTACAGCCGCATCGGTGAGCCGTACGTCGGCCCGCCGACCGCGTTCTCCTTCAACGTCCCCACCCGCAAGGCCAGTGGTGTCATGCAGCGGGAGAAGGCCGACGGGCGGGTGGAGAAGAACGTCGTCAAGCAGGTCGTCTACCTCGGTGGGATGTGTCCCGAGTGTGAGGGGCGCGGCAGTGTCTCGGCCCTGGACCTGACGCAGATCATCGACGAGTCGAAGAGTCTGGACGACGGTGCGATCCTGGTGCCGGGCTGGACGGCCGACGGCTGGATGACCGCGCCCTACCGGGAGCAGTTCCCGGCCGACGTACCGGTGTCGACGCTGACCGCGAAGCAGCGTGACGACCTGCTGTACGCCGAGCCGAAGAAGGTCAAGGTCAACGGCGTCAATGTCACCACCGAGGGGATCATCCCCAAGATCCGTAAGTCGATGTTCTCCAAGGACCTGGAGTCCTTGCAGTCCCACATCCGGGCCTTCGTGGAGCGGGCCGCGGTCTTCGGTCCGTGCACGGCCTGTGAGGGCACCCGGCTCAACGAGGCGGCCCGGTCCTCACTGATCAACGGCGCCTCGATCGCCGACCTCGCCTCGATGCAGATCACCGATCTGGCCTCGTGGCTCGGTGGGGTGGATGACCCCGGCGTCGCGCCGTTGGTGGCGGGCCTGCAGCACCTGCTCGACTCCTTCGTCGAGATCGGGCTCGGCTACCTGTCCCTGGACCGCCCGACCGGGACGCTGTCGGGTGGTGAGTCCCAGCGCACCCGGATGATCCGGCACCTGGGCTCGGCGCTGACCGATGTCACCTATGTCTTCGACGAGCCCACGGTGGGGCTGCATCCGCACGACATCACTCGGATGAACGGGCTTCTGCTGCGGCTGCGCGACAAGGGCAACACCGTTCTCGTCGTCGAGCACAAGCCGGAGACGATCGCGATCGCCGACCATGTCGTCGACCTCGGGCCAGGTGCCGGTGAGGCAGGCGGGCAGATCTGCTTCGAGGGCACCGTGGCGGGGCTGCGGTCCAGCGACACCCTGACCGGTCGTCACCTCGACGACCGGGCAGCGGTCAAGGACGAGGTCCGGGAGCGCACCGGGGTGATCGAGATCCGCGGCGCCTCAGAGCACAACCTGCGTGACGTCGATGTCGACGTCCCGCTCGGTGTGCTGTGCGTGGTGACCGGGGTCGCCGGTTCGGGCAAGAGCTCCCTGATCCACGGGGCGGTCACGCCGCGCCCGGGGGTGGTGTCGATCGACCAGAGCCCGATCAAGGGCTCGCGGCGCTCCAACCCCGCCACCTACACGGGCCTGCTCGAGCCGATCCGCAAGGCGTTCGCCAAGGCCAACGGCGTCAAGCCGGCGCTGTTCAGCGCGAACTCCGAGGGCGCCTGCCCGACGTGCAGCGGCAACGGCATGGTCTACACCGAGCTCGGCTTCATGGACACCGTCGCGACCGTGTGTGAGGAGTGTGGCGGCCGCCGCTTCCAGGCCTCGGTCCTGGAGTACACCCTGGCGGGGCTCAGCATCGCCGACGTCCTCGACCTGCCGGTCTCCGACGCACTCGAGCTGTTCTCGGCGGGTGAGGCGAAGCTGCCCGCTGCAGCCACGATCCTCGGTCGGCTGGAGGATGTCGGCCTGGGCTACATCCGGCTGGGTCAGCCGCTCAACACCCTCTCGGGCGGTGAGCGACAGCGGCTGAAGCTCGCGATGGCACTGGCGGAGAAGGGTGAGGTCTATGTGCTCGATGAGCCGACCACCGGTCTTCACCTCGCCGATGTCGCGAACCTGCTCGCGCTGCTCGACCGATTGGTGGACGCCGGGAAGTCGGTGATCGTGATCGAGCACCATCAGGCCGTGATGGCCCATGCGGACTGGATCATCGACCTCGGCCCTGGGGCCGGCCATGACGGTGGCACCGTGGTCTTCGAGGGCACACCAGCAGCGTTGGTGGCGGCGTCGCCGACGACCTTGACCGGCGAGTACCTGCGCGCGTACGTCGGCCAGTAGCCGTTCGGGGAGGTCAGCCGAGTCGGGGGTCGTCGACGGGCGGCACCGCCGGAGCGGCGTGGGTGGCCTTGTAGCGCTCGAAGTCGCTCAGCTCCCCGCTGCGCCACAGCGGCACGCTGGCCTTGAGCACCATCGTCAGCTGCATCACGAACTGTGGATCCTGCATGTTGGCGCCGAACAGCTCGTTGATTCGTCGCCAGCGGTAGCGGATGGTCTGGGGGTGGACCTCCATCCGTGCCGCGATGGTCGGTGCCGAGTCGCGCGTCTCCAGCCAGGTCAGCAGGGTCTCCGAGAGGATCGCCCGGGAGTTGAGGGTCTCGCCGAGGAGCGGCTCGAGCAGGTTCTGGCAGAGCAGGGTGCGCAGCGGCGGGTCGGTGTGGAGCCAGATCTCGGCGGCGTGGTTCGTGCACCAGATCACGGGGTCGGCGGCGATCACGCCACGGGCCAGCAGTCCCGCGCTGAGCTGGACCCAGCCGACGGCCGAGTGCGCCTGGGCGACCTCGATCGGCCACGAGACGATCGCCCGGATGCCGTGCGGGCCCTCCTCGTTCAGGCCGGCGAGGAGGGCGCCGACCTCGGTCGCGGGGGCAAGGATCAGCTGCCATCCGTCCTGGGTGGTGCTGAGCAGATCCGTGCGACGGGCGATCTCGGTAGCCTGCGCGGTGGGATCGAGGGCGAGTGCCACGACGGTCTCCGGGACGGTCCAGCCGGCGAGGGCAGCACGCTTGTGCACGACCTCGAGGTCCAGTGGGTCGTGCAGGTTCACCGCGCCGGTAGCGTCCGGTTCGCGCTTGAGCAGCAGGTTCCACAACCGCCGCTGGGACCGATCGGGGTTGCGCAGGCCGAGCTCGTAGCCGACCATCAGCTCCCGGCGCAGGTGTTCGGTGAAGTCGAAGATGCCGGCGATGACGTCGGAGACCGGCCCCTGGGGGAGATCATGGGTGCGCCCGTACGACGCCAGGTAGCGCGCGGTGGCGGCACTGCCGAGGGTGAGGGCGAATTCGATGTTCGCCGCGGTGTCGCCTGACTGGGCCTCGCCCCAGCCCAGCCGGCGGAAGAGCTCGTCGACCTTGCGGAGCTCCGAGTCGCGCACCGACGGATCGGCGATGTAGGCGTGGAAGGCCGCCGTCGCGGCAGTGTTCATCAGCTGGTGACGCTTGCCGCGGTCCGGGCCGCTGAAGGCGGGAACGAACTCGCGCACCTGGTTCACGATCGGCTCGGCGATGTGGGAGAGCGCCTCGCGCAACATCTCATGCGGCGTGGGCTCACTGGAGGTGGCACCCGCCCCGTAGACGGTGGGCTCGACGGCGCGATGATCGCTCGTCATGGAAGGCACCCCCGTCCGGCCTGAACGCGATTTGGTGGATTCACGCATTCGGGCGGGTGTTCGGGCAAGTGCCGAAGGTCCCTCTAGCTTGGAAGTTGTCATGTGCGTGACAAACCTCGCGCCGCCGTGTGGTGAATGGGGTTCATGAACGCACCGAAACGGTGCGCATCTCGTCCTGCCACAGGAAGAGCAGGGCCGGCAGAACGGCGAGCAGCTGCACCGTGGCCTGCGGGCTGCACGGGTACGGACCGACCAGCTCATGGATCCGGTTGAGGCGGTTGCGCACCGTCGCCGTGCTCACCTCCAGCTGGTGGGCGATCTGCTGCAGGTTCATGTTGCCCGACAGGCTGGTGAGGTACGTGCGCAGCAGCCGGATGCGCTGGGGGAGCGGCTCGATCTGAAGGCGGAGCAGCTTGGCGGCCAGGGAGTGCAGGCTGGTCGGCGGGATGAACATGACGACGTCGGCGTCGGTGACGCGAGGCAGGCGGACGATGCCGCGCGGGTGCGCTAGGCCCTGGTCGATGAGCCAGTAGGAGAGGCGCGCGTGCTCGTAGCCTCGGCGAAGCTCCGCCAGGGTGAGGGTGGCGGTGCACACCACGTGCATCTCGTTGCGGGTGGCGACCGGGCCGAGCTCGGTCAGGAAGCCGCCGATCCGGGCGGCGGAGTGGACGAAGATGGCGTGATCGGGCGCATGGAACGCTGCCCGACTGAAGACCTCACGCTCGGGGCTGTCGACCTGCGCCATCAGGGCGCGGTGTGGCCGCTCGCAGAGCGTGACGACCATCCGGGCGTTCTCGGGGACCTTGCGGGAGACCAGATCGACGAAGACATGCGGTGCAGCCTCGTCGGTCAGGGGCAGCATCACCGGCTCCTTGCGGGGAGCCGGCACGATGTGCGTTGCATCGTCGGGCACGGACGCTCCGTCCGACGGATCGAGGTTCGGATCCGGGAACGATTCGTTCTCAGGCATGTGCACTCCTTCATCGGGACTGACCAAGCAACTGACGACGCGGGACCGAGGCCCCGAGAGCTCTAGGCCCAAGCGAACGACCTCATGTGGTCTGAGTCACTCCGTTCCTGGGCACGAACTGGAGGAAGTCGGAAAATTACTCACGCCCGTTACAAGAATTGAAGGTGCCCATATTTCTGCCCAGGAGGGCATTTAGCGTCGAGTGATCTTCTTGACCTTGAACGTCCGGGTTTGCGCCTCGTAGCCGTCCGAGCCCGAATAGCGCACCGTGAGCGTGGTGGTGCGCTTGATCAGAGCACGACGGAGGGTGACGGTGGCCCTGCCGTGGGCGAGGGGGAGTGGGCGCTTCCAGCGGGTTCCTGCCACCGTGACGGTGCCGGTGACAGTCCCCGACGCACCGGTGGCACGCACCCGGATCGTCGCCCTGGTGCCTCGGAGAACGACCGTGGCGCTGATCTGCGGCCTGATCCTGACCGTACGGGGCGTGCTCGGTGGTGGGGTGGCTGCCGGGACCGCCAGAGCGTTCGAGCGCGCCGAACCCGGGACGATGCCGGTGGCGCTGGCGTCGACCTGCACGCTGATCCGGTGTCCCTGATCCGCCGCTGTGACGGTGTACGTCAGGCCGGTGACCGAGCTGAGCAGCGAGGTCAGCCCGGGCGCAAGGATCGGTTCGCCGTCACGGAGCCAGATCTGCTGGAAGCTGAGCACGGATCGGGGCGCCTTCCACTGCCCGTTGTCGACACTGAGCACCGAACCGGGGCGGAGAGATCCGGCCGGGGCCGTCAGGACAGGGGCGATCTGGTTGACAGCGGCGCACGACCCACCCGAGCTCAACGGACCGCCGTTGATGCAGGACCGTTCGACAGGGGTGGTGGCCTGCTGAGCCAGGAGGTCACGGGGCACGAGGGCGAACTCCTGCCAGTGGGTCGGCATCGGCGACTGGTCCTCGTTGCGCACCACGTGGTGGAAGCCGACGTTCACCCAGGCGACCGGATCGGTGAGTGGAGTCGTGTCCTGGGCGACGTACTCGCTGATGTTGCGCGCCGGACAGGAGAGGTCCAGGTTGTCCCAGGCGTACTGCTCGCACGGCTTGGCATTGGTGAAGCTCACCGGCGCCGAGGTGGCCGGCTGCAGCGTGTCCTGGACACTGTCGTTGACGATCTCATAGGACCGCGGCAGACCGTCAGGGTCGAGTGAGGTCGGGTTGACCACCCGCCACCAGGTGAGGCGACTCGGAGTGGTCGGTGCGACGAAGGCCCGCGACTCGGTCGTCGGCGTCCCCTGGAGCTTGTTCGAGCTGGGCGAGGCCTGCTGGTAGTCCCACCGTTGGACCTCCTGAGGACCGCTGTCGATGCCGAAGTCCACGCGGTAGATCGCGTTGTGCCAGTGCGAGGCAGCGACCGGCGTGGAGCTCGTCTCGCCGGTGCGCGCGCCGACCTGCCAGCCGAGAGATGGGTCGGTGGGGAAGAAGAGGGCGTCCTGGCCGATGTCCCCGGTCGCGCCGAGCCCGACCGTGATCGTGCCCTGGTCGGTCAACGTGACCTTCTGCTGGTACTCGTACCAGCCGACCTTCGAGAGGGAGGAGATCTCCAGTGCCTGTCCCTGCTCGGTGTACCTGCCCTCCTCGAAGCCCGGGTAGTCCTGGGAGTGCCAGGCGAGGCCCGTCGAGGTCGTCGCGAGGCAGGCACCCGGGATCGTCCGTTGGGTGTACGTCGAACCGACGTAGAACGACTGGTCGAAGGAGACCATCGTGCCGGGGCAGGTGCTGGGCGTCTGAGCGATCAGCTGGATACCGCCGAGACCTCCGCCGGTGAGGTCGTCGAAGCCGACAGTCCCGGTGTCGTAGGGCACGTTCAGCTGCGCGAGCGCCAGTGAGTCGAGGATGGGCATCCAGCCCGTGTACTCGCGATCTCCGGTCGCGGGACGGAACTGGAGGTTCTCGATGACGAGGCCCTTCAGATCGTCGATGCGGACGCACATCCGCCACGAAGAGCCCGTGCTGAGTGTGCGGTTCACCTGGGCGGCTCCACACGACAGCGGGGTGTCGAGCGGAACGGTGGCGCCAAGGGCGGGCTCCGCTTGGACGGGAGTGGCACCGAGGCCCGCCAGGGCCAGGCCGATCCCGAGGATGGTCACCAGCGCCTTCGGCATCGTTCTCATCGGGACTGTCCCTCGACCATGACGATCCGACGAGCAGTGAGGTCGACCGCGAAGTCCTGGGTGGAGAGGTAGCCGCCGCCGGGGAGGCCGATCAGGAGACGCAGGCAACGGCCCTGCCCACACGGGGAGTCCGCCTGCTCGGGGAGACCCGCAGGTGTGGCGTCGGCCCAGACCAGGGCACTTGCCGAGAGCTGACTCGCGGCCGTCAAGGCGCTGCCGGTCAGCCTGGCGAACTGCTGGTGGAAGACAAGCGGCAGATCCGAGTGGACCGCCAGGTCGAGGGCGACCGCTACCTCGGACGATGACGGCGGCCACTGCGCCGTCGTGCTGGTCTGGGACCAGGTGATTCGGTCCAGGGTGAGGTCGACGGTCGCCTGCGTGGTCGTCGCGTGGGCATAGTCGTACGTGACGACAGTGACGAGTCTGTGGGGCGAGGGCGGTGACGCGTCCGATGTCGTCGTCGCTGGCGCAGACGGCTGGTCGGACGAGACCTCGGCGAGGAGGACCTCCGCACCGGGAGCTCCGAGGACGTCATGGGCCCCGGCAGGCAGGGCGGCCAGCGCCTTGTGGACGGCGTAGCCACGTTCGCCGACGCTGAGCGGAGCTCGCGAGGCCCGCAACGCGGGGCGGGCCGCCGGGAGCTTGCCGTCCCCCACCCGGGAGACGTCAGCGGCGTTGGGGATGGCCGGCTTCGGGTCGCTTCTGGCAGCGAGCGTGGGGGCACACCACAGGCCCGCAGCAGCGGCGATCACGCCGAGACCCAGACCGGTGGCGAGATGGGGATGGAAGGTGGGGCGCGCGGTGAGCATGGGTCCTCCCGAAGACCGCTGGAATGCCAGGCGGGGCGCGGCTCATCGCTCGATGAACCGCGCCCCGCCCGATAGGAATGTCGCCTAGATCTTGATCTTGGCCTGGGTGGTGGCGCGGGCGACGTTGGTGTTGCCCGCATAGGTCACGGCGACGGTGTAGCGGCCGCGCTTGATCTTCTTGAAGCTGACCTTCGCGATGCCCTGCGAGTTCGCCGTGATCGTGATGGTCTTCTTCGTCTTGCCCTTGAGCGTGATCGTCACCTTGCCCGAGGCGGACACCTTGCCGACCCCACGCAGAGTGACAGTGAGCGTCACCTTCTTGGCGACCTTCTTGGTCTTGCCGGTGGCCTGAGCCTTGACGGCGATCGACGGCATGACCTTGCCGACGGTGACCACGGTGCTGGCGTTGCTGCCGAGGGTGGCGCCGTTGCCGGCGTACGTCGCGGTCACCGTGTGGCTGCCCACCGCCAGGGACGTCGGGAGCTTCCAGGTGGCCTTGCCTCCAGCCAGGGTGCCGGTGGACTTCAGGGAGCCGATCGCGAAGGTGACGGAGCCTGTAGCGGCGCTGCCGTTGGCTGCCACGGTCGCGGTGACACTGCGGGTGGCGCCGTACGAGCCGCTCGCCGGGGTGGTGGTGAGCTTGACCGTCGACGGGGCCGGAGCCGTCACGACTGCGGTCTCCGCCGAGGCCGACGTCACCGAGTCACCGTTGTAGGATGCCGTGGTGCGGTAGCTCAGGGTGTGGCCGATCATGGCCTCGGTGACGGTGAGCTGAGGGTCGGTCTTGCCCTCGAGCGCCGTGGTCACACCGTCCTTGGTCTGGTACCACTGACTGGTCGGGGTGCTGGTCGGGGTGAGGGAGAACGTCGCAGGGGTCGCCTGGAGGTTCTGACCGGTGACCGCGACTCCGCTCACTGACGGCTTGCTGAGGGCGCGGAAGGACGTCACGATCGCTGCGGCGTGGGTGCCACCCATCGTCACCGAGGCGACAGGCTTCCCTGCCAGCGACGTCGGCGCGGTTGCGACGTCTGCGTCGCCGACGACCCCGCCCCAGGCGACGGTGCTCAGCTCACCGGTGGTGGTGTCCTGCAGGACGGCCGCCGCGGTGAGGCCGACCGTGAGGGAGAGGACCTTCTTGCCGGGGAACGTCTTCTGCTCGGGGGTCAGGATTCCCGGCATGTAGCCCCAGATCCTGATCGTGCCATCGTCGAGCACCAGACCATCGGAGTACCCGCCAGAGCTGATCTGCACGACCTTGTGGCTTCCGAGGTCGGTGGGAAGGTTGTTGAACGGGTCGTTCGCAGGATCCCCGGTGTGCTGGTCGTCGAGGTTGGTGCCCCAGGCGACGACGGTGCCGTCGGTCCGAAGGCCCAGGCCGCCGGACATGCCGAACGAGACGTCGGTGTAGTCGTGGTTGTCGGTGACGCGGGAGGGGACCGGTGCCACGCCCGCGTTGGGGTTGTTCGCCGCGGTGTTCGAGCCCCAGGTGACGATGTCTCCCGTGGATGTCACGGCATAGGCGGCACCGTTGGAGACAGCGATGGCCTTGGCCTTCGTCGGAGCGTCGGTGGTCAGGTCGAGCGTCAGGGCGCCCCATCCGGTCACTGAGCCGTCCTGGTGGAGCAGGAGGGCACCCTGGGCCCCAGGGTCGAGCGCGATCGCGGCCGCATCGGTCACGCCGACGGGGGCGTTCTGCTCCTGCGGACTGGTGGGGTCACCCCATATCTTGAGCTTGCCGTCGTCCGTGACCACGGCCGTGCTGCCGTCATTTACGGCCGCGTCGACGACGGGCGCCGTCAGGTCGGGCGGAAGCGTCGTCGAGGCGGATGCGCCCGCTGCGCCCCAGGTGACCACGGTCCCAGCGGTCGATCCTGGTGGCGCCGTCTTCGCCTCAGCTGGAGCGAAGGTCGCCACGCAGGCGCCGGTAGCGATAGCCCCGACCGTCATGGTCGCGAGCAGAGAACGCACGTGCATGGATATCTCCCTGTGTCGTGGGAGGTGACCTCCCAGGTAAGTGATGTCGATCCTGGTGACGCGAGCAGACCTCGTCAGCCCATCAGTGGCAACGCGCCCCGAACGAGATTGCGAATTTGTGATGGTCATCACAATTTCGGCTTGGCCTCGACGCGACGGTGCCCGGCAGCAGACAGGCTGCTGCCGGGCACCGCGACTACGGTCTACTTGTTGGATGCGGCGGTGAGGCCTCGGCTCAGAGGAAGTTGATCAGACCGCCAGAGCCGGTCTTGACGTTGAGCGGCACGTGGAGGGTGATGTTCTTGCCGTTCGTGATCACCGAGGTGCACAGCAGACCCGACTTGTTGGCGATGGTCAGGTCGCCGTCAAGCGTCAGCGGCTGGCCGGCGGTGGTGTTGTTCTCGTCGAACGTGAACGTGGTGGGGGTGCCGGTGGTGCTGCTGTACAGGTCGAAGCTGCAGAAGCCAGCGAAGTTGACGTGGACCTTGGGGCAGGCGGCCGTACCGAAGTCGACGTCGCCGGTGATCGGGTTGTCGGTGACGGGGGTGGTTGCGGTCCCGGCGGCGTTCTTCAGGCCGATGTTGCCGCAGGAGCCGAGCGTGATCGCCACGGTCGCGCCGGGGATGATCGAGGGGCACGACAGCGAGAAGGTGCTGATGTCGGCCCAGGTCGTGGGCACCGGGGCACCGGGGTAGACGTTTCCGGTGGCCGAAGCGCTCGTGCAGGTGACCAGGCCGTAGCCGGGGATGTTGGCAGTGACGCCGGGCTTGCCGGTTGCACTGAAGGTGTCGTTGGTGTGGGTGCCGCCGACCTGCAGGTCGGCCGGAGGAGTGCTGGCGCTGGCCATCGCCGGGGCGAGGGCCAAAGCGAGCGCGCCAGCGGTGGCACCGAGGCCGAGGGTGATCCGTCGAAGATTCATCGGACGTTCCAATCTGTGGAGGTATCGGCACCAACCTGATGCCGGGAGCATCCTGCGCATCAGAACGAGAACGTGTTCAACCTCACACCGAAACTTTCGCAACCGATTGACGATTTTAGACAATCTGTGAACTGAGGGGTTGACTGTGCTGCGTATGTGTGCCTGTGCTCGATGGGGACGAGTTTGCGAGCATGCAAGACGGGGCCGGTGGGGACAGTTTTCATCACCCTCGTTACAACTTTTGCTGGCAGTGACTTGCAGCTCTCTCGCCCTGGAACGGCTCGGCAACAGCTCCTCCTAAGGTGATCCGCATCACGTCCGCAAGGGCGGGTGGAGCCTGGAGTTGAGGGGATAGAAGATGGTGCACGGACGTAGAAGGGTGATCGGGGGGATCGTTCTCACAGTGATCGCCGGGTTGACGGCCGCGATGAGCATGGTTGCTCCGGCCACGGCAGACACGCCGTGGGTGGTGCCGCCGACGCCAGTGGCTTCGTTGCCGCTCGCGCACTCGGGAGAGCTTCGTGTGGCGGGTGATGACCAGTTCGGACAGCTGACGGTGCCGACGTCGTTGCGGGGCGTCGCCGTGAGTCAGGTCGCGACCAACAACCAGGCGATGCTCGCGCTGACCGCGGCGGGGACCGTGATCGGGTGGGGAGCCAACGACGCACGGACCACGCGGATCCCGGACGCTCTCAATGAGGTCGGGGCGGTCCAGATCGCGATGGACAACGAGTTCGCCGCAGCAGTGACGAAGAACGGCAAGGTGATCGTCTGGGGACCAGCAGTTGCCGGTCAGTCGCCACTGAAGGTGCCCGCTGACCTCGGGCCTGTAACGCAGGTCGCGATCTCCGGCCGGAATGCTGCGGCTCTGTTGCAGGACGGCACCGTACGTGCGTGGGGTCTGGACCCGGCGCTCAATATCGTGCCGCCCTCGCTACACGCCTCGGCAGTTGTCGGTTCAGGGGGTTTCGTGTTTTACGCACTCACCGCCGAAGGCACGGTCGTCAGGTGGGGGACAGGAAACTTCTCTCAGAATCCTGCGACCAGTGTTCCGGGAGCGGTGAAGGGTATTGCGATGCCCTATGCCGTGATGACGGATGGAACGCTTCAACGGCTGAGCTCAGGTTCGTCAAACTTGCCGTCCTCGCTCGCCGGGCTCACGTTCGCGGCAGCGTCAAGCGCCGTTTCGGGCGTCAGCGCAGCGCTGGACACATCGGGCGTCTTGCACCAGTGGCTGCCTGGTGATGCCGAGCTCCCTGTACCGTCCGAGTTGAACGACTCCGGAATCACGCAGGTGGTCGGCGGGTTCCTAGTGCGGCTCGTGGACAGCGACGCGGGACCGGCGGGCTCGAAGGTCGGGAACCTCGCGGTGATCGTGTCAGCGATGCTGCCTGCCGCAACCCCCGCGGTCGCGGGCAGCGCACGTCCCGGGGGAGTTTTGACCGCGACCGCAGGCACCTTCTCCGCTGTGCCTGACGTTGTGACCGGGGAATGGTTCGTCGGTGGTGTCGCGACTGGTAACACCTCGGCCTCCTTGCCTGTGACGGCTGCGATGGTGGGCAAGGTGGTGACCTACGCCTCGACGGCGACGAAGGCCGGAGCGTCCGCGGTCACCTCGACATCGGCACCCATCACGGTCCAGGCCGCCCCGAAGCCTCCGGTTCCGGAGAAGGTTGCCTCGGTGACGAAGGTGGGGTCGGTCTCGGTTGCGAAGAAGGGTGCCAAGGTCACGATCAAGGTGGCGGTCTCGGCGTCGAAGGCCCGCACAGGAACTCTCACGGTCGTGATCACGAAGGGCTCCAAGCGAGTGGTCACCAAGACGGTTGCGGTGTCGGCGAGTGGCGCAGCGACGATCAGCGTCACGAAGTTCAACAAGATGGCGTTGAAGGCCATCAAGGGCAAGTCCAAGACTCGATATCGCGGGAAGTACACCCTGAGCGTCACCTACAACGGCAACCCTCAGGTCAAGCCGAGCGCGGCGAAGTCCGCGTTCAAGGTGAAGTGAGGATCTGACCGCTTGCCCGCAGATGATGCCCGGTCCCGTGTTGGCGGGACCGGGCATCTACGTTCGATCGAGAGTGTTCCGTGGTTCAGAGGAAGTTAATCAAGCCTCCCGAGGAGGTCTTGATCGCGAGCGGGACGTGGAACGTGATGTTCTTGCCGTTCACGTAGGTCGATGTGCAGAGCAGGCCGGACCTGTTTCCGATAGTCAGGTCGCCATCGATCGTCAGGAGTTGGGTGCCGTCGGGCCGTACGTTCTCGTCCAAGGCATAGGTGGGGGCAGTGCCGGTGGTGCTCGTGTAGAGGTCGAAGCTGCAGAAGCCAGCGTAGTTCACGTGGACCTTCGGGCAGGACGCGGTGCCGAAGTCGACGTTGCCGGCGATCGGATTGTCAGTGACGGGTGCGGTGACCGTGCCGGCGGCGTTCTGAAGCCCGATGTTCCCGCAGGAGCCGACGCTGATGGCCGTGGTCGTGCCGGGAATGAGGGAGGGGCAGGCGACCGAGAAGCTGTTGATGTCGGCCCAGGTCGTGGGCGCCGTGGTGGCGGGATAGATCGAGCCAGCTGCGCTGAGGCTGGTGCAGGTGACGGTGCCGTAGCCGGGCACGGTACCGGTGATGGGTGACAGTGCTGTGCCGCTGAAGGCGACGGCGGTGTACCCACCTCCAACCTGGAGGCTGGGTGACGCTGCCTTCGCCAGGGCCGGGGTGAAAGCAAGGGTCAGAGCGCCGACGGTTGCGCCGAGCGTAGCGATCATCCGGTGATGATTCATGATCCAGTCCTAACTGTGGAGTTTGCGGCACCACGCGATGCCGTGCGGATCCTGCGCAGCGGAGCGAGACGGCGGTCAACCCTACGGTCGGTCTTTTCTGGCGGACTGTCGATTTTAGGCAATGAGTCCGGGGCCTCTTGACAACGCCGTGCTCGCCTCGGGTGTCATTGAGAAGGCTGGATCAATGCCGCCGGGAGATGCCCGGCCTTGCATTGGCGGGACCGGGCACCGCCCTTCTCATCGAGTGTCTCTTGCGGGGCTCAAGGAAGTTGATCAGGCCACCCAGTGGAGGTCTTGACCGCAAGCGGGACATGAAGGGTGATGTTCTTGCCGTTCGTGATGACGGAGGTGCAGAGCAGGCCGGCCTCGTTGGCGATAGCGAGGTCGTCGTCGAGGGTCAGGAGTTGGCTGCCATCGGCGCGGACGTTCTCGTCCAAGGCATAGGTGGGGGCAGTGCCGGTGGTGCTCGTGTAGAGGTCGAAGCTGCAGAAGCCGGCGAGGTTGACGTGGACCTTCGGGCACGCGGCGGTGCCGAAGTCGGCGGTGCCGGTGATCGGGTTGTCAGTGACCGGCGTGGTGACGATGCCGGCGGCGTTCTGAAGTCCGATGTTGCCACAGGAGCCGAGCAGAATTGCTGTCGTGACACCCGCGTATCCAAGCAGGGAGGGGCAGGAGAATGAGAAGGCGTTGATGTCGGCCCAGGTGGTCGGCACAGGGCTACCGGGGTAGACCGTTCCGGCGGCCGAGGCGCTCGTGCATGTGATCAGGCCATAGCCCGGGACGTTTCCAGAGACGCCCGGCATGCCGATTCCGGTGAAGGTGCCAGTGGTGTGGCTTCCGCCGACCTGGACGTCGACCGGAGCGGTGCTGGCCAAGGCTGGAGCGATAGCCAGGGCAACCGCCCCAAGGGCGAGACCGAGACTGGCGATGGATCGACCTATTCTCATGACGCTTCCCGTCTGTAGAGGATGCGGCACTGATACGTGCCGTGTGGATCCTGCGCAGCGGAACGACCTTGAGGTCAACGGCGCTGCCAATTTATCTCAGCGGGCTATCGAAATTAGACAATCGGATCTGTTGGCTGCTTGACAGCACCGGTGCTGACAATATTCCCGTTCAGGAATGTGTGTCCTCGCCGGCGGGCGATGAGGGGCTACGCCTTCGGAGGATTCGAGATCGGCTTCGCGGGCAAGTGCATTGTCTGGCACCGAGGAATTCGGTTCGGGCCACTCCTGCCGGTGGGACCGCGATGGCGACATGAAACGTCATGTTCTGGCCGTTCCCGATGACGGAGTCGCAGAGCAGACGTGACTTGCTACCGATGGCCAGGTCGCTAACAAGGGTGAGGAGTTGGGTGCCATCTGGTCGGACGTTCTCGTCGAAAGCGTAGGTGGGGGCGGTGCCAGTGGTACTGCTGTACAGGTCGAAGCTGCAGATGCCGGCGAAGTTGCCGTGGGCCGTCGGGCGGGCCACGGTGCCGAAGTCGGCCGCCACCATCGCCCCGGGAATGACCGACGGGCGGGGAGCCACCATGAGTTGAGGCCTGTCCATGTGGTGGACACAGGGCTATCTGCGTAGATCGAGCCCGCGTTCGTGACGTTGGCGCAGGTCGCGGATGGCTTATCTCATCGTCTGCGTATCGCTTCAGGTGTCATGTCCACTCCGGGAAACGACCGTCGTCGGCTCCCCGGGTTCTTGTTACCGGGGTGACAAGAAACCTCTCGCGCGACCGTGTGAACGGCGGGATCGTTGCTGTGATAGCCGTCACGTCGCGAGGGTGGTGCCATGCCCTTCTCGCCTGTCGGCCGCGTGCTGGCCGTAGTGGCCCTTGTCGCCGCCACCCTTTCATTGCACCAGTCGTCGAACGCCGACGACTGGTATGCAGGTATTCCGCTGAATGACGGGACTGTTAACGATGACTGGGTGTCCGCTGCGGGCGGGGGCATGGGGTATTCCAAGTTGGCAATGCAGTGGTTCCGGAGCCCGGCCGCCATGACTATCGCGCGGACGGTCACCTACAACACCAGTTCCGATCCTTTGGCTCAGGGCACGTGGATTCATGCTCAGGCATACCTGGTCTCGCCGGGCGGCGCGCCGGGAAACTACGGCTACATGGCGCCGGTGACGGTCCGCAGTGTGGGTTTCGGCCTGATGCCGGTGGAGGCCACCCTCCAGATGAGCCAGCGACGAAAGGACGGATATCCACTTCCGCTGCTGGTGGATCTGAAGGGCGTCAACTATCAGGAACTCGTCAATGGGCAGTATCACAACACTGTTCATGTGATGGACCCTGTGGTCGTCGACGACTCGTTCAACGTGTCGATTCTTAGGGTGAAGATCGACGGGCAGGATGTCGGGCTGAAGCCGGGATGCCGCACCGTGACTCCCGCGCCGGTTCATCTCGTCGGCCCTGGACACACCATTGACACCCCACAGGCCGAGGCCCAGTGGTACGCAACCCATGACCCGAAGTCCTACTTCAACCCGCTCTACGGCGGCTATATGGCCGGGACGATCACGATTCCGGCGTTCAAGGGCTGCATCACCCGTACTGGTGACGACATCTCGGCCCTGATGACGAAGTCGGCCTCAGGGCCGGGCAACCCGATCGAGGCGCGGTCCTCCTGGCCCTGCCTCAACCCCGACCTCAAGCAGGGCGTCGTGGTCTGGCCTGTCGCTCCCGGGAAGAACACGCCGAAGAAGGCCGGGTGCGAGGGAGTCAAGGAAGACCCCTATCCCACCACCGCACCTCAGTGACAGCTGTCACCTCATCCACATCCCCATTCATCACCTGCCCTGATTCGGGCAGGGACCCCTGTGTCCAAGGAGGCCCATCGTGGGCGGTTCAGTCGAAGTGATCGGCATCAGCAAGACGTACGGACGCCAGAACATCTGGCACGACGTCACGCTGACCCTTCCCCCTGGGGAGATCACCGCCATGATGGGCCCGTCGGGCACCGGCAAGTCGGTGTTCCTCAAGTCCCTGATCGGGCTCACCCAGCCCGAGGAGGGCAAGATCCTGATCGACGGGGTCGACATCATCGGAGCGCGCGAGTCGCAGCGTCTGGAGATGCGCAAGAAGTTCGGCGTCCTCTTCCAGGACGGCGCCCTGTTCGGGTCGATGAACGTCTACGACAACGTTGCGTTCCCGCTGCGTGAGCACACCAAGCTCAAGGAGCACGAGGTTCACAAGGTCGTGATGGAGAAGCTCGACATGGTCGGGCTTGTCGGCCAGGAGCACAAGCTTCCCGGCGCGATCTCCGGCGGCATGAAGAAGCGTGCCGGCCTGGCGCGCTCGCTCGTCACCGACCCCGAGATCATCCTGATCGACGAGCCGGACTCCGGTCTGGACCCGGTGCGTACGTCCAACCTCGCCGACCTCCTGATGGAGGTCAATGCGGCCACCGACGCGACCATGCTGATCGTCACGCACAACATCGAGCTGGCCCGCACGCTGCCTGACAACCTCGGCATGCTGTACCGGCGCGAGCTGGTCATGTTCGGTCCGCGCGAGGAGTTCCTCCTCACCGACCACCCCGTGGTCGGCCAGTTCATGAGCGGCGACCCGGACGGGCCGATCGGGATGAGTGAGGAGGTCGACCACCGACGTGTCGACGTGATGACCGGAGCGATCGACGGCAAGGTCGTCGTCCGCGACGGCTACAGCCCCGCGCGCCCGATCGAGACCCTGCCGCGGCAGATCTCGCCGCGCTCCGGAGCGTTCCGGGCCAGTTACGACCGGCACCAGACCCGGATGAGGACGGGCGCGTCGCATCTGTACGTCGCCGACGACGAGGAGTCTGACCGAGAGCGGTTCATCCCGACCCCCTCCCTCGCGGTCCGCGCCCTCGACTCGACCGGAAACCTCTTCGCCCTCGCGCTCGACACCCTCCGAGCGATGTTCAGGCGACCGTTCTCCGCAGGCGAGGCCCTCCAACAGTTCTGGTTCGTCGTCAGCGTCTCGTGGATCCCGGCGATGCTCATCTCGATCCCACTCGGCGCCGTCATCGCGCTCCAGCTCGGGACCCTGACCAAGCAGATCGGCGCTCAGTCCATGACGGGTGCCGCCAGCGTGCTCGCGGTCGTCCAACAGGCGGCCCCGATGGTCACCACCCTGGTCATCGCGGGCGCCGGTGGTGCAGCGATCTGCGCCGAGATCGGTTCCCGGACCATCCGCGACGAGGTCGACGCGATGAAGGTGATGGGGCTCGATCCGGTGCAACGACTGGTGGTGCCCCGCGTCATCGGCTGTGTCGGTGCTGCGGTCCTGCTCAACGGTCTGGTCTCCGTCGTCGGTGTGCTCGGCGGCTACTTCTTCAACGTCATCCTCCAGGGCGGAACGCCCGGCGCGTACCTCTCCAGCTTCACCGCACTCGCCCAGATCAACGACCTCTGGGTGGGGGAGATCAAGGCCGTGATCTTCGGCGTCCTCGCCGGCATCATCGCCTGCTACCGCGGCCTCAACACGGCGCCCGGTCCCAAGGGCGTGGGGGACTCCGTCAACCAGTCCGTCGTGATCACGTTCCTGATGCTCTTCTTCGTCAACTTCGTCCTCACCGCGTTGTATCTGACGCTGGTGCCCATGAAGGGGGCCTGACATGGCCGATACCCCGACCTACCCACGTCCGACCTTCGCCCCCGAGTTCCCGGTCAAGGCACTCGGCACCCCGAAGGCCTGGCTCCGCAGCGTAGGCAAGAGCCTGACCGGCCTCGGCGAGGGCTTCCGGTTCTACCTCGAAGTCCTCGCCGACATCCCGCGGACCCTCCGCCGCTATCCGAAGGAGGTGCTGCGGCTGCTGTCCGAGGTGAGCTTCGGCTCCGGCGCGCTGGCCGTCATCGGCGGCACCGTCGGCGTCATGCTCGGCCTGACCCTCTCCGTCGGCTTCGTCGTCGGCATGCAGGGCTACGCCGCCCTCGACCAGATCGGTGCCTCGGCGCTGAACGGGTTCATCTCGGCGTACTTCAACACGCGTGAGGTCGCCCCGATGGTCGCGGCGCTGGCGTTGTCGGCCACCGTCGGCGCCGGCTTCACCGCCCAGCTCGGCGCGATGCGGATCAACGAGGAGGTCGACGCCCTGCGGGCGATGGCCGTCGCCCCGATGCCGTACCTGATCACCACCCGCGTGATCGCCGGCTTCATCGCGATCATCCCGCTCTACGTGATCGGCCTGTTGACGTCGTACGCCGGAGCTCGGCTCATGACCGTGTTCGTCTACGGGCAGTCGGCCGGCACGTACGACCACTACTTCAACCTGTTCCTGCCGCCGATCGACATCTTCCTGTCGTTCCTCAAGGTCCTGATCTTCTCCGTGATGATCATCCTGGTGCACTGCCGGATGGGCTACGAGGCCAAGGGTGGCCCGGCCGGCGTCGGCGTCGCCGTCGGACGGGCGGTACGCCGGAGCCTGGTCTCCGTCGCCGTCCTCGACCTGATCCTCTCGATGGCGCTGTGGGGTGCCGTCACCACCGTCAGGATCGCCGGATGAAGGCCGGCGCGCTCCGCGACGCCGTTCTCGGCCTGCTCTCGCTCGCGCTGATCGTCGGCGGTCTGGCTGTCGCGTACCTCTCCTACAACCGGGTGCTCATCCCGCACGACGACATCACCCTGCGCACCGACGTCGTCGGCAACGCCCTCCAGGTCGGCTCCGACGTCAAGTTCCACGGCGTCCCCGTCGGGCAGATCTCCAAGATCACGTCCACCGCCGAAGGCGCCGACCTGACGCTGGCGATCGACCCGTCCACCATGAAGCTGCTGCCGGAGAACGTGGTCGCCCGACTCCTGCCCAAGACGATGTTCGGTGAGCGGTACGTCGCCCTCACCGAGCCCAGCGTCGGTACGACCACCGCGGTGCTGCACGCGGGGGACGTGATCCATCAGGACGCCTCGGCCGAGGCCGCCGAGCTCCAGCAGGTCTTCGATGCCCTGCTCCCGGTGCTCAAGGCGATCCAGCCGGAGAAGCTGTCGGCGATGCTCGGCGAGTTCGCGATCATGCTGCACGGCAACGGCGCCAAGATCGGCGACGCGATGGTCGCCTGGTCGCACTACATGAAGAAGATGAACCCCAAGGTCCCGCAGATGACGCAGGACTTCGCCGACCTCGCGACGGTGGCCAACAGCTGGGACATCGCGGCGCCGGACCTGGTCGACGCCCTCTCCACGATGACGACCAGCTCCAAGCTGCTGGTCGACGAGCAGACCAACCTTCGCAACGTCTACGCCAGCGTGATCGGCTCCGCTGACAGCGCCCGGCACTGGTTCGACGTCAACAGCACCACCATGATCGTGCTGTCGAAGGCCAGTCGCGCCGCACTACGTGCCTCGTCGCCGTACGCCGCGGAGTTCCCCTGCCTGTTCAAGGCCGTCGCCAACATGAAGACGACGATGGACACCGCCTTGGGCAAGGGCACCAACCAGCCTGGTCTGCACGCCGTCCTCAAGGTGATCCCCGCCGGGGAGAAGTACGTGGCCGGCAAGGACGACGTCAGGTACACCAAGGGCACGCCCAAGCCGCGCTGCCCGTACGTCACCGGTCACGTCGGTACGACAGCAGTCGACCGGACTGTCACGACCGGCAGCGGGACGAGTGTGGCCGAGTGGCCGGAGGCCGCCAGCACCGACATCAAGGCTGCGACGGACGACACCCCGGCGACGATCGCACCACCGCCGGGCACCACCGCCCAGTCCTATCTCTACGCCATGAGCGGACTCGGTGAGGCGAACTCACCCGCCGAGAACCAGTGGATCGCCGAGCTCGTCGGGCCCACGCAGGGGATCGCGCCGTCGGCGTACCCGGCCTGGAACAGCCTGCTGCTCGGTCCGACCCTGCGCAACACGAAGGTGGAACTGCGATGAGTCGCGACGTGAACCACGGCTCCCTCTGGGTCGTGGGCATCAAGAGCATCATCTTCACGATCGTCACGGTGTTCGCCACCGCGATGCTCGCGTCGACGATCATGAACAGCAGTGAGGGTCAGACCACGACGTACACCGCCGTCTTCAACGACGTCACCAGCGTCAACAAGGGTGACGAGGTCCGGGTCGCCGGGGTCAAGGTCGGCAGCGTCGACAAGATCGCGATCACCGACAAGCGCCTGGCGACGGTCACGTTCCGGGTGCGCAAGGGGGTGCGGATCAGCGCCGATTCGGTCGTGCAGATCAAGTTCCGCAACCTGGTCGGACAGCGCTACCTGTCCATCCAGGAGCCCGACACCAGCAGCACCAGCGGCAGCTCCGTGGTGCCCGCCAGCACGTCCGACGCGGTCCCGGTCGCCTCGACGGCGGTCAAGACCGGCACCACGTTCGACCTCGAGCACACCCGCGGTGCGCTCGATCTGACCGTGCTGTTCAACGGTTTCAGGCCGCTGTTGCGGATGCTCAACCCCGACGACGTCAACAACCTGAGCGCCCAGATCGTCGCGGTGTTCCAGGGGGAGGACGCCACCGTGGACGGCCTGCTCAAGTCGACGGCCAGCCTCACCACCACGCTCGCCCAGAAGGACCAGGTGATCGGTGAGCTGATTACCAGCCTGTCCAGCGTGCTCCAGTCCATCAACGAGCGGTCGGGGCAGCTCGACACCACCCTTGTCACGATGCAGCAGCTGGTCTCGGGGCTCTCCTCGGACCGGGCCGCGATCGGTAGCTCTCTGGCCGGGATGGGGGAGCTCACTACTCGCGTCTCCACCCTGGTGGAGGGCACCCGCGAGCCGCTCAGACAGTCCATCCAGCACATCGGCGTCCTCGCCGACACGCTCAACCACAACAGCGACAAGGTGCAGCAGTTCCTGACCAACCTGCCGGTCAAGCTCAACGCGATCGGTCGGACCGCGAGCTACGGCTCCTGGCTGAACACGTACCTGTGCTCGATGAACGGACGCATCCCGATCCCCGAGGGCTACATGGGGTCGATCGGTGCTGTCCCGCTGGCAGAAAGGTGCCGCTGATGTCTCGCTTCGCCCGTTCCTTCGCCGAGCGCAACCGTGTCCTGATCGCGATCGTCGGTCTGTGCATCATGGCGGTCGCCTTCTACGGCGCGATGAACATGTCCTCCCTGCCGGTCCTCGGTGCCGGCCCTGAGCACGAGGCGATCTTCGCCGAGGCCGGCGGCCTCAAGGCCGGCAACGAGGTCAGGGTCGCCGGAGTCCGCGTCGGCGAGGTCACCTCGGTCAAGCTCGACGGCAAGGCGGTTCGGGTCACGTTCCAGGCCAAGGGCGTCCACCTCACCGATGCCACCACGGCCGCGATCAAGGTGAAGACGATGCTCGGCCAGAAGTACGTCGCCATCGATCCGCTCGGCTCGGGCACCCTGCACGGTCCGATCCCGTTGTCGCGCACCACCACGCCGTACGACGTCAACGCGGCCGTCTCGGACTTCACCTCCACCCTGACCAAGATCGACACCCAGCAGATGGAGGCCAGCTTCAACGCCCTGTCCGCTGCGTTCAAGGACACCCCCGAGTCCGTCCGGAAGATGGTCAGTGGCCTCACCGACCTCTCCCGCACCATCTCCGGGCGCGACGACGACCTGTCGAAGCTGATGGAGGCGACCAAGGGGGTCAGCGGCACCCTCGCGGACCGCAACCAGGAGCTCGCCAAGCTGATCACCGACGGCTCCGACCTACTCGGGGAACTGCAGACCCGGCGTGACGCCGTGCACGACATGTGGCTCGGCACCAAGAACCTCGGCACCCAGCTGAGCGGACTGGCGCAGGACAACGAGAAGACCCTGCGGCCCGCGCTGGCCAAGCTCGACAAGGTCTCGGACCTGCTGAACAAGAACCAGAAGAACCTCGACAAGGCGCTGTCCCAGCTCGGGCCGTACTACAAGGTGCTCGGTGCCACCACCGGCAACGGCCGCTGGGTCGACGCCTACCTGTGCGGACTCTTCAACGACGACGGCACCCCGCACCTCGACAACTCCGTCGTCCGTAACTGCCACCCCGGAGGTGTCCAGTGAGTGCCACCCTCAGCCGCCGCGTGATCACCACCCTGGTGATCCTGATGGTGATCGCCGCAGCCTTCGGGATCCGGGAGCTGCTCAAGACCAAGCCGATCACGCTGACGGCGTACTTCGACTCCACAGTCGGCCTCTACGCAGGCTCCGACGTCCAGGTCCTCGGAGTCCCGGTCGGCAAGGTGACTCACGTCGAGGCCAACGGCGGCAACGTCAAGGTCACGATGAACCTCGACCCCAGCCAGCCGGTCGCCGCCGACACCAAGGCCGTGATCATCGCTCCGACGATGGTCAGCGACCGGTTCGTCCAGCTCACGGATCCGTGGGCCCAGGGCGACGGTGACCAGCTCAAGAGCGGTGCCGTGATCAACCAGGACCGTACGGCGGTCCCGGTCGAGATCGACGACCTCTACAGCGGTCTGACCGAGATGGCTGACGCGATGGGGCCGAACGGAGCCAACAAGAACGGCGCGCTGTCGAACCTGCTCAAGGTCGCCGCCGCCAACATGAAGGGCGAGGGCAGCAACCTCAACCAGATGGTCGGGGAGTTCGGGAAGGCCAGCGCCACGCTGTCCAACATCGACGACAACTTCTTCGGCACCCTCGACAACCTCAACACCCTCAACACGATGCTCGTCGACAACGACGCCGCCGTGGCGAAGGTGAACCGCCAGTTCGCCGACGTCGCCGGGTACCTCGCCGATGACAAGGACGACATGAGTGCCGCCGCGAAGAACCTCTCCGGCGCGATGGCGGTTCTGGACGGCTTCCTGCGGGACAACCAGGGGGCGCTCGCGACCAGCCTGGAGAAGCTCATGCCCACGGTGAAGACGCTGCGGCGCCAGCAGAAGTCGCTCGACGAGACGGTGAAGATCGCCCCGCTGCTGCTGCACAACCTGCGTGACTCCTACAACGAGAAGTACAACGTGATCGGCGGCCGCGGCAACGTCAACGAGGTCACCATCTGGGCCGACTCCGGCCTGACCGCCCGCACCTCCGCCTCCTCCCCGCCGACCATGTTGGACGGCGCCAGCTCGAAGGGCACCCGATGAAGACCCGCACGGCACGACCGCGACGCCTGACGTTCGCCGTCGCCGCTCTCGCCGCCGGACTCGGCATGACCGTCTCGGGCTGCGGGGTCGGGCTGGACCTCTACAACACCACGCTGCCCGGCGGGGCCAACGTCGGCTCCCACCCGGTGACCCTCAGCGCCGACTTCACCGACGCCGTCGACCTGGTGCCGCAGAGCAGCGTCAAGGTCGACAACATCGCGGTGGGGCGGGTCGAGAAGATCACCCTGAACCCCGACTCGCGCAGCGCCCACGTCACCCTGCTGGTCCGCCGTGACGTCGTACTGCCGGTGGGGACGAAGGCGCGGCTGCAGCAGACGTCGCTGCTGGGGGAGAAGTACGTCGCCCTGATCCGCCCCGCCACCTCGTCCACCACCGCGACGACGGCGGTGCTCCAGTCGGGGGCGAACATCCCGATCGGCGACACCAGCCAGATCGCCGAGGTCGAGCAGGTCCTCGGGGCGCTCTCGCTCGTGGTCAACGGTGGCGGGATCGGGCAGCTCCAGGACATCTCCCGCGAGCTGCAGAAGATCTCCGACGGTCGCCCCGAGGAGATCAAGGGCTTCCTGTCGAACATGCAGGTCTTCGTCAGCGGACTCAACAACCGCAAGGAGGCGATCACCGGCGCGCTCGATGCCGTCGCGAAGCTCTCCACCACCCTCGACAAGGACAAGAGCAAGATCACCACCGCGCTCGAGGGCCTGAGCCCGGGCATGAAGGTGCTCGTCGACCAGCGCACCCAGCTGGTCGCCATGCTCAAGGCGCTGGACCAGCTCAGCACCGTCAGCGTGAAGACCCTCAAGGCCTCTCAGCAGGACATGGTCGAGGACATGAAGCTCCTCGAGCCGATCCTGCGCAAGCTCGCCGACTCGGGGGAGGCACTGCCGAACTCGCTGGAGCTGCTGCTGACCTACCCGTTCCCCGACTCCGTGCTGGGAGCGATCAAGGGCGACTACTTCAACGTCTTCGCGACGGCGAACTACACCTCCCTGCCGGCGAGCTGCACCGGGTTCGGGTGTGCGTGGCCGCAGATGGAGGACACGGGGAACAACCCGGTTCAGGACCATTCCTGCGCAGCTCGCGGCGATTGCCCCGCTCCGGGTGCCGCAGTGACCCGGAAGCCCGTCGGTGAGTTGTCATCGAGCGCCTCTGCGAGCAGCGGATCGTCCTCTGGCACCACCGCCCCAGGTGCGACGAAACCCTCAGCCAGCGGTGGATCTGCCTCAGGCACGGCGAGCGCCTCCACCTCGGGCTCCCCGTCCCCGAGCCTGCTGCCCCCGACCGACTCGGCGTTGCCCGGCGTGCCCGAGAAGTCGGTCCAGGTCCCGACCTCGTCCGCCTCGGCTGAGACCAAGGAGCCCTGATGCTGACCTTCGCAACCAAGGCCAAGGTGATGGCGTTCGTCGTGATCGCTGTCGCCACGATCACCTTCCTCGCCATCCACTACGTCGGCCTCGACCGGTTCCTCGGCGGGTATCGCTTCACCGTCGACATGCCGGAGGCCGGTGGCCTCTTCACCAACTCCGAGGTCACCTATCGAGGGGTGCCGATCGGGCGCGTGGAGTCACTGACCGCCACGGCGGACGGAGCGCACGCCGTCGTACGGATCAAGCGCGGTGCACCGGTGATGCCCGCCTCGGTGACGGCGCGGGTCGTCGACCGCTCCGCGATCGGTGAGCAGTACCTCGACCTCCGCGGTGACTCCACGGCCGGTGAGCACCTGGGGGAGGGCGACCACATCACGATGACTGCGGCCGACCTGCCGCCGGCGATGGACACGCTGTTGCGTAGCAGCCGGGACTTCGTCGCGTCGGTGCCGTCCGACGCGCTGAACACGGTGATCGACGAGACCTACGAGTTCACCCGCGGCAACGGGGCGAACCTCGCCCGGCTGGTCAACACCTCTGCCGAGTTCGCCCGCACCGCCGACCGGAACTTCCTCGTCACCGCGAGTCTGATCGACAACTCCGGCAAGGTGCTGGCCACGCAGAAGGACGTCTCGTCGTCGTTCCAGAGCTTCAGCAAGAGCATCGACGAGGTCGCGCATGCGTTCAAGGACGAGGATGCCGACTGGCGTCGGCTGATCGAGTCGACACCGGCGACCGCCACGGAGCTGTCGAAGTTCTTCACCACGGTCGGCCAGCCGCTGGGCCAGCTCATGACCAACCTGGTCTCCACCGCGACGGTCTTCGGCACGAACGCTGCCGGGGTCAAGGAGACGATGATCATGCTGCCCGAGGGCCTGTCCATCACGTATGCCGTGCTGACCAGCAAGGGCATGCTGTCGGGCATCGAGCCGACCTTCTTCACCCCGTTGCCGTGCACCCAGGGCTACGAGGGCACGACCATGCACACCGGCCTGGAGACGTCGGGTAGCGGAATCTTCAACACGAAGGCCGGCTGCACGTCGAAGACCAACGTCCGCGGCCCGCAGTCGGTGCTGAAGTCCACGACGACGCTCAGCGACCTCCTGGGCGGCTCGAAGTGAAGGCACGGCTGTTGGAGTGGGCCTGGGCGCTGCTGGCGATCGCTGCGGTCGTGCTCGTGCTCGCCTACCTGTCGTGGCGGCAGGCCGACCACAGTCCGCAGCGGGCACGAGCCGAACTGCGCGACAGTGCCCTCGTCGAGGGAACCCAGGCGGTGGAGGTGATGAACTCGATGGACTACCGACATGTCGCGGACGGCTTCAAGGCCTGGCGTGACATCTCCACGGGCGTGCTGCATGACCAGCTCGCCACTGTCGGCGACGACGAGCAGCAGCTCGTCGCCGACCAGAAGAAGATCACCACCGGTCATGTCGTGCAGGCGGCGGTCACCGACCTCACCGACTCCACGGCGACCCTGATCGCGGCGGTCGAGATCACGGTCAAGCCCGACGACGGTAAGACCGAGGCAACGGTGAAACGCAATCGGTTCTCCGCCGACCTGGTCCTGGTCAAGGGGCAATGGAAGGTCGAGAACCTCCAGCAGGTGGCGGTGACGACCTCATGACCAGACTCGCGACGGCGATCGCGACAGTTCGATCCTGGCGCTGGGCGGCACTCGGCCTCACCCTCGCGATGCTGGTCCTCGCCGGCGTCCTCGGCTGGCAGGCACGGGTGCTGAACAACGACAGTGCCCTGCAGAACCGCGCCATGCTCGATGTGAACAGCCAGGCCCGTCTGATCACGGCGGTCAGCAATGGACTGCGCTCGGTGCTCAGCTACAGCTACACGGAACCGGCGGCAACGACGGCGGCCGCGAATGCCACTCTCTCGGGGCAGGCGCGGAAGCAGTTCGACACCCTCTTCGCCAGTCTCCAGCAGCGGGCACCGGGCCAGAAGCTCACTCTCAGCGCCACGGTGCAGGTCGTCGGGGTCCAGGCCCTGACCAAGGACAAGGCCAGGGTCCTGGTCTTCCTCGACCAGGCCAGCACGCGGGCCAAGGACGACCAGAAGACCGTGTCCGCGGCACAGCTGAGCATCACCGCAGAACGGAGGGCTCAGACCTGGGTGATCACCGGACTCACCCCCTTGTGAGGGACTCCCTCACGCACGCGGCTCGCAGATCACGACGGGGATCTCGCGGGCCGTTCGTGCTTGGTAGGAGGCATAGCCCTTGTACGCCGCCGTGATGGCCGGCCACAGCGCCTGCTTCTCCTCCGGCGACGCCGTACGAGCGTGCCACGGGGCCTCATGGCCCCGGATCGTCAGGTAGACGTCGGGGTTCGCGACGAGGTTCCGGTACCAGTCCGGATCCCGGTCGTCCCCGCCCTTGGAGGCCACCAGGACGACGAGCCCCGGCTTGGAGATGGGTGCGGTCAAGAGGACCGTACGCCGCTGCCCTGACCGCCTCCCGACCGTGTGGAGCTCGACGGCCTGCATGCCGAACGCACTCTGGCCGAGGTGCCCGCGCGAGGCCATCAACACGGCACGGTGCCCGAGGTTGAGGGCCTTCATCACGTAGTCCCACGCTCGCCGACTGAGCGGGGAGGAGTTCACGATTCACAGCCTACGACTGCTGGGCTGATGGGTCGCATGTAGCTGCTCCCGGGTGTCGACTCTCAGGCCAGATTTGTTTCGCGCACGACAACCTTTGGTCACAATTTGATAACGACGACGCCGATTTTGTCCGGCCTCTCCCATCAGGGCAGTGCGTCTGGCGTCCTAGTGGCACAGGGCAGGTTCGGGAAGGGAGACAAGCGGATGAGCGTCGAACACGGGCAGGGCCGCATGAGGCACCCGCGGAGGGAGCACCCGCATGGGCATGTGCAACGTCCGCGGGAGACTGTTGTCGCCGAGCGCCTCCTGAATGATGCGTTGCTCGCCGATGATCCGTTGGCTGCTGAGCTTGCGCAGAGCGCCGTTGCGGCGTTCGCAGCGCACGGCGGAGATCCGGTGCTGGCGGCAGACGAAGTGGACCCGCTTGTCCGGCGGATCGGGGTTCGATTCTGTCGCGAGCAGGCGGATTCGCAAGCCCTCAGACTCGCCTTCTTCTCCGTCGGCCGGACGGCGCACGAGGTCCTGGCCGCCACCATTCCGCCTGCACGGCGACTGCGAGCGAGGTCGCTCCACGACCGTGTCGCTGAGTTGGTCTCGCTCCTGGCGTCGCGTGCGGAGGCAGCCCTGGAACGAGAGCAGCGTCGCGGAGAAGTGTCGGAGGCCGACGGTGAGCCTGGAGCTCTTCGGCAGGCGCTCTTCGGACATGTGACCGAAGACAGCCTGGACATCCTCGCTGATGCTGACGGGAATGCCAGTGAAGCCCTCCTGACCCCTCTGGTGGCGGTACGAGGAACACTGCCGGATCAGGCTCTTCGTGCCCGGGGATGCATCTCCGGGCTGGTTCCTTCCGAGGTGGCCGTCGCCGACATCACCGAGGTTGCGGCGACGCTCGCGGCCTCCGGCGTACAGGTGGTGGTGGGACTCCCGGCCCACGTGCGGGACTTCCCTGCGGCCGTTGATCTGGCCAGGAAGGCTGCCCGTCTGCTACGGAGCGGCAGGGTCGAGGACGGACGGACGGCCATTCCCTGTGTCGACCTTCTCGGGACCATCTTGATGACGCCCGATCCCTTCATCTCAGAGGTGCTGAGCGCTCGTCGTCTTGCGCCCTTGTCGGGCCTGTCGGATTCCAAGCGGATCGTGCTTGGCACGACCCTGCTGTTGTGGCTCGAGTCTGGCTTGCAGGTGGCTCAGCTCGCTACACGGATGCACGAGCCGCCACCGACGATGTACAGCCGGATTCATCGACTTCGGACCCTGTTCGGGAATGATCTCGACCGTCCTGATGCACGCTGCGAGATCATTGCTGCGCTCCGCCACTGCCTGCCGCAGTGGCGTGACACCGCCGCGAAGAAGCTGCGCCCTGGCCTCTGATCAACGAAAAACGGGCGTGGAATCGATGATCGATTCCACGCCCGTTCGGCGTATCTGACGACTCAGGCCACGAAGCGCCCGTTCGCAACGTCCAGGCTCACGCTGTTGTCGCTGCCCGGGACGAGCAGGTTGATCAGCCACGCCTGGAGTAGGCAGTTCTCGAAGTTACCGATCGTGTAGCTGCCCGTGAGATGGCCACCGTTGGTGATGTTGAAGGTGCTGCCAGCAGGGGTCGAAGCCGTGATGACGACCGGGTCCTTCGTCTGGCAGTGGCTTCCGACGATCATCGGGAGGCCTCCGACCTTCACGTCCGACAGGCGCAGGTAGTACGAGGCGGTCGTGTTGGCGAATCCGCGACCGATCACGCCGGTCAGCGGGGCGGCTTCGATGAAGTTCACCTTCGCGTCGATCGGGAGGAAGCCCGCAACGTAGAAGTGGGACTGCGCCGGGGCGATCGGCATGTGCCCGGTGAAGGTGTTCGTGGACGTGTCGTTGCTGATCGACAGCGTCGTCGGAGCGATGGTGATGTCGTTGTCCGTGTGGGTGACGTGGGACGTGCCGGAGACGTCGTACTCGACATTGAGGGTGGCGGCGTGAGCTGCCGACTGCACGGCGCACAGGGCGAGCGAGGCGAAACCAACAGCGAGAGCGGAACGGAGTTTCATCGGGATCTCCAGTGGGTGATGTATGAGGTCAGATCGGATAGAACTGGGATGGCAGCACAGGGCCGCCACGTCGAAACGTGGCGGCCCCGCCGAGGTGAATCAGCTGACCGTGACTGCGCCAGCGGCAGCGGTGAGGACATACTTGGCGACGAAGTTCGCTGAGTCGCCGGCAACGACCTGGCCCGAGCAACCGGTGGCACTCGTGATTGCCAGGGTTCCACCTGCCGTGGTTGCCAGGGTTTGGGTGGAGTTGGTGAAGGTTCCAGGAATGGAGCCAGCAGCGACGAAACTGCACAGCGACGAATCCTCAAGACCCGTCGACGGGTTGACAGCAATGACAGTTGCACTGATGTTGCCGACAGTGCCCGTGGTGACGCCGCTGGCTACGTTCGTGCCGTTCACCGTCCAGGTGCCGGACTGGTACACATGCATGGTCAGGCCCAGGGGGCCGATGCACGAGGTCCAGGTGGTGCTCGTGATGTCGGCGATCTTCCCGGCGGTGGGTGCACCGAGGTAGACCTTGCCAGCTGCCGTGCCCGAGCCGCAGCTCATGTTCACGTAGGGCGTGTAGAACGAGATCTGCGGCGAGGTGCCGGTGGTGGCGGCCGTGTAGGTCGTCGTGCCGGTGGAGGAGGAACCGGCAGTGACGTTGACCGGGGCGGCGGCGAACGCCGTTCCGGTAACAGCAAGGAGGGAAGCGGCGGCAGCGATGGGGGCTGCGACCTTGAAGCGAGACTTCATGGACTGCTCCTGTACTAGATATCGTGGACTGTGACGAGCGTCACAAAGAAGAGGTTGTCCGTTGGAATGACCTCTTGACAAGGGGGATGGGTGAGATTCATGGAATCCACGATTTTCAAGGAGGGCGACAGGTAAGCCAGGATGCTCTTCATAATTTCTATGAATCGATCGAATGATGCGATCAAATGATGGACTGGGTGCGGTCGGTCGAGGTATCAAGGCGCCTTTCCTAGGGCGGATCGCCTGGATGCAGGAGGACAATGGCGCATTGTGTCATCTAGGTGCCGGATTCACTGCGACGACGTGCACGTTCACGGCACGGAGAGTGTCCGAACCTGTGTCAACGGCGGACGACGTGGGTCGGGTCCCATTTCCTGAATGATCACAATGAATGATCAAACCGAAAAGCCGGGCACAACGTGGTCCAGAGAGTGCCGGCGTGAACCCAATCCTGATGGCTACAGGCGATTCACGTGGTAGAAATTTGGTTACTGGTGCACGTTCATTGTTAGTATGCCAATGGTTCCGGCACCGCCAGGGGTAGTAGGAATCTCATCGGTCGAGTCATGGCTCAATCTCGTTCGGGACGTTCCCCAGTGGCTCGTGCTCGTAGAGCCTCTAGGGCTGCATGCGTCGTCGCAACGAGCTCGACATGCGTGGTTCGGTTCCCATGATTTCTATGAACTGGGGCTTCCTTGAACTGATTCGGTGGCATCCGGCGACAATAGGTGCGAGAGTGGGTGGGTGAAGAAGCCTCTCCGCCTCCTGTCATGCGCGCTGGCACTGGGACTCGCGGCTGCGGTGCCATCTGTGGTTCCGGGAGCGCAGGCCAAGGAGAGCAAGCGCTATCCCGGGCTGCCCCAGATCTACGCAAAGGACTACTCCGTTAGCGATACCGAGGCAGTTGCAACGTCGGTTGGGCTAGGTGAGTCTCTACGCGCAAGGCAGTATTTCCGGCTGCCAGTCACAAGTCTGCGGGCCATCTCCGGCACCGACGAGGAAGGCTGGGTCGATACCACCTGCACGCGGCAGCCGCCTTTTAGTAACCGGATGGACTTCGTGATCCCGGTGTGGGCTGCCGCTGGATCGAATGGGCACGGGCTCGGCTACTTCCCGGAATTGACGGTTCGTTCTGTCGCATTCGGGTCGATTCCGGTCGAGGTGCATCTAGAGATCTCTCAAACGATTCGCCCCGAAGATGGATTTCCTACCCCATTGATGGCCAGTACTAAGACGTATGTGGTCTGTTCCCTCGACACTATGCCGGCCGAGTATGTCGCTGAGTATGGGCGCCATGCTGATGGCATCTCAGATCAATTGAATAGTGATTCGAAATTGACTGGAGATGTGAATATCCGTGTTACCGCCCTTGCTGTCGATGGGGTATCGGTGCCCGTCGGAACTCATTGCTCAACAACAAAACCGGCTTCGTTGAATCTGTCTGCTGCAGATTGGTGGATGTCTGACGTACCAAAGGCTGAACAACCATCCGGAGCCTGGAAGGCTCGAAAAAAATCGAAGTACTATCTAGCCACTGACGGCGGCCCGATGTCCGGAAATATATCAATTCCGTCATTTTCCGGCTGCGCCTCTGGCGCCGATGATGTTTCGGCGGTGATCACTTCCGCCGTCTCTGGCGCTGAAAATCCGGTGGAAATCTATCAATCCGTGATTAATTCCGGGTCGATGTGCGACGCCTCCGGAAAGCGAGATGCCGCTACGATCTTGCGGTGTGCGGGCGCCGCCGATCCGTTTGAGTATCCCGCGAAGTGAGGATTCTTTGCTCGCGGGGACGCGTCGCTGCTTGTCACCTGGATAACAAGTAAGGGTAACAGAACGGTAACTTCGAGTTGATCTCCAAGTGGATTTCTGTCGATTCACGTGATTGCGCCTAGCGTTCGAGGTCAGCCGCCTGGACGGTCTTACTGAAGAGGAGTCACACATGATCTCAACCCTTCGCAGGGGCGCTGTCGCCGTCTCTGCAGGCGCACTTCTTCTGGGGGCCGGTTCGCTCCCAGCTCACGCGGACGGGCAAGCGAACGTCCCCGTCGCCCTCGGCGGCCGCGTAGTCAGCTACCAGGGCACGCCGGGGATGAATGATTCGCCATGGCCCGATCCGCCCTCTTCTTTGTCGTCAAAGACGGTCGTGGGTATTGCAACGAGCCTGAATGCCAACCTTGCCCTGACGGACGATGGCCACATCACGGCCTGGGGGCCGTCGGAGATCAATGTCCCAGCAGGTCTGGTCGAGGACGGGGCCGCCGGATCCTTCCAGTCGGTCTATGGCGGAAGCACGTGGGTGGGCGCGATCACGAGCGCTGGGGCGATCAAGGTCTGGGGCACCGGGCGTGTCCATCTCGACGATCTAGCCCCTGCGGTCACCAATGCGAAGGCACTTTCCCTCGCGACCTCCTCCGGTCTCGTACTGAAGACGGACGGGACCGTCCAAGCGTGGGGTGGCAATAGTGTCGCGGGAACGATGGCGGCTCTCACACCAACGGACCTTGAGGGAGTCACGTCGATCGCGAACGGCGACACCTTCGGTCTCGCCGTTCAGCACGGAAAAGTGCGGGCCTGGGGCACGCAGACTGCCGTGACGAACTTGCCCGACGACGTGGCGGCATTGACCAATGTGACCCAGGTTGCTGCCTCGGGCTTTGGTGGTGACGCCTTCGCGTTGGCCGGCGGCCATCTCTACCACTGGGGCGTTGGGACGTTGGCGTCCAATGTCCCAGCGGCGCTCGATTCCAAGACCGTCACTCAGCTTTCCATCAGTTACGGGACCGGCAGCGCTGTGACGAGCGACGGCGGGGTCTATGCATGGACGAGTGTTGACGATTCCGGGTTCGCGGCGCCCGAAGCGAACGTCTCCTCCATTGCTGGGCTCGCGGCTGGATACTCGAACACGACCCAGAGCCTGGCGCTCCTGACGTCCTACCATGCCGTTACCAAGCCGACGCTGAGCAACACCTCGCCGACCGTTGGTTCGGTCCTGACTGCGACTGACGCGACGTTCTCCCTCACCGGCGGGACCGTCACAGGCCAGTGGTTCCGCGGCGACACTGCCATCGAGGGTGCGACCGGCACGACGTACACCGTCGCCGACGCTGACATCAACGCACAGTTGAGCTACAAGTCGACTGCCGTTCTGAACAATGAGACCGCCTCGTCGCAGTCCGACAAGACGAAGGCCGTGCCTGGTGCAGCTGCCTCTCTCTCCTTGACCGCGGCTGCGGCTAGCTACGGTCGCGCAGCTGCCGTGACCGCGAAGGTGGCGTCGACCGGAAGCGTTTCTGGCACTGTCGTGTTCAAGGTCGATGGCAAGCCTGCCGGGACTGGGAACCTCGTTGCTGGCAGTGCCCGCGTCAACCTGCCCGCCTCGCTCGCCGCCGGTGCGCACACTGTGACTGCCACGTATGCGGGTAACAGCTCGGTGTCGGCAGCCAACGGGTCGCTCCGAGTGAATGTCGCTCAGGCCACCAGCACCGCCAAGGTCGTGCTTCCGAAGAAGGCCAAGAAGGGCAAGAAGGCGAAGATCTCCGTCTCGATCGTCGCGTCGGGTGGCGTGGCCACCGGGAAGGTCACGGTGACGGTTGGAAAGTCGAAGGCGACCGGCACCCTCTCCGGGGGCAAGGCGTCGGTGACGATCAAGCTCAAGAAGAAGGGCAAGCAGAAGGTGACCGTCGTGTACGGCGGTGACCGCAACGTCCGCGGCTCGCGTGCCAGCGGATCTCTGAAGGTCAAGTAGTCCATCGCATCAAGTACACCGGCCGGCGTCCTTCGGGATGCCGGCCGGTGTGGCGTTCGAACCTGGCAGAGGCGCATCTGGCGATCCCGCTACCAGGCCTAGGGGCTTTTCGCGGTCATGTGTGTCCTGAGGACGATCACGTCGACACACATGGACGGGGCTCAGAGCGCACGCGGCCCTGGTTCGCTCCCGTGCAGCCGACGTGCGGGCGTGCGCTCCCATTCCGGTGGCCCCATCGCGCGAACAGGGCTGAGCCTCTCCCTGGAAACGACACGTGGCTGCAGGCGAATCGCCTGCGGCCACGTGTCATGTGAGGGGGGACCTCGTTACAGCGTGCTGAGGTCCGAGATCTTCCAACGGTTGCCCGACTTCTGGGCCGTGATCGACAGCTGCGCGGCCGACACGGTCGACTCCTTGTCGGTGGCGCGCTGCGAGGACTGGTCGACGAAGACCAGGAGCACTGCCTGGGAGTCGGTCAGGCTCTTCACCGCGGCGACCTGGACGGTCGCGGACAGCACGAGCTTCTGACCGGGAGCGCGCTCGGCGAGGGAGGAGAAGAGCTCGTCGTACTGACTCTTGGCCTTGCCGGTGAGGACGTCGGCCGCCGACTGCGCGGTGGTGCTCGGGTCGCTGTAGTCGTAGCTCAGGATGCCGATCAACGCCTTGCTGATCTGGCCCTGGACGTCGCTCGTCGCCGTTGTGTCCACGACTGCGAGGTTCTTGGCCGACGAGGTCGAACCCAGGTCGTGGGCCTGCCACAGCGCGCAGGCCGTCACAGCGCCCAGCACCACGCTGGCGCCCCACGGGACCCAGCCGGCGGTGAGGGCCTTCGGTGTCGTCAGCTTCACGAGACCGACACCGCCACCTGCTCGAGGCGCTCCAGAAGCCACTGGCCGCGGACCAGCACCAGGTCGGCACTGAACCGGTTTCGCTTCACGGTGGGCTCCTTCGTCGTGTCAGTGCCGTCGGCGACGGTCACCTCGACCGAGGCGATCACCGACGCCTTCGTCGCGTCGACCGAGGTGACCGCGGCGTCGACGACCTTGCCGACCGAGATCTTGCCCTGATCGGCGAGCAGCTTCTTGTCCTCGTCGCTCACCTGAGCGATCTGGTCGTGCAGCGTGCCGGTGGTGACCTTCATCCAGGCGTCGAGGCCCTTCGCCGCGGAGCGGTAGTCCAGGGAGTTCATCGTCTGGATGTCGCTGGTCGCCGCGATGAGTACGGCGTCACGGGTCGCTGCCAGGTCGTAGGTGTCGTTGTGCGCCGCCCGCCACCACAGCACGAGCGAGGCGATCACCGCCACCGCGAGGACACCGGGCACCAGCCAGCGCAGCCGTCGCACCCAGGTGCCACGACCGTCGCCGGTGTCGGCTCCGAGGGAGACCAGCGCAGCCTCCTGGTCGGTGTCGTGCTCGTCCGGCCCTGATGTCTCGCTCACTGCATCCTCCGTCGTGCCTGTGCTCACTGGCTGCCACCCAACAGGTCGGCCAGCGAGCCGGCGACCTGGATCCGTGTCGTGGCCGAGGCACCCTTCGGCGCCGCGGAGGCGCCTCGGACCTGGCCGCCCGACGGAGCGGAGGTGCACGAAGCATCGGTGTTGAACCCGGTCGAGCTGGTGTCGGTGCCCTGGTGCTTCGCGGTGCCACCATAGCCGTTGGTGCAGGGCAGCGGGCTGAAGAACGTCGGAGCCAGACCCATGTTGAGACCACGGGAGCTGTTGATCGCCCAGCCGACCGAGACGGCCTCCGGCATCCGCACCAGGGCGTCCTCGACGCCGGCGGAGTTGGTGCCGAAGATCTCGGCCGGCGTCACCAGGTTGCTCATCAGGATGCCCAACGGGCGACCGACCTGGTCGATCAGGGCCGAGACCTCGCGCGCCGCAGCGGGGGAGTTCTCGATCAGCTTGCGCAGGTTGGAGTCCGAGGACTTGAGAGTGGTGGCGAGCACCCCCAGGTCATGGCTGTAGGCCCTGATGCTGGCCGCCGACTTCTCCTGGGTGTCGAGCACCTGGGTCGAGTTCTTGATCAGCGACGAGCTGGTCAGCCAGTTCCGGTCGGCCGCCTCGGCGAAGTCGGTCGAGGTGGAGACCAGTCGCCGAATCGACTCGGCGCTGCCCTGGGACAGGTCGTAGGTCTCGTCGATGACGGTGTTGAGGTCGTCCTGGGGGACCGAGGCGGTGAAGTCACGGCCCGCCCGCAGCATGGAGGTCAGGTCCGGCGTCAGGGTCGTCACGGTGAGGCGATCGCCGTCCTCCAACGCGCCGGTGGAGCCGCCACGCAGGTCCAGGTACTGCTCACCGATGACCGACCGGTCGGCCACCGCCGCCGTCACGTCCGTCGGGATCGACGGGGCACTGCCGTTGATGTGCAGCACCGCCGTGACGCCGGTGCTCGAGGCGGTCAGGCTCTCGACCTTCCCGACCTGGACCCCGTGGTAGGTGACCTCGCCGTTCACGAACAGCCCGGAGGCGTCGCTGAGGGAGGCTGTCACCTGGTAGCCGGAGCTGAACAGGTGCAGGCCGGCGTACTTGGCCCCCAGATAGGAGGTCGTCAGGAGAGCGAGGACGACGAAGGCGATCACCTTCGTGCGGATGGCCCTGGTGATCACGGGGTCTCCTGTTCGGTCGCCGACGGCGAGGTCGTCGGGGAGGAGGTGTCCGTCACGGCCGGCTCACTAGGTTCACCACTTGGGAGGGTAGTGGCGCTCGACGAGGAGCTGGCCGTGACGGACGGCTGGTGGCTCGAGTGCGGGCTGCTCGACGACGACGACGGGCTGCTGGAGCCCGAAGCGCTGGGCGAGGCCGTACCCGAGGGCAGGACAGGCATGTACGAGTACAGGGACGGCGCCTTCCGCAGTGACGACGCCGCCTGCGGCCAGGCACAGCCGGAGCTGGCGCAGTTGGCCGGAAGGGTGCGGAAGTTCGTCGTGACGAAGACGTTCATGTAGTCACCCTTGACGGCGTTCAGCACCGAGTCCGGGAACGGGTAGGTGAGCAGGATCTGCAGCGACTCCGGCAGGTCCTTGCCGGCCCTGGCGAGCTGGGTGAGGATCGGGTCCAGGGCCTTGAAGTCGGCGACGATGTCGTCCTGGGACGCGTTCAGCGTCTTGACCGTCACCGTCGACAGCTTGTCGAGCGCGGCGAGCATGGCCGTCAGCTGGGTGCGCTGGTCGACCATGACCTGCATGCCCGGGCTCAACCGGTCCAAGGCGTTGGCGAGCTTGGCCTTGTCGGTGTCGAGACGCTTCGACAGCGCCTCCAGGCCGTCGAGGGCGCCGGTGATCGAGTCACGGCGGGTGTTGAGGGTGGAGGTGAACCGGCTCAGCTGGGTGACGAAGGAGCGGATCTTCTGCGGGTTGTCGCTGCTGATCTTCTGCAGCTCGCGTGAGATCTCCTGGAACTGACCCACGCCTCCGCCGTTGAGCACCATCGACAGGGCGCCGAGGACCTGCTCGACCTCGGCGGCCGCGGATGTGTCGCCGAGCGCGAGGGTGTCACCACTGTGCATCATCGCCGTGGTGGCGGTCGTGCCCGTGGTCCCTGTGGTGGGACGGATCAGGGCGACGTACTTCTCCCCGAGGAGCGAGGTCTGCTGGAGGCGAGCCTGGGTGCCGACCGGGAGGTCGGCATCGGCGTTGACCACGAGGGTGACCTCGGCGCTGTGCCCGTCGGCGTTCAGCTTGACCGCCGAGACCCGCCCGACCGACACGTTGTCGACCTTGACGCTGGACTGCGGCACCAGGTCGAGGACGTCGGCGAACTGCGCCTTCAGGGTGAGCGGATGGGAGCCGACGTCAGCACCGCCGGGGAGGTTCGCGTTGTAGACCCAGCCGCTCGTCAGGCCCCGGGCCCCGACGACGATCAGCCCGCCGACAACGAGGACCCCGACCACCCCGACCAGGAAACGTACGGTCCGGTTCACTGGGACACCTTCTTCTGCATCGCCGAACCGGAACCGGAGTCGAGGCCGGGCAGCAGCACCGGCGGTGCCGCCGACGACGTACGCGCGGTCTTGCCGTCGGTGCTCGCCCACACCGACAGCTCGTTGAGGTCACCGCGGCCGTCGATCGTGTTGTTCTTGGAGTTGTAGGCGTTGAGGAAGTTCTGCAGCGCGAGCGGGATCGTCTTGACCGCCTCCTCGAGCGACTTCTTCTGCTTCACCAGGGTCTGGGTGGGACCGGTCAGCTGCTTGACCGAGTTGGTCAGGTGCCCGCGGTTCTCCTTGATGAAGTCATCGAGTACGCCGAGCGCGTCACCGAGGTTCGCGATCGCGCTGCCGAGGTCGTCGGAGTCGTCGGCGAGGTACTTGCTGACCGCGGCCAGCTGCCGGTTCGCGTCGGCGACTCCCTGGTCGTGGGCGACCAGCATCGTGTTGAGGGAGTCCAGGTTGCCGACGGTGGCGAAGAAGTCGTCCTCGGAGCCCGACAGCGTGCCGGTGGCCTTGCCGAACTCGTTGAGCATCGTGTTGATGTTCTTGCCCTCGCCGCCGAGGTTCTGCGCGGCCACCTTCAGCAGGCGCGACAGGGCACCGTTCTTGTTGGCGCCCTCGGGTCCGAGCTGGGTGGTGAGGTCGGTGAGCGAGGAGTAGAGCTGGTCGATCTCGACCGGCACCTGCGTCTTGGTGATGGTGGCGCCCGCCTTGAGGGCGGTGCCGCTGGTGTACGGCGCCGTGAGCTGGACATACCGGTCGCTGACCATCGTGGGGGAGACGATCGCCGCCCCGGTGTCGGCCGCCGCCTTGCGGCCGTGGTCGAGCGTCATCGTGACCTTCACGCCGTCCTTGTTCGGCGTCACCGCCGTCACCTTGCCGACCTTGACGCCCAGCATCCGCACGTCCGAGCCCTGGTAGAGCCCGACGGCCGAGCTGAACTGGGCCGAGACCGTGGTGCCGCGCTTCGGCATGCCGGGCAGGGCACCCATCACGACGGCGAGGCCGATGCCGGCCACCACCGCGACGGCGATCAGGGTGATCCATGCGCGCTTCACTTCGAGCCTCCCGGGTGGCAGTTGCGGACCACGTTGTTCTCCAGCACCGGCGCGCCGGTGGCGTCGAACAGGCCACACAGATACGAGTCGACCCAGCGTCCGTTGCCCATCGCGTTGGTGAGCATCCGGTAGTAGGGGCCGATGTCGGCCAGGGCCTTGTCCAGGTTGTCCTGGTTCTTCTGCAGGATCGCGCTGACCTGGTCGAGCTTGGCCAGGGCCGGCGCGAGCTGCTTCTCGTTGTCAGCGACCAGGCCACGGACCTGGGTGCCGAGCGCGGCAGTGCCGGTGAGCATCTTCTTGACCGCGTCGCGGCGGCTCTGCAGTTCGGTGAGGAGCGAGTCGCCGTCGTCGATCAGCGCTCCCAGCTCGGTGTTGCGGCTCGAGAGGCTGTTGGTGACCTTCGAGGTCTGCTGGAACAGCTCGGAGAGCTGGCCGTCGCGGGTGGAGATGGTGCGAGACAGGTCGGTCAGACCCGACACCATCTTCTTCACCGACGCGGGGGTGTTCTTGAAGGCCTCCGACAGCACATCCATGCTCTTCTCCATCGACGCCGTGTCGATCTCGTCGACCGTGGTCGACAGGTCGGAGAACGCCGCTGCGACGTCGTACGGCGTGGTGGTGCGGGACTCGGGGATGGCCGAGCCCAGGTCCGCGCGGCCGGCCGGATCCAGCGCCAGGTACTTCTGCCCGAGCAGGGTCTTGACCTTGATCGCCGCGGTGGTCTGGTCGCCCAGGTGCACGCCCTTGGTGCGGAAGGTGACCACGACCTTGTCGCCGACCAGGTCGACGTTGCTGACCTTGCCGACCTTGACGCCGGCGACCCGGACCTCGTTGCCGGCCTTGAGGCCACCTGACTCGGCGAAGTAGGCACTGCGCTGCTTGCCTCCGCCGATCACCGGCAGGGAGTCGGCGTAGAAGGCCGCGAAGAAGCCGGCGATCAGCAGCGCCAGCGCGATCACCGCGATGACCACCTTGTTGCGCTCATCGAACGCGGTGGGAAAACGACGCGACATCAGCGGCACCTCTTGTCGATCGGGTTGACGCCCAGGTCGCCCATGTACCCCTCGGGCAGCGGGATTCGACCCTGGATGGAGCAGACGTAGAAGTTCAGCCAGCTGCCGTAGCTCGCCACCCGGCCGATGGTCTCGAGCTTGGTCGGCAGCTTCTCCAGGAACGAGTTGAGCTCGGTGGAGGAGCCGGCCAGGTTCGCTGACAGATCGCCGAGGGAGGAGATCGACTTCTTCAACGGGGCACGGCCCTTGGTGAGCAGGTCCGAGACCGAGGTGGTGAGGTTGCCCAGCCCGCTGATGCTCTGCCCGATCGTCGCCCGGTCCTGGGACAGGCCGGTGACGAGCTTCTGCAGCGTCACGATCGTGGTGTCGAGCTGACCCGAACGCTGGTTGACCACGGTCAGGACCGAGTTCAGGTCGGTGATCAGGTTGCCGATCACCTGGTCCCGGTCAGCCAGGGTCGAGGTGAGGCTGGCGGCGCTGGAGACGAGGTCGTCCACGGTCGGGCCCTCGCCCTGGAAGACGGCGATGATCTGGGACGACAGCGTGTTGACGTCGTCGGGGTTAAGCAGCCGGAACAGGGGCTGGAACCCGTTGAACAGGGCCGTGAGGTCGAGCGCCGGTGTGGTCTGGTCGGTGCTGAACACGTAGTTGGCCGGCAGCGTCGTGCCCGGCGTCGTGGGCGGGGCCAGGGAGAGGTAGCGCTGCCCGACGAGGTTGCGGAACCGCAGCTGAGCGGTGGTGCCCTGCGTCATCGGCGTGGAGTCGGTGACGGTGAACCTCACCCGTGCGACGTCACCCGCAGCCGGGTCCTCGCTGACCGAGATCTTGTCCACCGTGCCGACCTTGACGCCGGCCATCCGGACGTCGTCGCCGGTGTGCAGGCTGGTCACGTCGGTGAACATCGCGGTGTACGTGTGGCTGTTGCCGCTCGCGCTGTTCCGGATCGTGCCGGCCAGGGCGAGGGTGGCCAAGGCCGTGGCCACGATGAAGACGATGCTCTTGACCAGGGTCAAGCGAAAGCCGTCAAGGCCGAACATGCTCCTCATTTCACGGTCACCTCGGTCCCGCGCAGGATCGGACCGAGCAGCAGGCTGGACCAGGTCGGGTACGTCGACGGGGCCTGCCCCTTCGTCGGAGCGATCAGCTCGTTGATCAGCTCGCTCTCGGCGGGGGAGTTGACCTCGCCGAGGTCGGTGTCGGCCACTGCGAGGCGGCTGACCGTCGGTGCGGCGATCGTCGGGATGTCGTCGGTCGTGCCTGCAGTGCCATCGGTGTCGGCAGAGCTCGTGGTGACCCCGGCCCGTCCGACCGACTGAGTGCCGGTCTGGCCGGTCACGTACGGGCACCGCGGGCCGCCCTGGGCGTTGTAGCGCGGCGAGTCCTGGCCGGCGAGGTACTTGCCCCGGGAGGAGACGACGTTGAGCACGACGTGGATGCCGGGCTCCTTGGTGCCCTTGCCGAGGTTCGCGTCCATCGCCGGGATGTAGCTCTTCATCGCCCGGAACAGGCAGGGGAACTCGCTGGCGTACGGCGCGGCCGCCTCCAGTGCCTTGCGGCTCGAGGCCGACAGCACGCGGATGGTCTTGTCGTTGGACTTCACCCAGCCGGTGCTGGTGTTGGAGGCGTCGATGACGGTGGCGAACGCCGAGCTGAGCTGGTCACGCTCGGCCACCAGGGTGGCCGACGTGGTCGTCATCGTGTCGAGCGCATCGAGCAGGTCCGGGACGGCGTCGGCGTACTGCGTCGCCACCCGGCCCAGCGAGGCGAAGTCGTCGGCCATCTGGGGGACCAGCGGGTTGAGCTTCTTGAAGTACGCCTGCCAGGCGTCCATCGATCCGCCGATCGCACTGCCCTGGCCGCGCAGCGCGGCGGCCATCTCGCCCAGCGTCGCTGAGAGCTTCTCGGGCTGGATCGAGCGCAGCAGCGGCAGCATCTGGTCCAGCACCTCCTGGAGCTCGACAGCGGACTGGGTGGTGTCCTGACGGATCTGGCCACCGTGGGCCAGCGTCGCGGCAGCGGTGGTGCTGCCCGACGGCGCCTGGAGGGCGACGTACCGCTCACCGAAGAGGGTCTTGGGCAGCAGCCGTGCGGTGGTCGAGGAGGAGAGCTCGTCGGCGACCGAGGGCTTGAGCTCGAGCGTCAGCTCGGCGCCGTCGGCGGTCGGGCTGATCCCGGTGACGGTGCCGACCGGGACGCCGCGCAGCTTCACGTCGGAGCCCTTCTGGATCGCGTTGCCCAGGGTGCCGGTGGTCAACGTCACGGTCGTGTGCGGGGTGAACGCCTTCTGGTAGAAGAGCACGGCCCCGAAGAGGAACGCCGCGACCAGAGCGAAGTAGGCACACCCGAGGACGACGTCGATGATGCGTCCGCGGCTCATCCGGCGATCCTCACGGTCGTCGTGCTGCCCCACATCGCGAGCGAGAGGACGAGGTCGAGAAGCGCCACCGTGACGATGCTGGTGCGCACCGACCGACCGACGGCGATCCCGACGCCGGCAGGTCCGCCGCTGGCCTGGTAGCCGATCCGGCAGTGGATCAGGATGATCAGCACCGAGAAGATCAGCACCTTGCCGAACGAGAGCGCGATGTCGACCGGCGGCAGGAAGAGCTGGAAGTAGTGGTCGTAGGTGCCTGCGGACTGGCCACGCATCCACACCGTGACGATGCGCGAGCCGGCGTACGACGTCAGCAGGCCGATCACGTAGAGCGGGATGATCGCGATGAAGCCGGCGATCACGCGCGTCGAGACCAGGTACGGCACGGCGGGCACGCCGATCACCCGCAGGGCGTCGACCTCCTCGTTGATCCGCATCGCGCCGAGCTGGGCGGTGAAGCCGGCGCCGACGGTGGCCGACATCGCCAGCGCAGCCACCAGCGGGGCGATCTCCCGGGTGTTGAAGTACGCCGAGATGAAGCCGTTCAGGGTCGAGGTGCCGATCTGGTCCAGGGCGGCGTAGCCCTGCATGCCGACGACGGTGCCGACGAAGAGGCACATCCCGACCATGACGCCGATGGTGCCGCCGATGACGGCCAGGGCGCCGGTGCCGAAGCTCACCTCGGACAGGATGGCCAGCACCTCCTTGCGGAACTTGCGCAGCGCGTACGGCACAGCACCCAGGACGCGACCGTAGAAGCGCAGGTCCCTGCCGGTGCGGGCGACGCCGTCCAGGGCGCGGTCCCACAGCGGGCGCTTGGCGGGTTTCTTGGGCGTCTTCGCGGTGGGCTTCGTGGCCCGGCGTGAGACAGGAGTGGTGCTCATCAGGCCCCCTTACCCGGGACGAGCTGCAGATACAGCGTGGTGATGACGAAGTTGACGAAGAAGAGCAGCAGGAAGGTGACCACGACGGACTGGTTCACCGACTCGCCGACGCCCTTCGGGCCGGGGCGGGTGTTGAGGCCGCGGTAGGCGGCCACCACGCCGGCGATGAAGCCGAACGCGAGCGCCTTGATCTCACCGACCACCAGATCGGAGGTCTGGGCCAGCGCGGTGAAGCTGGCCAGGTAGGCACCGGGTGTGCCGCCCTGGACCACGACGTTGAAGAAGTAGCCACCCAGCACACCGACGACGGAGACGAGGCCGTTGAGCAGGACCGCGGATCCCATGCAGCCCAGCACCCGGGGGACGACGAGGCGTTGGATCGGATCGACACCGATCACCTTGAGCGCCTCGATCTCCTCCCTGATCGTGCGGGCTCCGAGGTCCGCACAGATGGCGGCACCTCCTGCTCCGGCGATCACCAGGGTCGTGACGATCGGTGCCGCCTGTTGGACCACCGCGAGCACGCTGGCCGCGCCGGTGAAGGACTGGGCCCCGACCTGCACGGTCAGGGTGCCGAGCTGGAGTGCGATCACCGCACCGAACGGGATCGCGACCAGCATCGCGGGGACCCAGGACACGCTGGTGACGAACCAGAACTGCTCGACGAGCTCGCGCCCGGCGAACGGCCGACGGAACGAGGCCCTGATCGTGTCCAGAGCCAGAGCGAACAGCGCACCGACCTGGGTCAGCGCGCGGCTGATCGGGTCGGGACGACGTACCCCGGATCCTCGGTCTGCCTCCTCGTCGTCGGCGACATAGAGTCGCGCGGCACCGCTGGAGACCCGCTGGGCGTGGCGCTGGGCGCTCGCCCGCGGGAAGCCACCGGAGGGGACCAGCTGGCGGGGCACGACCTCGATCGCGCGGGCACCGGCCCGGACGGAGTCGAGCCCGTCCATCCGGTAGCCCTCGGCGCGGACGCCGTTGTAGGCCTCGGCGCGGACCAGCTCCTCCTCGTGGACCTCCTCCACGAGGGAGTGGTCGACCTCCTCGCTCATCCCGATCGGACCGACCGGGTCACCGCTCATGAACTGCGAGACCACCGGGTGGTCGGTGAGCAGGAACTCCTCGCGCGGACCGAACATCACCAGGTGGCGGCGGTAGAGCATGCCGAGGTTGTCGGGCAGGGTGCGGGCCAGCTCGATGTTGTGCGTGACGACGAGCATCGTGGCGTCGGTCTGGGCGTTGACGTCGAGCAGGAGCTGCGCGAGGTTCGCGGTCCGGACCGGGTCCAGACCCGAGTCGGGCTCGTCACACAGGATGATCTCGGGGGCGGTGACCAGCGAGCGGGCCAGGCCCGCACGCTTCTTCATGCCGCCCGACATCTCCCCGGGGAGCTTGTGCTCCTGGCCGAGCAGGCCGACCAGGTCGAGCTTGTCGTTGACGATCTGGCGGATCTCCGCCTCGGTCTTGTGGGTGTGGGAGCGCAGGGGGAAGGCGACGTTGTCGTAGACGCTCATCGATCCGAAGAGGGCGCCGTCCTGGAAGAGCACGCCGAACTTCTTGCGAAGGTCGAGGCGCTGCGACTCCTTGGCACGCACCATGTCGACGCCGTTGACGACACAGGTGCCGTCCTCGGGGCGGATCAGGCCCATCAGCGACTTCAGGAAGACGGACTTGCCGGTGCCCGAGGGCCCGAGCAGAGCGGTGATCTCACCGGGAGGCAGCGTCAGCGTGACGTCGCTCCAGATGTTCTGCGAGCCGAAGGACTTGGTGAGGCCTTCGACCTCGACGGTGCCACCCATGTTTCTCCTCAATCGCTCGGAGCAGGCAGACGCCTGCTCACGCCGTGACGTTAAGGCGGTCCGGGCCGCTGTGGTGGCCTGCGCCACAAACTCCTGGCCTTGTTACCGTTTCGTTACTCTCACTTGTGCTGGGCCTAACAACTCCGGCCCGAAACGACTCTCAACCCTGGGAAACCTCTGTGGCTCTGCCCGTCCGCTGTTGCGCTGAGAGTTGTCACGCCCCTCACAACTTCTGGGGTGTTCCCAGGGGAGGGGGTGGATTTTGTGGAGTTCCGGTTGCGAGGCTCCCTCCGGCTGGGGACGTTTGTCCCCTGAGGGGGCTAAATGTCGGCTGACGCCCACAAAAGTCGGCGGCAGGTGAGAGTGTGATGTCCAACACAGGCGACGAGGAGGGGTCGGGTGGATCACGTCACAAGAAACCGGCAGCACGAAAGCGGACGCGGCCGATGAGCCAAGCCTGGGCTGAGGCCGACGAGGCCACCGTGCCGGCAGGCGTTGTGCAACACCTCGGGGACCGGGTCAACCAGTTCGCCGACGACATCACTCGACGGATCCAGTCCGAGGTGACCTCCTACGCGGGACCGGCGGAGGGCCGGCGCCCGCGTCTGATCGCGATGGCTACCGGGCAGGCCGCTGCGCTCTTCCTCAAGCGCCTGGCCGGCGGTCGGGTGAGCAGCAGCGGGGTCGACGACCTGTTCCGCAGGATGGGCTACGGCGAGGGGATCGAGGGCAACACCCTGGACTCACTCAGTGCCGCCGTCCACCTGGCCGGACGCCAGGGCTGGCGCCACCTGCAACGAGCGATCCTGGAGGCAGGACTCTCCGCAGCGACCCTCGCCCACGCCGGCGAGGACCTGATGGCGTACGTCGACCACCTCGTCGCCCAGGCGGCGACCGGGCACCAGATGGCGCTGCGCCAGCGCGACCGCGACGTGGAGCACAACCGTGCCGAGCTGATCCGCGACCTCACCGAGGGACACGACCTGGCGACCATCACCGCTCATGCGGAGGCCGCCGGGTGGGACCTCCCGGCCGAGGTCGTCGTGCTGGTGGGGATCAGTGACGACCGGGCCCACCTCTGGCCCGATACCGAGGCCACCGGGCCGGAGACCCTGGCCCTGATCGGCAAGGACTCCGCGACCTACATCGTTCCGCTCGACCACGTCGAGGACGTGGTCGCCCAGTGCGCGGCCGACGACGTCGTGCTGGCCCGGTGCTGGAAGGTCGACGTCGAGGACACCATCCACGGGATCCGTTGGGCCAAGCGGACCATCGACCTGGTGCAGGCCGGGGTGCTGCCCCGCACGCCGGTCGTGACCTGCTCGCTGTTCTACTCCCAGCTGTGGCTGCACGGGGAGCCGGCCCTGCGCCGGCACCTGTCCCAGGAGCTGCTCCGCCCCCTGCTCGCCGAGAGTCCGAATTCCCGAGAGATTCTCTCCGAGACGTTGCTGGTGTGGCTGGAGACCCGGGAGAGTGCTCCCGCGATCGCTGCCATCCTGGGGGTCCATCCGCAGACTGTCCGCTACCGATGGCGGCGGATCAACGAGCTCTTCGGCGACCTGCTGCGTGACCCGGAGTATGTCGGTCAGTTAACGATGGTGCTCAAGTCCAGCCTTCCGTTGTGGTTGGCCGGCCACAAGGGTGACTTCGAACGCTATTGGAAGGTGGAAGCAGGGTGACATCGGTGACGACGCCTGAGCTCTCGGAGAGTCAGCGCCCCTCGGGTGCGGTGCTGCTGGGTTTCGTCTCCGCCTGTGCCGCCGTGGTCGCCGCCGTCCTTCTCGGCGTCGACGCGGCACATCCGCTCAGTGATGGACTGTTCTGCTGGGGGAGCCTCGCGGTCGCGGCCGTCGGCCTCGTCGCCGCACTGCGCTTCGTCCCCCTCTGGCTCCGGTCGCTGCCGGTCGGCATCGTCGGCGCCGTGGCCCTGCTGGCGTTCGCGGCGGCGGTGGTCGATGCCACCGACGCCGAGCACTCCGCGGCCTACCTGACCGCAGCGCTCGCCGCCGGGCTGGCAGTGCAGGCCGGTGCCCTGGAGAGCGCTGCGTCGGTGGTGGTCGGCCCGCGGGAGTGGCCGCGCTACGGCATGGTCGTCGTGCTGGCGGTGCTGGTGCTCGCCTCCGGTGTCTGGCTCGCCCTCAAGGGCGCGAGCTCGTCGACGTACGACGTCGCGCTGGCGGTCGCCCTCGGCGTGGCGCCTGCGCCGCTGGCCGTCGCGGTCCTCGCGCCGCTCGCGATCGGTGCGGCACGGGCACGTCGTCGTGGCGTGGTGATCCGCCACACGAGTGCAGCAGCCCGCTCGGCCGGCGTACGCAGCCTGGTGCTGGACGGCATCGGCACCCTGGTCGCGGGCAAGCACGTGGCCAGCGTCGACCCGCTCGACGAGACCCACCTGCGCAACCTGCGCTGGTTCGCCGGTGCCCTCGCCCACGCCGGGGAGGACCCGATGAGTCGTGCCATCGCCCGGCTCGCGGTGCGCGGCAACCTCACCGACGTCGCCCAGTCGGCGAGCATGGGCCTGAGCGGCAACGTCGACCGGCACCCGGTCCGACTCGCCGACCCCGAGGTGGTCGGGCTGGAGCCTGCGGACGTCACCCTGGTGCCCGGCCACACCGTCGGGGTCGAGGTCGACCTGCGTCCGCTGGGCACCATCCGGGTCGAGGACACCGTCCGCGCCGGCGCCAGCGACGCCGTCGCGACCCTCGTCTCGGCCGGGATCGAGCCGGTGCTGATCTCGGCGGCGACCGGACCGACCGCCTCGGCGATCATGGGGGAGACCGGGGTCAACCACCTCGTCGAGCGGACCGCGACCCCGTCGGGTCACGACGTCACCCGCGCCCTGGGCCTGTGCAAGGACCCCGCCCCGACCGCTGCGGCAGTGGTGAGTCCTCGCCCGCCGGACTCCTCCGAGGTCTTCCATCTCGGCCCCGACAGCGACGTCTTCTCCCTCGACGAGGCCTCGATCGAGCATGCCGCGCTCGCCCTCGGGCTGGGCCGCGCGATCTGGAGCGTCACCCGACGTGCCCGCACCATCGCGATCGCCGGTCAGGGCCTGGTCACGCTCGCCGCACTGGCCGGTGTGCTGCCGCCCTGGGGTGCCGCGATCGGCGCCGGCGTCGTCAGTGGGCTGCTGTGGGGGATCGTCGCCCTCGCCCTGCCGGGGCGTGGGGAGGACGGCTGAGCCGCAGATCGGATCTTCATGAACGACGAGGTGGCGGGCGGGCGCCGTGGGACGGGCACGTGGCGGCGTACGGCTGGACGGGCGGCGCTGGCGGTGATCGCCGTGCTCTCCCTGGTGCTGGCGATGTCGGCCGCGTTCCTCTACCGCCAGTTCAACGGCAACCTGCATCAGGTCGACGTGTCGGGACAGCTCCTGGAGTCGGCGCCGCCGGCACCGGAGGTCGAGGGGCCGCACAAGCCGCTCAACATCCTGATCATGGCCACCGACAGCCGCGACTGCGAGGGCTGCCAGGTCGACGGCCTCAACGGTGAGGGCGGGTCGGACACCACGATCCTGCTGCACCTCTCGGCCGACCGGAAGACGGCGTACGGCGTCTCGGTGCCGCGCGACTCGATGGTGGACCGGCCCCGCTGCCGGGACAAGAAGGACCCCTCGATCATCCATCCGGCGGCCACGACCGTGATGTGGAACCAGGCCTACGCGATCGGTGGGGTGGCGTGCACCGAGGCGCAGTTCATGCACAACACCGGCATCCCGATCGACCACTATGTCGAGGTCAACTTCGGGAGCTTCTCGACGATGGTCGACGCACTCGGTGGCGTCGAGGTCTGTGTCCCGCAGACGTGGGACGACCCGAAGCACGGCATCCACATCGCCGCCGGGACGCGGAAGATCTCCGGGAAGCCGGCTCTGGCCTACGTCCGCGAACGTTACGTGGTCGGCAATCGCTCCGACACGGACCGGATCAAGCGCCAGCAGGCCTTCATCGGGGCGATGGTGAAGCAGGCGCTCTCGGGCGGGACGCTGTCGAACCCGGCTCGGCTCTACCGGTTCCTCGATGCGGCCACCGGATCGCTCACCCTCGACATGAACCTCGCCTCCCTGGCCAAGCTCGCTTTGCAGTTCAAGGACATCGGTGCCAGCGGCATCCAGTTCATCACGGTGCCGTGGGAGCCGCCGTCGTGGGACAAGTACCGGGTGGTCTGGTCGGCCTCAGCGGCCACGTTGTGGCAGCGCATCCTGCACGACAAGCCGTTGAGTAGTGCGTTCACGTCGGAGGCGATCCAGGTGGACCGGCTGCCGGGGCTGTCGGGCACTGCGTCGCCCTCGGCGACACCGTCCGGGAGCCCGTCCGGCACCGCCTCCTCGTCCACCCAGGAACCCAACACGTCGGCGGCGCTGCGCCGGGCGGGACTGTGCTGAGCCCCGGCCCGCTGGTTCGGGACACTCGGCCCATGTCTTTGACTCTACCCAGCCGGACGCGGAGGATCGCGGGCATGCGTCTGCTTCTGGGTAGCACCGCCCTGACCCTCCTCCTGCTTCCACTCTCGGCCTGCGGAGGCGACGACGACCTGAGCGGAGCCCGCGCGGCGGTCGACGTACTGACGCAGAAGCTCGGTCAGCACACCCTCGACGGCGTTGCGCTGACGCAGGACTCGGCCGCCAAGGAGCTCACCGAGCAGGGTGCCGGACTGGCGGCGTACCCGGTCACGGTGAAGTCCTCCGGGGTCTCGGTCAAGGGCTCGAAGGGCACCGCGGACCTGGCCTGGGACTGGGATCTCAGCGGCCACCACTGGACCTACTCCACGACCGTCGACCTCGCCCGGAACGCCAAGACCTGGCAGATCGCCTGGCAGCCCTCCACCCTCGCTCCCGACCTGACGGCGGGGGAGAAGGTCTCGATCAGCCGCGAGCAGCCCGAGCGGGCCGACATCGTGGGTCCCGGTGGCGCCCCGATCGTGACGAAGCGGTCGGTGGTTCGCGTCGGTCTGGACAAGGCAGCCATCCCGGCCGCCCAGGTCGCAACGTCGGCCCGTCGGATCGCTCAGGCCGTCGGTGTCACTCCGGCGACGTTCGTGAAGTCCGCCACCGCTGCCGGGCCGAAGGCGTTCGTCGAGGCGATCGTGCTGCGGACCGCCGACGTCGCCTCCACCGTCCGCGCCGGCTTCGCTCAGATCCCCGGCGCCCGGCAGATCAGCGACACGATGCCCCTGGCCCCGAGCAGCGAGTTCGCGTCCTCGCTCCTGGGCCGCGTCGGCCCCGCCACAGCGGAGCTCGTCACCGCCTCCAAGGGACGGATCGTGGCCGGTGACCAGGTCGGACTCTCTGGTCTCGAGGCACGGTACGACGAGCAGCTGGCCGGAACGCCGACGGTGAAGGTCCAGGCGGTCAGCACCGCTGCGATCACCCCGTCGGGCTCTGCGTCAGCGTCAGCGTCATCGTCGGCCTCGCCGAGCACCACGCCTAGCACCTCCAGCACCACCAGTACCTCCGGCACCACCCGCGTGCTGGCGCACTGGGACGGCACCCCCGGCAAGCCGGTCCAGCTCACCCTCAACCTCAAGCTGCAGGCGAAGGCGGAGAAGATCCTCGACCAGGCCGGCAGCGAGACGTCTCCGGCCAGCGCGATCGTCGCGATCCGTCCCTCGACCGGTGAGATCATCACCGCCGCCAACGGCCCCGGCAACAAGGGCCTCAACGCCGCCACGTTCGGCCAGTACCCGCCCGGATCGACGTTCAAGATCGTCAGCTCGCTGGCCCTGATCCGGGCCGGGGTGACCCCGGACTCGACCGTCACGTGCCCGCAGACGGTCACGGTCGACGGCAGGTCGTTCAAGAACTACAACGACTACCCGGCCTCCAAGCTCGGCACGTTGTCGTTCAAGACCGCGATCGCGAACTCGTGCAACACCGCGGTGATCGGGCAGCGGAACCGGCTCGGCAAGGACGACCTCACCCAGGCCGCCGCGGCCCTCGGGGTCGGGGTGGACCACGACCTGGGCTTCCCGGCCTACTTCGGTCAGGTGCCTGCACCGGCCGGTGCCACCGAGAAGGCCGCGGACATGATCGGCCAGGGCAAGGTCCTGGCCAGCCCGATGGCGATGGCGACCGTCGCGGCATCGGTCGCAGCCGGGCACGTCGTGGTGCCACACCTCGTGGTGGGCCACACCGTGACCGCCAGCCCGAAGGTGCCGCTGACGGCCAAGGAGGCAGCACAGCTGCGGGTGCTGATGCGTGCGGTCGTCACGGAGGGCTCCGGAGCGCTGCTGCGGGACCTGCCGGGCAACGTCGGCGCCAAGACCGGCACTGCGGAGTTCGGTACGCCGAACGCGCAGGGCGCCCTGCCGACGCACGTGTGGATGATCGCCACCCAGGGTGATCTCGCGGTCGCCGTCTTCGTTGCGACGGGGGAGACCGGCTCGGGCACCGCAGGTCCGCTGCTCAAGGCGTTCCTGCGTTGAGCGTCAGCCCGCGGCGGTCCGGTCGAGCTGGGCCGCAGCGGCCAGCTCGCGGGTCATCGCCTCGCGCATGACCTCGAGCGCGGCCTCACGGTCGCCGCGCTCGATGGCCAGCCACAGCTCCTCGTGGTGGGCGTAGAGCACGTCGAGGTCACCCTCGTTCGCCCAGATCCGGGGGTAGGCGTCGCGCTGGATGCGGATCGCGGCCATCAGCACGGCCCGGGAGAACTCGAACGCACTGACGTCGTAGATCGCGACCTGGTAGTCCCAGCTGCAGGCGGAGAAGGCGGTGCCGTCGTTGCGGGCGGCGGCCTCCTTGAGGTCGTGCAGGATCGCATGGATCCGTGCGCCGTGCGCGGGTGTGGTGTGGGTGATGACGTCGTCGAGGAAGACCGGGTCCAGGGCGCGGCGCAGGCGGACGGAGTCCTCGAAGAGCGAACGCGGGCTGCCGATCGACAGCGCTGCCGAGGCGAGCTTCTCCAACGCGTTGGGCCGGGCGGCGAAGACGCCCCCGCCCGGACCGGGACGCAGGTCGATCAGGCCGCGCTCCTGCAGCAGCCGGATGGCCTGGTTGATGGTGCCCGGAGCGACGCCGATCTCGGCGACGAGGTCGGCCTTGGAGCCGATCCGCTCACCCGGGGTGCGCCCGGCGAGCAGGCGTTCGAGTGCCTCGGTCGCGTGCTCCACTCTGCCCATGAGGGCCAACCTATCGCTGGATCGGCCCCAGGATGCGGTCCGCGTAGGCCAGGGGAGCGCCCGCGTCGCTGATCTCGATGGCCAGCGGCGTTGCGGCGTAGACGGTGTGGTCACCGAGCTCGACGGCGGTGTGGACGCTGCAGTGCAGGTGCGTGGCGGCCCCGGCGATCAGGGGGAGTCCGTGCCACGGGCTCCAGTCGATCCCGTCGAACTTCTCCTGCGACGGCGAGCCGAACCGCAGTGCGAGGTGGGCATGTGCGGCCTCAAGCACGTGCAGGTTGAAGGAGCCTCGCTCGGCGATGTGGTGGGCGATCCGGCTCTCGGTCACCAGCGACACCATCAGGAGCAGCGGGGAGAGCGAGAGCGACGTGACGGCGCCGACGGTCGCTCCCACCGGCCGCCCGGACTCGTCGACGGTGGTCAGGATGGTCACCGGCGAGGGCAGGCGGGTCATCGCCCGCTTGAACGCCGCTTCGTGCTCGGCGTGCAGGTCGGCAGCGCTCAGGGCCGGCGCGAGAGTCGTCGTCTTCATCGGGTTCTCCTTCCTCGCCCCGGTCGGAGCCGAGGTCACGGATGTGGTTGCCGTCACACACTATTGATGATAATTAATTACTGTCAATGGTTCCGACCTGGGCCAGAACGGATCAAAGGAGCACTGTGATGAGCTACAACGACCAGATCACCGCGACCGGCATCGACGCTGTGGTGGGGGAGCCCGGTGACGACGTACGCGCGATCCTCGACGGCATCGACGCGATCGGCCCGCAGATCGTGGGGGAGGCCGCCGGACAGGAGGCCGAGCGTCGCGTCTCGACCGTCGTCATGGACGCACTGCAGCAGACCGGTGCCTTCGCGACCCTGAAGCCGTCCAGCGTCGGCGGCCGCGGCGCACTCGTCTCCGACCTGCTGCGCGTGACCCGCCAGGTCGGCCTCTATGACAGCGGTACGTCGTGGGTCGTGACGTTGGCGACCGTGTCGAACTACATCGGCCAGCTGTTCGGTGAGCAGGCCCAGAAGGAGATCTGGGCGGACAAGGGTGCCGAGACCATCCTGACCGGGATCGTGCAGCCGAACGGCACGGCGGTGAAGGCCGAGGGCGGCTACCGGCTCAGCGGCACGTGGTACTACAACTCGGGCTCCTGGTACACCGACTGGGCCTGGCTCGGCGGCATGCTCCTGCGTGAGGACGGCACCCCCGACCAGCCGGTCCTCTTCGCTGTGCCGCGCAGCGACTACGACATCGAGGACACCTGGTTTACCGCCGGGATGCGTGCCTCGGCCTCGAACTGCCTGATCGTCGAGGACCGGTTCGTCCCCGACCACCGGATCATGCGCCTGGCCGACGTGGTGCAGGGCAAGGCCCCTGGCCTGGGGATCGAGGGCCACGACGTTGCCGCCGCCGCGACCCTCCAGCCCGTCTTCGCCCTCGGTCTGGTCGGCCCTCTGCTCGGCGCTGGCACCGCGGCCGTCGACTACGTGATGGGACTGATGGGCAAGCGCGACGTCGGCCACACCATCTACCGCACGCAGACCGAGTCGACCGCCCACCAGGTCGAGCTCGCCCGTGCCGTGACGCTGGTCGACACGGCCCACCTGCACGCCTTCCGTGCCGCCCAGCTGATCGACGCTGCCGCCGCCGAGGGGCGGGTGCTCACCCGGCTTGAGGTCGGCCTCACCCGTGCCGACACCGGCTGGGCGGCCGAGTGCGTCACCATGGCGATCGGCAAGCTGATCGACATCCACGGCGCCGGCGCGTTCGCCGAGCGCAGCCCGCTGCAGCGCTTCTGGCGCGACGCCAACACGGCCGCCCGGCACGCAGCGATCCTGCCGCTGACCGGCTTCGAGGGGTACGGCAAGAACCTCCTCGGCATGCCCGGCATCACGCCGTACGAGGAGCGCTGAGGCTCCCGGGCGCTCCCCACCTAACCATCCATCTCGGGCGCAGAAGTCCACCGTGCGTGACAACCGCACGGTGGACTTCGGCGTTTGGAAGGGTGTGACACAACGGGAGGCACCATGATCGCCACGGGATATCAGCGCGAGTTCGAGGAGTTCGTCCGCGCCTCGTCGGACCGCCTGGTCAGGATCGCGTTCCTGCTCACCGGGGACCGGCACCATGCCGAGGACATCGCCCAGACGGCGCTCGAGCGCACCGCACGGCGGTGGCGCTCGGCCCGTCGGGACCCGGGCGCCTACGCCCGGCGGGCAGTCGTGAACCTGGTCAAGGACCGACGTCGACTGCTGTCCCGGCGCCCTGCCGAGACCGCCTGGGCGTACGACGTCGCCGTGCCCGTGACCGATCGCGTCGCGGATCGCGACGAGCTGGTCAGGGCCCTGCGGGCGCTGCCGCTCGGGCAACGTTCCGTCCCGGTGCTGCGCTACTTCGAGGACCTCTCGGTCTCCGAGACGGCGCAGGTGCTCGGGTGCACCGCCGGGACCGTCAAGTCACAGACGGCACGGGGGCTGACCAGCCTGCGTGCCGCCCTCAAGGAAACCGACTCCTCGGGTCACAGCGACACGGGGGAGACGAAGGAGCACAGCCATGTTGACTGACGATGAACTGACGTCCCAGCTGGGCGGCGCGATGCGCGAGAGCGCGCAGCCGTTGCGCTATGCCGGTCCGATGCCGCGCGCCCGGCGTGGACCGAACGGTGCCTGGGTCGCCGTACCGGCGATGGCGGCTGCGGCTGCCGTGGGGGTCGCGGTGATCCACGACCAGGCGCCCACCGGGGCACCGCAGGTGACCGCCACCGGCACACCCCGGCCCGGCACGAACGACGCGGTCGTGACCGACACGTTCACTGTCGCCGGCTACACCGTCTCGGTCCGCCACCGGGCGGGCGATCGGCTCGCCGACGACGCGGTGATCGTGGACGGACCGGCACCTGCCGGGGCCGAGCGGCTCCGGATCGACGGGTCCGCCCAGGCCTGGCTCGGCACCGACGCCCAGGGGCGCAACGGTCTGTGGGTGATCTCGCCGGTGCGCAACGGCGGCCGTTCCTTCGGCATCGTCTCCCCGACGTGGAGCAAGGCGACGCTGCGCACGATCGCGTTCACGGGGTTCCCGGACGGCCTCACGCCGCGGGGCTGATCAGCCTCGGTGCGCACGACGGGGCCGCCACGGTGACGTGGCGGCCCCGTTGTGGGCGCTGAGCGTGCCCGATCACATGGTGTTCATGATCAGGCCGATGTGGGTGAAGAAGTTCATCGCACCGAAGAGCAGCAGCAGGGTGCCGGTGATCGCCCACAGCCAGCCGGTGATCGCCGTCCAGCGGTGTGCGGTGCTCGGCGAGCGCAGGATCGCGGTGATCGCTGCGGCCAGGGAGATCGCTCCGAGTCCGACCAGGCCGATCAGCCCGGACATGAAGGTCGCCTCGACCAGCGGGTGGCTGGCGAACTCGCCGCTGATCGGCTCCTCGGGCGGGGCGGCGAAGAGCTGGTACTTCACCCCGGCGACGGCGATCGCGACGAGGGCCAGGCCGAGGCCGGTGATGAAGATGGCGGTCGGCTGGGCGACCTTGGCCAGGGCGCGCAGCGGCTCGGGGGAGGCCAGAGCGGCGGTGCCGCGCTTCCAGAGCCAGAAGCTCGCGCCGAGGAGCAGGACACCGAAGCCGAGGCTGGTCTCGCCGAAGATGATGTTGTCGAACGGGAAGCCGCCCGCGGCCAGGGGCCAGGTCAGCGTCATGTGCAGGCCGGTGGCGAACAGGATGACGCCGAGGATGCCGAAGTTAACCGCATAGCCCTCGGCCGAGACGTCGGCGGGATCGCGTCGGAGTTGACGTCCGAGCATGACCAGGCCGAGAAGTCCGGCGCCGACGGCGACGGCCATGATCGTGTTGTACGTAGGCATGGTGGCCCAGTCGATTTTCAGGCCCTGGGTGGCCAGGAGCGTAGGCATCCCCGTATCCCTTCGTGTGGTGAACGTGTTCTGCCGACATAACCTATACATGCGTATAGGTATTCCGATGCGGGAGGATGGGGGCATGGCAGAGGCGGTCGGGGAGGGGCGACAGGGCAAGCGCGCGGCACGGATCGAGGCGATGACCCAGGCCGCGGCGACGCTGCTCATCGACGAGGGGCCGGCCGCGATCACGCACCGCCGGGTCGCCGAGGCGGCCGGCGTGCCCAGCGGCTCGGCCAACTACTACTTCGCCACCTCGGCCGAGCTCTACCGCGCGGCGGTCGAGCGGGCCGAGCAGATCCGCGTCGCCGGGGCTGTGAGCCTCGCGACCGGGTTGCGCCGCCGCGAACGCACCGCAGCGCGCACGGCACGGCTGCTGCTGGAGACGCTCTACGCCCCGCTCCTCGACGACCAGGTGGTCAGCCTGCGACTGCAGCCGATCCTGGCTGCCACCGCCGACCAGGACCTCGGCCCGATCGTGGCCGAGTCCCGGCCGCGTCTGCTGGCGGCACTCTCGGTGGTCCTGGAACGCAGTGGCTGGGTGAACGTCGCCCACACCGCCGACGTCGAGCTGCTCGCCCGACTGGCTGATGCGTCACTGCTCTACGGCGCCGCCGTGGGGGACACCGACCCGATCGGGGACGCCGTCGCCGCGATGACCCGAGTGCTCGAGCTCATCGGCAGGCCGCGCTAGGCGACAGCGTCGGCCCGACGGCTCCCGCCGTTCTGACGGTGCTGCCGGCGTCGTCGCCGCCGGAGCGTGGCCGGGAGCGTGAGGACCAAGGCGATCACGATCCCGATCGCAGCACCCGCGCTGTTCGCCACGATGTCGCGTCCGTCGGGCACCCGCCCCGGGATCTGATGCTGCACCGACTCGATCCCGAGGGTCAGCGCGACCGAGGCGATCAGCGCCACCCACCATCCACCGGCGCCGAAGAGCAGCAGCAGGAACATCCCGACCGGGACGAAGAGCGCGATGTTGGCGCCGAACTCGAACCGCGCGTAGTCGATCGACTCGGCATACCCGCGGCGGTGCAGCGCCTCGAGGATCCGGCCGGCGATCTGGGCCTGTCCCGTGTGGCTGCGCTGCGGGGTGAGAGTCAGCCATCCGACGAAGACCAGGTACGCGCCTGTGAGGACGCTGAGGAACGGATGACGGTGCAGCATCGGGCCAGTCTGCCCGAGGCCTGGTCGCCTCAGGGGGTCTCGAGCACCAGCGTGACAGGGCCGTCGTTGACCGAGGCGACCTCCATGTGTGCCCCGAACCGACCCCGCTCCACGTGGGCGCCGAGGTCGGCCAGGGACGTGCAGAAGGCGTCGTACAGGGGCTCGGAGATGCTTCCGGGAGCCGCGGCGGTCCACGACGGCCGTCGACCCTTGCGCGCATCGCCGTACAGGGTGAACTGCGAGATCACCAGGATCGGCGCATCGACGTCGGAGGCCGCGAGCTCGCCGTCGAGGATCCGCAGCCCCCAGATCTTCCGCGCCAGCCAGGCGACCTGATCCGGGCCGTCGTCATGGCCGACGCCGAGCAGCACGAGCAGGCCGGGCCGAGGGAGTACGCCGACCACCTCACCGTCCACCCGGACCGACGCTTCGCGGACTCGGGTCAGGACGGCACGCATGAGACGAGCGTCTCATGCTGCGCGCGGGCGTGATGCCCGAGGGCCGCGACGGCCGCGTCGGGGAGGAAGATGGGGGTATGCGTTCGTTCGTGGTGTCGGCGACTCAGGGGGATCGGCTCTCGTGATCAGCGGACTCACCTGGCTGGTCTGCCTGCAGCTGGTCGGCGAGGTGATCGTGCGGGTCCTCGACCTGCCGGTGCCGGGTGCCGTGATCGGCATGCTGCTCCTGCTGGCCCTGCTGGTCTGGCGCAAGCCCGGCGACGACGCCGGCGTGGTGGTCGTGGCGGAGAGGCTGCTCAAGCACCTGCAGCTGCTGTTCGTCCCGGCCGGGGTCGGCGTCATCGTCTATCTCGGGGTGCTGCGCGACCATGCGCTCCCGATCGTCGTCGCGATGGCCGGATCGTGGCTGATCACGCTGCTGCTGGTCGGCTGGCTGCTGCAGTGGTGGATCACGCGGCGTGAGGTCGAGGGTGAGGCGCTGGACCTGGCCGATGTGGGTGACGTCGGCGACGGCGGTCATGGGGGAGAGCTCGGGGAGGAGCGGGCATGAGCGATCTGACCGACCTGATCCACACCCCGCTGTTCGCCGTCGCGATCACCCTGGGCGCCTACCAGCTGGGGCTCGAGGTCAAGCGGCGTACGCACGGCCACCCGCTGGCCCAGCCGGTGCTGGTCGCGATGGTCGTGCTGGTGATCGTGCTGAAGGTGCTGGACCTCGACTACACGACGTACCTGGCCGGCGGCAGCATCATCAGCTTCTTCCTCGGGCCCGCCACCGTGGCGTTGGCGGTGCCGCTGTACCGCCAGCTCGCGGCCCTCAAGGGCCTGGTCGTGCCGCTGCTGGTCAGCATCCCGCTGGGCGCGATCGTCTCGGTGTGCCTGGGGTACTTCCTGGTGAGGCTGTGCGGCGGTTCCGAGCAGCTGGCGCTCACGATGGCGCCGAAGTCGGCCACCACGCCGGTCTCGATCGCGGTCAGTGAGCAGGTCGGGGGACTGCCGTCGCTGACGGCGGTCTTCACCGTCCTGATCGGCCTGGTCGGTGCCGTGGCAGCACCGACCCTGATGACCTGGATGCGGATCCGTGATCGCCGGGCCCGCGGCGTGGCGATGGGTGCGGTCTCCCACGGCGTCGGTACGTCGCGCTCGCTGGCCGACAACGAGACCGAGGGTGCCTTCTCCGGACTGTCGATGGGGCTCTCGGCGCTGATGGTGAGCATCGTTGTGCCGATCCTGGTGGCGATCGTCTGAGCACCTGGGGCGCCGCCGGTCTGTGGCTGGCGGCGCCCCAGGCGGGTCACCTGTTGACCGTCGACATGTCGCCGTACCGCTCGCCCTGGACGGCGCCACGCGGGACCGCCGACTCCAGTGCGGCCAGGTCGTCGGCGTCCAGGTGCACGCGCACCGCGGCGGCGTTCTCCTCCAGGTAGGGGAGTCGCTTGGTGCCAGGGATCGGGGCGATTCCGACGCCGAGCCGGTCGGCTTGGGCCAGCACCCAGGCGAGCGCGAGCTGCCCCGGCGTGCAACCGCGTCGGGTGGCGATCTCCTCGATGGCCGCGACCAGTCGGAGATTGGCCTGCAGCGCGTCGCCCTGGAAGCGCGGGAAGTAGGCGCTGGCCCGACCGTCGCCCTGCTCGGCGGTGGTCCACTCCTGCTTGCCGGTCAACATGCCGCGGCCGAGAGGGGAGTAGGGCACCAGGCCGATCCCGAGCTCGGCCAGGACCAGGGCGATCTCGTCCTCCAGGTCCCGGGTGAAGAGCGAGTACTCGGTCTGCAGGGCAGTGATCGGGTGGGTGGCGTGGGCTCGGCGGATCGTCTCCGGCGCCGCCTCGGAGAGGCCGAGGTACCGCACCTTGCCGGCCTGCACCAGCTCCGCCATCGCGCCGACGGTCTCCTCGATCGGGACGGTCGGGTCGATCCGGTGCTGGTAGTACAGGTCGATGGTCTCGACCCCGAGACGCTGCAACGAGGCGTCGCAGGCCGACCTGACGTACTCCGGCCGGCCGTTGATGCTGCGGGTGGAGCCGCCATCCCCGCGGTCCACGCCGAACTTGGTCGCCAGCTGGACCTCGTCGCGGCGGCCGGCGATCGCGGCGCCGACGAGTCGCTCGTTGGTGAAGGGGCCGTACATGTCGGAGGTGTCGAGGAAGGTGACACCGAGGTCCAGGGCGCGGTGGATCACGCGGGTCGACTCGGCATCGTCGCCGGTGCCGTAGAACTCGCTCATCCCCATGCAGCCGAGGCCCAGGGTCGACACCGCCAGGGTGGCGTCACCGGAGCCGAGAGTGCGGGTGCCGAGGGCATCTGAAGTGGTCATGGGGCCACTGAATCTGTTGGAGCGCGCTCGAAGTCAAGCGCGTTGCTCGGGGGAGTCGAGCAACGCTTGGTAGAGGCCGATCTTGTGGTCGATGGCCCGGAGGTGGGCGGCCACCTCGGCCATCTGCTGCTCGACCTTGGCCCGGTGCTCGGTGAGCAGGTCAAGGCGTTCGGACGTCGTGTCGACGCCGCTGCGCACCAGGTCGGCGTAGCGACGCAGATCGGCGATCGACATGCCGGTGGAGCGCAACAACGTGAGCATCCGGATCCAGCGCAGGTCCTCGGCCGAGTAGGCGCGATGACCCGATGCGGTGCGCCCGGGCGGGCTCAGCAGGAGGCCGTCGCGCTCGTAGTACCGCAGCGTGTGTGCTGTCAGACCCGTCTGTACGGCGGCCTCGGCGATGGTCAGCGGCGGCGCGGAGCCTGTCTCGACAGTCGTCACCGTCCCACTCTGCTGCTTGAAGTGCGCTCGATGTCAAGACACCGTGACGGATGGGATGATCTGGGTATGAGCACGCCACTGCCTGCGACCTTCGTCGATCTGCTGCGACTCTGGCAGGTCGATCCCGTCGGGTACGCCGACACCGTGCTCTCCGAGGCTGCGGCGCTGGTCGAGACGCAGATCGCGGCAGGGGAGTCAGACCCGACGCTGGAGGCATTGGTCGTCGAGGGCCCCGAGTCCTCCCGACTGGGCTTCGGCCGCTTGGTCGTCGCCGTGCAGGAAGCCCACGGGATCGAGGCGTTCACAGGCATCACCGCGCAGGACGAGGCTGTGGCGGCGGCGGTTCGTCAGTACCAGGCCGACCGGATCACCCCGCGTGAGCTGACGTACTGGGTCACGCGCGTGGTTGGTCTGCGTGGCGGCGTACGGACGCAGGTGTTCCTCGATCTGGAGCAGGCCTACTGCGCCCGACTGGCCGACGACGACGTCAGCGACATCGATCAGCAGGTCAGCGCGGCCTCGGAGGGTTTCCTGGCCGGGGATGCTCCGCAAGCCGGTCAGGGGGAGTCGCGGCGGCGTGGGTTGCGCGGGCTTTTCTCGCGGCGCGAGTGAATGTTATGTCAGGTTGTGGTGATCTAGTGGCTGGAGTCTGAGGATCGCCTGCGCAGTTCGACGATCACCGATCCGTCCTCCGCGCGCAGCGACCGTGCCTCACCAGTGCTACTGACGTGACGGACGTCCATGAGGCGGCTCAGGAGAGGTGGCTCGTGGCAGCCAACCAACGTGCTTCCCAAGGTGTCTCGGGCGAACACGACATCGGCTCCTGACTGCGTGTACTGACCGAAGATGTCGTTGCAACCAGAGACGCCGGTCATGGCGTTGTCGGCGAAGCTCAGCTGCAGATCGTCAGCGAACTGACCCGTCGGAACCGAGGCGCCATCAGATCCCTTCAGGCCGACGACGTCCCAGGAGCCGACCAGCGGCGCTGGTGTCGGCGCAGGTTCGACGACTGGCTGGTCATCGGCGCAAGCGCTCAGCGTGCAGGCGGTCACGCCACACAAGACCAGCACGACGGCACGCATGTTCATCACGTCAGCATGACGTAGCGACAGCCCGCGCAGGTTCCTTCTGCGCAGTTCTCCAGATCGCCGATAAGCGACAGTCGGTGTCAGGCTGGATTCCGCTCAAAATAAGGGGATTCGAGGCGTCGCGGTCAAGGTCTGGGCCGAGTAAGAACCGAGGCCCAGGTGCTGCTAGGACGGGCTCAGTTGCAGGCCGGCGGCGCTCCCACTCTGAGCGGTCCGGCAGTGTTCCGACCAGTTCGGGCACGCTCACGTGAAGTACTCGTGAGACGGCCTCTAGGTCGCGTATCGCCCAGTCCGCCTTCCCCTTCATCTTCTGACTGAGGGTGCTATCCGCGATGCCGACCGCTCGGCAGATGTCCCGCTGGGTCATGCCTGCGCGCTGGC
>NZ_JASLGR010000044.1 GCF_030150155.1 Nocardioides sp.
ACCTGACTCATCAGCGGACACCTCCTCGGGGCGGCTCGCACACGTCACACACCCGACCAGGTGCGCGTCTCTTTCGTGCGCCGGCTTCGCCCCTACGGATCTCGGGGTGCCCTCACTGACGATCTACCCCGACTCTAGACAGACCCACCGACAAAAGCTGATCTGCCTCGGTGACTCGATGCCTCAGTGGCTCGGCGACTCCATACCTCAGTGACTCCGCGATTCCGCGATTCGGTGACTCCCAGCCGGAATGCCGAACGGGCGGTGGCGAACACGGTCTGCGTTCACCACCGCCCGTTGCAGCGGAATGCAAGGTCGATCAGAAGGCCGACGGCCCCCGCGTGATCGCGGTAGCGCCACCGTCCACGAACGTCACTTGAGCGGTGGTGTGGGTGGTCGAGGCGGCGAGGAAGAAGGTGACCACGCGAGCGATGTCGGCGGCCTCGGCGTAGCCGTGCAGTGGCATCGGCACGGCCCGGTCCATGATCGCCTTCATCTTCTCGTCCTTGAACAGCTCGACGGTCATCGGCGTCAGGATGACACCCGGCGCCACGACGTTGATCGCGATCCCGGCGTCGGCCCAGCCGGCCTCGACCGCCGTACGACGGGCCCACTGCGTGATCGCGAGCTTCGAGGACGGGTAGAGCGTCTCGGGGCGAGCGGCGCCATCGAGCACCGCGGCGATCTGCGCCTTCGCCTCGGCCTCGTCGCCGACCAGGAGCGCGTCGACCAGCGGCTGGTAGACGGGCTGGGTCGAGGAGATCGACCCGATCGCGACCACGCGCGGAGCCGCCGAGGCGGCCAGGGCGTCGTGCAGTCCGGTGACCAGGTCGGCGGTGCCGAAGTAGTTGACCAACGGGAGCAGCGGCGACACGCCCGACATGCCCGCGCAGGTCACGAGGCCGTCGACGACTCCCCCGGACAGCTCCAGGATCTGGGCGATCGCCGAGGCGCGCCCCTCGGCGGTGGAGAGGTCGGCGACGACCTCGGTGTCGGCGCGGTCGACGCCGATGACCCGGTCGCCCTCGGCCTCGACCATCGTGCGCAGCGCGGCGCCGAGGCCCGAAGCGGCTCCGGTGATGACGATGGTGCGCGATGCTGCAGTGCCCTCAGCCATGAACTGTCCCTTCACTCTCTGCTGCAGCCGAGCGCCCAGCGCGCCGGCCGAAGAACGTGCCGTCACCCAGGGACGTGCCACTGATGTAGCCGTCGCCGTGGATGCCGGAGGTGACGCGGCCGGCGGCGAAGAGCCCCGGGACGGGACTCCCGTCCCACCGGGTCACGGCACCGTCGGGGGTGGTCCGCAGACCGCCCAGGGTGAAGCCGGCGACACCGTCGCCGTTGCCGCCGCCCTCGCCGGTGCCGGGGAAGAACCCCTCGGCCACGTCGATCGCGGCGAACGGAGGCTCCAGCACCCGCAGCCAGGAGGGGTCCTTGTGGAACCGGTCCGCACCCGCCGCAGCGTCGCGGTTGTACGCCGCCACCGTGGCCTCCAGGGAGCCCGCGGGCATCCCCAGCTCGGCCTCGAGCTCGGCCAGGGTCTCCGCCCCGTGACGCGGCCGCACCCCCCACAGCTCGGGGCCGTCGACGTCCTCGAGGCCGGCCTCGTCGACGATCACCCAGAACGGGCCGCGACGGTGGTCGACCGCAGCGTGGGAGACGATCCCGGGGTAGGCGTCCTCGTTGACGAAGCGCTGGCCGTCGGCGTCGACGATCATGCCGCGGCACGCCAGGGCCGGCAGGTAGGTCAGGGCAGTCTCGTAGGCGCCCATCCGGCGGGTGGCGGCACCGACCTCCAGGGCCATCGTGATGCCCGAGCCGTCGTCGAGGCCGTCGGAGACCTTGCCGCGGCCGAGCAGCTGCGGGGCGTGGTCGGCCAGCATGGCGTCGTTGTCCACGAAGCCGCCGGTGGTGAGCACGACGCCACGGCGGGCGCGGTACTCCACGTCGGCACCGAAGCGCCGGGCACGCACGCCCACCACTCGCTCATCCTCGACGATCAGCGAGGACACCCGGGTGTCGGACACCGTCAGCACACCGGCGGCCTCACCGGCCGCGACCAGGGTGTCCATCAGGACCTTGCCGGCGTAGAACGGCGTCGGTCCGCGGTGGCCGCGCGGGGCCGGGCCGCCGCCGACGGTGGACTCGTTGAACGGCCAGGCGTTCTCGCCGAGCCACATCAGGCCGTCGGTGGTGTGCGGCATCCAGGTCGGGCCGTCGTAGAGCGACGGCGTGAACGGCATGCCGTGGGCGACCAGCCAGTCGAAGTGCTCGACCGACCCGTCGCAGTAGAGCCGGAGCTTCTCCTCGTCGGCGTGCGGGCCCAGGGCCGCCACCATGAAGGTGAACATCGCCTCGGGGGTGTCGGAGAAGCCGCAGGCGGCCTGGACCGAGGTCCCGCCGCCCAGGTAGAGCTCGCCGCCCGACAGGGCCGACGAGCCGCCAGGAGCGCCCGCGCGCTCCAGGACCACGACCGAGGCGCCGGCTTCGGCTGCCTCGATCGCGGCGGTGGCTCCGGCAGCGCCGTACCCGACGATCAGGACGTCACAGGTCACCGGCGCTGCCGGAGTCACCTCACTCATCGCGTGCGATCAGCCCTTCGGCGGGGTGAAGGCCGCCAGCGGCTCCGAACCGGACCAGTCGTGGCCCCAGTACGAGTCCGCGGTGATCTCCTCGGCGGTGTAGTGCGCCTCGTCGACCAGCATGCCCTCGGTGCCGTACTCGAGGTCCCAGCCGCCCGGAGCCCGGACGTAGAAGGAGACCATCTTGTCGTTGGTGTGACGACCCAGCGTGGAGGAGAGCGAGAAGCCGCGGCGGTTGACCTCGTCGAGGGCACGGCCGACGGCGTCGAGCGAGTCGACCTCCATCATCAGGTGGACCAGGCCGGGCTCGCCACCGTGCGGCGCCGGGCACACGGCCAGGCTGTGGTGACGCTGGTTGACGCCCATGAAGCGCACCCGGCGGACCGGCTGCCCCTCGACGACCGGACCCGAGACGCGGATCGCGCCACGGGGCAGGAAGCCGAGCACCTCGGTGTAGAACGCGTAGGTGTCGTCGAAGGCGATCGTCGGGAGGACGACGTGGCCCATCCCCTGGTCGCCGGTGACGAACGTCTGCGCCCACGTGGTGCGCACCGGCGAGTGGTCCAGGACCGGGCCGAAGAAGACCTCGACCGGGGTGCCGGCGGGGTCCTCGAAGGTCAGCGCGGCCTCGACGGAGCGCTCGGCGCACTCCACCGGGGTGAGCTCCTTGACGCCGAAGCCGGCGGCCTCGACGGCACGGCCGACCCGGGCCAGGGCGAACTGGTCACGGACCTCCCAGCCCACGGCCAGGACCTTGTCGGTCTCGCCGGGCAGGACGATCAGGCGGGCGGCCCGCTCGTCCATGCGCAGGTAGAGGCCATCGGCGACCGGGCCGGTGGTCTCGGCCAGGCCGAGCGCCTCGACGGTCAGCTCGCGCCAGCGCGGGACGTCGGTGGTCTGGACCCGGAGGTAGCCGAGTCCGCGGATGTCGGTGGTGGCAGTCATCAGAGTCCTCAGATCATCGAGAGCAGCGGGCCGGGAGGCGGGGTGACGCCGATCTCGGTCATCGCCGAGACGTGCAGCACCGGGCCGGGGACGTGGATCGCGTGGGCCAGGCCCATGTGACCGTCGCGCCAGAAGCGCTGGATCGGGTTGTCCATCCGCATGCCGTTGCCACCGGAGCGGGCCACGACCTCGTCCATCGCCCGGACGGCGCGCCAGGCGGCCGAGACCTGGGTCTGGCGGGACTGGGCGCGGTCGGCGAAGGTGATCTCGCGACCCTCGGCGGCGGCGTCGTAGAACCGGCTGACGTTGTCGAGCATCGCGACCCGGGCGGCCCGGATCTCGGCGGCTGCGGCACCGATCGTGGAGAGCACGTACGGGTCGTCGGTGGACTTCACACCGGTGACCTGGACGCGGCTGCGCTGGTAGTTCAGGTGAGCGGCCAGCGCACCCTCGGCGATACCGATCACGGCCGAGGTGATGCCCATCGGGAACGCGGTGGTGAACGGGATCAGGTACGTCGGGTTGGTGATCCCGGCGTTGGTGGTGTGGGTGCCGTCCATGAACCCGGAGAACGCCATCACGCGGTTCTCGGGGATGAAGGCGTCCTTGACGATGATGTCCTTGGAGCCGGTGCCGCGCAGGCCGACGACGTCCCAGGAGTCAGCGACGATCTCGTAGTCCGAGCGCGGCAGGATGACGTGGTAGTTCTGCGGCGGGTTGACCCGGTTGCCCTCGGCGTCGGCCATGAACGCGCCCAGGAAGATCCAGTCGCAGTGGTCGGTGCCCGAGGAGAACTGCCAGCGGCCGTTGAAGATGTAGCCGCCGTCGACGGGACGGAGCAGACCCATCGGCGCGTACGGCGACGCGATCCAGGTCTCGTTGTCCTTGCCCCAGATCTCCTCCTGGACGCTGGCGTCGCACATCGCCATCTCCCACGGGTGGACACCGACGATGCCGGCGACCCATCCGGTGGAGCCGTCGAGCGAGGCGACCCGCATGACGGTCTCGGCGAAGTCGCGCGGGTGGGCCTCGGCGCCGCCGTACTTGGCGGGCTGAAGCATCTTGATCACGCCGGTCTCACGCAGGAGCTTGGCGGCGGCGTCGTCGAGCCGGCCGAGCTTCTCGTTGGACTCAGCGTACGAAGCGATTTCCTCGGCACGCTCTTCGACGGCCGCGAGGGCGGGGTTGGTCATTGCGCCTCCCAGTAGAAGTGTTCTGTCACCGTGGCACCGCAGGTGCCGACGGGGTGGATCAGGTTCCCGGTCAACGGGAAGCGGCAGCGTCGTTGGCCGCGATGTAGCCGAAGACCATCGAGGGACCGATGGTCGCTCCGGGGCCGGCGTACTCGTTGGCCATCACCGACGCGCTCGCGTTGCCGGTGGCGTAGAGGCCCTCGATGATCGAGCCGTCCTCGCGCAGCACGCGGGACTTCTCGTCGCAGACCAGGCCGCCCTTGGTACCCAGGTCACCGATCTGGATGCGGATCGCGTAGTACGGACCCTTGTCGATCACGTCCAGGTTCGGGTTCTTCAGGGTCGGGTCGCCGTAGTAGCGGTCGTACGCCGACGCGCCACGGTTGAACTCCGGGTCGATCCCGTTGCGGGCGTAGCCGTTGAAGGTCGCAATGGTCTGCGCCAGAGCGGCACCGTCGATGCCGGCCGAGGCGGCCAGCTCCTCCAGGGTGTCGGCCTTGTGTACCATCCCGGCCTCGTAGAACGACTTCGGGAACGGGGCGCCGGGGAGGATCTGGGCGTACGGGTACCGCGAGCGGGCCCGGGCGTCCATGATGCACCAGGCGACGAGGTGCTTGCCCTCGAGCTGGTCGTGCACGAAGTTGACGTACGGCGAGGCCTCGTTGGTGAACCGCTTGCCGTCGGCCGAGACGATCACCTGGCTCGGGATGGCGCGCTCGGACACCAGCGGGATGGTGGCACCGCTGGGGTGCTCCACGCTCGGCATCCACCAGGCGTCGTCCATGAAGTCGACGGCCGCACCGAGGGTAAGACCGGCCTTGATCCCGTCGCCGGTGTTCTCCCGGGCACCGAGGCTGTGGTCGTCCTGACCACCGTCAGCGAGGTACTGCGAGCGCATCGCGGGGTCGTGGTCGAAGCCACCGCAGGCCAGCAGCACTCCAAGGCGACCGCGGATCCGCTGGGTGGCGCCGTCACGGGTGACCTCGATGCCGACGACGCGACCGTCCTCGACGACCAGAGCGGTCATCGGGGTCTGCAGCCACAGCGGGATGCCGGCATCCTTGAGCGCCATCCGCAGACGGGCCACCAGCGCCCGGCCACCGGTCGCCATGTGGCGCCGGATGACGGCGTTGGAGGAGACCCGCCAGGCGGCGACGAGCGACTTGTACCGTCCGCGCCAGGTCCGCTTGACCATGGCGAGGTCGTGGTAGTCCGCCGAGGTGATCCACAGACCCAGCGGGCCCTTCATGGAGTTGGGACGCTGGAACTTCTCGTCCTCCTTGAGCGCCTTGGTGTTGAACGGCTTGGGCTCCACCGAGCGGCCCAGCGGACGGCCACCGTCGTACTCGGGGTGGTAGTCGGCGTAGCCCTTGGTCCAGAAGGTCTTCCACCAGCGGCTCTTCTCCAGCAGCGCCATCGCGGCCGGGCCCTGGTCGACGTAGGCGTCGAGGCGCTCGGGGGTGACCTTGCCCTCGGTGAGGACGTCCATGTAGCGGCGGATCGACTCGCGGGTGTCGTTGTGCCCGCGGCGCTTGAGCTCGGGGTTGTTCGGCACCCAGATGCCGCCGCCGGAGATGCCGGTCGAGCCGCCGTACATCTTGGCCTTCTCGACGATCAGGGTGGACAGGCCGGCGTCGTGGGCGGCCAGCGCCGCGGTCATGCCGCCGCCGCCGGAGCCGACGATCAGGAAGTCGACCTCGTGGTCCCAGCCGGACTGGGGGGTGTTCTGTGTCATGTTGTCGCTCTCGCTCTGGACGGGGTTCAGTCTTCGCGGGTGAGGAAGGCGAGCACGGCGGCCTCCCAGGCCGCCTTCTGCTCGATCATCACCCAGTGACCGCAGTTGGGGAACACGTGCAGCTCGGCGTGCTCGACGGTGCGCATCGGGACCAGTGCCATGTCCATCGGGCTGACCCGGTCGTCACGACCCCAGGTGATCAGCATCCGGGCCTTGATCTGGTGGAGCATGGCCCAGTACGGCGGCTCGGGGGACGATGCGGCGGCCTTGCCCATCGCCTCCAGCGCGGCCCGGCTGTACATCCGGCGCGCGGCGGCCAGGGTGCTCGGCTCGGTGGCCTGCTCCCAGCGGGCCTGGATCAGCTCCTCGGTCACCATCGACTTGTCGTAGACCATCGAGTTGAGCCACTCGATCAGGCGCTCACGGCTGGGCGCCTCGGTGAACTCCATCAGCAGGTTGATGCCCTCGCCCGGCGACGGGCTGAAGAGCGCCTTGCCCATGCCACCGATGGTGACCAGGCGGCGGACCCGGTCGGGGTGGGACAGGGCGAAGCGGGTGCCGACGACGCCACCCATCGAGTTGCCGATGATGTCGACCTGGTCGAGGCCGAGGCCGTCGAGGAACGCCGGCACCGACGGCAGCGCGGCCATCATCGGGTGCTGGTCGGTCGGGTCGGAGACACCGAAGCCAGGGAACTCGAGCACCAGCACCCGGAAGTGCTGGGCGAACAGCGGCAGGTTGCCGGCGAAGTTGCGCCAGCCGGTGACGCCGGGGCCCGAGCCGTGCAGCAGCAGCAGCGGCGGCGCGTCGGGGTCGCCTGCCTCGTGGTAGCGCAGCACGCCCTTGTCGGTGGAGAGCTCCCGCAGGGTGCCCTCGTAGGTCAGATCGCCGGTCACCACGCGCTGCCAGCCGATCGGCGCACGCTCACTGTTGTCTTCCTCACCCCTGCACCGTAAGAACGTGTTCCCCTTCACCCGGTCGCACATCCCGATCACTGGGAGTCTGTGCCGACCACTCACGCCACCAGGTCCATTCACCGGGATCGTCCTCGCGTGTCGACGCCACCGGCGTCCTACCGTCGCGCCATGACCAGCCTCTCCTCGTCCGGCCCGGAGCCCGACGCCGACCTCGTGCCCGCACCGCCCAGCCCGGCCGACATGCGCCAGGCGATGGGCAGCTTCGCGAGCGGCGTCACCGTCGTGACCGGTCTGGGCGAGGAGCCGATGGGCTTCGCCTGCCAGTCGTTCGCGTCGGTCTCCCTGGAGCCGCCGCTGATCCTGTTCTGTGCCGACCACCGGGGTCGGGCGTGGCCGGGGATCCGCGAGACGGGGCGGTTCACGGTCAACGTGCTGGCCGAGGAGCAGACCGAGCTGTGCCAGCGCTTCGGCTCCAGCAAGGGCCGCAAGTTCGAGGGCCTGGACTGGCACCGCTCGCGGTGGGGTACGCCGTCGCTGCCCCAGGCGCTGGTGCGGGTGCACTGCGACGTGGAGACGGTCCACGTGGCCGGGGACCACGACGTGGTGATCGGTCGCGTGCTGGAGCTCGAGCTGGACCCGACGTACCACCGGCCGATGATCTTCTACCGGGGCCGCTTCGGTCTCGACGAGTCGGCCAGCACCGTGGCGCCCTACCTGTGGGGCTGGGGAGACCACTGGGGATGAGCCCGACCCTGGGAACGCCGCAGCCCCTCCTCCTCGTGATCGAGGAGAAGGGGCTGGCGGCGTTGGACTCAGACGGAGTGCAGGTCGCTCTTGCGACCGCGACGTCCACCCAGAGCCGGGTAGAGCTCCAGGGAGACCTGGCGGGCGGCGTCGAGGACCAGCGGGGCGACGCGCTCCAGCGGGGTGGCGGAGTCGCTGACCAGGGAGATCGCACCGATCGGGCCCTCGGGGGCGTGGATCGCGGCGGCGACGCAGGCGATCTCCTCGAAGCACTCGCCGCGCTCGACGGCGAGGCCGTGGCGACCACGGACCCGGTTGAGCTCGGCGTGCAGGCTGGCCAGGGAGCCGATCGTCTTGCCGGTGCGGGCGCGCACCGAGTCACCGACGCGCTCGTCGACCTCCTCGGCGGGCAGCCAGGCAAGCATCGCGCGGCCCAGGGCGGTGCAGTGCGCCGGGGCGAAGCCGCCGACCCGCGAGGGCACCGAGGTGGCGAACCGGGCGCCGATCTTGTCGAGGTAGCGGATCCGACCCTCGTCGAGCACGGCGAGGTGCACGGTCAGGCCGGTGCGCAGCATCAGGGTGTGCAGGTGCTGGGAGGCGGCGGCCCGCAGCTCGTTGGTGTCGTCGGCCACTCCCCCGAGGTACAGCGCCCGGCGACCGAGGCTGTAGCCGTAGTTGGAGTGCTCCAGCCAGTTGAGCTTGACCAGCTGATCGAGGATCCGGTGGGCGGTCGAGCGCGGCAGATGCGTGATCCGGGCGACGTCCTCCAGGGTCAGGCGCGACGAGCGACCCGGGAACGCATCGAGGATGAGCGTCATCCGCTCGACCATCGACGGCGGAAGCTCGCGGCGCTGCGGCGCTTCGACGTGGGCGACAGACATGGACCCCTCCAGGCAAAACTGAAATGAATTCTAGGTGGTGACAGAGACCACAGTAGCGAGCCGAGGGCGTTCACGGAAGGACCCAAAACTGAAATTCATTCTGCCGAGCGTGATGCACGCTCAGCGAGGCCTCTGGAGGCACTCGGCCCGCTTCCATTGAGCGGGACCTCGGCCGACCCCGAATCGCTCCGCGACCCAGACTCGCCGCATCGGCTACCAGCCACGACGAATGGAGCAAGAGATGAGCATCGCAGGGGACAACGACACCGAGGTCCGCCAGATCGAGGCCGAAGCTGCGCCGACCCGGTTCGCCCGCGGCTGGCACTGCCTGGGTCTGGTCAAGGACTTCGCCGACGGCAAGCCGCACCGGATCGACGCCTTCGGCGAGAAGCTCGTCGTCTTCGCCGGCGAGGACGGCAAGGTCAACGTGCTCGACGGCTACTGCCGCCACATGGGCGCCGACCTGTCCGAGGGCACGGTCAAGGGCAACGAGCTCGCCTGCCCGTTCCACGACTGGCGCTGGGGCGGCGACGGCCGCTGCAAGTCCATCCCCTACGCTCGCCGCGTCCCGCTGCGTGCCCGCACCGCCGCCTGGGAGACCCTGGTCCAGGACGGCATGCTGTTCATCTGGAACGACCCCGAGGGCAACCCGCCGCCGGCCGACGTCACGATCCCCCGGATCGAGGCGTACGGCGACCCGGAGTGGACCGACTGGATCTGGTACACCACCAAGATCGAGGGCGCCAACTGCCGCGAGATCGTCGACAACGTCGTGGACATGGCGCACTTCTTCTACGTGCACTACTCCTTCCCGACGCACTTCTCGAACATCTTCGAGGGCCACACCGCCACCCAGTTCATGAAGGGCGAGGGCCGCGAGGACATCCGCCCGAAGTCCAAGGGTGGCGAGCGCCGCAACCTCGGCTCCAGCTCCGTGGCCGCCTACCACGGCCCGTCGTTCATGATCGACGACCTGATCTACCACTACGACGACGAGGACGTCCCCAGCGTCCTGATCAACTGCCACTACCCGATCGACAACAACTCCTTCATGCTCCAGTACGGCGTGATCGTCAAGAAGCAGCCCGGCACCGACGACGCCACCGCCGAGGCGATGGCCCGCAAGCAGGGCGACTTCATCCGCCTGGGCTTCGAGCAGGACGTCGCGATCTGGAAGACCAAGGCCCGGATCGACAACCCGCTGCTGTGCGAGGAGGACGGCCCGGTCTACCAGCTGCGTCGCTGGTACGAGCAGTTCTACGTCGACGTCGCCGACGTCAAGCCGGAGATGGTCGAGCGCTTCGAGTTCGAGATCGACACCTCGCGGCCCAACGAGGCCTGGCGTCGCGAGGTCGAGGAGAACATCGCCCGCCGTGAGGCGGCCGCTGCGGCCGAGTCCACGAGCCAGCCGGTCTGATGTCGGTCCGTCCTGACAACCGGCTGGCCGACGGGCCGATGACGCCGCTCACGTGCTCCGCGTGTGGTGCGTGCGTCGAGGTCCGCAAGAGCAGCTGGGAGCAGTCTTCAGTGCAGTGGCACGACGACGCCGTCGAGCGGTGTCTGGAGCGGCGTGCCTCGACGCCCCGCCCCGGGCCCAACGGCGCCGCGTTCGCCGGGTGCCAGACGTTGAAGCAGGACATCCGGGAGGCCGCCGTACGCGGCACCCTGCCGATCCAGATCGACGAGGCACTGCCCACCAACCCCGAGAACGAGGAATCACACGCATGATCGACATCGACCGCCACGGACCCTGGGCCGTCATCGCCGGTGGCTCCGAGGGAGTCGGCGCCGCCTTCGCGACGCAGCTCGCCGAGGCGGGCCTCAACCTCGTCCTGCTGGCCCGCAAGCCGGGCCCGCTGGAGGAGACCGCCGAGGCCGCCCGTGCCCTCGGCGCCGAGGTCCGCACCCTGGCCGTCGACCTCACCGAGTCCGACGCGACCGCCAAGATCGCCGAGCTGACCTCCGACCTGGAGGTGGGGCTGCTGGTCTTCAACGCCGGCGCCAACACCTACGGCCACGAGTTCGTCACCGGTGACCTGGAGAAGTTCAACAAGGTGATCGCCCTCAACATCACCGCCCAGATGGAGCTGATCCAGCTCTTCGGCGGCCCGATGAAGGAGCGTCGCCGCGGCGGCCTGCTACTGATCGGCTCCCTGGCCGGCTTCATGGGCCAGGCGCAGATCTCGATCTACTCCGCCGTGAAGTCCTTCTGCCGCACCTTCGCCGAGGGCCTGTGGCTGGAGATGCGCGAGTACGACGTCGACGTGCTGGAGTTCGTCCTCGGCGTCACCCGCACGCCCGCGATGGCGCGTGCCGGTCTCGACATGGACATCCCCGGCCTCAACGTCTCCGAGCCCGCCGACGTCGCCCGCCAGGCACTCGCCGAGCTCGGCAACGGCCCGGTCCAGGTGGCCGCCGGCAACGAGAAGACCGTCGAGGTCCGCTCCGGGACCGACCGCTCCAAGCTCGTCCTCGGTGCCCACGAGGCGATGAAGCGGATGCTTCCGCCGGCCTCGGCCTGAGCAGGCTGACCCCGCGGTGAGGCAGCTGAAGCTGGGCCTGGTCAGTCCGATCGTGACCGCGAACCCGGGAGCGCACAGCCCCTGGGAGTCGCAGGCCGGGATCGAGGACCTGGCGCGGGTCGCCGAGGTCGCCGACCGGCTCGGCTTCGACCACCTCACCTGCAGCGAGCATGTCGCGGTCCCCGTGGACGTCGCCGCCGAGCGCGGCGGCGTCTACTGGGACCCGCTCGCCACCTTCGGCTACCTCGCCGCCCGGACCAACCGGATCCGACTGGCCACCCAGGTGCTGGTGCTGGGCTACCACCACCCGCTGGAGATCGCCAAGCGCTACGGCACCCTCGACCTGATCAGCGGCGGCCGCCTCGTCCTCGGCCTCGGTGTCGGCACCCTGGAGCGCGAGTTCGAGCTCCTCGGTGCCGAGTTCGCCGGCCGCGGGGCGATCGCCGACGACGCCCTGGCCGCGCTCCGTGCCGCCCTGGGCACCCCCACCCCGACGTACGCGGGGACGCACTTCCACTTCGACGACCTGGTCGTCGAGCCCCACGCCGTGCAGAGCCGGGTGCCGTTGTGGATCGGCGGCCGCACCGCCCGCTCGCTGCGCCGCGCCGTCACCCACGGTGACGGCTGGGTGCCGTTCGGCCTCCCCCTGGAGGCGCTGAGCTCGATGCTCGCCGGCGTCGAGATCCCCGCCGACTTCGAGGTACTGCTCTCCCCCGGCCGCTCGCTGGATCCCCTCGGCGAGCGCGACCGGACGCTTCGCCGACTGTCCCGGGTGCTCGAGGCGGGAGCGACGATGGTCAGCACCTCCGTCGCTGCCCAGAGCGCCGACCACTACTGCGAGCAGCTCGACGCGCTCGCCTCCCTCTCCCAGGAGATCGCATGAGTGAGACCACCAGCATCGACGCGCGCCTGGAGGCGCTCGAGGCCCTCGCGGCCCGGGTCGCCTTCCTCGAGGACGAGCGCGAGATCAGCCAGCTGATCGCCTCCTACGGACCGTTCGTCGACTCCGGCTCGGCCGACGAGGTGACGGCGATCTGGACCGCCGGCGGCGTGTACGACGTCGACGAGGGCCGCTTCGCCGGGGCTGCGGCCATCCACGCGATGGTCGAGTCCCGCGGCCACCAGGGCTGGATCAAGGGCGGCTGCGCCCACTTCCTCGGCCCGGTGAAGGTCACCGTCGACGGCGACGAGGCGGTCGCGATCTGCCACTCGCTGATGGTGGTCAACACCGAGAACGGCTTCGTGGTGCGCCGCGCCACCGCCAACCACTGGCAGCTGACCCGCACCCCGGAGGGCTGGCGGGCCACGATCCGCACCAGCCGGGTGCTCGACGGTCGGCCCGAGTCGCCGGCCCTGCTCGCCGCCGGTGCCCGCGGAGAGAAGCCGTGAGCGCCACCACCGGCCGGCTGGCCGGCCGCGTCGCGGTGATCACCGGTGCCGGCGACGGCATCGGCGCCGGGGTCGCGCGGGCGTACGCCGCCGAGGGCGCGCGCGTGGTCGTGGCCGAGTTCAACCCGCAGACCGGTCAGGCCGTGGCCGACGAGGTCGGCGGGGTCTTCGTGCACACCGACGTCTCGGACAAGGCCCAGGTCGAGGCGATGGTGGCGGCGGCCGTGTCGACGTACGGCAGCATCGACATCCTGGTCAACAACGCCTGGAGCGCCGCCACGATCTGCCGGGTCGAGGACAAGACCGACGCGATGATCGACGGCGCCCTGGAGATCGGGTTCAAGGGCCCGCTGTGGGCGATGCAGGCCGCTTTTCCGCACATGAAGGCGGCCGGCTGGGGGCGCGTGATCAACATGTGCTCCCTCAACGGCGTCAACGCCCACATGGGCTCCCTGGAGTACAACGCCACCAAGGAGGCGTTGCGCACCCTGACCCGGACGGCGGCCCGTGAGTGGGCGCCGACCGGGGTCGTGGTCAACGCGCTGTGCCCCGGCGCCAAGAGCGCCGCGTTCCGTCGGGTGATGGGCACCCACCCCGAGCTGGAGGCGGCCGCCGACGCGGCCAACCCGATGGGCCGGATCGGCGATCCTCAGGCCGACATCGGCCCGGTGGCGGTCTTCCTCGGCAGCGAGGATTGCCGCTACCTGACCGGCAACACGCTCTTCGTCGACGGTGGCGCGCACATCAACGGCGTCGCCTGGCAGCCGGAGCTCCCGTGAGCGCCTCGATCCCGGCCCTCGACGACCGCACCGCGATCGTCGAGGCCCTGGCCGTCTTCGCCGCCGCCACCGACGCCCGCGACTGGGAGACCGTCACCGGCCTCCTCTCCCCCGAGTGCCGGGGCTACAGCACCACCGGCCGCGAGGCGGTGGTGACCCAGATGCAGGCCCACCTCGGCGGCGTCGGCCCCACCCAGCACCTGCTCGGCAACCACCGGGTCACGGTCACTGGCGACACCGCCGTCTCGCTCACCTACGGCCGCGTCTACCACGTCGGCGCCGGTGAGATGGAGGGCTCGTTCTTCGAGTGCCTGGGCGACTACACCGACCACTGGGTCCGCACCGCGGACGGCTGGCAGATCAGCTACCGGAAGTTCGAGATCAGGATCGCGCTGGGCGACTGGAAGGTGCTGCGCCCCGCCTGATCTGTGCGCCACACAGACGACTGGCCACCAACGCCCGACTGGATCTCTCCAGCCGGCCGTGGTGGCCAGTCGTCGTCTCAGTGGGTCACACGGCGGCCGGGGCCACCGGCAGCAGCGCGGCGCGGTCGTGGGCGAGGAACTCGGCCTCGATCTCGGCCGTGGCCTCAGGGGTGAGCAGGGTGTACTCGGCCGTGCGGCCGACGCGGGCGTAGACCGGCTCGTCGGTGAGCCAGCCCGCAGCGCGCAGCGGCGCCTTGTTGACCTTGTTGCTGGCCGTGAGCGGGATCGCGGCGGTGATCCGGACGAACCGGGGCCACCACTTCGCGCCCATCTCCGGGGCCGTCGCCAGGAACTCACCGAACGCGGCCGGGTCGAATGACGCCCCCGGCTTGAGCTCGATCGCGGTCATCACCTGGTCGCCGGTGGCGGGGTCGGGCACCGCGAAGACGACGGCCGACAGGACACCGTCCATCCGCTGGATCAGGCGCTCGACCGGGGCGGCGGCGAAGTTCTCGCTGTCGACCCGCAGCCAGTCCGAGGACCGGCCGGCGAAGTAGAAGTAGCCGTCGGCGTCGCGGTAGCCCAGGTCACCGGACCAGAAGTCCTCGCCCCGGACCCGGTCGGCCATCGCGCCCGGGTTCTTCCAGTAGCCCTCGAAGGTATGCGCCAGCCCGACGCCGACGAACTGCCCGACGGCCTCGGGGTTGAGCAGCCGCCCGGCCTCGTCGAACCGGGCACGGGGGCACTCCTCCCCCGTCGCCTCGTCCAGGATCCGTACGTCGGCACCGTTGGCGGCCACGCCGAGGGAGCCGCTCGGGGCCTCGGGCACGGGCACCACCCGGAAGACGCCCTCGGACATGCCGTAGCCCTCCATCACCTCACACCCGTAGCGGGCGGTGAAGCGGGCCACGTCGGCCTCGGAGGCCTCGGTGCCGAAGGCGAGCTCCAGGGTGGAGTCGGCGTCACGCGGGTCCACCGGACGGCTGAGCACGTAGGACAGCGCCCGGCCGACGTAGTTCACGAAGGTGACGCCGTAGCGGTGGATGTCCTCGCCGAACCGGCTCGCGGAGAACTTCCGAGTCATCGCCACCGTCGAGCCGGCCGCCATCGCGGTGGCCAGGTTGAGCATCACGGCGTTGCCGTGGAAGAGCGGCATGCACAGGTAGGTGACCGAGTCGCGGCGCAGTCGGACCCGGCCGATCAGGGCCTCGGTGAGGCGGCCCAGACGGCCCTGGCCCACGATCACGGCCTTGGGCGCGCCGGTGGAACCGGAGCTGAACAACAGCAGCGCCAGGTCGTCCTCGCTGGGTGCGGTGGTGGGCAGCTCCGCGCCGGCGTACTGCGCCAGCGCCTCGGCGTACGCCGGGGTGTCGATGTTGAAGACCAGCTCGGGCGGGACGCCGTGGTCGCCGCCCTCGAGCAGGTGGGCGAGCTTGTCCTCGGTGATCAGGATGTCGACGTCGGCGTGCCGGATGTCGACGGCGAGCTCGGCGCCGCTGCGGCTGGAGTTGATCCCCACCATCACCGCACCGGCCAGCGCGCCGCCGGCGATCCAGAAGACGAAGTCGGGCACGTTCTCCAGCAGGACGCCGATGTGGCGCTGGCGGCCCTCGGGGGCAGGAACCCGAGCGTCGAGCAGCGCAGCGCGCACGCAGCCCTCGGAGACCACCTGGTCCCAGGTCCAGTCCTGGTCCTCGAACCGCAGGCCGATCGAGTGGTCCCCGGCGCGGGAACGGACGATGTCAGCGAAGGTCGTCATGGTCGGCCGTCCTCAGAGTCGCTCGATGATGGCAGCGGTCGCCTGGGCGCCACCGGCGCAGATGGCGACGACGCCGAAGGTCTGGTCGCGGCGCTCGAGCTCGTCGATCACCGAGGCGATCAGCCGGATCCCGGTCGAGCCGACCGGGTGGCCCAGGGCGATCGCGCCGCCGTTGACGTTGAGCTTGTCGTGGTCCACGCCGTGCACCCGGGCGAACGACATCGGCACCGACGCGAACGCCTCGTTGACCTCGAACAGGTCGATGTCGGCGATCGTCATGCCGGCCCGGTCCAGCACCCGCTGGGTGGCGCGGATCGGACCGTCGAGCAGGTACTGCGGCTCGGCACCGACCAGGGCCTGGGCGACGATCCGGGCGCGCGGGCGCAGGCCGTGCGCGGCGGCGTACTCGTCGGAGACCAGCAGGGCGGCGGTGGCGCCGTCGGAGATCTGGGAGGAGGTGCCGGCGGTGTGCAGGCCACCCTCGCGGATCGGGTTGAGTGCGGCGAGCTTCTCCAGGCTGGTCTCACGCAGGCCCTCGTCGCGGCTGACGACCTCGCCGTCGGCGCGGGTGACGGGGACGATCTGGCGGTCGAAGCGACCCTCGTCCCAGGCCAGACGCGCACGCTGCTGGGAGGCCAGGCCGAACGCGTCGAGCTCGGCGCGGGTGATCCCACGGCGGTCGGCGATCCGGTCGGCGGCCTCGTACTGGGCGGGCAGGTCCACGGTCCAGTTGTCGGGGCGCGGGCGGCCGACGTCACCGGCCAGGTTGGAGCCCAGCGGAACCCGCGACATCACCTCGATGCCGCACGCCATCCCGACGTCGAAGAGCCCGGCGGCGATCTGGGCACCGATCAGGTGCACCGACTGCTGGGCCGAGCCGCACTGGGCGTCCAGGGTCGTGGAGCCGGTCTCCTCGGCCAGGCCGGCGTGCAGCCAGGCGAAGCGGACGGTGTTGCCGGACTGCTCGCCGGCCTGCGTGACGCAGCCGCCGATGGTCTCGGTGACCTCGGCCGAGTCGACGCCGGTGCGGTCCAGGACGGCCCGCTGGATGCCGCTGAGCAGCTCGACGGCGTGGATCCCGCTGAGGGCGCCTCCGCGCTTTCCTGACGGGGTACGGGCGGCGTCGATGATGACGGGCGTAGGCATGGGTCCTCCTGGACAGCGGTGAAGTGCCTCGCCACGCTAAGAGCCGCGAGGCTCCGATCGTGACGGGATTCCCGTTGACCGGAACCGTCGCGGTCGAACGATCCGCACAGCGCCGTACGTTCCGGTCATGACAACCGACCAGGGCACCTCGTCCACCGCCCCCGCCCTGCTGAGCACCGCCGACCGGGCCGAGATCGCCGAGCTGGCACACCGCTACGCAGCCGCCGTCGACGAGCGCCGGATCCAGGACGTGGTCGCACTCTTCACCGAGGACTGCGCACTGATCTCGCCGGCGCCGCCGCAGCACATGGGTCCGACCACCGAGGTCCGCGGCCACGCCGGCGTGGCCGAGGCGATGGCGCAGCTGGGCGCCCTGCAGGCGACCGTGCACGCGATCACCGGCTCGGTGATCGACCCCGGCGCCGACGCCGACACCGCCGTCGGTCGGGTGAGCTGCTTCGCCCACCACGTGATGGAGGTGCGCGAGGAGCCGCTCGACGTGGTCTGGGCGGTGACCTACCGCGATCAGTACCGGCGCACCGAGGCGGGCTGGCGGTTCGTGCAGCGCTCGATGAGCGTGACGTTCCTGGAGCACCGCGCACTCAAGGCGGTGGCCGGTTAGCCGCGTTCGTCGTAACGCGGCCAGGGCTGGCCGACCCGGTCCTCGATCTCGGTGTTGAACCGGCGCATCAGGGTCACGAACCGCTCGACGTCGTCGGGGTCCCACTGGTCCATCAGGATCCGCAGGCCCCGGACGTTGAGCTGACGGTCGCACTCGAGGCGGTCGGCGCCGGCCTCGGTGATCTCGAACTTCCGGGCGATCCCGCCGTCGGGGTCGGGCACGCGCACCAGGTAGCCGGGCTTGACCAGGGCGGCGGTCTGCCGGTTGAGGGTGGAGACGTCGAGGCCGAGCATCTCGCTGAGCTCGCCGATCGTCATCGCGCCCTGGGTCTGGATCCGGGCGAGCAGGGTGTAGCCGCTGCGCTCGAGCTGGCGCTGGTCGTCCTTGCTCTGCCGTAGCGGGGTCAGGTGCCGTCCGAGCAGCATCGTCTCCAGCTCGAGCTCGTCGAAGCGATCAGTGTCGGCCACAGTGCCATCCTCCCCCACGGGCGCATCGTGCGCAGGATCACTCCCGGCACCTTTTGTGCATCATACATATTACATGTACGGTGCATACGTGAACGCCTCTCCTGTCTCCTCCCCTGAGGCGCCGATCTCCGGACGCAGCACGCGTCCCGACGCGATCGTCCTGGTCCTCGCTGTCGCCGGCATCACCGCCGCGCTGATGCAGACCCTGGTCGTGCCGATCATCGGCGAACTCCCCACGCTCCTGAACACGTCGAAGTCGAACGCCTCCTGGGTGATCACTGCGACCCTCCTCGCCGCCGCCGTCGCCACTCCCGTGAGCGGCCGCCTCGGCGACCTCTATGGCAAGCGCCAGGTCATGCTGGTCTGTGCCGTCCTCCTCGTCGTCGGTTCCGTGGTCTGCGCCACTGCCGGTGGCGTGGTCGCGATGATCGTCGGCCGCGCCCTGCAGGGCTCCGCGATGGGTCTGGTGCCGCTCGGCATCAGTGCCATGCGCGACCTGCTCCCGCCGGAGAAGCTCGGCAAGTCCGTCGCCCTGATGAGCGCCTCGATGGGCATCGGCGGCGCGCTCGGTCTGCCGATCTCGGCCGCGATCGCGGAGCACACCAACTGGCACGTGCTGTTCTGGTTCGCCACCGCGATGGCCGTCCTCGTGCTGGTCATGATCGCCACCCTGGTGCCGCCCACCAGAATCAGCGCCTCAGGCTCCTTCGACGTGCTCGGCGCCGTCGGCCTAGGTGCCGGCCTGATCTGCTTCCTGCTGGCGGTCTCGAAGGGTGCTGACTGGGGCTGGAGCAGCGCCGCGACCATCAGTCTCTTCGTCGCCGCGGTCGTCATCCTGCTCGCCTGGGGCGCCTTCGAGCTGCGCAGCGACAACCCGTTGGTCGACCTGCGCGTCACCGCACGCCCGGTCGTGCTGCTGACCAACGTCGCCTCGGTCGTGATCGGCTTCGCGATGTACTCCAACTCGCTGATCCTGCCCCAGCTGCTCCAGCTGCCGAGCGCCACCGGCTACGGCTTGGGCCAGTCGATGATGCAGATGGGTCTGTGGATGCTGCCCGGCGGCATCATGATGATGCTGATCTCCCCCGTCGGCGCGAAGGTCTCCGCCGCCCGCGGCCCGAAGATCACCCTCGCGCTCGGCTCCACCATCGTCGCCGTCGGCTACGCCGCCGCCGTGCTCGGGATGGGCTCGACCTGGACCCTGCTGATCGGCATCTGCGTGATCAACGCCGGTGTCGGTATGGCCTACGGCGCGATGCCGGCCCTGATCATGGGCTCGGTCCCGATCTCGGAGACCGCCTCGGCCAACAGCTTCAACACTCTGATGCGCTCGGTCGGTACGTCGGTCTCGGCCGCCGTGATCGGCGTCGTGCTCGCCCAGATGACGACCTCGTTCGGTGGGTACGAGCTGCCCAGCAAGTCCGGCTTCCAGGTCGGCCTGTGGATCGGTGCCATCGTCGCCCTGGTCGCCGCCGCGATCGCGATGACGATCCCGACCTCGGCCAGCAAGGCCGCCGAGTCGCACCTGGAGCACCCGGAGACCGCCGAGGGTGAACCCGCCGCTCTCTGAGGCACCCCTGCTCCACCAGGAGACACCCCGCGACTGCGGGAAACGGATCAGCCCCCGACCCTCGTACGAGGGTCGGGGGCTGATCCGTTTGTCAAAGAGTCAGGAGGACCCGGGAGGGCCCACGAGGGCTCAGGAGAAGGCGGGCAGCTCCATCCGGTTCACCTTGCCGGTCGCGTTGCGCGGCAGCGGGTCCGAGCTCAGGATCCAGCGGGTGGGCAGCTTGTAGCGCGCCAGCCGCGGGCGCAGGTAGTCGGTCAGCTCCTCCTCGCCCGCTGTCGCGCCCTCGCGCAGCACCACGATCGCCGCCACTGCCTGCCCGAAGTCGGCGTCGGGGACCCCGATCACGATGCACTCGTCCACGTCGGCGTGACCGGTGAGCTGGTGCTCAACCTCGGCCGGGTAGATGTTCTCCGCACCGCGCAGGATCAGGTCTGAGCGACGGCTCGCGATCCGCAGGTGACCCTCGGCGGTGAGCGAGCCGAGGTCGCCGGTGGCGAACCAGCCGTGGTCGTCGATCGACCCAGCCGTGGCCTCGGGGTTGTTCCAGTAGCCGCTCATCACCAGCGGTCCGCGCAGGCAGATCTCGCCCTCGACCCCGGCCGCGACGGCGTTGCCCTGCGGGTCACGGACCTCGATCTGCATCGTCGGCACGGCGCGGCCGACGGTCTCGGGGTCCTCGACCAGCTCGGCGGCCGAGGCCAGCGTGGCGGCGCTGGAGGACTCCGTCAGTCCGTACGTCGTCCCCAGCGAACGCCCCACGTGGGGCAGCACCACCCGGAGCCGCTCCTTGAGGGCTGCCGAGGACGGGGCGGAGTTGATCGAGAGGGTGCGCAGCGAGGAGATGTCGACGTCGTCCATCCCCTTGGTCTCGGCGCGCTCGACCAGGCGGGAGATCATCGTCGGGACAGCGCCCCAGTTCGTCACCCGCTCGCGCTCGACCAGGCGGAGCACCTCCTCGATGTCGAACTTGCCCAGGTGCACGACCGCGGTGTCCCCGATCGCGAGCCGGGTGACGCAGAGGTTGTGCAGGCCGGCGATGTGGAACAGCGGCGTCACCAGCAGGAAGCGGCGACCCGACTGCGGCATCCCCATCTCGGCGGCGACGGCGTCGTTGAGCAGGTGGAACCAGACCGCCGCGATCACGTTGCGATGGGTGTGGGTGGCGCCCTTGGGCCGCCCCGAGGTGCCGGAGGTGAAGAGCACGACCGCCGGGTCGTCCTCGTCGACGGGGACGTCGGGCAGGACGGCGCCGCGGTGGCGCTCGACCAGGGCGGGCAGGTCGGTGTCGATGTCGATCACCGGGGTGCCGGCCAGGGCGGCGGCCGAGCCCTCGAACGACTCCGCCAACGTACGCCGGGCAGCGTCGGCGACCACGACGGTCGGGCGGGTCAGCTCCAGGCCGTGCGCGATCTCGGCCGGCGCCCACATCGAGTTCATCCCGACCACGACGGCGCCGAGGCTGACCGTGGCCCAGAACGTGACCACCCAGTCCGGGCAGTTGGCGGCACAGATCGCCACCCGGTCGCCGGGGCCGACGCCGTACTCCTCCCGCAGGCCGGCTGCCAGGGCGGCGACCCGCTCCAGGTGCTCGGTGTAGGTGAAGCGCTGCGCGGCCGAGACCAGGTACTCGCCGTCGCCGAAGCGGGCCGAGGCCTGGAGCAGCTCGACCAGCCGGTGCTGGCGGTGCGCGAAGACGTCGACCTCGTGGCCGCTGACCAGCTCGGGATGGATCTCGAACGGCTGCCCCGGGGCGGTCAGTGCGGCGATGATCTCGTCACGCGTGGCCATCTGGTTCTCCTTCTGCGGTGGGTGCAACTGTTGCGGGGCTCGTGCCCGCGATGTCGATGAAGAGTCCGCGGGCCTCGACGCAGCGCTCGCCGTCGTACTCGATCCAGCCCTCGGCGGTGATCTTGCGGCCCGAGACCGTGACCAGGCGTGCGTGCAGGTCGACGGTGGTGCCGACCGGGACGCTACGCCGGAAGCGAGTGTCGAGGGAGCCGGTCAGGGCACGGTGCCCCTTCGCGGCGACCAGGGCGCTGAGCAGCGCGTCCATCACGGCCGCGCTGAAGCCGCCGTGCAGCCGGCCGGCCGGCCCCTCGTGGTGCGGCTCGACCCGCATCCGGCCGTGCAGGTCGCCCTCGACCCACCACAGCTCCAGCGGGATGCCGGCCGGGTTGAAACCGAACGACTCCCACGGTGCGTCGGCGGTCGCGGTGAGGAAGGTGCGGCGGTCGACGTCGGTGCGCAGCGGTCCCGGCCGGACGCTGCTCTCCAGCTCCGCGGTGAGCTCGCTCAGGGTGCGCTCGGCGTGCGCCAGCCGGTCGGGGGTGACGTCGGTGGTGGCCACGGCGCGCATCAGCCGGCGGGTGGCCGCGACCAGGCTGCGGGTGGCGGCGAGCCGGGTGAGCAGGGCCTCGGGCAGGGTCGTCATCGTCCCTCCACCCGACGGGCGGCGACCGCGTCGTCGGTGCGTCCGTCGCCGAAGCGGGTGTCGCGCTCGTCCAGGGCGGCACGCACCCGGCCGCCCGCGGCGGCCTCCATGAAGGCCCGGAACGCCGGGGTCTGGCCGGCCAGGGCGCTGACCTCGGTGCCGGCGCGGACCGCGGCGGGCATCCCGGCCGCGGCCATCGCCCGGTGCACGGTGCGCTTGTTCAGGGCGGTGATCTCGTCGGGGACCGCCGCGATCCGGGTGGCGATCCGCAGGGTCTGCGCAGCCAGGTCGGCGGCGGCGAAGGCCCGGTTGGCGAACCCGGCCTCGACCGCCTCGGCACCGACCATGACGTCGCCGGTGAGGACCTGCTCCATCGCGCGCCGCATCCCGAGCAGCCAGGCATGGTACTGCAGGTCCGGGACCCCGAAGCGCACCGCCGGGTAGCCGATCCGGGCGTCGTCGGCGACGTAGACCAGGTCGCAGGAGGCGGCCAGCTCCGACCCACCGGCCAGGCAGTGGCCGTGCACCTGGGCGATCACCGGGATCGCCAGGTCGCTGATCGAGAGCCAGCCCTCGACCACCTCCCGCTGGAACCGGCCCAGGCCGCTGCCCGGACTGGTGTACTTGAGGTCGTCGGTCCCGGGGTCGAGGTCGTAGCCGCCGCAGAAGTCGGGGCCGGCGCCGGCGATGATCACCACGCCGACCGCAGGGTCGGCGTCGGCCTCGGCCAGGGCGTCGAGCAGCGCCGTGCGCAGCGGTCCGCCGAGCGCGTTGCGCTTCTCGGGACGGTGCAGCGTGATCCGACGGACCCGCTCGGCGGGGTCCTCGATCAGGACGAGGCTCATCGGATGGTCAGCTGTCCACCGTCGACGTTCCAGCACTGACCGCTGACGTAGGAGGCCTGGTCGCTGGCCAGGAAGACCGCGACGTTGGCGATCTCGGTCGGGTCGCCGACCCGCTGCAGCGGGACCTGCGCCTGCACGTAGGCCTCCCACTGCTCGGGGGTGAGGTCGTCCAGGCGCGAGGTGGCGATCACGCCGGGGCAGATCGCGTTGACCCGGATCCCGGCCGGGCCGAGCTCCTTGGCCATCGAGGAGGTCAGGGACTGGATGCCGGCCTTGGAGGCGGAGTACGCCGCGGTGCCCGCCCCACTCAGCTTGCCCCCGATCGAGGAGACGTTGAGGATCGAGCCCGGCTTGGACTCGGCCAGGCAGTGCCGGGCGAAGGTGGTGCTCATCAGGAACGCGCCGCGCAGGTTGACGTCGATCACCCGGTCCCAGGCGGCGATGTCGAGGTCGACGGCCGGGACCCGGTCGCCGCCACGGCTGGCAGCGGCGTTGTTGACCAGGACGTCGACCCGGCCGAACTCGGCCAGGGTCGCGGCGAAGAGCGCCTCGACGCCCTCCTCGGTGCCGACGTCGGCGACCAGCGGCAGGGCCCGGCGGCCCAGCGCCCGGATCTCCTCGGCCACCGAGGCGATGTCACCCCAGCCGGCCTCCCGCTCGTCGGCGGGGAACGTCTCGGGGTCGCGCCCGGTCCCGGTGATCACGACGTCGCATCCGGCCCGAGCCAGACCGACGGCGATCGCCCTGCCGATCGAGCGCATCCGTCCCGCGCCGGTGACGATCGCGACGGTGGACTCCAGGCCGGTCAGGGCGAAGGTCATCGGGCACCTCTGTGGTCGGACGTGGTGGGGTGGACGCCGCGACCGTAGCCGGGTGCCGGTGTGACCGAGCCCTCACTCCCGCTGACCGGCACCGGCCTGCGGGCTCTCGGCGTCGAACCAGTCCCACTCCCACGGCTGGATCGGGAGCAGCGGTGTGCGCAGCAGGGTGGTGGTGCCCGGGCTCGCGGGCGCCGAGACCCCGAGTACGTCGAACGGGTCCCCGTCGCAGTACTGCACCCGGATCCGCAGCCGGCCCTCGCCGGGATCGACGGCGAGCCCGGTGCCGTCGCCGACCGGCGTCGGGGTGACGGTGGTGCTGGTGAAGAGCCACTCCCCCGCGACTCCCGGCCCCAGGTCCTCGGCGCGGGTCTCGGGCATCGGGGCCTCGGGGTCCTCGGCCAGTGCGACGTCGAGGACGATGCCCCGGTGCGGGCGCAGCGGCAGTGCCCCGACCGAGACCAGGGCACGTGGTGCCACCACCCCGTGCTCCGGGCAGAACATGCCGGTCAGCCGTCGTACGGTCCAGTCCAGCTCGGGCCGACGACCGGCGAGCCGGGTGCTCTCGCCGAGCTCCTTCCATTCCTTCACGCCGGGCTCCACGCGGCCGCCGACGCCCTCGGCGAACCAGTACATCGCCACGTAGTGCGCCGCATCCAGGGTCGAGTCGGCCGGCAGGCCGAGTGCCGCGCTGGCCTCCCGGCAGGCCGGCGTGCGCACCCACCGCTCGCCGTGCAGGACGCTGCCCAGCGCACGGTTCTCCGGCAGGTGGTCGAGCTGGTGCCAGGCGTTGTAGTCCTGGTGCCGCCCCGGATCGGTCACCTCCGGGAAGGAGAAGAACGCCAACGGGGCTGTCGAGACGCCGGTGTGCACCTGCCGGACGCTAGTGCTGGGGCAGGAGCACACCGGCAGCGTTCCCAGCCATCGGGAGTTGGTGGGAAACCCGGATCTGGGCGGTGGCGAACCCGGATCTGGGCGGTGGCGAACCCGGATCTGGGCGGTGGGAAACCCGGATCTCAGCAGGTCGGGGGCGTGCTGGCCCACTCCATCGCCCGCACCGTGTGGCCCAGGTGCTCGGCCTGGCGCGGGCAGGAGACCAGGTGCAGCACCGCCTGCGCGGCGGCGTCGACCGGCGCGGTCGCGAACCCCTTGTCGGCGATCGCCTGGGTGCCGCCGCGGGCGGCGGCGGCCTCGGTGACGACGAAGCCCGGGTCGAGGTTGAAGGCCCGCACCCCGGCGTCGCGGTACTCGCCGTTGATCGCCCCGGCCACGCGCCCGAAGGCGGCCTTGGACGAGGAGTACGCCAGCCCCCAGCCGCCCTCACCCGGGGCGGCCAGCGGCTCGTTGACCACCGAGCCGGAGACCAGGTCGATCACGGTCGCCCCGCCGGTGGCGAGCATCGTGGGCAGCAGCCGCTGCAGGAGGACCACCTGGGAGACGTGGTTGGCCTCCAGGCTGCGCCGCAGCGTCTCGGGCTCCAGGTCGAGGAAGCGGGCGTGGGGCAGGTGCGCGATCGCGTTGCTCACCACCACGTCGACCCTGCCCCACTGCTCCAGGACGGTGTCGGCCGCGGCCCGCACCGAGTCGGTGTCGAGCAGGTCCATCACCACCGGCAGCGAGCGCACGCCGAGCGCACGGACCTCGGCGTCGGTGGTCGCCAGGCTGCCCGGTACGGCGATGGCGCGCTGCTCCTCGTGCTGGGTGCGCGGCGGCACCGCGCCCTCCCCCTCGGTCTGGGTGCGACCGGTGAAGGCGACGTCGTAGCCCGCCCCGGCCAGGGCCAGGGCGATCTGTCGGCCGATCCCACGGCTGGCGCCGGTGACGACGGCGACCGGGCGCTGCTCCGCGTCGCCCTGCGGGTGGGACTTCTGGGTGCTCATGCCATTCCTCCTGACTCGACCGCCACCTCCAGCGGCGGTTCACTCTCCTCGACGATCACGGGGTGCCGCGCGGCGTGCTTGCCCAGCAGCGTGCAGCAGACCACCGCGACCACGGCGATCCCGACGCCCAGCGCCCCGCCGACCTCGTAACCCAGCCGGGTCGAGTGGCCGGCCGCGTCGGCGAAGCCCTGCTGGACCGCCAACGCCAGCGCACTGCCCAAGGAGAAGCCGAGGAAGCGCATCACCATGTTGAGGCTCATCGAGCTGCCCGTCTCGGCGGCGGGCACGAAGCGCAGCATCAGCCACGGGATCGAGTTGAACGTCAGACCGCTGCCCAGCCCGGCGAGCACCATCATCACGATCACCATCGGGACCGAGGCCGGTGCCAGCCACAGCAGCAGGTTGGCCGAGCCGAAGAGTGCGCAGCCCAGCGGCAGCAGCCGGTCGGGGCCGATCACGGAGGCGAGGCGGAGCGCGGTGCGATTGCCGATCACTCCGGCGACGGCGTACGGCAGCATCATCGATCCGGCCAGGGCGACCGAGTGGTCGAGGCCGTAGCCGTGGCCCTCGGGGGTCTGGACCAGGACCATCACCAGGGCGAAGTCGAGGTACATGCTGGCACCGGCGAGCAGCGCCGCCATGTGCGCCGCGGCGACGCCCGGGTGGGTCGCCAGGGTGAGGTCGACCAGCGGGAAGGCGGCCCGACGCAGCCAGGCGATGCAGGCCACGACCAGCAGGATCGCCGCAGCCAGGACGGTGATCGTCGGCGCGGCGAGGTAGCCCCAGTGGTCGGCCTGGCTGATCGCGAGCAGCAACGCGAAGGTGCCACACCCCAGCAGCAGCGCCCCGAGCCAGTCCACCTGGCTGGGCGCCGGCTCGTCGCTCGGCGGCACCGTCACGATGGCGACCACCAGCGCCACCAGGGTCAGCCCCAGACCGAGCCAGAAGGCGCCCTTGACCCCGGCGACCTCCGCGGTGAAGGCGGTGACCGGGAAGCCGAGACCGGCAGCGATCACGCCCGCCACCGAGATCGCCGCGATCGCACCACGCCGACGCTCGGGCGGCAGCGCGTCGCGCGCGACAGCGAAGACCAGCGGGCTCAGCCCCAGGCCGATGCCCTGCAGCGCACGGCCGGCGATCAGCAGCGCGATGCCCAGCGGCAGCGCCGCGAGCAGACCACCGAAGGAGACCAGTGCCAGCACCCCGATGATCACCGGCTTGCGCCGCGCCCCGGCTCCGAGGCGACCCACGATCGGGGTGGCGACGGCACTGGTCAGCATCCCCGAGGTCAGCGCCCACTGCGCAGTGCGCAGCCCGACGTGCTCGGTGCTCGCGATCGACGGGATGATCGGTGCTCCCAGGGAGCCGATCACACCGGTCACCATCGCCAGGATGATGAGGCCCGGGACGACGAGCTTCTCGCGCTGCGCGGTGGTGCCTGGCACAGGGTCTCCGTTCTTCAGGGGGCTGGTCACTGCGGCGCGGCCCAGGTCACCGCGAGCTCGCGGAGCCTGCTGCGAGCCAGCTTGCCGGTGTTGGTTAGGGGCAGCTCGTCGACCAGGTGGTAGGCCTGGGGAGCCTTGAACGCCGAGAGGTGCTCGCGCGCGAACCGGTCCAGCTCGTCCACGTCGAGTCCGGTGCCGCGCCCGACCACGAACGCCACCAGGCACTGGCCGCGACGCCGGTCGGGGATGCCGGTGACGGCTACCTGGATCACGTCGGGGTGGGAGGCGAGCACCGTCTCCACGTCGCCGGGGTGCACGTTGAACCCCGAGACGATCAGCATGTCGCTGCTGCGACCCACGACGGTGATCCGGCCCTGGTCGTCGAGGAAGCCGAGGTCGCCGGTCTCGAACCAGCCCTCGTCGGCCTCGCGCAGCCGGGTGCCCTGGGGCAGGGCGATGTTGTAGCCGCGCACCGCCAGCCGACCGACCTCGCCGACCGGGATCGGGGCGGTCGGGGCGAGCGGGTCGTCGGCGCTGATCCGCATCTCGACGCCGGGCATCGGGCTCATCGGGGCACGCTCGGGGGCCGGCGTGGGGTGGCCCTGCACGGGGATCCGGCAGATCGCCACCGTGCCCGACGTCTCGGTCATCCCGTAGCCGATCACCAGTTCGGCGATCTGGAGTGCCTCGGCCACGCCGAGCAGCTCGCGTACGGCGACCAGCTGGCCGCCGGCGATCGCGATCCGCACGTGTGGCAGCGGCCCGGCGTCCTGGAGGTCGTGGTAGATCGTCGGCGGCCCCGCCAGCACGGTGACCTCCTCGGCCCCCACCACGGCGGCGAGCTGGTCGCGCTCGTACGCCGGCAGCAGCCGCAGCGACGCACCGGCGATCATCGCCACCAGCAGCAGGCCGTTGAACCCGAAGGAGTGCGCCAGCGGCACCGCGCCCAGGAACCTGTCGGTCTCGACGATCCCCATCACCTCGGTGACGTCGCCGTAGAGCCGGAGCAGCTGGCGGTGCGTCATCGGCACCGACTTCACCGCCCCGGTGGTGCCCGAGCTGGACAGCACCAGGGCCGGGGCGTCGGGGTCGATCAGCGGGAGCGTGGACGGCGTCGTGCACGTCGAAGGGGTCGAGGTCGCCGTTCCGGTCGAGGGGGTCGGGGCGGCCGAGGGCGTCGGGGCGGCCACGTCGGAGAGGCTCACCGCCGGGATCACGTCGGTGTCGGGCAGGTCGTCGTCGTGGATCAGCAGGATCGGATCGATCGCCTCCAGCACGTGCGCCCGCTCCAGGCGGGAGGCACCGTGGCCGATCGGGACCAGCGCAGCGCCGCTGAGCAGCACGCCGAAGGCCGCCACCACCCAGCGGGTGGAGTTGCGGCCCTGCAGCGCGACCCGGTCCCCCGGGCCGATCCCACGCTCGCCCAGCAGGGCCGCGACGGCCGTGGCACGGGTGCCGAGATCGGCGTACGTCACCGTCGCCTCGCCGTCGACCACGACCGGTCGCCCGGCGTGGCTGCGTGCCCGCTCCAGGCACAGGTCGGCCAGCGTGGTGGGCGTGCCGAGCTCTCGCATAGGCGGAGTCAAGCAGCCTCCTCAGATCGGTGAGCGTGATGTTCCCACTGGGCTGCACCACACCCGGAGGTGACGGGATCGGGGCCTGGGACGGCCCCGATCCCGCCCTCTGACCGAACAGGCGGGCCAGGTCAGGCGGTGGCGCCGCCGTCGACGACGAAGTCCGAGCCGGTGCAGTAGCTGGCCGCGTCACTGGCCAGGAACGCCACCAGGGCCGCGACCTCGTCGGAGGTCCCCCGACGCGGGATCGGCAGGTGGCTCAGGTCCATCGTGCTGCCCGAGATCATCGGGGTGTCGACCGAGCCCGGGCAGACGCAGTTGACCCGGATCCCGGCCGGTGCCAGCTCGCGTGCAGCCGACCGGGAGGCACCGCGCAGGCCCCACTTCGAAGCCGAGTACGGCAGCGCGCCGCCGTGGCCGCGTACCCCCGAGATCGAGGCGACGTTGACGATCGAGCCGCCCGCCGGCATCACCGGGGCGACGGCCTGCATCCCGAGGATCGGGCCGACCAGGTTGATGTCGAGCAGCCGGCGCAGGTCGTCGGCGGGCCAGGTCAGCAGGTCACCCGTGCGGTAGACCCCGGCGTTGTTGACCAGGATGTCGATCCGGCCGTGCTCGGCCACGGTCGCCGCCACCACCCGCTCCCAGTCCTGGGCCGAGGAGATGTCGTGCTGGTGCACGCTCGTGCCCGGCACCCGGGCGGCCAGCTCCTCGAGCTCGTCGATCAGCAGGTCGGTGGCGACCACCCGGGCACCGAGCCGGGTGAGCAGCTCGACCTCGACGGCGCCCTGGCCGCGGGCCGCGCCGGTGACCAGCGCGACCTTCCCGCTCAGATCCATCAGCGCGCTCATGAGGCCATCACGAACCCGGCGTAGCCCAGGCTCTTCGTCTCCGCGCAGCGTTCGATGTAGGTGTGGAAGCCGGCGATGAACGGCATGAAGACCCGGGGCTTGCCCTCGATGTTGGCCCCGCGATACCAGGAGTCGGCCTTGACGAAGAGGGTCTTGTGCGCCGCCTCGTCGACGTACGCCGTCCACTGCCGTGCCGCGTCGGCACGGGCCTCCACCTGGGTGTGGCCCTCGGCCACCGCGTGGTCGATCAGATCGAGGATCCAGTCCACCTGCTGCTCGGCGGCGAGCACCATGTTGACCAGCACCGACGGGCTGCCGGGGCCGGTCACGATGAAGAGGTTCGGCAGGTCGGGCACCGCGACCCCCAGCAGGGTCTGCGGTCCTTGCGCCCAGGCCTCGGCGATGGACGTGCCGCGCGGGCCGCGCAGGTTCATCCGGGTCATCGCACCGGTCATCGCGTCGAAGCCGGTGGCCAGCACCAGGACGTCGAGCTCGACGGAGCGGGCCTCGGTCTTGATCCCCCACGGCATGATCCGCTCGATCGGCTCGCGGCGCAGGTTGACCAGGTCGACGTGGTCGTTGTTGAACGTCTCGAAGTAGCCCGAGTCGGTGCAGATCCGCTTGGTCCCGATCGGGTGGTCGGTGGGCAGCAGGTCGTCGGCGACGGTCGGGTCGACGACGATCGCGCGGACCTTCTCCTCGACGAACTCACGGGCCAGGTCGTTGACCCGCTGGTCGATGGTCTGGCCGGTGAAGGTCTTGCCGAACAGCACGCCACCCTCCTTCCAGCGTGCCTCGAAGGCGCTCCGGCGCTCGTCCTCGTCGATGTCCCAGATCGACCTCGGGTAGGCCTCGTGTGGGGTCCCGGCGGCGCCGGCGAAGGACTTCGCCCGACGCTCGCGGTAGGTCCGGCGCGCCTCGGTCTGCTCGTCCTCGGTGAGCGGCCGGTTGAACGCCGGCACCGAGTAGTTGGGCGTGCGCTGGAAGACCGTCAGGGCCGCAGCGTCGGCGGCCAGCAGCGGGACAGACTGGATCGCCGAGGAGCCGGTGCCGATCACACCGACACGCTTGCCGGTGACGTCGTACCCCTCCTCGGGCCACGACGAGGTCATCACGATGTCGCCCTCGAAGTCGTCCATCCCGGGGATCGGCGGCCGGTTCGGCGCCGAGAGGCTGCCGGTGGCGCAGATCAGCCAGCGGCCACGCAGCACGGTGCCGTTCTCGGTGGTGACGGTCCACAGTGCCGTCTCCTCGTCGAAGCTGCCGCCGTCGACGCGCTCGTTGAACCGGATGTGGCGGCGCAGGTCGTAGCGGTCGGCGACGTGCTCGACGTAGCGCAGGATCTCGGGCTGGGTGGCGTAGCGCTCGCTCCAGACCCACTCCTGCTCCAGCTCGGGGTCGAAGGAGTAGCTGTAGTCGATGCTCTCCACGTCACAGCGCGCGCCCGGGTAACGGTTCCAGTACCAGGTGCCGCCCGGTCCGGGGGCCGCCTCCAGGCCGACCGTCACGTAGCCGCGCTGGCGGGCGCGGTGGACGGCGTACAGCCCGGCGAATCCGGCGCCGATCACGATGACGTCGACCGGATCGCGGCTCACGTCCGGCTCGACGGGGGTGGGGTCACTCATGCATTGCTCCTCGGAGGTACGTCGGTCGGGGCGCCGATCAGGGCGCCGATGTCGCTCCACAACAGGTCACGGGCGGCGGCCGCGGGGCCGAGTGCTCCGATCGTGATGAAGCCGTGGAAGAGCTCGGGGTAGTGCCGGTGCCGGGTGCTGACACCGGCCTCGCGCAGGGCGGTGACGTAGGTGCGGGCCTCGTCGCACAGCGGGTCGCGGCCGGCGGTGACCACGATCGCGGGCGGCAGGCCACTCAGGTCCTCGGCCAGCGGCGGGGCGACCAGCTGGACCGGATAGGCCAGCCCCTGGGGGAAGGTCGCGCTGGCCTGCGCACCGAGGTAGGAGCGCCAGTACCACTCCATCGCCGCCTGGGTGTTGAAGTGCTCGACGCCGTAGTCGCGGTAGCTCGCGGTGGTGAAGTCCGGGGCCAGGCACGGGTAGAGCAGCACCTGGGCGGCCAGGGCCGGACCGCGGCGGTCACGGGCCATCAGGGCCACCACGGCGGCCAGGTTGCCGCCCGCGGAGTCACCGGCGGTGAGCAGTCGTGCGGGGTCGATGCCGAGCTCGCCCGTGTGCTCAGCGAGCCAGGTGAGGGCGGCGTAGGAGTCCTCCGCCGCGGCCGGGGCCTCGTGCTCGGGGGCGAGCCGGTAGTCGACGGAGACCACCACCGCGTCGAGGTGGCGGGCGACCCGGCGGCAGAAGCCGTCGTGGCTGTCGATGCTGCACAGCACGAAGCCGCCGCCGTGGAGGAAGAGGACGCCGGGGCGGGTGGTGCCTGCGGTTGTCTCGGAGTTGTTGGAGGTCGCTGCGGAGCGCGGGCGGTAGATCCGGACCCGGATCGGGCCGGCGGGGCCGGGGATCTCGCGGTCCTCCGCGTCGGCGTCGTCGAGGTTGTCGATCGGCTGGGCCCGGGCGGCGACCAGCGCTCGCGCCTCGGCTCCGCTGAGCTCCTGCACCGGCGGGAATCCCCCGTCGAGCAGGGCCAGCCAGGTCTCCACCTCGCCGGCCACGGACTCGTGCACCACTCGCCTCATCGCGCCTCCCATTCGTTCCTTTTGAACTATTCCTAACCGAAATAGTCCGAGGGGGCAAGAGGGTGTGTGCGAGAGGTCACATAGGTTCTAGAAGATTTCGAGTCGATATGCTTCGAATCGAAACCCTGTTCGTGGTTACGGACGAGTAGGATTCCGTCATGGCCAGCGAACCCAGCCCCCTGCCGAAGCTCCGACCGACCAGTTGGGCCGTGCTGGGCCTGCTCTCCTTCGGGGAGGAGCTGTCGGGCTACGACCTCAAGAAGTGGGCCGACTGGAGCCTGCGGTTCTTCTACTGGGCGCCGTCCTACAGCCAGATCTACGGCGAGCTGCGCAAGCTCGAGGAGCTGGGCTTCGCCACCTCGCGGGTGGTCAGCGAGGACGACGTACGCGGGAAGCGGCTGTACACGATCACCGACGCCGGCCAGGAGGCCGTGGCCCGCTGGGCCGCCGAGGCGCCGGTCGAGCAGCCGGTGCTCAAGCACGGCGTCATGCTGCGGATGTGGCTGGGCCACGCCAGCGACCCCGACCAGCTCCGCGCGATGCTGACCGAGCACCGCGACATGTCGGAGAAGATGCGCATCCGCGCCGCCGCCGACGCCGCCGGCTCCTCGCACGAGCCCGGCTGGGCCTACCCGGAGATGGTGCTCAACTGGTCGGAGCGCTACTACGCCGACGAGCGCGACCGCGCCGACGCGATGCTGGCCGACCTGGACGCCGTCCAGGCCAAGCAGAAGAAGTCCACGGCCGCCAAGCGCAGCACCACCGCGAAGCGGTCCTCCACGGACCTGCGCCAGCACCGCGCCTGACTTCCGGGTTCACCCCCGCCGAGATCCGGGTTCGCAACGCGCGAGATCCGGGTTACCCACGCGCGAGATCCGGGTTCACCACCGCCGAAATCCGGGTTACTCACCGCCGAGATTCGGGTTACTCACCGCCGAGATCCGGGTTCGCCACCGCGCCAGAACTGGTGCGGTGGCGAACCCGGATCTGAGCCGTGGCGAACCCGGAAGTCGAGCGTGGTGAACCCGGAAGTCGAGCGTGGTGAACCCGGAAGTCAGGCGTGGTGGCAGGCCACGAAGTGACCCGACCCGACGCCGTCCTCGCGGACCACCTCACGCAGCTGTGGCTCGGTGGTGGCGCACTTCTCGGTGGCGAGCGGGCAGCGAGTGCGGAACCGGCAGCCCGAGGGCGGGTTGAGCGGCGAGGGCAGCTCGGCCGTGGTGGCGGTGACCTTGTCGGCGCCACCGGCCAGGTGGGCCTCGGGCACCGAGGCGAGCAGCAGCTGGCTGTACGGGTGCCGGGCCTGGGTGGCCAGGTCACCCGAGGGCACGATCTCGCAGACCTTGCCCAGGTACATCACCATGATCCGGTCGCTGATGTTCTTCACCACCGCCAGGTCGTGGGCGATGAAGACCATCGAGAGCCGGTAGCGCTTCTTCGTCTCCTCCAGCAGGTTGAGGATCTGTGCCTGCACCGAGACGTCGAGGCTGGAAACCGGCTCGTCGCAGATCAGCAGCTCGGGGTCGAGCATCAGCGCCCGCGCGATGCACAGCCGCTGGCACTGACCGCCCGAGAGCTCGTGCGGACGCCGGTCCCAAACCGACTCCGGGTCCAGGCCGACGGCCGAGAGCACCTCACGGATCTGGTCGTCGGTGACCTGCTCGCCCCGGATCCGCGGCCCCTCGGCGACCAGGTCCTTGACCCGACGGCGCGGGTTCAGGGACGAGACCGGGTCCTGGAAGATCATCTGCATCCCGGCCCGCTTGGTGCGCAGCTCCCGCTTGGAGATGCCGGTCAGCTCGACCCCGCGCAGCTGCACCGACCCGCCGGTCGGCGGCGGCAGCTGCATCAGGGCGCGGCCAGCACTGGATTTGCCGCAGCCCGACTCCCCCAGGATCCCCAGGGTCTCCCCGTCGATCACGTCGAAGCTGATCCCCGACACCGCGTGCACGGTGCCGCCGCCCTTGGCGGGGAACTCCACCGTGAGCCCCTCGACGCTGAGCACCTGGTCCTCGCCGCGCAGGTGCAGCGTCCCCGTTCCTGCCATCAGAGCACTCCCGTCCGGTGAGTCGTTGAAGCCGGTACGCCGGCCGAGCTGAGGTTCACCGGGTGGTGGCAGGCGAACCGGTGTGCGGGGTCCCCCGGCACAGGGTCGAGCGCGGGCATCACGTCGAGGCAGTCGGCGGCGGCGTACCGGCACCGGGCAGCGAAGCGACACCCTGCGGGTGGGCGCAGCATGTTCGGCGGGGCGCCGTCGATGGCGTCGAGCCGCAGGTGCGGCGCCAGCTCCAGCCGCGGGATCGCGGCCAGCAGCGCCTCGGCGTAGGGGTGGTGCGGAGCCGCGAAGAGCGAGGCCGCCGGAGAGGTCTCGACCACCCGGCCGGCGTACATCACGGCGACACGATCGGCCCGGCCCGCGACCACGCCCAGGTTGTGGCTGATCAGGATGATCGCCATCCCGAGCTCGGCCTGGAGCCGGTCGAGGAGGTCGAGGATCTGGCGCTGGACGGTGACGTCGAGCGCCGTGGTCGGCTCGTCGGCGATCAGGAGGTCGGGCTCGTTGGCCAGCGCCATCGCGATCACGACGCGCTGGCGCATGCCGCCCGACATCTCGTGCGGGTACTGGTCGATGCGTCGCTTCGGGTCGGGGATGCCGACCTGAGCGAGCAGCTCCAGCGCCCGCTCGCGGGCCTCGGCACGCCCCAGACCGCGGTGCTTGCGGACCGTCTCGGTGAGGTGCGTGCCGATCTTCTTGACCGGGTTGAGGGCCGTCATCGGGTCCTGGAAGACCATCCCGATCCGGCTCCCCCACAGCTCCCGCATCTGGGCGGGCTTGAGGCTGTGCAGGTCGATCCCGTCGAACTCGACGGTGCCTCCGATGGTGGTCACCGGGCCGTTGGTGTGCAGCCCCATGATGGTGCGGCCCAGCACCGACTTGCCCGAGCCGGACTCGCCGACGATGCCGAGCATCTCGCCCTTGGCCAGGGTCAGGGAGACCCCGTCGACGGCGTGCAGGTCACCGCGGCCGGTGTGGATGGTGGTGCGCAGGTCGTTGACGACGAGCAGCGGGCGGGAGCCGCCGGCCGCGGACGCCGGGTTCTTCCCGGTCGAGGGGGTGAGTGGTGTGGTCATCAGAGCCTCACAGCTTCGCGGCACGGGAGTCGAAGCGCTTGCGCGCCTTCTCGCCGAGCAGGTTGAAGGAGAACACCGTGGCGAAGAGCACCGCTCCGGGCACCAGCACGATGTGGGGGTAGTTCTTGAACGCGTCACCCTCGCCCTCGGAGATCATGTTGCCCCACGACGGGCTGGGCGCCTGGATGCCCAGACCGAGGAAGCTCAGCGACGCCTCGGCGACGATCAGCACCGAGACCATGACCATCGCGTACGACGCCAGCGGAAGCACCACGTTGGGCACGATCTCGCGCAGCATCACCCGGCCGCTGGAGGCCCCCATCGACTTGGCGGCGAGGACGAACTCGCGCTGGGCGAAGGTCAGGGTGCTGGCCCGTGCCATCCGGATCATGCTCGGCAGGGCGAGCAGGGACAGTGCCATCGCGATGTTCGGCAGGGTCGGCTTGAGCACGGTGGCCAGCGCGATCATCAGGATCAGCGGCGGGACCGCGAGCAGCGAGTTGGTGAAGATGCCGGTGATGGTGTCCACGGCGCGGCGGAAGTAGCCGGCCAGGACGCCGATCACGCCGCCGACGACGAGGCCGATCAGCACCGCGCCGATCGAGACGACCAGCGAGGCGCGGGCACCGTAGATCACCCGGGCGAGCAGGTCGAGGCCGAAGTTGTTGGTCCCCAGCGGGTGGGAGCTGAACAGGTCCGGCGGGGCGTTGGGCGGCGACGTCATCGCCTTGGTGAGGTCTTGGGACTCCCCCAACGGCAGCAGCGGCGCGAAGATCGCGGCGAGCACGAGGACGACGAGCCAGGTGCCGCAGATCCACGACATCAGGTCGAAGTCGCGGCCGAACCGGACCCGGCCCAGCTCGGCGCCACCGGTGTAGGCCACGCCGAGGCCGATCAGGACGATCAGCAGCTGCAGCCAGCCGCTCCCGGGGTGGATGCTGACGCCGACGATCGCGACGACCAGGCCCACGACGAGCAGGATCAGGCCACGGCCGCGTGAGGCGGGCTTGCGGGCGAGGTTGCCCCCGGCCGCGGCGGCCGGGACCTCGATCTCGGATGCGGCGGCCGCCATCGGCCGCTCGACGGTGTCAGACATGTGCCCTCCGGGTGCGCGGGTCGAGGTAGCCGTAGGAGAGGTCGATGACGGTGTTGACCGCCACGTAGATGACCGCGATGACGAGCACCGCGCCCTGGACCATGACGAAGTTGCCGGTGCTGGCAGCACCGATGACGAGCGAGCCCATGCCCGGCAGCGCGAACAGGTACTCGACGATGATGGTGGAGCCGATCAGGCGGCCCAGGCTGATCCCCATCAGGGTGACCAGCGAGAACGACGAGGGTCGCAGGGCGTCGCTGAACAGGATGTGGACGGTGCCCATCCCCTTCGCCTTCGCGGCCAGGATGTAGTCCTCGTTGAGGGTGGTGATCAGGTCGTTGCGCAGCACCCGGGTGAACATCGCGGTCTCGGCCAGCGCGATCGTGAGCGCCGGCAGGAACGCGTGATAGAGGTTCTGCCCGATCCCGTCGGAGAGTCGACCCCACTGGGCCCGCGGGAACCAGCCGAGCTGGTTGGCGAAGACCATGATGATCAGCAGGCCGGCCAGGAAGCTGGGCACCGACAGGATGCCGAAGGTGCCGGCGCTGATCGCCCGGTCGAGGCGGCCACCGGCGCGGTACGCCGAGATCATCGCCAGCGGGATCGAGATCAGCAGCGCCATCGCCATGCCGAGCACGGCGAGCTCGACGCTGACCGGCAGCGCCCCCTTGATCCGGTCCGCCACATCGACGTACGGCGGCGTGATCGAGGTGCCGAGGTTGCCGGTGACGGCGTTGCCCAGCCAGTGCAGGTAGCGGGTGAAGAGCGGGTCGTTGAGCCCGAGGTCGGCGCGCACAGCGGCGTACTCGGCGGGGCTGCGGCCCTCGCCGAGCACCGAGACCGCGGGGTCGCCGGGCATCAGCGAGACCAGCATGAAGGTGCCGAAGCTGACGATCAGGAGCACCGCGATGAGCTCGCCGACCCGCTTGCCGATCGTGCGCCAGGCCATCACGCCGCCCCGCCGTTCTCGTCGGTGGCGGCGGTGGTGGCGGCGTCGAAGACGACGACGGCACGGGCCAGCGCCCCGGCCCGCATCGCCTCGAACCCGGCGGCGGTCTCCTCCAGCGTCAGCCGGTCCGAGATCAGCGCGTCCAGCTCGAGGCGGCCCTGGGTGTAGAGGTCGGCCAGCATCGGGATGTCCTCGGTGAACCGGTTGGCTCCCATCAGGAGGCCCTGGACGCCCTTGGCCTGGGTGACCAGCGGCAGCCCGGGCAGGGCCAGCTCCTCGCCCACCGGCGGGATGCCGACCACCCAGGCGGTACGCCCGGGAGCGATCATCGCGACGGCCTGGGCGACGGTGGTCGAGCGGCCGACGACGTCGAAGGCGTGGTCGACCGGGCCGACCAGGGCGGTGACGGCGGCGACCGGGTCACCGGCGCTCGCGTCGACCACGTCGGTGGCGCCAAAGGTACGGGCCAGGTCGAGCTTGGCCGGGGCAACGTCGACCGCGACGATCCGGGCGGCACCGGCCAGGCGCGCTCCCTGGACCACGTTGAGGCCGACTCCCCCGACCCCGATCACGGCGACCGTCTCGCCGGGACGGACCTGGGCACCGTTGATCGCGGAGCCGACCCCGGTGATCACGGCGCAGCCGAGCAGGCCGGCCCGGTCGGCGGGTACGTCGGCGGCGACCTCGACCACCGAGGTGCGGTGCAGCACGGTGGCCTCGGCGAGTCCGCCGAGCCCGGCGACCTGGCCGACGGGGGTGCCGTCGGCGCGGCGCAGGCGTGGACGCGGGCGCTCGGCCCGACCCAGGTCGTGACGGCGTACGCAGATCCACGGACGCCCCGCCCGGCAGGCGGCGCAGGTGCCGCAGAACATCGACAGACAGGCCACCACCCGGGCGCCGACGGCGAGGTCGGTGACGGCCGAGCCGACCGCCTCGACGACGCCGGCGATCTCGTGGCCGAGGACTGTCGGCATCGTGGTCGGCAGGGTGCCGTCCAGCATGTGCAGGTCGCTGTGGCACAGCCCGCAGGCGAGCACCCGCACCCGGACCTCATCGGGCTCGAGCCGGGTATCGAGCTCGAGCTCCTCGATCGCCAGTCCCCCAGGTGCGTCGGTCAGAACGGCCGCCCGCACCACGATCGTCTCTTCGGTCGTCATTCGCTCTCCTCATTCACGGATGATGCTTGCCGAGCATATAGCGTTTAGGCATACTCCGAACAAACATATTTCACGATGCGGCACTCGATCCGCAGCAGAAGCGAGGCATGAGCATGGAATCGAAGGACCTGATCGACGTCGGCGGCACCTGGACCACCCCGCACGGGACCGAGCGGCTGACGCTGGTCGACCCGCGCTCGGGTGAGGAGTTCGCCGAGGTGGTCCTGGCCGACGAGACCGACATCGACACCGCCGTCGCCGCCGCCCGCCGGGCCTTCGACTCCGGCCCGGCCTGGCCGCTCGCCGACCGGCTGGCCACCCTGCGCCGGCTCGCCGACCTGATCGAGGAGCGCACCGAGCTCTTCGCCGAGACCATGTCGGCCGAGATGGGCGCCCCGGCCGCCTTCGCCCGGATGGTCCACGTCGGCGGCTCCCTGGGCACGCTGCGCACCACCATCGCCCTGGCCGAGGCGTACCCGTTCCGCGAGCCGCTCGGCCCCTCCACCATCGTCTCCGAGCCGGTCGGCGTGGTCGGGGCGATCACGCCGTGGAACTTCCCGCTGCACCAGGCCCTGACCAAGATCGGGTCGGCGGTCGCGGCCGGGTGCCCGGTCGTACTCAAGCCCGCCGAGAACACCCCGTTGACGGCGTACCTGCTCGCCGAGGCCGCCATCGACGCCGGGTTCCCGACGGGCTGGCTCAGCGTGCTGGCCGGTCGTGGTCCCGTCGCCGGCGCCGCGCTGGCGGCCCACCCCGACATCGACATGGTCTCCTTCACCGGCTCCACCGGCGTCGGCAAGGCGATCGCCGGGGCCGCCGCAGCGAACCTGACCCGCTACTCCCTCGAGCTCGGCGGCAAGTCGCCCGCGGTGATCCTCGACGACCTCGACGACGCCGGCTTCGCCAACGCGGTGCGCTCGGGGCTCGGGTTCTGCCTGTTCAACTCCGGCCAGACCTGCGCCGCCTGGACCCGCCTGGTCGTGCCCGAGGCGCGCTACGACGACACGGTGGCGCTGGTGCGCGAGATCGCCGCCGACTACGTGCCCGGGGAGAACCTCGGGCCGCTGGTCTCGGCGTTGCAGTGGGACCGCGTCAGCGCCCACCTCCAGCGGGCCGTCGAGGACGGCGCCGAGGTGGTCTACGGCGACCCGCACGTGGCGCGTCCCGAGCGCGGCTTCCACCTCGCCCCGGTGATCTTCGGCCGGGTCACCCCGCAGATGCGGCTGGGCCAGGACGAGGTCTTCGGGCCGGTGCTGGCCATCCAGACCCACACCGGCGACGACGACGCCGTGGCGATCGCGAACAGCACGGCGTACGGCCTGTCCGGAGCGGTCTTCGCCGCCGACGAGGAGCGCGCGATCGCCGTCGCCGACCGGATCCGCTCCGGGGTGGTCCACATCAACGGCCTCAACACCAACCAGTCGGCGCCCTTCGGCGGCTTCAAGTCCTCGGGCATCGGACGCGAGTACGGCCGCTGGGGCATCGAGGAGTTCCTCGAGGTCAAGTCGATCCAGCCGCCGGCGCGCGGCTGACCGCGGCGCCGGGAGGAGCGCTCATGCGTGAGGTGGATGCCATCGTCGTCGGCGCCGGGTTCTCCGGGCTCTACGCCGTCCATCGGCTGCACGGCCGCGGGCTCAGCGTGGCCGGGTTCGAGGCCGCCGAGGGTCCGGGCGGCACCTGGTACTGGAACCGCTATCCCGGCGCCCGCTGCGACATCGAGTCGCTCTACTACTCCTACTCGTGGGACGTGGACCTGCTCCACGAGTGGGAGTGGTCCGAGCGCTACGCCGCCCAGCCCGAGATCCTCGCCTACCTGGAGCACGTCGCCGACCGGCACGACCTGCGCCGCCACTTCCGGTTCGGCACCCGGGTGACCAGTGCCGTCTTCGACGAGGACGCCGAGCGCTGGGAGGTGGTCACCGACGCCGGCGAACGCGTCCGCGGCCGCCACCTGGTGCTCGGCGTCGGGCTGCTCTCGCAACGGGCCACGCCCGCGATCGAGGGACTCGACGACTTCGCCGGCGAGGTGCTGCACACCGGCGCCTGGCCGCACCACCCGGTCGACCTGACCGGACGCCGGGTCGGCGTGATCGGCACCGGCTCCTCGGGGATCCAGGCGATCCCCCACCTGGCCGAGCAGGCCGCCCACCTGACCGTCTTCCAGCGCACGCCGAGCTTCTCCATCCCCGCGCGCAACGGCGCTCCCGATCCCGAGGCGGTACGCCGTCGCCGCGAGCATGCCGCCGAGGTGACCGCCCAGGTGCGGAGCTCGTCGTACGGCATCCTGCTCGACGTGCCGACCCAGTCGGCCCTCGACGTCAGCGAGGCCGAGCGGACGGCGACCTACCACCGCCGCTGGGAGTCGGGCACGCTCACCGGGATCCTGCAGGCCTACACCGACCTGGTCCGCAACGCCGAGGCCAACGCGACCGCGTCGGACTTCATCCGCGACCGGATCGCCGAGATCGTCGAGGACCCCGACACCGCCGAGGACCTCAGCCCGCGGACCTACGCCTACGGCACGAAACGGCCGTGCCTGGACACCGGCTACTACGCGACGTACAACCGCGACGACGTCACCCTGGTCAACCTGCGCCGTACGCCGATCACCCGGATCACCCCGACCGGGGTGCGCACCGCCGGGCCCGACGGCGAGGTCACGCACGAGCTGGACACGCTGGTGCTGGCGACCGGGTTCGACGCCCAGACCGGCCCGCTGCTCGCACTCGACCCGGTCGGCCGCGACGGGCTGCGGCTCTCCGAGCACTGGGCGCACGGGCCGCGCAGCTTCCTCGGCCTGATGGTCGCGGGCTTCCCGAACCTCTACACGGTGTGCGGACCCGGTAGCCCCTCGGCGCTGTCCAACGCGGTCGTCTCGATCGAGCAGCACGTCGAGTGGGTCGACGACCTGATCGCCCACCTCGACGGCACCGCCATGAGCACCGCCGAGCCGACCAGCGAGGCCGAGGAGACCTGGAGCGCGCACGTCGCCGAGGTCGCCGGCCACACGCTCTACCCGCAGACCGACTCCTGGCTGATGGGCGCCAACGTGCCCGGCAAGCCGCGCGTCTTCCTGCCCTACATCGGGGGTGTGGGTGCCTACCGGGCCCGCTGCGACGCGATCGCGGCCGACGGGTATCCGGGTCTGCGCCTCACCTAGCCGAGATCCGGGTTCGCCACCGGCGAGATCCGGGTTCACCACCGGTGAGATCCGGGTTCACCACCGGCGAGATCCGGGTTCACCACCGGCGAGATCCGGGTTCACCACCGGGAGTCCGTTCGTGCGCCCTCGGGCCGCAACACGCCGATCCCGTCGGCGTGGCCCCCGGATCGGGCGCTGGAACGGGACGCGCGCACCACGACGTACGACCGCGTGTGAGCAATCCGGAACTCGCGCGTGGTGAACCCGGAACTCGCGCGCGGTGAACCCGGATCTCACCGGTGGTGAACCCGGATCTCGCGCGTGGTGAACCCGGAAGTCGGGGCATGACAGAGGGCCTCCCCGCCGAAGCGGGGAGGCCCTCCGTGATCACCGTTGTGTCACCACCGGTTCACTGTCAGCCCTTCCGGGCCTAGCCGACAGCCCTTGCGGGCCGGACTGTCAGCCCTTCCAGGCCTTGCCGAGCAGAACGATGGAGTTCATCCCGCCGACGACGCCGTGGACCTTGCTGTTCCAGGCGTTGTACTCGGCCACCGCACCCCAGTTGAGGTAGGAGACCTGCTCGTTGCTGAGCTGCTGGATCTGGTCCATGATCTTCTTCTGCTCAGCCGGGTCCGCGGCCGCCTTGAACTGCTCGAGGAGCTTGTCCATCTCCGGGCTCGTGGCCATGCCGAGGTTGGCCGGGCTCTTGGAGTCGGTGGTGGAGTACATCTTCGAGAACGGGTCGCCCTCGCGGAAGCTCAGACCCCAGCCGGAGAAGTCGTAGTCGTGGTTGACCGCGACCTTGGCGATGGTGTCGGCCACCGTACGGTCCAGGCTGAGCTCGACCTTGAAGCCGACGGCCTCCAGGTTCGCCTTGACCACGAGCGCGATCGCCCGCGAGACGGGGTCGGACTGGTCGCTGTAGGTGATCTTGCCGTCGTACCCGTCGGCCTTGGCCTCGTCGAGGAGCTTCTTGGCGGCGGTCGGGTCGTAGGCCAGACCCTCGGTCGCGCCGTGCCACTGCGAGTACGACGGGAAGATGGTCGATCCAGCCAGACCGTGCCCCTCGGTGGAGCGCTCGCGGATCAGGTCGGTGTTGATCGCCAGCGCCATCGCCTTGCGGACCCGGACGTCGTGACCGGGGTGGCCGTCCTCGGCGTTGATCACCGCGACGTTGCTGGCCGCGACCAGGTTCATGTACCCGCTGGTCTTGGCGTCGAGCAGCTTGTCGACCTTGTCGGGGTCACGCATGAACGCGATGTCGACGGCGCCGCTGGTGAGCGAGTCGGCCGAGGTCTGCTGGTCGGAGAGGAAGACCGAGCGGACCGAGGCCAGGTGCGGCTTGCCGTCCCAGTACGTCGGGTTGGCGTTGAGGATCATCTCCTCCTGCGGCTTCCACGACCCGAACGTGAACGGACCCGCGCCGACCGGCTTGAACGTACTGCCGGCGTCGGAGGCCTTGCCCACGATCATGCCCGGGCCGGTGCTGAGGATGCTCGGGAAGAGCACCCACGGGCCGTTGAGCTTGTAGACCACGGTGGAGTCGTCAGGGGTGGAGATCGAGGCGACGTTGGCCGCCCACAGTGCCTTCTCCGGGCCGGAGTTGGTGACGTAGCGCTCCTGGCTCCACTTCACCGCGGCGGCGTCGAGGGTGCTGCCGTCGCTGAACTTCACGCCCTTGCGCAGCTTCAGGGTCCACTCGGAGTGGTCGCCGTTGGGGGTGAGGGACTCGGCCATCTCGGGGACGAAGCCCTTGGTGGCGGCGTCGTAGCGCATCAGGGTGTCGTAGACCGCGGCCATCTCGGTGCCACCGGTGGAGCCGGCGGCGATCGTCTTGGTCGGGTCGAGCGAGGCGGGCTCGGAGAACCCGGAGAAGGTGATGGTGCCACCGTCGACGGCGGTGCCGCCGGCGTCGGTGCCGATCATCCCCTCCACATAGGAGCGGGCCCCGGTGCTGGACGTGGAGGCCTTCGCCCCCGCGCCGCTGTCACTGGAGGACCCACAACCTGCGGCCAGCGACATGGTCGCCATCACTGCCATCACGGCCACGGAGGCGCGCACGTTACGTCGTTTCATCCCTACTCCTCGGGTAGTACCGGGCAGACCCGGAGAACTTCCCGAAACATATCTAATCGGAATAGTCCTGTCGAGCATATGACGATTGCAACTGTCAGTGAGTGGGACCTGACGCCATCGGATCGGGCTGACCACCGCGCACCAGACGCCCGGGCAGCTCCCCGGTCGCCTGCCCGTCGACGTACGTCACGACCCCGCTCACCACCGTGAAGCGGTAGCCGTCGGCCCGTTGCAGCAGCCGTCGACCGCCGGCCGGCAGGTCGTGGTGCATCTCGGGCTTGTGCAGCCGCAGCCCGTCGAGGTCGATCACGTTAAGGTCGCCCTTGTACCCCGGCTTGAGCAGACCGCGGTCGAAGAGACCGACCGCCTCGGCCGTGGCCCGCGACTGGCGCGACACGATGAACTCCAGGCCGATCCGGCCCTCGGCACGGTCCCGCACCCAGTGCTGGAGCAGCGTGGTCGGGAACGAGCCGTCGCAGATCGTGCCGACATGCGCGCCACCGTCGGAGAGGCCGGGGATGGTGTACTCGTGCACCAGCATCTCCCGGGCACCGTCGAGGCGTCCGTTGACGTAGTTGGAGAACGGGATGTACAGCATCCCGCGCCCACCGTCGGCGATCAGCAGGTCGTAGACGAACTCCTCCGGCGTCACCCCGGCACGCGCTGCCCGCCGCTCGATGGTCTGCTCCGGGTCGGGCTCGTAGTCCGGCGGGTCGCCGAGCTCGAACATCCGGACGAAGTCGTCGAGCATGTTCCCGCCGATGATGTTCGGCGGCTTGACCACACCCAGCTCCAGGATCCGGCGACGCCGCTCGGGGTCGCGCATCGCCTCGGCCTGCTCGGCCAGCGGCAGGTCGGCGATCTCCAGCCACGCCGGGTTCCCGGCGAACGGGTTGAGGGTGCAGTCCAGGCCGAGCAGGATCCCGATCCCCCGCGCCGCTACCTGGGCCCGCATCCGCAGCCCCTCGGCGTTGGCCCGGTCCAGGAACGCCAGCGCCTTGCGGAACCGGTCGGGGGCCGACGGGCTCTGCCCCAGCGAGAACGACATCGGCCGCCCGGCCGCGCGCGCCATCGTGGCGATCAGCTCGAAGTCGGTGTCGATCGTGTCGTCGTCCCAATCGGTGACCAGCTGGAGCACCCCGGCTCCGGTCTCACCGATCGCCCGGGAGATCTCGGCGAGCTCAGCGATCCCGGCGGCGTACGACGGCGTCAGATCGCCCGCCCTGGTCTTGTGGTTCAGCGTGCGCGAGGTGGAGAACCCCAGCGCACCGGCCCGCACCGCCTCGGCGGCGAGCTTCGCCATCAGGGCGACCTCCTCGTCGGTGGCCTGGGCGTGGGCCGCCGCCCGCTCCCCCATCGCCCGCACCCGCAGCGCCGCGTGCGGCACCTGGGCGGCGAAGTCGAGGTCGTGGGCACGCCGCTCGAGGGCGTCGAGGTACTCCGGGAAGCTCTGCCAGTCCCAGGCCAGCCCCTCGGTGAGCGCGACACCGGGGATGTCCTCGACACCCTCCATCAGCGCGACCAGACGCTCGTGGTCACGCGGCACCGCCGGGGCGAAGCCGACCCCGCAGTTGCCCATCACCACGGTGGTGATGCCGTGCCACGAGGACGGCTGCAGGTACGAGTCCCAGGTCGCCTGCCCGTCGTAGTGCGTGTGCACATCGACGAAGCCGGGGGCGACGACGGCGCCGTCGGCCTCGATCTCACGGTGCCCGCGGCCGGTGACCCGGCCCACCTCGGTGACGACACCGTCGGTGATCGCCACGTCGGCGCTACGGCGGTCCTCGCCGGTGCCGTCGACCAGGACTCCTCCGCGGACGACAAGGTCATGCTCAGCCATCAGACTTCTCCACTCGGTAGCGCAACAGGGTGATCTCGGACTCGGGGACGTCGCAGAAGACAGGCACCACCCGGGCACCCACCCGCAGGTCGGCGACGTCAGTGTCGACCAGCTCGGTGCTGAACCGCGGGCCCTCGTCCCACTCGACGACGGCCAGCAGCTGCGGCACGGCGTCGGCCCACGGCGGCGCTGTCGGACGCTCGGCGACGGTGAAGGTGTAGAGCGTCCCGGCGCCGCTGATCTCGCGCCACTCCAGGTCGTCGGCGAGGGTGCCCGGCGCCAGGGTGCGGGGGTAGAAGACCCACTGCGAGGCCGAGGGCGAGAACTGGATCAGGATCCGATGCTCGGCCAGCGCGTCCCAGAACGGCCGCGAGACCGGGGTCGGCTCGGGCAGCGGCTTGGGCTCGATCGGCGCCGTGGTGCCGTCGTTGCTCGGCGTACCCATCGCACTCACTCCCCTGCCAGGAGCAGGGCGACCTGCTCGCTCATGATGCCGCCGTTGCCGGTGACGAAGGCCGTGTCGCACGCGGCCACCTGGGCCTGGCCGGCCCTGCCCATCACCTGCCGGGCGGCGTCGACGACATGGTGCATCCCGCCGGCCATCCCGGCCTGACCGAAGGAGAGCTGCCCACCGGCGGTGTTGACCGGGAAGTCGCCGCGGAAGGTGAGGTCGTGCTCGTGCAGCCAGCTCATCACCTCGCCCTTGGGACAGAAGCCGGCGTCCTCCAGGGTCATCGCGACGGTGACCGTGTAGCAGTCGTAGATCGAGGCCATGTCGACGTCTGCGCGGGTCAGCCCCGCCATCGAGAACGCGGTCTCGGCCGCCCGCGCGATCGGCGTGCGGACCAGGTCGTCGGCATACGTCGGGGTCTTGAACGCGACGTGCTCGCCGAACCCCTTCACCCACACAGGCCGATGCCGGGTACGCCGAGCCAGCTCGGGCCCCACGATCAGCACGCCCGCACCGCCCTGGACCCGCATCACCACCTCCAGCATGTGCAACGGGTCGGCGATCATCGGGCTGTCCAGGACGTCGGCGACCGTGATCGGCTTGCCGTGGAAGACGGCGCCGGGGTGGGCGCACGCGTTGGTGCGCTGGTCCACGGCGATCTTGGCCGTCGCGGTCGGGTCGTAGCCGAACTCGGCGGCGTAGCGCTGCGCGATCTGGGCGTAGGGGCCGTTCTGTCCGACGTTGCCGTACGGGATCTCGAACTCGGCCTGCGGCGAGCCGAAGGTGTTGCTCGAGGCACCGAACCAGCCCGGATCGGGCTGGGGGCGCCGGGTCGAGCGCGGCACCATCAGCGAGCCGGGCACCACGCAGAGCACCGCCTCGCAGATGCCGAGCTCGATCGCGGCGGCGGCGCGCCAGATCATCCCGGCAGCGGTGGCGCCGCCGAGGTCGACGCGCTCCCCGAAGTCGAGCGGCAGACCGAGGTACTCCGACAGGGTCGCCGGGGCGAACATCGCCGACTCCCCGATCCCGTGGGTGACCAGGCCGGTGACGGTCGAGGCGGGCAGCCCGGCGTCGTCCAGGGCCATCTTCGCCAGTAGCGCGTACTGGTCCAGGGTGAACAGCTCGGGCCGGGTCTGGCGACGCTCGGCCGGCAGCTCGGCGATCCCGACGATCGCGGCCTCGCCGCGCAGCCCCATCAGAGCGCTCCGGCCGGGCCACGGCGCGGCAGCACCACCACGGCGGTGCCCGGCATCAGCACGTCCCCACCGCGGGTGGCGGCCAGGTCCAGCTCGACGCGGGTCTCGGCCGGGTCGGTGGCGTCGATCGCGGTGACGGTGCCGGAGAAGGTCAGCTCCTGACCGGGGAAGGCCACCGCGCGGTTCTGCGCGGAGAAGGTGACCAGCCGGCCACCGGGGCCGATCCAGTCGGTGACGGCCCGGGCCAGCAGCGCGGCCTGGAGCGGCCCTTGGACCAGCACGTCGTCGTAACCCTCCTTCTCCCGTGCCCAGGTCTTGTCGTAGTGGATCCGGTGGGCGTTGTACGTCGCCGCGCTGAACAGGAACATCTGGGTCTCGTCCACGCTCACCCGCAGCGGGGTGACGACGTCGCCGACCTGCACGTCCTCGAGGTGCACCTGGCCGCTCATGGGCGCGCGATCATCGACGTCGAGGCGGTCGCGACGAGCTCGTCGCGCTGATTGGTGTACGTCGTGCGCCAGGTGACGAGCACGAACGGACCCGAGCGGCCCTGCTTGTCGACGATCGACTCGATCGTGCGGACCATCGTGATCGTGTCACCGTGGTAGCACGGCGCCAGGAACGTGGTGGACTCCCCGCCGGCCATCCGGCGCGGGGCGTCGGGGAAGGCGAGGTTGCCCGAGGCCGCACCCGAGGACCCATCGGCCCGCAGGTCGCCCATCGGGGTGACCCCGAGGATCGCGTACTGCACGTAGAGGGGCGGTGCGACCACATCGTCGTACCCGGCGGCGCGGGCGGCGTCGGTGTCGAACCAGAGCGGGTTGAGGTCGCCGACGGCTGCGGCCCAGCGCTGCCAGTCGCGGCGGTAGACGTCACCGGTCGCCGTCGCGGCGACGGTGCCGACCCGGGCGGCGACCTCGGGCGGGATCAGTGAGGGGGCCGCAGTCGTCGCACTGCTGGTGAGATTCATGGCACTCCTGGTTCAGGGTCAGGCGATCTGGTGGTCGGTGACCAGGCCGCGGGCAACCAGGTCGTCGTAGGTGGCCTCGTCGTAGCCGAGCACCTCGCGGTAGACGTAGGCGTTGTCCTGGCCGAAGCCGGGCACCGGACGCCCGAAGGCCAGCTCGAAGTCGTCGCTGCGCCAGGGCTGGCCCGGGTAGAGATGCGTGCCGATCGCGGGGTGGTGGCGCTCGCGGAACCAGCCGCGCTCGACCAGGTGCGGGTCGGTGAGCAGTCGCGGCTCCGACATCACCTCACCGGCCGGCACGCCGGCCCCCTGGAGCAGGTCGACGGCGTCGGCCGGCTCCCGGTCGGCACACCAGGCGGTGAGTGCCTCCCGGATCCCTGCCGCGTTCGTACGCCGCTGCCCGGCGCCGGCCCCGAGGGCGGGGTCGAGGGCGTCACCGAGCACGGTACACAGGCCGCGCCAGTCACGGTCGTCGCGGATCGAGACGGCTACCCAGCGGTCCTGGCCCGCGGCCGGGACGACGCTCTGGACGACATGCGGGTCGGCGTTGCCGAGCACCTCGGGGTCACGGTCGTTGACCTGGCGGTCGAGCACGTACTCGCCGATCTCGGCGATCACGTTCTCCGCCTGGGCGAACTCGATCAGGCCGCCGCGACCGGTGCTCTCGCGGTCCCACAGCGCTGCCATCACGGCGAAGGCCAGCCCGGCCGGTGCCGCCTCGTCCATGTGGTAGTTCTCCCCCGCAGAGTCGGGCTCCTCGCCCTCGTAGCCGTCCATCGCGGCGATCCCGACCAGGGAGTTGAAGTTCGGCCCGTAGCCCAGGTAGTCCGAGATCGGTCCGGTGGTGCCCAGCGGGGGCATCCGGGCCACGATCAGGCGCGGGTTGACCTCCAGCAGCGTGTCGGGGTGCAGGTCGAGCTTCTCCAGCACGCCGTTGGAGTTGTTCTCCACCAGCACGTCGCTGACCGCGACCAGGTCGAGCAGCGCCTGGTGGCCCTCGGGTGTGTCCAGGTTCATGCAGGCCGAGAGCTTGTTGCGGGCGTGCCAGTTGAACACCGCGGAGCGGTCGTAGGGCCGCTCGCCCGGGTCCTTCTCGGGGTAAGTGCCGCCGTGGTAACCGGTGGCCGCGATCGACTCCTTGGTCACCTTCGCCGAGACCTGGCGACTGAGCCGGTCGTTGCCCTCGACCCGGATCACCTCGGCGCCGAGGTCGCCGAGCAGGGCGGTCGAGCCGGGGCCGGACCAGACCACGGTGAGGTCGATGACCCGGATGCCGTCCAGGGGCAGGTCGCCGGTCGCGGTGGTGCTGGCGGTGCTGGCACTGCTGCCGCCGGTGGTGAGGTCGGGGTTCATGCGGGTACCTCCGTCGTCTGGTCGGTGGCGAACCCGGAACTCGACGGTGGCGAACCCGGATCTCGGCGGTGGGAAACCCGGATCTCGGCACGGATGGCGGCACCGTCCTGGTCGAGCGTCGGGGCGGTGCTGTGCAGGGCGAAGCCGCCCTCCATCCGCCAGGGCGCGCCGACGTACTCCAGGCGACCGGCGACCGGGTGGTCGGCCTCGACGAAGAGGCCACGCTCGCGGAAGTGCGGGTGGGCCAGCACCTCCGAGACCGCCAGGTAGGCGGTGATCGGGATCCGGGCGGCCTCGGCGGCCTCCATCACCTCGACCTTGGGCCGGGCGGCGAACCAGGCCGCGACGTAGGCGAGGAACTCCTCACGATCGGCGCCCTTGACCGTCTGCCGGTCGCAGAACCGCTCCCGGAAGTCGGCGTCGTCGGCGGCGATCAGGTGCACCAGCCGGTTCCAGAAGGCCTGGTTGGTGACGTACACCATCACGAACCCGTCGGCGGCCCGGAACGGACCGGTGAAGGTCGCGCCGTGGCGGTGCGGACTGCGCGCACCCCGGGGCGCGGTCATCCCCGAGTAGGCGGCACTGAGCAGGTACGACGCCCGCCGGTCGGCCCCCGAGAGCAGCACCTCCTGCCCCGAGACGTCCAGGGTCGCGCCTCGGCCCGTGCGCCGCGCCCGCAGCAGCGCCGCCATCGTGGCCGCACCGGCACTGCGACCGACGGTGTAGTGCTCCAGCAGACCGGGCTTGCGCAGCGGCTCCCGGTCGGCCTGGCCGGTGGCGTTCATCGGGCCGCCGGCGGCCTGCAGAGTGAGGCCGGTGGCCTCCCGGTCACGGTAGGGACCGGTCTGGCCGAAGGCACTGATCCGGGTCACCACCAGGGCCGGGTTGAGCTCGCGCAGCACGTCGGGGCCCAGCCCCAGACGCTCCAGGTGCCCGGGCCTGAAGGACTCCACCACCGCGTCGGCGGTGCGGACCAGGTCACGCAGCACCTCACGGTCGCCCTCGTCGGTGAGGTCGAGGGCGATGGAGCGCTTGTTGGTGTTCAGGTGCAGGAAGAGGGCGCTGCGCTCGGCGTCGGCGACGTCGTCGGGGAACGGCCCCCAGGCCCGGGTGAGGCTGCCGGTGCCGGGCCGCTCGACCTTGATCACCTCGGCCCCGAAGTCGGCGAAGAGCTTGGTGGCGAACTCGCCGGCTACCCAGCGGGAGAGGTCGAGGACCCGCAGTCCCGACAGCACCTGACGCTCAGCCATGACGCACCTCCTCCGTGACCGGCGCGACCAGGGCGTCGGCCAGCCAGCCCGCCGCGACCAGGCCACCGCCGCCGAGCACGCCCAGCTCCCGGGCCCGCTCGGACCACAGGTGCAGGTCGGTCTCCAGCACGTAGCCCATCCCGCCGTGCAGCTGGTGGGCGTCCAGACTGGCCCGGCGCGCTGCGGCTGCGGCCTGCATCACCGCGATCGCCGTACGCCGCTCCTCGACTCCCCCACGGCCCAGCCAGGCGGCCGCGCTGTGGCTGGTCAGGCGTGCTGCGGCCAGCGCGATCCGCATGTTCGCGACCAGGTGCTGGGCGGCCTGGAACGACGCGATCGGGCGGCCGAACTGCTCGCGGGTGAGGGTGTACTCCACGGTCCGGTCCACGATCGCCTCGGTGACGCCGACGAGCTCGAGGCAGCCGATCACCTGGAGCGCCTGGGCCACCCGGGCGAGGTCGTCGGGGTCCAGACCGGCGCCGGCGCCGAGGACCTCGTCGGCACCGAGCACCGCCTCGACCGCGACCGCCGCGTGGCGGTCACCGGCCGTGGTCGGACGCTCCTCGCAGACGGTGGCGGCGGGAGGGAGCAGGACACCGAGCACGGTGCCGTCCTCGGTGAGCGCGGTCGCCAGGATCAGGTCGGCCAGGTCGGCGTCGACCACGTCGGGCAGGCTGCCGGCCACCCGCCAGCCCTCGCCCTCGCGGGTGGCCCGCAGCCGCGGGGTGAGGTCACGGGTGTCGCTCGGCGACGCCAGCACGGCGACACCGCGCAGGTCGCCGGCGGCCAGCGCCGGCAGCAGCCGGCCCCGCTGGTCGGGTCCGGCGAGCTCGCCGAGGGCGTAGGCCAGCCCGATCGTGCCGAGCACGACCGAGGGGCACAGCGCCCGGCCCGCCTCGACGGCGACCACGCCGACGTCGCTCAGGGTGCCGCCGGCACCGCCGTGCTCCTCGGGCACGGCGATCCCGCAGATCCCGGCGCCGGCCAGACGCTCCCACAGGCCGCGGGGGAACCGGTCGGCCCCGGGCTCGCGCAGGGCCCTGACGTCGGTGGTGGACCAGTGCGTGCCGAACAGGGCGCGCAGCATCGCGGCCAGGTCACGCTCTTCGGTGGTCGGAACGAGTCTCATCGCACTTCCTTCAGCGTCCGTAGGAGGGCATCGCGTCGCCGCGCTGTGCGATCACGTCGCGCAGCACCTCATTGGCTCCGGCGCCGAAGCGGAGCAGCGGGGCGGCCCGGTAGAGCCGCTCGAAGCGCCCCCGGTCCGGGGCGCCCGGGCTGCGGTAGGCCAGCAGCCCGTCGGGGCCGAGCAGGTCGAGGGCGACGGTGGCGATCCGCTGGCGCAGCTCGCTGGTGAAGACCTTCTCGATGCTCACGTCGACGCTCGGGATGACCCCGTCGTCGAGCTTGGAGGAGGCCTCGTACCCCATCAGGGTCGCCGCCTCGACGTCCGCGTCCAGATCGGCCAGGAGACGACGTACGGCATCGGCGTCGGCGGGCCGGTGACCATCGCTGCGCGGCTGCTGGGCCAGCGCGATCAGGTCGTCGACGGCCCGGCGCAGGTCGCCGGCGTTGGTCAGCGCACCACGCTCCAGGTCCAGAGCGCCGGTGATGTAGCGCCAGCCCTGGTTGACCTCGCCGATCAGGTTGGTCGCGGGCACCCGGACGTCGTCGAAGAAGACCTCGTTGGTGCGGTAGCCCGACCAGGCGATCAGCGGGCGGATGGTCACGCCGGGGCTGTCGATCGGCACGATGATGACCGAGATCCCGCGGTGCCGGGGCGCGTCGGGATCGGTCCTGACGCAGAGCCACTCGTGGGTGGAGCGCTGGGCCCCGCTGTTCCAGATCTTCGAGCCGTTGATCACCCACTCCCCGGTCGCCTCGTCCAGCACCGCGCGGGTGCACAGGCTGGCCAGGTCGGTGCCGGCACCGGGCTCGGAGTAGCCCACGGCGCAGATCAGCTCACCGCGCGCGATCGGGGGCAGGAACTCCTGCTTGTTGGCCTCGGTGCCGTGCCGCATGATCATCGGCGCCACCGAGGTGACGGTGAGATCGGGGCCGGGCACGCCGGCGTACTCGAACTCGCTCATCAGGAGGTGCTGGTGGATCGGGCCGAGGCCGAGACCGCCGTACTCGACGGGCCAGTTGAGGCCGAACCAGCCCTGAGCGCCGATCGCGCGGCGGAAGGCGGCGACCTCGCCGCCGGGGTGCTCCAGGTCGTGCTCGGCCAGCTCGGCCCGCAGCTCCGGGGTGACATGGGCGGCGAGGAAGCCGCGCACCTCCTCACACCAGGCGCGCTGTTCCTCGTCGAGCTCGAACTCCACTAGTTCCTCCATTTTGAACTATTTCTATTCGGCATACGCATGCCACCAGAGAACCCCCTCGGCGTCAAGAGTCCTTTGCCCCCCTCCCCAGAAAACCAAGCGAATGCTAGGTTGGCTCCACACAGGGATTCCAGCCCAGCGGGAGAAGAGGGTCACCGATGACTGAACAGGCGTATATGGGGCCACACCTGGTGCCGGACGAGCCGGCCAGTCGGCCCTCCGTGCTGGCGCGCACCACCTGGATCCTCGAGCTCTTCCTGAGCAGCACCGAGACCTGGCTGCTGGAGGACATCGCCAGCGAGACCGGGCTCCCCCGCTCGACCGCGTTCCGCCTGGTCACCCAGCTGGTCGAGCTGGGCTGGCTGGTGCACGACCGTCGCGGCGGCTACCGGCTCGGCATCCGCGCCCACGCGCTGGGCGCGCGCACGATGGCCACCCAGGGCACCCACGAGTACGCCCAGCTGCGCTCGATCGCCGCGCCCCTGCTGACCCAGCTCCACCGCCGTGCCAACGCCGCGGTGCACCTCGGCGTGCTCGAGGGCGGCTACCTGTACTACCTCGACAAGATCGGCGGGATCGAGGCCGACCAGCTCCCCTCCCGGGTCGGCAACCGCGTGCTGGCCTACCACACCGCGATGGGCCGGGCGATGCTCGCGACACTGCCGCCCGAGGACGTCGACACGCTCTACCAGGCGGACCCTCCGCGCGGCCCGGTGCGCGACCTCAACCGCCTCCACCAGGAGCTCGCCAAGGCCCGCAGCCGCAACAACCTGGTCTTCGCCCGCGCCGAGGGCAACCAGTTCGCCGTGGCCGCCGTCGCCGCACCGATCCTCGGCCTGACCGACACCCGCGCCGTGATCGGCCTCTCTGCTCCGCCGCCGTTCCGGCCCGAGATCTTCGCGCCACTGCTGCTCTCGGCGACCCACCGGATCAGCGACGAGCTGCGCGCCCGGATCGCCCCGGCCGCCCTCGTCGGCGCCGGCTGAGCCCACGCCTGCCCTCCGATCGCAACCCCGTCGCAACCCGCTTCGCGACCCCCGTGCCGACCGGCGCGGGGGTCGCGGCGATTTACGGCAACGTCACACCAGGGGGTTGTGGATGTAACGCAGGTCACACTAGGTTCAACATCGGACATCTGATGTCTGGTCTCGGATCTGTTGCGTAGAGCCGAGCCCTTCCAACCCGTGCGTGTTGAAAGGAAGAGCCTTGTCCCAGTCCCCAGCGTTCCCGTCCCCCACCCGGCAGCGACGGCGCACCGCCGTCACCGCCGCCGGCATCGGCGCCCTGGCCCTGGCAGCGATCACCTCCACCGTCGCTGCCCCGGCCCACGCCGACGTCACCCCGTTCCCGACCACCACCACGCCGACCTCGGCCCCGGGCAGCTACACCAGCACGCTGCTGGCCAGCAACGGCGACAACGCCCTGGATGCCACCCTGGGCAAGTACTACCGGATCGTCGCCCTGGCCAACGTCGGCAACGGCGTGGTGCTCGCGGCGTACGACGGCAGGCCCAACGGCGGCGACTCCCCGGCCCCGAACTCGATCATCCAGCGCCGCTCCACCGACAACGGAGCGACCTGGGGCCCGCCGACGTACATCGCCCGCGGCCAGGTCGCCGGCACCTCGGGCACCGACGGACTCGCCTACGGCTTCTCCGACCCGAGCTACGTTGTGGACCACCAGACCGGCACCGTCTTCAACTTCCACGTCTACTCCAAGGACCAGGGGTTCAACGGCTCGGCGCTGGGCAACGACGACACCAACCGCCAGGTGATCAGCACCGAGGTCTCGGTCTCCACCGACGGCGGCCTGACCTGGTCCACCGATCCGACCCGCCAGCCCGCACTGCCCACGCCGACGTCGTACGCCGCCGGCAGCACCTACGCCGGGTTCGCCGGCCCGCTGATCACCAGCACGGTCAAGCCGGTCGGCTCGACCGTCAACGGGGTCGCCAACGTCGGCGGCGTCTACGGCGAGTTCGCCACCTCCGGGGAAGGCATCCAGCTGCAGTACGGCGCCCACGCGGGCCGTCTCATCCAGCAGTTCGCCGGCACCATCGTCCAGCCCAGCGGCTCGACCGCGATCCAGGCCTACAGCGTCTACTCCGACGACCACGGCGCGTCGTGGCAGATGGGCACCCCGGTCGGCACCGGGATGGACGAGAACAAGGTCGTCGAGCTCTCCGACGGCACCGTGATGCTCAACGTCCGCGACCACGCCGGCAGCGGCTACCGCAAGGTGGCCCGCTCCACCGACGGCGGCCAGACCTGGGGCGCGGTCACGTCGGACACCACCCTGATCGACCCGACCAACAACGCCGGCATCACCCGGATGTACCCCGACGCCGCGCAGGGGTCGGTCGACGCGAAGAAGCTGCTCTTCTCCAACGCCGCCTCCACGTCGAGCCGGGTCAACGGCACGGTGCGCTACTCCTGCGACGACGGCACCACCTGGAGCACGTCGCGCCAGTTCAAGTCGGGCGCGATGTCGTACTCGACCCTGACCGCCCTGGACGACGGCACCTTCGGCCTGCTCTACGAGGGCGACAGCAACGCGATCACGTTCGCGAAGTTCGACGCCGCCTGGCTGAGCCCGGTCTGCGCCACCGCCACCGCCTCGGCGGTCTCGCTGGCCAACGGCGGCACCGGCACGGTCTCGGTGACGGTGACCAACAAGGACTCCGTCACCCTGGCCGCGGGCACCGTGGCGCTGGGCGAGAAGCTCGACTGGAGCGCTCCGTCGGTCGCCGTACCGGCGCTGGCTCCGGGTGCCTCCACGACGGTGTCGCTGAGCCTCACCTCGCCGTCGTACCTCAAGGCCGGCACCGTCTCGGTGCCGTTCACCTACACCACCGGCACCTCGACGATCGCGATGACGTCGACGGCGACGGTCACGGGCGGGGCGACCAGCTCCATCGTCGGGGCGCGGATCTTCGGTCAGCGCTACGACTCCGGGGTCAACCTCGCCACCAGCCCGTACGCCGCCGGCAGCACCGTGCCGTACGCCTTCCGGGTCTACTCCGCGGGCAACATCGCCGAGGCGGTCGTGCCGGTCTCGGGGAACCTCTCCCCGTTCGTGCCCTCGGGCACGGGCAACTGCCGCTACCTGTCGCTGGCGGTCGGGGCCGACTACCTGTGCGCGACGCCGAAGCACACCGTGACCGCGGACGAGGTGGCCCAGGGCTTCTTCGTGCCGAGCACGGTGTGGCAGGTGACCGGCACCGGGGCGACCACGCAGAACTACACGATCACCGGTGACGAGGTCGACCTGCTGGTCCGCAAGCCCGCCCTCACCCTCGCCATCCCCGCCGGCACCGTGACCGACGTGGACGGGGACGGCTACGCCAGCGTCGGCGACACCGTGACCTACACGGTGACGGTGAAGAACACCGGCAACGTCACGGTCACCGGCCTCGCCGGCGTCGCGGGGCTCTCGACCACCACCCTGGCGGCCGGTGCCTCGACGACGGCGACGGTGGTGCACACCCTCACCGCCAGCGAGATCAGCGCCGGCAAGGCCGACACCTTCCGGGTCGTGGCCACCGCGGCCAACGGCACGAAGGCGGTCTCGGAGGGCTACACCGCTGCGCCGGTGACGCTCACCGTGCAGTGACGGCACGCTGACAGGCCGGGGTCGGTCGCTCAGGCGGCCGGCCCCGTCCTACGTCTCCTCGCGAAAGCCGTGGCACGTCAGGGCAGGTACCCCACCCGACTCACCGGCTCCGGTGCCGCGGCCCGGCGTGAGCCCAGCGTCCGCAGACCGTCGAGCAGAGCGGTGCGCAGCTCGCGGGGGTCGATGATGTCGTCGTACGTCGCGGTGGCGGCGAGCTGCCACGGCCCGGAGGCCTGGGCGGAGACCAACGCGTCCCGGGTAGCGTCGTCGGCCCCCGAGGTCGCGGCTCCGACGCCCGCCGGGATCCCGCCCAGGGTGACGCCGGGGAACGCCAGCGACAGGCTCTGCCCCCCGAAGGCGTTCTGCCCCATGATCGAGCTGCCGAACCCGAACGCCTTGCGCAGCGTGACGTGGATCTTCGGCCCGGCGGCACGGTGCTGCGCGGCGAACATCCGGGCACCCGAGCGCAGGATCCCGGCCCGCTCGGAGGCCGATCCGGCCAGCACCCCCGGGTTGTCGGCGAGCTGGATCAACGGCAGGTGGAAGGCGGCGGCCCGCTCGACGAAGCGGGCGCCCTTCTCGGCGGCGTCGACGTCGATCGCGCCGCCCCGGACCGCAGGCTGGTTCGCCACGATCGCGACCGGCTCCCCACCCAGGCGCCCCAGGGCGGTGAGCATCGCGGTGCCGTACGCCGGCGCCAGCTCGTACAGCGAGCCCGCATCGACCAGCTCGGCCAGGACCGCGCGCATGTCGTAGGGCCGTCGTGGGTTGGGCGGGATGATCTCCAGCAGCCGGTCGAGCGAGCGAGGCCCGACATCACGAGAGTCGCCGGCCACCGGCGGCCACTGCCAGGCACTCGAGGGCAGGTAGGACAGGTAGCGCGCCACCGCGGCGACCCCGTCGGCATCGCTGCCGACCACCTGGTGCACCACCCCGGAGGCCTCGGCGTGCACCGCGGCACCGCCCAGCGCCTCCTTGGTGACCTGCTCCCCCGTCGCGGCCGTCACCAGCGGTGGTCCGGCGGAGAACAGGCAGCCGGCCGGGTCGACCAGGATCACGTGATCGGCCAGTGGTGCCGCCAGCGCACTGTGCCCGGCGGCAGGACCGGCTACCAGCACGACCACGGGGACCAGTCCGGCCAGGTCCACCATCGCCTGCAGGTCGTTGGGTGCGGGTCGGTGCGGGGTGAGGGCGTTGGTGGCGCGATGCCCGGCACCCTCCAGGATCAGCACGACGGGCACCCGCTCCCTCCCGGCGAGGTGAAGGATCCGGGCGCGCTTGGTCGCTCCGGCGGTGCCGATCGAGCCACCGGCGACGGTGACGTCCTCGGCGCCGACGTAGACCGGGCGGCCCGCGACCAGGCCCTGACCGGCGACGAACCCGTCGGCGGCGTGCCCCTCGGTGCCGGCCAGGACGCCGAGCTCGACGAAGCTGCCCGGGTCGCACAGCGCCGCGATCCGGCTCCGGGCGTCGAGCCGCCCGTGCTGGCCGGCCGCCGTCGCCGCAGCGGCCCGACGGGCCACCTTCGCGGCCCCGCCCATCGCGGCACCGGCCTCACGGCGTACGGCGAGGTCGGCGAGCAGGCCCGTCCAGCCGTCGCGGTTCTCGACGGCCTCGGAGCCGGCTGCGCCGTCGGCAGCGCTGTCGGCAGCGCGCGGAGTGGTCACGACGGCGAGGCCGCCACCTCGGCCGGCGTCGGAAGCGCCTCGATGAAGAGCCCGGTGGCGGTCACGGTGCGCTCGCCGTCGCACTCGATCCAGCCCTCCATCCAGGTCTTGCGACCCTCGACCCGGGTGATCCGGGAGCCGAGCCGGAGCGGCACGTCGAGCGGCGTACGACGGCGGTAGGTGACGTCCAGGTTGGCGGTGTAGGCCCGGCGGCCCTTGGACTGGATCACGATGCCGAGGATGCAGTCCATCAGCCAGGCCGACAGCCCGCCGTGCAGGTGCTCGCGCGGTCCCTCGTGCCGGGCGTCGGCGCAGAAGTCGGCCTGGGCGCCGTCACCGTCGGCGTCGAAGTGGACCTCCAGCGGGATGCCGAACGGGTTCATCGCCGCCAGCCGGAACGGACGGCCCTCGGCCACCGCGGCGCCCGGGGAGTCGAACGGTGCCCGGATCACCCGCGGCCGGGTCGCGGCGGCCAGCCGCCCACGCAGTGCCGCCAGCTCGGCGGTGACGGCGGCCAGCTCGGCCTCGTCGACGTCGGTGGTGCCTGCGGCCAGGACCATCGCCCGCGCCTCCTCGATCAACCCGGACAGGGTCGGGGCGTCGGCGGGGTCGGCGGTTTCCAGGACGATCGACACGGGGGTTCCTCCACAGGGGTGATGAATGACTACGGCGGACGCTAGGCCCGCAGCGGTACGCCGACCCGCGCGCTCCCGCTGATCGGAAGCGCGCCAGGTCGGGCTCAGCCGGGCAGCGCGGGCAGCGGGTCGTAGAGCGGCCCACCGCCGAACATCAGCCGCGGCGAGACCGGCCGTGCCCCACCGGGCTCGGTGAGGCCGTACTCGGCAGCCAGCTCGGCGGTGATCACCGCGGTGCCGGTCCGCTCGGCCAGGGCCGGGTCGGCCAGCAGCGCGGCCAGCACCCGACCCTGGAGCTCGGGGGTCTCGGCGTCGTCGACGGGGACCCCGGCGATGTCGCGTACCCCGCTGGCCAGAAGCTGCTCGGTACGGACCAGGCCGGGCCACAGCGACACCGCGCTCACCCCGAAGGGCTGCAGCTCGGCGGCCATGTCGAAGGTCATCTTGTCCAGGCCGGCCTTGGAGATGCCGTAGAGCACCGAGTGCAGGTAGGCCCGGGCACCGATGGAGGAGACGTTGACGATCACCCCGGAGCCCTGCCCCACCATCAGTGGTGCGACCGCATGGCTGGCCGACCAGTGCGCTCGCAGGCCGACCCCGATCAGGGTCTCCCAGTCCGAGCGCGGTCGCTCCCAGAACCGTTCGGGGTGGGCGTGGTTCATCCGCGGTCCGGCCCAGGCGTTGTTGACCAGCAGGTCGATCCGGCCTGCTGCGTCCCAGACGTCGGCGACCACCCGGTCGATGTCGGCGTCGTCGGTGTGCTCGCAGGCGTGCCCGATCCCGACCCCACCGGCGGCCTCGATCCGCTCCAGGGTGGTGACCAGCCGGTCGGTGTCGCGGCTGGTGACGTGGATGGTCCAGCCCGACTCCGCCAGGCCGACGGCGATGCCCTGGCCGACGCCGCGGGAGGCGCCGGTGACGAGGGCGACCCGGGTGGCGCTCATGAGAGCGTCTCGATGATCTGGTGGCCCTCGGGCAGTGGGGTGACCAGCGTCCAGAGCGTGCGGACCAGGCAGGTCTGGATCCGCCAGCGCCCGTCCTCGACGACGTAGGTGTCGTCGTACTCGATCGCACTCACCCGCTCGGTGCCCGCACGGCGGTCGACCTGACGGAAGCGCAGGGTCCAGCGTCCGGTCGCCCGGGTGTCGGACTCGACCTCGATGTCGGGGTGCAGGCCGTGGTGCATGTCGAAGATGACGAGCTCCCCGTCGACCCGCTCCAGGGCGATCTTCGCGAAGACGGCGGCGATGCCGTCGGCGTCCTCGAACCTCCCGATCCGTGGCCCGTAGTCGACGGTGGCGCCGTGGGCGACGAAGCACTCCCGGAAGGTGTCGGGCTCCTTGAGGTCGCACGCCCGCAGGTAGCGGTGCTTGAGCTGACGGATCGCCTCGATCGCCTCCAGTCGGGCGATCCGCTCCTCCAGGCTCGGCTGGGCTGGTGCGCTCATCGGGTGGGTCCTCTCCAGGGGTACGTCGTTCACGCCCGGCCCAGGGTGGCCGGGACCAGGTGCAGGGCGGGGCGTGGGTGGGCCCCACGGCAGCTGGTCCGGGTGGACGCGACCGCCTGTGAGACATGCTGGACCGCGGCGTGCAGCAGCGGGGCGACCTGCTCCAGCGGCGCCCGCCGGTCACCAGTCAGCGAGAGCGCGGCGACCATCCCGCGCCGGGTGTCCAGGGCCCCGGCGACGCACGAGATCCGGTCCAGGCACTCGCCTCGCTCGAAGGCCAGGCCGTTGCGGGTGCGGATCCGGTGCAGCTCCAGGTGGAGCTGCTCGCGCACGCCGATGGTGCGTGCGGTGGGGCGGTCCAGGGCACCGGCGACGCGTTCGTCGACCTCCTCGGCGGGCAGCACGGCCAGCATCGCCTTGCCCAGCGCGGTGGCATGGGCCGGCATCCGGCCGCCGACCTGGGACGGGATCGTGACCGCCTGCCGGCCGCCGACCTTGTCCAGGTAGCTCACCTCGGCGCCGTCGAGGACCGCGAGGTGGACGACCATCCCGGTCCGCAGGGCGAGCTCGTGCAGGATCGGCGCCGAGGCGGCCCGGAGGTCGAGCTGGTCGTGGTCGCAGGCGGCCAGGGCCCGGGTCCGGGAGCCGAGCCGGTAGCCCGGCTCGTCGCGCTCCACCCAGGCCAGCTTGATCAGGTGGTCGAGGATCCGGTGGGCCGTGGACCGGGCCAGGCCGGTGCGCTCGCAGACGGTCTCCAGCAGGAGGTGGGCCTCAGGACCGTCGAAGGCGTCCAGGATCGAGGTCATCCGGTCGATCATCGACGGCGGCGGTGCCGCGTCGAGCTGCTCCGGCTTCGTTGCCACCATCCGCTGTCCTCCTCGGCCCCGCCACGAGCTCGCCCTCGCGATCGCTATATGCCGAAAGATAACACTCTTGCTAGGCATAGTCGGCGGGTTCCTCCCACCGGCGCGGGGCAGATCAGAGCGGAGCGTCGGCCTTCGCCGCAGCGGTCTGGTCCTGGTCGATCCGCCGCATCACCCGGGCGAGCACGAGCGCCTGGACGGCGGTCAACACCGCGGTGACGACGTACAGGATGGCGACGGCCGAACCCCGGTCGGCGACCTCGCTGGCGCTGCCGAACGGCTCGGCGACGAGCTCGGGCAGCACCGTCGCGAACGACATCACCAGGAACGCCGTCCACCACCAGCCGACGCCGCCCCAGCCGGGACGGCCGGTCGCACGCAGCACGTCGCGCACGCACTGGTAGGGGAACCAGAGCGAGACCACCGGGACCAGCCAGCCCGCCCAGGTCCAGTTCCGCGACCGGGCATGGACGGCTCCAGGCCGCAGCGCCTCGGCATTGCGGCGCACGCCCCACAGCCAGACACAGCAGGCCGCCACGGTGCCGGCCATCACCAGGAGCCGGACGAAGTTGACCACGTCGAGCAGGGTGAAGGTGGCGTACGGGTCGCCGCCGACCAGGATCTCGGTGCCCAGCCGGCGCAGCGACGAGGGCGCCACGGCCGCACCGAGGACCTGCATCAGCGCCACCAGCCCCATCCCGGCCAGCGCCAGCAGGCCGGGGACCCGGACGCGGCGGTACTCACGCACCGGGGCCAGGGCGGGCCCGCCGGGCTGCATCGCCGGCCAGGCACCGTAGGCCGCCGGGGCACCGCCCTCGGGCTGGGCGACGTGGTCGGTCCACTGCCGACCGTCCCAGTAACGCAGGCCTCCCGGAACAGTGGGGTCGGGATACCAGTTGGCAGGGGCAGTCACGTTCGTCCTGTCGTTCAGGTGGCCGGCGCCGCGCCGGCCACCCGAATCCTAGGGGCCCGAGACCCCCTCAGGAGCGCATCTGGGCCAACCGCTGATCACATCCGGTACGCCGCTGCCGCGTTCTCGCTCCAGAACCGCTCCCGGTCCTCCTCGCTGACCCCGGCCAGCATCTCCTCGATGCCCGCCAGCAGGCGCGGGTACTGCATCGCCGAGGTCTCCAGCGGCAGGGTGGAGGCGAACATCAGGCGCTCCCAGCCGAGGATCTCCGCGGCCGTCTCGAGCCACGGCTGGAGCTTGGGCCAGGTCACCGCGGCCACACGTCCGTCGTGCGGCAGGGTGACCTGCCAGCGGTCGACGTTGCCGTCGGCGTACGTCGAGAACGCACGGCGCCACTCGTCGGTGACCGCACCTCGCGGCTCGATCACCCAACCGTCGTACCCGACCACCGAGACGATCTCGGGGTGACGCTCCAGCGCCTTGACCCAGCCGGCGACCTGCTCGGCCAGCGGGGAGATCTCGACGACGAGCTCGCGTTCGGCCAGCCACTCCAGCAGGCCGTCGACGAACGGCAGGTAGGCCGGCACACCCAGCGGCATCCGGACGCCGCGGAAGGACTCCGAGGCGCCGAGCTCCTCCAGGTCGGCGAGGATCTCGGCTCCGCCGCGACCCGGGTCGATCCCGGCGATCATCACCAGGTCGAGGTCGTGCAGCTGCGCGATCTCCTCGACCCAGGCCGCCTCCTCGACGCAGGTGGCGCGGACCTTGGCCTTCGACACGTGGACGAAGGAGTCGACCCGGCCGTCGCGATGGGCGGCGTAGACGCAGTCGGCGCCGGTGCAGCCCACCGCGCCGTCGCGATGGCGGTTGAGCATCAGCTCGCGCTCGGTCCGCCAGTCCGCGCCCGTCACATCGACGAGACGCACATGAGTGTCAATGACCCGCACCGGTTCCTCCTCGTTCGCCGCAGGTGCCACCTCGGCTCTGCGGTGTCCCACCATGACCACATCAAGAGTGTGACGCGCGCCACATCCTACTGATCGGGCACGCCCGGCAGGCGTGCCCGATCAGATGTCGTCAGTTCGTGCTCAGAACGAGTTCGGGTCGGCGATGACCGACTCGGGCACCGGGTGCCGGTAGAGCTTCGACGCGTTCTCCCAGGTGACCTTGCGGATGTTCTCCGCGCTCAGCCCACGGACGGACTCCCCGACGACGGCCTGGGTGCGCGGCCACAGCGAGTCCGAGTGCGGGTAGTCCTCCTCGACCATCACGTGGTCGACGCCGATCCGGTCGAGCAGGGCGAACGTCGACGGATCCTCCACAGCGCAGAAGTAGAAGTTCCGCTGCAGCACCTCGGCCGGGGTGAGGTCGATGCCGTCCCAGGTGCCGTACATCTCGTGGTACGTCGCCATGTGGTCGAGTCGGTCGAGCAGGGCGGGCACCCAGCCGATGCCGCCCTCGGACATGCAGATCTTGAGGTCGGGGAATTTCACCGGCAGCTTGGAGTAGAGCCAGTCCACGGTGGCGTGGATGGCGTAGGCGAAGAAGAGCACGCCGACCACGTCGGCCGGGGCGTCCTCGGAGGTCGACGGGGAGGTGCCCGAGGAGCCGATGTGCAGGTTGATCACCGTGCCGGTCTCCTCGCACGCGCGCATGATCGGGTCCCAGTGCCCCGAGTGCATCGACGGGAAGCCCTGCAGGTGCGGCGCCTCGGAGAAGGTGACCGCCTTGAACCCCTTCTCGGCGTTCTTGTAGATCTCCTCGGCCCCGATCTTCGGGTCGAGCATGAAGGGCAGCTGGCACGGGATCATCCGGTCCGGGTAGGCACCCGACCACTCCTCGATGTTCCACTGGTTCCAGGCGCGCACGGCGGCCAGGGCGAGCTCGGGGTCCTTGGTGGTCTGCTGCAGGCGGACGCCGCCGAAGCCGGCCAGGAACGACGGGAAGCACAGCGAGGCGTAGACGCCCGACAGGTCCATGTCCTTGATCCGGTGGTCGATGTCCCACGAGCCGCGACGCATGTCGGTGAAGCGGGCGGGCTCGAAGCCCCACTCGTCGATCGGGCGGCCCACGACGGCGTTGAAGCCGACGTTGGGCAGCTCCTTGCCGTCGTAGATCCACACGTCGGCGCCGTCCTTCTCCACGACGTGCGGGGCGAGGTCGACGTACTTGGCCGGCATCCGGCCCTCGAAGGTGTTCGGCGGCTCGACCATGTGGTCGTCGGCCGAGATCAGCGGGAACTTCCGATCCGCCTTGTCCGGCTCGGGCAGGAAGGTCACCTTCCCCTTCACCGCGTTGGTGAAGCTGGTGTTCCGGGTCAGCTCTTCGATGTCAGCCATGATGTGCCTTTCGTTGGGGTGTTCACGAGGTAAGGAAGTCGGTGACCAGCCGGGTGACGTCGCCCGGCCGCTCTCGGTGGGGCCGCGCACCGCAGCCCGACAGGGCGATCACGTCGGCCCGGGGCATCCGGCGGGCGCCGTACAGGGCGCCGTCGAGCAGGAAGTCGCGGTTCTCGCGGCCCCACAGCAGCTGCACCGGCTGGGTGATCCGCCAGCACTGCATCCACAGCGCCGACTCCTGCTCCCAGCCGTCGAAGGTGCGTGCGACCGCCTTGAGCCGGGCGATCGCGCCGGGCACCATCGCCCGCGCCAGCTCGACCTCGAGCTCGTGGTCGGTGATCGTGGACGGGTCGGCGACCTGGGTCTCCAGCCAGGCCAGCATCCCCGGGGCCGAGGGTCGGGCCAGGAACGCCGACAGTGCCCGGGCGCCCTCGGCCGGGCGGGCACCGGCGGAGTTGATCGACAAGATCCCCGGCGCAGTCAGCGCCAGCCGGCCGAACCGGTCGGGGTGGCTGAGCGCTGCCTGCAGGCTCACCCAGCCGCCCAGGGAGGAGGCCAGCACGGCGGTCTGCTCGATCCCGAGCTCGTCCAGGCTCGCCACCAGCCGGTCGACAGCGTCGTGCAGGTAGTCCGCCACGATCGGCAGGTCGGCCGAGAGACCGAAGCCGGGCAGGTCGAGCATCACCACCCGGAAGCCGCGCGCCAGGGTCTCGACCTGGTCGGCGAACTCGGCGGCGGAGTCGCTGCCCGGGGAGAAGCCGTGCAGCACCACCACCGGGTCGCCGGTGCCGAGCTCGCGTCCGCGCAGCCCGTTCTCCGTCGTCACCAGCCGGCCGACGCCGGAGGAGGTCAGCATGAGCGTCATCGGGCAGCCTCCGCTCACGCGTCCAGGAGGTGGCCGATCACGACCCGGTTGAACTCCCGGGCGCGCTCGGTCTGGGCCCAGTGACCGCAGCGGGACATCACGTGGAAGCTCGCGTTCGGCATCTGGGAGAACGCGAACAGGCCACCGTCGTACGGGTTGACCAGGTCCTCGCGGCCCCAGATCATCAGGGTCTCGTGGGTCAGCTGCGCGGCCTCGCGCCACAGCTGGCCACGGGTCAGGCCCTCGCCGGAGAGGAAGCTGACCCGCATCCGCTCGAAGTTCACCGCCGCCTCGGGGCGCTGGGAGCGCTCGAACCGGTCGGCGATCATCTCGTCGGTGACGTAGGACGGGTCGAAGACCATCCCCTTCATGAAGACCTCGAGCTTGTCCACGCTCGGTCCGGGCGGCGCGTTGAAGTCGTAGAGCCGGGTGTGGCCCAGGGTCGGCTCGGGGGTGAACATCCGGGTGGTCATGCCGCCGGGACCCATCAGGGCGAGCCGGTCGGCGCGGTCGGGGAAGTCCAGGGCGAACCGGGCCGCGGTGCCGCCACCAAGGGAGTTGCCGACCAGGTGGGCCTTCTCGATGCCGAGGTGGTCGAGCAGCGCCGCCAGGGTGCGGGCGCTGTGGGAGAAGTAGTCGCCCTCGAAGTCGCGGCCGTCGCTGGCGCCGAAGCCGGGCTGGTCGACGATCAGGGTCCGGAAGTGCTGGGCGAAGGCCGGCAGCGAGTCCGCGAAGTTGGCCCAGCCCGAGACGCCGGGGCCGGCGCCGTGCAGCAGCACGCAGACCGGTCCCTCCCCCGCCTCGTTGTAGTGGATGCCCAGCCCGTCGAGCTCGGCTCGGCGGGTGGTGGCGGTGTAGCTCAGGTCCGTGTCGGACACGTGGTCTCCTTCGGTTCGGTGGATGGTCAGTCGGCGTGGCCGGCAGCGGCGGCCATCAGCTCGACCTCGGTGACGTCGCCGGTGAACTCGGCGACGAGGGCGCCCTCGCGCATGATCAGGATCCGGTCGCACAGACCGATCAGCTCGGGCAGCTCCGAGGAGACCAGCAGCACGCCCATCCCCTCGGCCGCGGCCTCGTCGATCAGGCGGTAGATGTCCTGCTTGGCGCCGATGTCGATGCCGCGGGTGGGCTCGTCGAGCAGCAGTCCGCGCGGGTTGTGGTCGAGCCAGCGACCCAGCACGATCTTCTGCTGGTTGCCGCCCGACAGGGTCGAGACCGGGGCGAGGTCGTCGGGTGCCTTGAGCTGCAGTTTGGCCCGCAGCAGGTCCATCAGGGAGTCCGATGCCTGCTCCCGTACGCCGCTGAGCAGCGGCTTCGCGCCGTGCTGGACGGCCGAGGCGTTGGCCCGCACGCTCTGCTCCATCGCCAGACCGCGGGTGCGTCGGTCCTCGGGGACCAGGCCGAGCCCCGACGCGATCGCCGTACGGGGACGCAGGCGCGGCAGCCGCTGACCGGCGATCTCGACCTCGCCCTCGCGCCCGATCAGGCCGTAGATCGACTCCAGCACCTCGGAGCGTCCGCTGCCGACCAGACCGCCGATGCCGACGACCTCGCCGGCCCGGACGGTCAGGTCCAGCGGCTCGCGGGCCCCGGTGGGGAGCAGGCCGCGGGCCTGGATCACGACGTCGCCGGTCGGGGCGGGGTCGCGCCGGTAGGCGGCGTCGATGGTGCGCCCGACGAGGAGCTCGATCAGCTCGGCCTCGCTGGTCTCGGCGGTCTGCACGGTGGCGACGAACTCGCCGTCGCGCAGCACCGTGACGGAGTCGCAGATCTCCAGCACCTCGGGGATCCGGTGGCTGATGAAGACCTGCGCGGCGCCGTTGTCGCGCAGGCCCCTCATCACGTCGAAAAGACGTGCCACGTAGTCCTCGGTGAGCGAGGCGGTGGTCTCGTCGAACCCGATCACCTGGCAGTCCCAGGCCAGCACCCGGGCCACCTCGACCATGTGCCGGTCGTCCTGGGACAGCTCCCGGATCCGGGCGGTCGGGTCGATGTCGAGCCCGGCCCGGTCGAGCACCTCGGCGGCCTGACGGACCAGCCGGGGCCACGAGACCAGGCCGCGGCGCCCGACCCGGCCCAGGGCCAGGTTCTCGGCCACGGTCAGGTCCTCGCACAGCATCGGGTCCTGCATCACGACGCCGACACCGGCGTTCAGCCGGGCGTGGGCGTCGCCACCGGCCAGGGCCCGCCCGGCCACGGCGACCTCGCCGCGGTCGGGGGTGATCTGGCCCGAGATCACCTTCATCGCGGTGCTCTTGCCCGAGCCGTTCTCACCGATCAGGCCACGGACCTCCCCCGGCGCGACCTCGAAGGAGAGGTCGGCGAGGGCGACCGTGCCGCCGTACGTCTTGCGCACGCCGGCGAGCCGGAGGGCGGGGGTGCTCATGCTCTGCCTCGCGAGCGCATCCGGTCGATCCCGACGGCGACGATCAGCACGACGCCGGTGACCAGGCCCTGCCAGAACATCTGCACCTCCAGGAGGTTGAGCACGTTGGCCAGCAGCGAGACGAAGACGACGCCGACGAAGGTGCCGAAGAACGTGCTGTTGCCGCCCATGAAGGAGGAGCCACCGAGCAGCACCGCGGCGATCACCTCGAGCTCCATGCCGGTGCCGATCGACGGCGAGGCGGCCTGGATCCGGCCGGCCATCACCAGGGCGGCGATGCCGACGAAGAAGCCGTTGAGGGCGAACGCCGCCATCTGCACCCGCTCCACCGGGATGCCGGCGATCCGAGCCGCCTCCGGGTTGCCGCCGACGGCCATCAGGCTGCGGCCCAGGGTGGTGTACCGCATCAGCAGCATCGAGCCGACCAGCAGGAGCAGGGCCAGCACGACCGGCACCGAGACCGAGCCGACGGTGCCGTCACCGAGCCAGGCCACGAAGCCGAAGCCCTTCTCGTCGGAGAGCTGGACCGAGTTGCCGTTGGTCTTGAGCTGGGCGATCGCCCGGAAGACCGACATCGTGCCGAGGGTCACGACCATGAAGAAGAGCTGGAACTTCGCGATCAGCAGTCCGTTGACCAGGCCGCCGAGGGCGGCCGAGGCGAGGATCACGACCAGCACCGCGAGCGGCACCGGCAGCCCGGCCTGGATGCCGCCGAGCAGGATCACGGTGTTGAGCGCCATCAGGGAGGCGAGCGAGAGATCGATCATGCCGACGGTGATGACGTACGTCGTCCCGATGGCGAGCAGGAGCGAGACGACCGCGCCCCGCATCACGTTGTTGAGGTTCGTGTAGGTGAAGAACGAGTCGTTGGTCACCGACATGAAGACGAACATGACGACCACCAGCACGGCGATGCCGGTCCACGGCGGTGCCTTGCGCAGCAGCTCGAGGCGGTGGGCCGCCCGAGACGGCGCGGAGGTGACCTCCGGCGCCGTCCCCGGCACGGGGTTGAGAACGCTGGTCACGACGCGTTCGACCCCTTCGTGGCGGTCGCGCAGCGCTCGGTGTTGCTCGGCACGGTGGCGTTGTCCTTGGTGTACCTCGTGTAGGGCACCGAGACGAAGTCGACCTTCTCGCCGTCCTTGACCTTCTGCGCCTGGACGCTGCCGAGGTAGCCGACGGTGAACAGGTCGGCACCGAAGGAGGCGTTGATCTCGCCGGCCTTGACCGCGGCCAGCGTCTCGGCGTCGGAGTCGATCGAGATCACGGTGAGCTGCTTGCCCTGGCTCTTGGCGGCCAGGGCGGCACCGCGGGCCATCGCGCCGTTCTGGGCGAAGATCGCGTCGATGTTCGGGTCGCTGGTGAGGAGGTCCTCGACCTTGGTCTGGGCGGCCTCGGTGGTGATCTTGTCCAGGTTGATCACCCGGGCGACCTCGATGCCGGCGGCCGCTGCCTTCTCCTTGAACGCCTGGGCGCGCAGGTCCGACATCGGCTGGCCCGGCGGCGGGGAGAGCACCGCGACGCGCTTGACCCCGGTGGCCTGCTTGGTCAGGTAGTCGACCAGCATCTGCGGGACACCGGCGTCGTCGGGAGCGACGTGGCTGGAGGCGTCGGTGGCGTAGGTCCCGTCGGCGTTGGGCGAGACCGGGTCGATCACGGCCATCTTGGCGTCGATGGCGCGCTTGTAGGCCGGCTTGAGGGCGGCGGGGTCGACCGGCATCACGAAGAGGCCGTCGATCTTGCCCGAGCGGGCGATCAGGCTGTCGATGTCGTTGAGCTGCTTGTTGACGTCGCCGTCGGCCACGGTGGTGACCGGGGCGGAGAGGTGGTGCTGGTCGGCGTAGCAGGTCATCCCGGCGATGAAGTCGTCGACCGGACCGCCGCCGGAGAAGCCGTTGACGAAGGCCATCCGGACGCCGGAGCTCGTCGTGCCCTCCCCTGCCTTGGACGAGTCGCTGCCACAGGCGGCGACGCTGAGCGCGAGTCCGGCGACCGAGGCACCGGCCACCAGTCGCACGGCGGTACGGGAAATGCTGTTCATCGTTCGTTCCTCCTCAGAGTGTGCGGGCAGGGCCCGGTAGGGGGACCCGACCGGAGTGGCCGGTCGGGTCGTTGGCGTTCCGAGATCGCCGGTGCGTCAGAGGAGCGCGCCCTCGGGCTGGATCCCCATCAGGGCCAGGGCCGCCGTCTGGTACGTCGGACCGGGCATGTTGACCGCGTGGTTGAGGCCCGCGTGGGCGTCGCGCCACAGCCGCTGGAGCGGCTTGTCGGCCCGGATGGCGTTACCGCCGGTGCGGGCGAAGAGCTGGTCCACCGCGGCCACCGCACGCCAGCTGGCGCGGACCTGGTCACGGCGGGAGGCGGCGCGCAGCTCGAAGGAGGGAGTGCCTCCGGCGAGCAGGACGTCGTAGACCTGGGAGACGTTGTCCAGGATCTGGAGCCGGCTGGCACGGATCTCGCTGGCCGCCTCGGCGATGCTGGGCAGGGTGAAGGAGTCCGAGGTGATCCGGGTGCCGAAGACGTCGGCACGCTCACGCTGGTAGTCGACGGTCGCGGCCAGCGCGCCCTCGCAGATCCCGACCACGGTGGCCGAGACGGCGTTGCCGAACAGGGTGAACCACGGCATCGCGTAGAGCGGGTTGTCGCCCTTGCCGACCGCGGCGGCGGCGGTGCCGTCCACGACGGTGGCGTACTCCAGCACGCGGTAGGACGGCACGAAGGCGTCGTCGACCACGATGTCGTTGGAGCCGGTGCCCTTGAGGCCGACGGTGTTCCACGAGTCCGGCACGATCTGGAAGTCGCTGCGCGGGATCAGGAAGTGGTGGTCGGTGCCGGGCGTGGTCTGGCCGTTCTCGTCCTCGATCAGGCCACCGAGGTGGACCCAGTCGGCGTGGTCGCTGCCCGAGGAGAAGGTCCAGCGCCCGCTGAAGCGGAAGCCGCCCTCGACCCGCTTGGCGCGCCCCAGAGCGACGTACGGCGACGCGATCCAGGTGTCCTGATCGGTCCCCCACACCTCCTCCTGGACGCGCGGGTCCATCACGCCGACCTCCCACGGGTGCAGGCCGACGACGCCGCCGACCCAGCCGGCCGCGGAGCAGCCCAGCGCGCCGGCCGCCATCACTGCCTCGATGTACTCGGTGGGGGTGGACTCCAGGCCGCCGTACTCCTTGGGCTGCATCATCCGGGTCAGGCCGGTGCTCTTGACCAGCTCGACGGTCTCGTCGGGCAGGCGACCGAGCCGCTCGGCCTCCTCGGAGAGCTCGGTGATGCGGCCCTTGATCTTCTCCAGGTTCTCCAGCACGGAGGTGGTGGTCGTCATGGCTGTCTCGCTCACTGCTCGGGCAGACCGAGGACCTGGTGGCCCCACATGTCCGGGAAGGGGATGTTGACGGAGGTGTGGCTGGCCGGGTCGACCTCGATCGCCCCGGAGCCGACCTCGATCGGGAAGCCGGCCGGCGAGTTCACGTAGAACGAGAACATCTGGTCGTTGGCGTGCTGCCCGATGGTCTCGAAGAACTCGATGCCGGCGGCCTGGGCGCGGTCGTGGGCACGGCCGACGTCCTGGGGCGAGTTGAGCTCGACCATCAGGTGGATCAGGCCGCCCTTGACGAACCAGGCGTTCTTGTCGCAGCCGATCAGCGCGAGGCTGTGGTGGCGGCTGTTGGTGTGCAGGAAGTGACCGGGCGTGCCGCCCATGTCGGCGAAGTCGGTCAGGCCGAAGCCGAGGGTGCGGCGGTAGAAGCGGTTGGACTCCTCGAACGGGGCGCAGGCCAGCACCACGTGGCCCAGGCCCTGGTCGCCGGTCTTGAAGCCGGCCGGCGCGTACGCCGAGGAGAACGGCGCCTGGGCGACCTGGTGGCCCCAGAAGAACTCCAGGACGTAGCCGGCCGGGTCGATCACCCGGACGAGCTCCTCCACGGCGCGGCGCTGGGCCAGGCCCTCGACGCGCTCGTAGGCGACGCCGGCGGCGTCGAGGTCGGCCAGCAGGGCCTCGAACTCGACGTCGTTGCGCAGCTCCCAGCCGATCGCGGCGACCTCGTCGGTGGCACCGGCCTCGACGATGACGCGGTGCACGCGCTCGTCGGCGCGCAGCCACAGCTGCTCGGCGTCGTCGGTGGCGCCGACGACCAGGCCGAGGATCTCGGTGCCGAACGTGCGCCAGGCGGCGAGGTCCGTGCTGCTGACCACCAGGTAGCCCAGAGAGTGAATCTTCATCTCGATCGATCCTTCAAATCTTCTAGTAGATTATTTTGGGCGCAAAACGCCCCGTAGCACGAGCAAAGGTCGGCCTGGGCGCCTAGTGCCTCGGGGATGTGACCTGGGTCTCACCCTAGGAGCCGGAGCCGAATACTTCAATATCTTCTTGAAGATTCAGTCCGATTTGTTGCAGCGGAGGTGGTTCAGGCGTGCAGCCGGCGCAGCACCGCGGCGACCTCGTCGATCGCCTCCCGCAGGTCGGCGCGCTCGACCAGACCGGCCAGCTCCCCTGCCCCGGCGTAGCTGAGCATCGCCGGCAGGTTCGAGCGCAGCCGTGCCAGCGTCCAGGCCTCCGGGTCGCCCTCGGCGAACTGGTCGAACCGGATCACCTGGTTGGTCTGCTCGGTGTTGCGCACGTAGTGGTAGTGCGGCTCGTTGTCGAAGCAGTCGAAGCGCAGCCACTCAGCGCCGCCCTCGGTCTCCAGCACGTGCACGCAGGCACCGCCGTCGTCGATGCCGGTGTCGAAGGTCTGGTCGGGACGGCCACGGTCCACGGCGTTGGTGTTGATCGCCTCGTCGGAGAGGTTGCGGGACTCGACCACGAAGGTCACCGGGCCCGCCGGCACCTCGACGCAGTGCTCGGGGATCATCGGGATCGGCATCACCTCGAAGGTGCGGCCGAGCTGGTAGGCCTCGATGCCACTGGAGACGGCGTTGGTCATGCTCATGGGATCACTCCTGGTTGGGGGGTTGTTCGGTCGGCGGTCACGGGGCGGAGGTCGCCGCCGCGGAGGACGAGTCGGGGCCCGCCACCTGGTGCAGCGGCGCCTGCCCCGCCAGCACCCGGTGCAGGTTCTGCACGAGGAGCTCCTCGACCTGCACCAGGGCCGCGTCGGGGACGCTGGAGCAGTGCGCCGAGACACGCACTCCCGGCGCGGTCCACCACGGGCTCTCCGGTGGCAGCGGCTCGGTCTCGAAGACGTCGAGCGCGGCCCGGATCCGGCCGGCGGCGCAGGCCCGGCGCAGCGCCGGACCGTCCACCGCGTTGCCCCGACCGACGTTGATCAGCAGAGCTCCGGCCGGCAGGGCGTCGATCACGGCCGCGTCGATCAGGGCGGTGGTCTCCGGCGTCTGCGGCACCGCCGAGACCAGGTAGCGCACCGCGGCGGCGAGCCGGGGCAGCTGGTCGACGCCGCACTGCTCGACCACCCCCGGCGGCAGGTCGCCGCCCGGTGCTCGGCGTACGACGCGCACCACCATGCCCAGCACCGCGGCCAGCTCGGCGACACGCTGGTTGAGCGCCCCGAAGCCGACCAGCACCAGCTCGGCACCGCGCAGCGACTCACCGTAGAGGTGCTCCCAGCGGTGCTCGTGCTGGGCGGCCCGGATCTCGTCGAACCGCTTGGCGTCCTCGAGGATCCGGCCCAGCACGAACTCGGCGATCTCGGCGGCCGAGGTGCCGGCGGCGTTGCAGATCCGGGTGCCGTGGGCGCGCAGCCCCTCCAGCGGGAGGTGCTCGACGCCGGTGCTGACCGACTGCAGCAGCCGCAGCCCGGAGAGCCGCTCCACCGCGACCGGCGGGAAGGCGTAGCAGGCCAGCGCCTCGACCTCCTCCCAGCGGTAGTCCGCGGTGAGCTGCTCGACGCCGTCGACGCTCCAGCCCTCGAACTCACGCTCCAGGCGCTCGCGCAGCAGGGCCGAGCGCGGCCGTCGCGGCCCCATCAGGGGCTCGGTCACCAGGATCCGCCGGGTCATCGCCACCACTCCTCGTCCATCGTCGTGTCGTCGTACCGGGCACCCCAGCCGATCGGGACCTCGCGCAGCGCGGCCAGGTCGGGGGCGCCGAGCAGCCGCATGGTCTGCTCCAGCTCACAGCACAGCAGGTCGAGCACGCGGGCGGCGCCGTACTCGCCGGCCACGGCGACGCCGTAGAGGTAGGGCCGCCCGACCAGGACGGCGTCGGCGCCGAGCGCGATCGCCCGCGCGATGTCGGCCCCCGAACGGATGCCGCCGTCGAACAGCACCGGGACGGCGCCGGCGACCACGGACCGGATCACCGGCAGCGCGCGCAGCGTGGCCGGTGCCCCGTCGAGCTGGCGCCCGCCGTGGTTGGAGACGATCACGCCGTCGGCACCGGCGGCGACGGCGCGGTAGGCATCGTCGGGCAGGGTGATCCCCTTGACCAGGATCGGCCCGTCCCAGGCCTCGCGGATCCAGGCCAGGTCCGCCCACGTCGGGGGCTGGTCGAAGAGCGTGCCCATCCCGCCGTCGGGCAGGCCGTGCACCCGGTTGCCGATCCCGAGGGTGGACGGGTGGCGTGCCACCCGGGCGGCCCAGCGCGGTCGGGCCAGCACCTGCGGTGCCAGCCGTGCCATCGCGGCGGGCGAGTACGTCATCGGCAGGCTCAGACCGTGGCGCGCATCCCGATGCCGTACGCCGGCCACCGGGGTGTCCAGGGTCAGCACCAGGCCCTCGTAGCCGGCCGACCGGGCGCGGGCGAGCAGCTGCTCGGCACCGGCGCGGCCCCCGGCGAAGTAGCACTGGAACCAGCCGTGCGGGTGGCCGCCCTCGCGCGCGACCTGCTCCAGGGACCGGGTCGCGGTGGTCGAGAGCACGGCGCCCAGCCCGCGCTCGGCGGCGGCCCTGAAGACGCCCGGCTCGGCGTCGGGGTGGGAGGCCCCGACGAGACCGCACGGGGCGGTGAGCAGCGGCGCGGCCAGGGTCCGACCGAAGAGCGTGGTGCGGGTGTCGACCGTGTCGACGGCGACCCCGACCGGCTGGCGCCAGACCAGCTCGCCGAAGGCGTCCACGTTGCGGGCCGCGGTGACCTCGCGCTCGGCAGCGCCGTCGACGACGTCGTAGACGGCAGCGGGCAGCACCCGGCGTGCCCACTGCCGGGCGTGCTCGACCGAGGAGATCCGGGCGGCGCGCCGCCGGGCGTTCAGCCCAGCACCTCCGGCTCCGTCCGGAGCAGGCGCCGCACGGCACCACCCCAGTAGACCTCGGCGGCGCGCTCCAACAGCGACGCCTTCATCCCGATCATCGCCGAGCGACGCAGCTTCAGCGGCTCGTGGCCGGAGACGAGGACGTCGTACGCCAGCTTGCAGGCACGCTCGAAGGAGGCGGCCCGGTAGGTGGCCTCGATCGGGTTGGCACCGGTCACGATGACGCCGTGGTTGGCCAGGACCGCGACCTTGGCGTCACCGATCCGCTCGGCGAGCTCCTGGGCGAGCAGCGGGGTGTCGATCTCGCCGTCGTACTCCTCGACCATGACCATGTCGTCGAGGTACATCGAGCCGGTCTGGTGCACCAGCTCGGGGAGCCGTCCGAGGGCGGCCAGGACGCAGACGTAGTAGGGGTGGTTGTGCACCACGACCCGGGCGTCGGCGCGGCGACGGTGCAGCTCGGTGTGGATGTGGATGGCCGGGGTGACGTCCCAGTGGCCGCTGACCACGCGGGCGTCCTCGTCCACGACGCACATGTCCGAGGCGCTGACCTCGTCCCACCACAGTCCCCACGGGTTGACCAGCATCTCGGTCTGGCCGGGGCGCTGCCAGGTGATGTGACCGGCCATGTTCTCCGAGAAGCCCTCGTGGGCGAGCACCCGGAACGAGAGGGCGAGGGTCTGCTCGTCGGTGAGCTGGCCGCGGATCACGGGCGGCATCACCGACGGGGCCCACACCTCCAGGCCGCCCTTGCGGGGCTCGGCCTCGGTGGGGTCGACGGCTGACAGCTGCATGGTTCCTCCTGGGGACGGGATGGCGGAGCATGGGGGGGGGTGGCGAGAGGGTGGCGAGGAGTGGCGGGACGCCGGACGAGCAGGGTGCGGGGTGCGGACTACGGGGTCGGGCCGGCGAGCTCGGCCTCGACCAGCGCGGCGATGCGCTGACGCAGCTCCCCCTTGGCGACCTTGGCGCCGCTGGAGCGCGGCAGCTCGGCGACCACCTCCAGTCGCTCGGGGAAGAGCTCGCGGGAGGCGCCCTGCTCGGTGAGGTGGGCGGTGAGCCCGGCCAGGTCGAGGTCGGCGTCGGCATGGAGCTCGACGAAGAGGCAGACCCGCTCGCCGAGGACCGGGTCGGGCATCGCGACAGCGGCGGCGTGGCGCACCGCGGGGTGGGTGAGGGCGTCGGCCTCGACCACGGCCAGAGAGATGTTCTTCCCACCTCGCACCACGAACTCCGAGATCCGTCCGACGACGCTGAGGTAGCCCTCGTCGTCGATCTCGCAGATGTCGCCCATCAGCATCCAGCCCTCAGGGGTGAAGAGCTGGGCGTTGGCGGCGTCGTCACCGAGGTAGCCCAGCGACAGCGCCGGGCCGAGGCAGGCCGGCTGGCCGCGACCGGTGTCAGTCACGTCGCGGCCGGCGTCGAGGAGTCGGACCTGCATCTCGGGCACGATCCGGCCGGCGGTGGTGAGCCGGCGCTCCTCGGAGTCGGTGGTCGTGGTGCCGCTGAGCAGGCCGGTCTCGTTGGAGCCGTAGAACTGCAGGATGCGGGCGCCGGTGCGGCGCTCGAACTCGCTGGCCTTGGCGTAGGGCACCGCCTCTCCCCCGGTGAAGACGACGCGCAGCGAGCTGAGGTCGAACTCGTCGAGCGAGGGGTCGGCCAGCATCATGATGAACTGGGTGCTGACACAGCACAGCACGGTGACCCGGTGGCGCTCGATCGCCTCGGCGGCGGCGCGGGCACTGAACTTCGGCAGCACCACGGTGTGGGCGCCGAGCTTGGCCGGGGTGATGTGCGAGGTCCACAGCCCGAACCCGAACGGGGCGGGCACGATCGAGAGCATCACCTCCTCCTCGCGCAGCTCGCCGTTGGCGACGGCCTGGGTGTGGAAGTAGTGCCACCGGTTCTGGGTGTGCATCACGGCCTTGGGCAGGCCGGTGGTGCCCGAGGTGGAGTTGATCAGGTAGAGCCCGTCGGGGTCGGGCGTCACCGCAGGGGCGGGGGCGGGCTCGATCTCGCGCAGCCAGCCGCTGGGCTCACCGGCCCACGCCAGGGTGGGGGTGAACCCGTCCAGGCCGAGGACGAGGTGGCGCACCGTGACGCCGCGCTCGGCCAGGGTCGCGGCCAGGGCCTCGGCCGGGCGTCCGTCGTGGCGGGCGAAGGTGATCAGGGTGGTGGCCGAGGACTGGCCGAGCAGGTGGGCGATCTCGCGCACCCCGGCCTTGGCCCCCAGTCCCACGATGGTCGCGCCGAGCCGCTCCAGGGCGAGGAAGGCGAGGTGGATCTCGATGCCGTCGGCCAGGCAGACGGCGACCCTGTCGCCGGGTACGACGCCGGCGCCGGCGAGCAGGCCCACCAGGGTGTCGACCCCGGCATCGGTCCTCGCCCAGTCCATCGTCGTGTCCGCACTGGTCCAGGCCGGAGCCTCGGGCCGGATGCGGGCGTTCTCGGCCACGGCTCCTGCGATGGTCGAGTCACTCCACCAGCCGCGCCGCCGGTACTCCGCCGCCAGGGCTGCATCGATCTCGGTCATGTAAATGTTCTAGAACTTAGATGTGATCTATGTCAACCTCTTGCCCACGAGAACCCTGCGAACTCCGCCCGTTTGAGCGAGAATGACAGCGTCCGTCGCTTGTCACTCGGATCCAAGATGTGGCAATCTTCCATAAGATTCACGACGAAAGGAGGCCCGATGCCGACTCCGCCGGCTGTCGCGTTCCTCAGCCTCTCCCGTGCCCGCGCACCGCATCTGCACCGCGAGATCAACGCGTGGCACCAGCTCGACCACCGCCCCGAGAACCTTGCGCTGGCCGGGGTCGCGCACGGAGAGCGCTTCGTCCACTCCCCCGCACTGGCCGCCGCCTCGCGCCGTGCGGGCGAGTTCGCCGACTTCCACTACGCCAACATCTACTGGTTCGACGAGCCCGCCGGTGCCGCCGTCGAGGAGTGGGCCGAGCTGGCCGAGCAGTCGCTGCGCGAGGGCCGCCGCCCCGACGTCGACCTGGTCGACCGGGCCTACATGGACTTCTTCCGCGTCGCCGGGACCGCGCTCTCCCCCGGGCTGCGGATCGGCGGCCGAGCACTGCACTACCGGCCCGTGACCGGGGTGGTGCTGCTGGTCACCGCCCTGCCCCACGACCTCACCCGCAGCGAGCTCCAGGCCCGCCACGCCTGGGAGATCGACGAGCTGCTGCCCGCGCTGGCCGGCGTACCCGGGATCGCGGCGGCCTGGTCCCTGGAGAGCGACCCCGGCCTGGCTCCGAGCGAGTGGGCCCGGCGCGAGGCCGCGCAGGGGACCTCCGAGCGCGAGACCATCAGGGTGGTCTACCTCGCCTGCGAGATCGACCCGCCCGCCACCGCGCTGGAGCGGCTCGAGGCCGGTGCCGTCCCCGGCTGGCTGAACCCACCGGCCGGTGACCGCGCCAGCGTCCGCTTCGCCGGGGCCCTGGAGACGATCACGCCGTGGCAGTGGTCCTGGTTCGACGACGAGCACCCCACCTCCCCCGACCCCGCCGCCCCCGCCGGGGGCGAGCGATGACGCTCTCCCTGGGGCTGCTCTTCGACCTGCGCAACCCCGCCCCGTGGTCCAGGCCGTGGCCCGAGGTGTACGCCGAGGCGCTCGACCTGGTGGTCGCCGCCGAGCAACGGGGCGCCGACGCGATCTGGGCCACCGAGCACCACCTCTTCGACGACGGCTACCTGAGCCAGCCGCTGACCTTCCTGGCCGCTGCCGCGGCCCGCACCGAGCGGATCCGGCTGTGCACCGGTGTGATGCTGGCCGGCCTGCGCCACCGGCGCGACGTCAGCGAGCAGGCGGCCCTGGTCGACAACCTCAGCAACGGCCGGCTTGAGATCGGTGTCGGTGCGGGCTACGCCCCGGCCGAGTTCGAGCTCTTCGGGCAGGACCTCTCCCGCCGGATGACCCTGGCCGACCGCAGCGTCGCGGCCCTGCAGGAGGACCTGTGGGGCGCCACCCTGCAGCCCTCGCCGGTGCAGCAGCGGATCCCGCTGTGGCTGGGCTACCAGGGGCCCCAGGGCGCCCGCCGGGCCGGACGGCTCGGCGTCGGCCTGCTCTCCCCGCAGCCGGCCCTGCTGGAGCCGTACGTCGCCGGGCTGCGCGAGGGCGGCCACGATCCCGCGATCGCCCAGATGGGCGGCCTGGTGCCGCTGCTCCTCACCCGCGACCCCGAGCGCACCGCCGCCCAGGTGGCGCCGCACCTGGCCCACCAGATCCAGACCTACGCCCAGGCCCGGCTCAGCGACGGCTCGACGGCCCCGACCCCCGACCTCGGCGACCTCACCCGGGCGATGCTCGACCTCGACTCCAGCGGCCTGCGGGTGGTCACCGTCGACCAGGCCGCGGCGATCCTGCGGCCGATCATCGACACCGCCCCGATCCGTCACCTCTACTTCTGGGCCAGTGTCGCCCAGATGCCGAACGACCTGGTCGAGGAGCATCTCGACCTCACGTTCGGCGCGTTGGCCCCGCTGCTGCGTGGCTCGCAGGAGGACGCATGAAAGGCTTTCCTCGTGCGGCGCGGTGCCGACATGCGATAGACCACTCTGGTCGACTCCCGGAGAGGAAGCCATGACCCAACAAGGCCCCAGCGCGACCGGCGGTGGTGTGCGCTTCGCACGCCTCGCCGAGCAGATCGCGGACGATCTGCGCAACCGGCTGCTGGTCGGCGACCTGGCCGACGCCAAGGAGCTGGCGGTGGAGGAATCGCTCCGCGGGCACTACGGGGTCTCCAAGCCGACCTTCCGCGAGGCGATGCGGGTGCTCGAGGCCGAGGGCCTGATCACCGTCCGCCGTGGTGCGATCGGCGGTGCCCTGGTGCACCGCCCCGATGCCGAGCACGTCGCCTACAGCCTCGGGATGGCGCTGGCGGGCCGCGGGGTCCCGATCAGTGACGTCGCTGCCGCGCTGCGTGAGGTGGAGCCTGCCTGTGCCGCCGCCTGTGCGGCCCGCGAGGACCGGATGACCGAGATCGTGCCGGTGCTGACCCGGCTGCACGAGAAGGCCGTCAAGGTGGTGGACAACCTGGTCGAGGTGACCGCGCTGTCCCGGATGTTCCACGAGGCGCTCGTCGACCTGTGCGGCAACCAGTCCCTGGCGATGCTCGCCGGGGCCCTGGAGTCGCTGTGGAGCTCGCACGAGGCCGCCTGGGCCAGCCGCAGCAAGGACACCGCCCCGATCCCCCGCGCCGAGCGGCTGGGGGCGTTGGACCACCATCGCGAGCTGCTCGACGCCATCACCGCCGGGGACACCGAGCGTGCCCGGCGTACCGCTCTGGAGCACCTCAAGGTCTCCCAGATCTATCCCGGCGACGAGAACAGCGAAGTGCTGATCTCGCCGGTCTCGGTGCGTAACCGGTTCATCGCTTCCTCCGGGTGAGGGAGCCCACCTCTGTTTGGAGCCCATCGATGAGTGTCCTCACCGCCCCCACGCCGCACGAGATGCGCCGGCACATGGGTCAGTTCGCCAGCGGCGTCACCGTCGTGACCGGCACCGCCGCCGACGGGTCCCCGCTGGGCTTCGCCTGCCAGTCGTTCGCCTCGCTGTCGCTGGAGCCGCCGCTGATCCTGATCTGCGTCGACCACGGCGGCCGGTCCTGGCCGCAGATCGCGCCCCAGGGCGTCTTCACCGTGCACGTCCTCGGCGCCGACCAGGGCGAGCTGTGCGAACGCTTCGGCTCCAGCCGTGGGCGTCGCTTCGAGGGACTGGACTGGACCACGTCCGCACTGGGGACGCCGTCCCTGCCCGACGTGCTGCTGCGGGTCCACGCCCGCGTCCACCAGGTCGTCCCGGCCGGTGACCACGACATCGTGATCGGCGAGGTGGCCGGCCTGGAGCACGACCGCGACGCCAACCCGATGCTCTTCTTCCGCGGACGCCTGGGCATGCCCGACCACATCCAGGTGAGCACCGAGACCCTCGGCTGGGGCTGGTGAGCGGCGCGGGCCGATGCCCGCATCGTGAGCGCGCCGGGCACTAGTGTTCGCAGTACCCCGAGTCCTCCTCCATGACATCGGGACCCGGCGAGGAGCACCGACATGTCCGACTTCCTCAAGGAGCGCTGGCTCGCGATCGTCCTGGCGGTGATCGCGATCGTCTTCATCGTGCAGAACCGCGACAAGACCCACATCAACCTGCTCTGGATCAACATCACCTGCCCGCTGTGGCTGACCATGACGGTGATGACCCTGATCGGGATGGGGATCGGCTTCATGCTCAGCCGACACCGCGCCCGGGCGAAGGCGTGAGGCGCGGAGGCGCCCACCTCCTCACTGCGCTCGGCGCACTCCTGATCGCTGCCGGTCTGCTCGCCGGGGTGGTCAACCGCGAGGTGCTCGACGGCAGCCGCTTCGCCCAGCACGCCGACGCCATCCGGACCGACTCCACCGTCGCACGGCAGGTCGGGCTGGTGATCAGCACCGAGGTGATCGCCCAGCAGCCGGAGCTGATCGCGCTGCGCCCGCTGCTCGAGACCGCCGCCACCGCGGTGGTGTCGAGCCCGTCGCTCGGCCCGCTGGTGCGCACCACGATCGCACCGCTGCACCGCGCACTGGTCTCGGGCAGCGACGACGAGGTCGTGCTCCGGCTGGCCGACGTCGGCGCGCTGCTGGTCGCCGCGATCACCACGATCGCGCCCGACACCCAGGCCGTCATCCCCGACGACCTCGACGTGACGCTCTCCTCGATCGGGTCGCGTCAGCTCACCTCGGACCTGATCTCGACGGCCCACACCGTCGCCCTGCTGTCCTGGCTGCTCCCCCTGCTCGGGGTGGTCGCGCTGCTGGCGGCCTGCGCCCTGCGCCGGCGCGACCGGCGGGCCTGGCTGGAGGTCGTACGCCGAGGGCTGCTCGGCGTCACGGGCCTGCTGGCCCTGATCACGCTCCTGATCGGTCTGGTCGTGGGCCGCTTCGACACCGACACCCTGGGCGGTGCCCTGGTCCAGGCCGCCTGGCACGAGCTCGACGGCGCCTTCTGGAGATGGGTGATCGTGGTCGGCATCGCCGCCCTGGTGGTCACCCTGGTGAGCCGTTCCGGTCTCCGGCTGAGCCGGCAGGCGCTGCGTGCCGAGCTGACCTCCTGGATCGACGGCTCCCGCCTCACCCCCGGCGAGCGGCTCGCCCGTGCCGCCCTGGTGGTGCTGGCCGGCGTCGCCCTGATCCTCGAGCCGCTCACCGTGCTGGCCCTGCTGGCCGGCGCGGTCGGGGTGGTGCTGGTGCTGGCGGCACTGCGCGACCTGGGTGCGGCCACCCTCGCCGCACTGCCCCGGCTGGCGGCGCGGCTGCGTCCGGCCGCCCTGCGCGGCTTCGCGCTCGGCCTGGCCGCCGCGGTGGTCGTGGCGACCGTCGTGGTCGGTGCGTGGCCCGGCGGTACGTCGCTCCCCACCGCCTCCGCGAGCGGGGACGGCACCGCCTGCAACGGCCACGTCGAGCTGTGCACCCGGCCCTACAACGACGTCGCGTTCCCGGCGACCCACAACTCGATGTCGGCCGCCGACGGACGCGGCTGGTTCCTGGCCGAGCAGCCCACCGGCGTGATGGGCCAGCTCGACGCCGGCATCCGGGTCTTCCTGATCGACTCCTGGCCCGCGCAGGCGACCTCGCAGCCGAGCATCAACGCCAACACCGAGGCCAGCCGCGCCACCGCGCTCGCCCAGGCCCGCACCGACTTCGGCACCGAGGTGGTCGACTCCGCGCTCCGACTGCGCGACGCCCTGAACCTGACCCCGCGCGGCGAGGTCAAGCCGTACCTGTGCCACGCCCTGTGCGAGCTCGGCTCCACCGAGTGGATCCCGCTGATGCAGCAGGTCAGGTCGTGGATGGAGACCCATCCCCGCGAGGTGGTGACCTTCTTCATCCAGGACGAGGTCAGCCCCACCGACACCGCCACGGTCTTCGACAAGGCGGGCCTGCTCCCCTACGTCTACACCCCCGAGGCCGGCCGGCCGTGGCCGACTCTGGAGCAGATGATCGACTCCGGTCGCCGGATCGTGGTCCTGCACGAGCATCACGTCGACTCCCGAGTGCCGTGGATCCTGGACGGGGAGGTCTGGTCCCAGGACACGCCGTACGACTTCCGCAAGGCGAGCCAGTTCAGCTGCGCGCGGTTCCGTGGGCCGGCGAACGCGCCGCTCTTCCTGGTCAACCACTGGCTCAGCAACCCCGGTAGCCGGGTCGCCGACGCTGCCGTGGTCAACGCCGAGCCGGTCCTGCTGGCCCGGCTCAAGGAGTGCCAGGCCGAGCGCGGCCAGATCCCGAACTTCGTCGCCGTGGACAACTACGACAAGGGCGACCTGATCGCCTCCGTCGACGCTCTCAACGGATTCGGCTGAGGCGGCCACCGGGTCTCGTCTACGATCCTCACTCCGGCCGGCCTGCAGAACGGGGACCTGAGATGACCGCCTGGATGACGAAGCACCTGCCACCGCAGCACCGTGGCGTGACCTGGCTGCCGACCGAGCTCCATCCGCGGGAGGAGGAGCGCATCGCGGCCGTCAGGGCGCTGCACATCGTGGGGGCCAGCCCGGAGCCGGAGCTGGACCGGATCGCGGAGGTGGCGGCGTCGCTGTGCGGAGTGCCGTACGGCTCGGTCAACATCATCGACGCCGAGCAGCACTACACCGCTGCCTCCTTCGGGGCGCCGCGGGTCAACGCGAGCCGGGCCGACTCGCTGTGTGCCCTGGCGATCCTGGGCGGCTCGGTGCTGCGCTCGGAGAACGCCACCGAGGACCCGCGGTTCGCGCACAAGGCGTTCCTGGGGCAGGTCGACCCGCCGATCCGGCTCTTCGCCGCTGCACCGATCCTGACCTCGGACCGTCTCCCGATCGGCACTCTGCGCGTGTACGGCGAGCAGGTGGCCGCCCTGAGCCAGGGCCAGGTGGCCGGCCTGGAGCGGTTGGCCGAGCTCACCATGAGCGTGCTCGACATGCGAGCCGCCGCGGTCAACCTCGGCGGGCTGGCGGTCCAGGACGCCCTCACTGGGCTGCCCAACCGGCGGGCCTTCGACACCGTCGCCACCCGCCATCGCAGCGGCGAGGCGACGTACGCCTCCCTGGCCTTCCTCGACCTCAACGGGTTCAAGGCGGTCAACGACACCTTCGGCCACCAGGTCGGCGACGCCGTGCTGGCCCAGACCGCCCGCCGGATCGAGGCCGTGGCCGGCCACGGCGACCTCGTGCTGCGCATCGGCGGCGACGAGTTCGTCGCCCTCTTCGCCGAGCGCACCGACGTCGACCAGATCGAGGCCGACCTGCGCGACGCTGTCAGCGTGCCGACCGAGCTCGACGGGCGGCTCCACCAGATCCGCGCCGCGATCGGAGCGGTCAGCATCGCCGACGGCGAGGACCTCGAGGAGGCCCTGCAGCGCGGGGACGAGCTGATGTACCTGCACAAGAAGCGCCCCGGGCGCGGGTAAATGACACGAGGCTAGCCGGACAGGATTGGAACATGAGATTCCGAGGTTCATTGGTTGTTTCTCGGGATCCCACCCCTACTCGGCCGAAGAGCGGCGAAGGCGGCAACCGCTGCCTCGCTCGCCCTCTGGCACTCCCAGGCAACGCACTGCTCCGCGCCACCGCAAGGGGCCGGAGACAACCGACACGCCGTGCGACCGGATCGGGCCAACTCACAGCTTGCGAACCTTTCGACTCCTGAGAGACAGGGGATGGGTAGGTTAGTCCCGGACATCCGCCGACAACGATTGGAACCGAGCATGTACCTGCGTCGGATCGTGTGCCGCAACATCCGTGCGTTCGCGGAACTCGACATCAACCTCTGCCCGCTCTACTCACCCAGTAAGAGCGAGATGAACAGCGGTCTCTCATTGATTCAGCGGATCGATTCACTGCTCGACGACAGGAATTTGACGGAGCGACCCGGCACACCATTCCCCGGCTGGACAGTCATCACTGGCGACAACGGATCCGGAAAGTCCACGATCCTGAAGGCGATCGCACTCGCGCTCATGGGGCCAGATAAGGCCCGCTTCCTGCAACCGTCCTACGACGGCTGGGTCACCCAGGGGGCTCCGAGCGGCTCGATTTCCCTCGAGGTTCGACCCGATCCCGACATTGACAAGACCCGGTCCGGCGGTCGCCCCTACAAGGACACGTTCTGGGCCGAGGTCGATATCGAGGCAGATACTGAGCAGCCTGGCGGAGCCGTATGGCTTCTACGAGCCGGGGACAACTTCCGGAAGAAGAAGCGGGGAGCCGAGACCGGCCCCTGGCAGGCCGCTACGAGCGGCTGGTTAGGCATCGGGTACGGGCCATTCAGGCGCTTGTACGGAACCTCGCCTACAGCAGCAGGCGTTGAGGCCGATCCCCTGAAGGCCCGTTTTGCCACCCTTTTCCTGGAGGAAGCAACCCTCCGCGAAGGCGAACGCTGGCTCCAAGAACTTGACTATCGCCGAGTTCGAGCAGCTAGCACACACGAACAGAAACTCGCCGACGTCCAGCTCAACGCAGTCACTCAACTCCTCTCGGCAGACTTCCTCCGAAACGGAATGGAATTCGATACAGTCGATGCCAGCGGCGTATGGCTCTTTGACGCAGAGCGACGCAGACTTCGCCTCTCCGACATGAGCGAAGGCTACCGCGCTGCGCTCGCAATGCTTATTGACATCATCCGACACATCTTCCTTTGCTATGACGATGCATTGGACTACCTTGTCGAAGACGACGAGGGGGAGATTACGTTGGCCGCTCCTGCGGTTGTCCTGATTGACGAAGTTGACGCCCACCTTCACCCCGCCTGGCAACGTGATATCGGGACCTGGCTCACCCGCCACTTCCCCTTGGTTCAATTCATTGTTACAACCCACAGTCCACTCGTCTGCCAGGCAGCCACGGGCGGACGTGTCTTCACGCTTACAACGGACGAGACGGGTCGAACAGCTGGCGCAGTCTCTCCAATCGATTACGAGCGCCTTGTTAAGGGAGACACAGACGACGTGCTTTCCTCCCCTGCCTTCGGGCTATCGCAAACACGTTCAATCCGGGTCGTTAAGGCAATGCAACGACACGCCGAGCTTCAGCAAATGGCGCTGTTTGACCTCCCCGACACGAAGGCGAACGAGTACGAGCAGCTTGAATTGTTCTTCGAGGGCCGGCTGTCGGAGACGGAGTGATGCGACGCCTTATTCGCATCGACTGCCCGCCTACTCTCAACGTCATCCTGCAGCGGAGACAAACCAAGGTTGATAGTGGATCCGCAATAAAGGGAGAATGGAATTCCTTCCGCAAACTTCAAGCCTACCGCGACCTAAGGGCCGTCCTCGAGGAAGCGCTCGGATGGCGGCGGCGATGTGCCTATTGCAGCGACTCTCTCGGGGCGGATGTGGAGCACTTCTGGCCGAAGGAAAAGTTTCCGGGTCGAGCATTTAAGTTCGAGAACCTTTGCTTGATCTGCACACCTTGCAATCGAAAGAAGACCGACCGTTTCCCCGTGGACGCCGAAGGCCAGCCCGCGCTGATCGATCCTTTTTTTGACGACCCTTGGGATAGTGTCTTTTTCTCCCATACGACTGGCTGGATCAGTGCTCGCGTGACCGGAATCGACCCGAACGGGAACCCCATCCACGCCCAAAAGGGGGTCGCAACACTGGACGTTCTTGGCGATCTAATCAACGCTCAGCCAGTTGCGTCGTCTCGGCGCCGCTCTTGGGGAGCATTAGTTGAGCGATTCCATGAACTTGTTACCGGCAGCAGACAGGCCACAAGCCTCCAGGAAGCCTTCGGCGATATCGATGACTACGGACTTGCAGAATGGCTCATCTATCGCGAAGGAAAAGAAGCACCAGAGGTGTCCGCACTTCGCTCATCCTACCCGGCAAACTGGCTCGCGATTCGCGAGCTTCCTCGAACATAGTAGTCAAACTCCCATTCGAGAAGCTGGCTCTCTCGACCGCATCGAAATTCACCAATACCGAACATACGACTCCGCTTCAAGAAGTCGATTTAGCCAATCGTCCGGGCCTTCCCGCGTCTCCAGTCCTGCCTCTACCTCGTCGTAACACCTTTGCTGCTCAACCCACGCATCGAATGCCCCCTTAAGGGCCGCAGGTGACGAGAACCTGCCTCGCTTCGGTCGACCGACGGTCGGCGAGACTCTCGCAGTCAACGCCGGTGACTGACTCCACATCTTCGAGGACACATTGATCCACGGCCGGTCGCTGGTCCCCGGGTGCCGGCCGACGAGTGTGAGAGCTGGATTTCGGCCACCTCGATCGACCTGCACGGCCGCGAGGCGCGTGCTCGCCAGTGCCGGTACGAAGTGGGCTGGAACGCACACGTTCCGGCGCACGGTTGCGACCTGGATGGACGAGGCGGGCTACTCGCTTGCGAGTATCGCCAACCAGCCCGGCCACGCGGACACCGACGTCACGGCCAAATATCTCGGTCGCCAGGACATTGCCACGAACGCGGCCACAGTCATGGTTCTTCCGTCGATGACCAAGGAGCACCGGACAGCCATGAATTGAAGCGGCGCCTCACGCCTTCTCGGCAATGAATGGGAAACCGGGAGGAAAATAGACAGGACCTGATCTGCGTTTCCGCACATCAGGTCCTGTATTTTGTAGCGGGGACAGGATTTGAACCTGTGACCTCTGGGTTATGAGCCCAGCGAGCTACCGAGCTGCTCCACCCCGCGTCGGTGAAAGAAACACTAGTCCCTCGCCTCGCCGACACCCAAATCCCGGGCCCGGTCCAGCAGCCAGGGGTCGTGGGCGTTGACCAGCATCAGGTCGGGCTCGCCTGCCTGCCACAGCTCGCTGAGCCGGGCATGGTTGGCCTGCACGGTCGCCCAGTCCGCGGCGATCACCCGTTCCATCAGGGTCAGGGCACGCGGTGCCGACCCGCCGCTGAGCTGGCGGTGGTCGTAGAACGCGTCGCCGACGTGCAGCACCCACCGGTCCCCCGCGTCGACGGCGACCGCGGCATGACCGCGGGTGTGGCCGGGCAGCGCGATCAGCATGATGCCGGGCGCGATCGCGGTCAGCTCGCTGACGCCGGCGAACCCGCGCCAGCGCTCGGCCGAGTCGAGGGTGTGCTCGACGATCCTCGGCTGGTGCGCCCGCACCGCGGGCAGGTAGCGGCTGCGCTCGATCATCCCGCGCGGATGCAGTGCCGCCTCGTTCTCCGCCCGGGTCAGGTGCACCTGCGCCCAGGGCAGGTCCGCCACGCCGCCGGCATGGTCGGCGTCGAAGTGGGTGAGCACCACATGGCGTACGTCGTGCGGGTCGAAGCCCAGCGCGCGGACCTGGTGGATCACCGCCTCGCCGGGGTCGTAGACCGGCCGGATCAGATGCCGCGAGCTGCCCAGCCGCCCGCGGGGGTCGGCGGCGTCGGCGAGGCCGAAGCCCGCATCGACCAGCGCCAGCCCCTGCGGTGTCTCGATCAGGAGGACGTGGCAGACCAGGCCGCCGACGATGCCCGGCGGTCGCATGGTGCCGCAGTTGAGGTGGTGCACGCGCATGGTGACGCTCCGTGAGGTCGGCCTGAGAGCCCCGAGAGCCCCGAGAGCACTGGGTGCTGGACGAACAGGGCCGACCCTAGCCTCAGCGGCGCTCAGTGCCCCTCGAACATGCCCGCGTAGGCGCCGCCGAAGTTCTTCGTCGCCATCCGCTCGGCCTGGCCGAACCAGCCGTAGATCGCCGCGTCGTCGAGGTTCGGCAGCACCGAGGCGGCCTTCTCGATCCGGTCCAGGGCGTTCTCCGCGGACCGGCGTACGGCGGCGACGTCGACCCCCACCAGGCGACCGTCGCGCTTGCGCAGGACACCGTTGACCAGCACGGTGCTGACGTCGGCGGCGGTCGACTGGAGCACGATGGAGCCGATCGGGTTGCTGGAGCGGACCAGGTCCATCCGCGGCTTGACCACGATCACGTCGGCGTACTTGCCGGGAGTCAGCGACCCGATCCGGTCCCCCATCCCGAGGGCGTCGGCACTGTTGCGCGTGCCCCAGGTGAGCGCGTCGCGCACGCCGAGGTCGACGGCGACCGGCATCGTCCCGGCGGCGTGGACGGCGTCGTGGTCGGTGCACCGGGTGAGCTGGAGGCCGAGCCGCATCTGGGAGAACAGGTCACCGGAGCCGACGCCGACGATGTCGGTGCTCAGGCCCGGCGCCAGACCGGCGTCGAGGGCGGCCCGGAACGGCGGGTGCCCCATCCCCATCTGCATCTCGGTCTCCGGGGCGATGGTGACCTTGCCGCCGGTGTCGGCGATCAGCTGCCACTCGGCCCGGGTGAGCGCCGGGCAGTGGATGTGCAGGTGCCCCTCGAGCAGCAGCTCGCGGTCGTGCAGCTCGCGCAGCCCACGCAGCAGCACCGAGCTGGTCGCGGCGCCGGTGTGGGAGGCGTAGGTCAGGCCGAGCTCGCGCGCCAGCCGGATCTCGGCGGCGGTGTCCTCGAACGGGACGATGCCGAAGTCCCCCAGCAGCATCCCCATCCGGGACAGGTCGTCGTCGGCGGCGAACAGCTCGCTGCGCAGCCGACGGGCGTCGTCGAGGCGCTGCCCGTGGGTGGTGAAGTGCGCCGGCTCGTAGTCGAAGTGCTGCATCCCGTAGGCGTAGACCGAGCGGATCCCGCTGGCCCGCAGCGCCGCGACGTCGGCGTCGGCGTGGGCCGGCGTGTTCACGCAGTCGTGGCAGTCCAGGATCGTGGTGACACCGGCGTCGAGCGCCTCCCAAGCACCGACGGTGGTGGAGATGGCGGCGTCCTCGGCCTCCATGATCGAGCCGCGGCCGTAGAACGTCCGCGCCAGGAACTGCAGCAGCGACTGGTCGGCGCAGAAGCCCCGCATCAGTGCCATCCAGGTGTGCCGGTGGCTGTCGACCATGCCGGGCAGGATCCATCCGCCCCGGGCGTCGATCACCTCCGCGTCGACCCCGTCGAACGCGTCCCCGGTGCGGCCGACCTCGAGGATCCGGCCGTTCTCGATCAGCAGCGCGCCGTCGGCGATGTCGCCCAGCGTGTCGTCCTGGGTGATGACGGGGCCGCCGGTGACGACGGTTCTGTGCTGCGACATGGCGACTGCTCCTCGGGACCGATGGTGTGCGACCAGGGTGCCGGGCGTGACCCCCCTCACACCAATGCCTCTTTCGCTCCCGCTATGCGCTCACGACATGGCACCCGCCGGTCCGTGACGCCGACCGGAGGCATAAAGTGAAGTGACATTTCACTTTAAGGAGACCCGTGCCCACCCCCGCCCCGGCGCTCAAGCCCGTCAGCGACCGCCCCCGCAGCCAGAACGCCCACACCCAGGTCCTGATCGCGACCAGTGAGCTGCTCGACACGATCGAGTTCGACAAGATCACCGTCGAACGCATCGCCGCCCGCTCCGGCGTCTCGACCGCCACGATCTACAAGCACTGGCCGAGCAAGCTCGCCATCGTCGCCGAGGCCTTCGGCCGTACGACGGCCAGCAACGTCCCGATCGAGGTGAGCGCCGATCCCCGGCACGATCTGGTCACCTTCGCCGTGGCCTCGATGACCTACCACGGGCTCCCCTCGAGCCGGGTCTTCGTCCAGCTGATCGCGGCGTGCGCAGTGGAGCCGAGCGGCGCCGCCTACCTGGCGGAGTACTACCTCGGGCCGCGGCGCGACTCGATCCGGCCGCTGTGGAACGCCGCCGTCGAGGCCGGCGCGGTCCGTGACGACCTCGACTTCGACCTGGCGATGGACGTCCTCTTCGGCGCCTCGGTCTTCCGCCTGATGCGCGGCTGCGACGACACCCTCACCCGGGCCGCCGTCGAGGCCTCGCTGGCCGGGCTGCTCCGGTGAGCGCCCTCGACCTGACCGGACCCGACACACGCGCCTCCCGGTCCCGGATCCGCCGTCCCCGCACCGCGGTCGCGGTCAGCACCGGCGCCCTGGCGCTGGTGGCGGCCCAGTCGGCGGCCCCGACCCCGCTCTACCCGCTCTACGCCTCGCGCTGGCACCTCTCCGCGCTGGCCACCAGCGAGATCTTCTCCGCCTACGTACTGGGCCTGGCGGTGACCCTGCTGCTGGCCGGCTCGCTGTCCGACCACGTCGGACGCCGACCGGTGGTGATCACCGCCCTGCTGTGCGCGGCCGCCGGCATGGTCGCGCTGATGAGCGCCGACCGCCTGTCCGGCATCCTGCTCGGCCGGGTGCTCCAGGGGATCGCCTCGGGGCTCGGCTTCGGCACCCTGGGTGCCGCGATGCTCGACCACGCCCCGCAGCGTCGGCACGCCACCGTGGCGGTGATCAACGGCACCGTGCCGCCGGTCGCGCTCGGCCTGGGCGCCGTGCTCAGCGGCGTCCTGGTCGAGTTCGGGCCGTTCCACTACCAGCTGACCTACGCGATCGTGCTCGGGCTGACCCTGGTCGCGCTGGCCGTCGTCGTGCTGGTCGACGACCCGAGCCCGCACCACCCCGGCGCCTGGCGCTCGCTGATCCCGCGCCTGGCCTGCCCGCCGAGCGTGCGCACCACGTTCCTGGTCGCGGCCGGGTACCTGTGCGCGAGCTGGGCCCTGATCGGGCTCTACCTCGGCATCGGCCCGACCATCACCCGCGAGCTCTTCTCGGTCACCTCCCCCACCGTCAGCGGCCTGGCCGTCCTGCTGATGAGCGGCACCGGCGCCGTGGTCGGGATCGCCCTGGGCCGCGGCGGGGCGCGCCACATGATGCAGGTCGGCGGCGCGACGATGCTGGCCGGTGTCGCCCTGATGGCCCTGGCCGTCAGCCTGGAGAACATCGAGCTCTTCCTGCTCGCCACCGTGGTCGGCGGGGCCGGCTACGGCGGCTCCTTCCAGGGCGGCCTGCGGGCCGTGATGACGGCGACACCGCCCGCCCAGCGCGGGGCCACGATCTCGCTGCTCTACCTGGTCAGCTACGTCGCCTTCGGCACCCCGACCCTGGTCGCCGGACTGCTGATCCCGCACCTGGGCCTGGAGACGGTCGTCCTCGGCTACGGCGTGGTGGTGGTCGCCCTCACCCTGGGTGCGTGGGTCCTGCTCAGCCGTACGCCGGCCACGCAGCGCCCCGCCGCCTGAGCCGCCTCACGCCTGCGGGCTGGCCGACGGGATCATCCGCCAGGCCAGCACCGCGGCGACCGCGAGGATGACGGCGGCGACCACCGCCGTGGACTGCATCGCGGTGGTGAAGGCGTCCTGAGCGGCGAGGATGACCTTCGGGCTCTCGGCGCGATGCAGTGCTGAGGCGAGGGACTCGTGCGCGGCCTGGAGGTCGGAGACCGGCACCCCGACCGGGAGGTCGAGGGAGTTGCGGTAGAACGCCAGGTTCCACGAGCCGAGCAGGGCGATCCCGAGCGCCCCACCGAGCTCGAAGCCCGTCTCGGAGACGGCCGAGGCGGCCCCGGCACGCTCGGTGGGGACCGAGCCGACGATCGCGTCGGTGGACAGTGTCATCGCGATCCCGACCCCGAGGCCGACGATCACCAGGCCGAGGCCGAGGCCCCAGTAGCCCTCGCCCCGGGCGCTGGCCGCCATCACCACCAGGCCGATCGCCCCCAGCCCCAGACCGAGCCCGATCGAGCGACCGACCCCGACCCGGGTGATCAGGAACCCGATCAGGGCGACCACCACCATCGAGGACAGCGTGCCGGGCAGCTCGGCCAGACCGGCCTTGAGGGTGGAGTACTCCCGGACCATCTGGAGGTACTGGGAGAAGAAGAACAGCAGCCCGAAGAAGCCGAAGATCGACAGCACGTTGGCGAAGAACGCCCCACTGAACGCCGGGATCCGGAACAGGGTGACGTCGATCAGCGGCACCGCCAAGCGCAGCTGGCGCCGGATCAGGAACCATCCCGCCACCAGGCCGATCACCAGCGCCGCGATCCCGAGACCGTCGACGCCCTCGGAGACGACGTGCTTGATCGCGAAGACCAGCGGCACGATGGTGAGGATGGAGAGCAGGGCCGACAGCAGGTCGACCGGCGCTCCGGTCTCCCCCTTCGACTCGGGCAGGATCAGCCAGCCGCCGACGAAGGCGAGCGCCATCACCGGGAGGTTGATCAGGAAGACCGAGCCCCACCAGAAGTGCTCCAGCAGCGCTCCCCCGACCAGTGGTCCGAGGGCGGCGCCCGCGGTGGCGCCGACCGACCACCAGGCGATCGCGGTGGTCCGCTGCCGGGAGTCGGTGAACATCGCCCTGATGATCGACAGCGTCGAGGGCATCAGCGTCGACCCGGCCACGCCGAGCAGGGCCCGCGCCGCGATCAGGGTGTCGGCGTTGGGCGCGAAGGCGGCCGCGAGTGAGGCGGCACCGAAGGCCGCCGTACCGATCAGGAGGAGGCGCTTGCGGCCGATCCGGTCGGCGATGTTGCCCATCGTGATGAGCAGGCCCGCGAGCACGAACCCGTAGATGTCGCCGATCCACAGGATCTGGTCGGCCGACGGATCCAGGTCGGCGGTCAGGGACGGCACCGCCAGGCTCAGCACGGTCCCGTCGATGGCGAGCAGCATCACGACCAGGACGAGGACCCCGAGCCCGAGCCACTCGCGCCGACCAGCCGTCCCGCCCACCACCGTCGTCACATCCGACACCGTAAACGACGGCCGCAACCGGAGGGCAGGTCCGGGTTCTGACCCGCAGAACTCCCCGGCCGCCCGGCGGACCCGCCAGTAGCGTGGCAACGCCTGAAGGAGGACAGATTCGTGAGCAACAAGCACTCAACCGTGGTGAACCCGATCGACGGGACCTCGATCGCAGCCACCCGGATCGGCGAGGGCCGCCCCGTCGTGATCGTGCACGGCAGCATCGCCGACGGCAGCCAGTGGGACCTGGTCGCCCAGGAGCTGGCCGCCGATGCCGAGTCCTGGCTGGTCGACCGCCGGGGTCGGGGTCTGAGCGGTGACGCCACTGAGCACTCGCTGGCCCTGGAGGCCGCCGACGTCGCCGCGATGCTGGCCGAGGCCGGCCCCGACGCCGTCCTGGTCGCGCACTCGTACGGCGCGATCGTGGCCCTGGAGGCCCTGCGCTCCGGTGCCACCGCCGCGGCGGCGGTGATCTACGAGCCGCCGCTGCCCGTCGTGGGTCCGGTCGCCGGTGCGGCGCTGGAGCCGTTCGCCGCCCTGGTCGCCGAGGGCAACCTCGACGACGCCCTGGCGCTCGCCCTCACCGAGGTGGTGCACGTCCCGGCCGAGGTGGTCGCCGGCATGCGCCAGTCCCCGGCCTGGGCGCCGATGGCCGCCCTGGCCCCGACCTGGGTGCGCGAGCTGCGGGCGATCGACGCCCTGGAGCCCTCGGCGCAGGCCTACGCCACGATCACCACGCCGCTGCACTTCCTGCTCGGCGAGGTCACCGCACCGCACCACGTCGCCGCGACCGACGCCCTGCGCGAGCTGTTGCCGACCAGCACCCTGACCGTGCTGCCCGGCCAGGAGCACTTCGCTCACATGGCCGTCCCGGACCAGGTCGCCGCCGTGATCAGGACCGCCCTGGCCTGAGCCCTCACTGCCCCTACGGAAGCCGCGACCTGGAGATCCAGGCCGCGGCTTCTGTCGTCTCCGGGACAGGGTCGGCACCACCTCGCTATGCGCGCTCGTCATAGGAACTCCTCGATTAGGCATTGGCCCGACATGAGACCTGCGTCACAGGATGGAGCCACCCACCGCCACTGAGAACGCCCCCGAGGGAAGGACCGTCATGGCATCGAGCAGGACCGCGGAGATCGTCGGCGCAGGACTCGCCGGGCTGACCGCCGCCACCGCCCTGGCCCAGCGCGGCTGGACCGTGCGACTGCACGAGCGCGACTCCGAGATCCGCGCCATCGGCGCCGGCATCTACGTCTGGGGCAACGGCCTCGCCACCTTGGAGGCGCTCGGCCTGGACGCCGCGATGGAGGGCGCCCACGTCGGTCCCGCCCTGGAGAGCCGCGACCACCGCAACCGGACCATCGAGCGGGTCCCGATCAACGGCCCCGGGCAGGCCCGGGTGCTGACGATCATGCGCGACAGGCTGATCGACACCCTGGTCCGCGGCGCGCAGGAGGCCGGCGTCGAGATCCACACCGGCTCCGAGGTGGTCGAGGCCGCCCCCGACGGCACCGTGATCACCCGGTCGGGCCAGACCCGCCGCGCCGACGTCGTCCTGGCCGCCGACGGGATCAACTCCCGGATCCGCCGCCAGTACGACGTGGTGGAGCGCCGCGCCCGGATGCACCAGGGCGCCACCCGCCTCACGATCCCCCGCGCACCCGGCCTGGTGCCGCTCGCCGACCAGGAGAAGTACCTGGAGTACTTCAGCGGCCGACGGCGCGTGCTCTACACCCCCAGCAGCGCCACCAGCCTGTACGTCGCCCTGGTGGCCGACGAGGACGACCGCGCGGCCAGCCGGCTGCCCGTCGACGTCGACTCCTGGGTCCGCTCCTTCCCGCACCTGGAGCAGCTCCTCACCGCCTGCGGTGAGGCCGAGGGACGCTGGGACACCTTCGAGTTCCTCACCCTGACCCGCTGGTCGATCGGCCGGCTCGCCTTCCTCGGCGACGCCGCCCACGCCCAGCCGCCCTACCTCGGCCAGGGCGGCGGCTGCGCCATGATGAGCGCGCTCGGCCTGGCCGACACGCTCGCCGGACCGGGGCCCGTGGACCAGCTGCTCCGCGACTGGGAGCACACCCAACGTCCCGTGATCGAGCACACCCAGCGCTGGTCCTACCGGCTCCGTCTGGTCAACAACGTGCCCGACGTCGCCCGCGCCGCACTCCTGCGCGGAGCCGACCTCATCCCCACGCTCGGCGCCTCCCGGCTCCGCGCCGCCCGCACCATCCCGACCGGCGTCGACCACTTCGCCGGCGCGGTGGGCAGCTGACCCGTCCGCGCTCATCTCGGAGGACACCCATGTCTCATCCCAGCCACGACCGCACACTCCCCGACCACCCGGCCACCCGCTGGTGGATGCTCGCGCTGGTCTGTGCGGGCTTCATCGCGATGGTGGTCAACTGGTTCGACATCTCCACCGGCTTCCACGCGATCGGTGACGAGTACGGCCTCGCCATCCCCGATGTGGCCTTCCTGATCTCGATGTTCGTCGCCGCCTACGGCCTGCTCCACATCCCCGGCGGCTTCCTCGCCACCCGGTGGGGCCTGCGTCGTACGATCGCCGTCGGCCTCACCATCGAGGGGATCGGCGCGATCGGCTCGGCCTCGGCGGGCTCGTTCGCCCAGCTGGTGATGTGGCGGGCGCTGGCCGGTGCCGGTGCCTCCATCTTCGCCGCCGTCGGCATCGCCGCGGTCAGCATCTGGTTCCGCGAGCGGCACCACGGCCTGGCCCTCGGCATCTCCTCGGCGGCCTTCAGTGTCGGCACGGCGCTGGGGCTCTACACCTGGGCCGACATCACCGACGCCACCTCCTGGCGCACCGCGGTGGTGATCAGCGGGGCCCTCGCGCTCGTCGTGGCGGCGCTGAGCCTGCTGTTCTTCCGTACGCCGCGCGGCGTGGACTCCCTGGCCGGGGTCCGCCTCACCGTGGCCTCGCTCAAGGAGACCCTGGGCAACCGCAGCATCTGGATCTTCGGGTTCGCGTTCTTCGGTGCCTACGGCTCCTTCCTGGCCGCCTCCCAGCTGCTCTCCGACTACGGCGACAGTCGCGCCATCGGCAGCAGCGAGGTCGGCTTCGCCGCCTTCCTGATCGGCATCGCCGGTGTCCCGGGCAGCATCGCCGCGGGCTGGATCACCGACCGCTACCTCTCCCCGCGGATCCTGTTCATCGCCGGGGCGACCCTGGAGGCGGTCTTCCTGGCCGCGGTGCCGTTGAGCGGACCCGGCACGTTCTGGATCCCCGCCCTCGGGATCGGCTTCATGTTCAACTTCACCTTCGCGGTCTGGCAGACGGTGCCGGGCAATCTCGCGATCGCACCGGAGAACATCGGCACCGCGATCGGCCTGATGCTCTCGCTGTCGGCGATCGGCGGGTTCGTACTGCCGTGGGCGTTCGGCCTGATCACCGACCACCAGTCCTACCGGGCGGCCTGGATCTTCCTGGGCGTGGTCAGCGCGTGCACCGCGCTGCTGGGGGCGCTGGGCCGGAGTCGGTCGCGCCGCTTCGCCGTCAGGCCGACGGCGGCCCGACTGGGCGGGAGCAGCGCCTGAGCCGGAAAGCACAGAAGCCGCGACCTGGAGATCCAGGCCGCGGCTTCTGCCGTGGTAGCGGGGACAGGATTTGAACCTGTGACCTCTGGGTTATGAGCCCAGCGAGCTACCGAGCTGCTCCACCCCGCGTCGGTGAACGCAACACTACAGGGCCGAGCACGCGAACCCAACTCGCGGTGCCCACGGGCCTCCCGGGCTCAGGCGTCGACGGCCTTGTGCGCGTCGCGGATCCGGCGCTTGGGCTTCCCACCCAGGTACGACGACGCGGAGTCGACCAGGAAGCCCTGGGCCAGCAGCTCCCGCCCGACCAGCATCCGATAGCCCATCGAGTCCCGTCGGGTGAGGGTGACCTCCGCGGAGACGACCTGGTCCAGCAGACGGACGTCGAGCACGACGACGTACCGCACCTGCGCGACGCCGTTGGAGGAACGCACCGAGCGCCGGTCGGCGACCGGGAGCTCGACCTCGACCGCGTCACGCGAGGAACGCTGCAGCGGCTGGATCTCGAAGCGCACCCAGGGCTCGCCGTCGCGATCGAACTCCTCCACGCCGAACGCGTGCAGGGACGACGTCTGGGCTCCAGTGTCGATCTTGGCCTTCATCCACTCGACACCGAGGTCTGGTAGGCCTACCCATTCACGCCATCCAACCAGGCGCGTTGAATGATGGCTGTCAGAGCCAGCGTCTGCCTTTGTCACGTCCTCCATCCAACCAGGAAGTTCCAGTGAAGATCGCCATCTTGTCTCGTGCGCCCCGTGCCTACAGCACCCAGCGGCTGCGTGCAGCCGCCGATGCCCGCGGCCACGAGGTGAAGGTGCTCAACACCCTGCGGTTCTCGATCGACCTGTCCGGCGAGGACCCCGACCTGCAGTTCCGGGGCCGGCCGATCTCGGACTACGACGCGATCCTGCCGCGGATCGGGAACTCGATCACGTACTACGGCACCGCCGTGGTGCGGCAGTTCGAGCAGATGGACGTCTACACGCCCAACACCGCCGCCGGGATCACCAACAGCCGCGACAAGCTCCGCGCCGCCCAGATCCTGTCGCGCCACGCCGTGGCGATGCCGGCCACCGCGTTCGTCCGCAACCGGGCCGACGTGATCCCGGCGATCGAGCGGGTCGGCGGCGCCCCGGTCGTGCTCAAGCTGCTGGAGGGCACCCAGGGCATCGGCGTGATCCTGGCGCCGGACAAGAAGGTCGCCGAGGCGATCATCGAGACGCTGCAGTCGACCCGGCAGAACGTGCTCATCCAGAAGTTCATCAAGGAGTCCAAGGGCCGAGACATCCGCGCCCTGGTGGTCGGCGATCGGGTGGTCGCGGCGATGCGGCGCAGCGCCCAGGGCGACGAGTTCCGCTCCAACGTGCACCGCGGTGGCTCCGTGGAGCGGATCGAGATCAGCGAGGAGTACGAGCAGACCGCCGTCCGCGCCGCCCAGATCATGGGACTCAAGGTCGCCGGCGTGGACATGCTCGAGGGCGAGGACGGCCCGCTGGTGATGGAGGTGAACTCCTCCCCCGGTCTCCAGGGCATCGAGGAGGCGACCAAGCTCGACGTGGCCGGCGCCATCATCGACTACATCGCCAACCAGGTCGCGTTCCCGCAGATCGACGTACGCGAGCGGCTCTCGGTCTCGACCGGGTACGGCGTCGCCGAGCTGGTCGTGCACGGCGACGCGGACCTGGTCGGCAAGTCGCTGGGCGAGTCGGGTCTGCGCGACCGCGACATCACGGTACTCACCCTGCACCGCGGCTCCCTGGTCATCCCGAACCCGTTCTCCCAGCACGTCCTGCAGGCCGAGGACCGACTGCTGTGCTGGGGCAAGCTGGAGGAGATGCGCTCGATGATCCCCGAGCGGCCCAAGCGTCGGCCGCGGGTCAAGAAGCTGCCGAAGAACCCGATCCCGGAGTCCGAGATCGGTTGAGGCGGCATGGATTTGGGCACACCGGGTAGGACAGAAGGACGAGTCGGACCAGCTCGGTTCGTCCACCATCCACAGGAGGAACGATGAAACCACTCGCCGTGATCGCCGCCCTGGCCGCTGTCGCCTACCTGATCGCCCGCAAGACCGGCCTGCTCTCCAAGGAGCAGGTCCAGGACCTCGCCGACCAGGCCAAGAGCGTCGGGGAGAGCGCGTTGTCGACCGTGACCGACACCGTCTCCGAGGCCGTCGAGACCGTCTCCAACCACGCCTCGGACGTCCTGCCCAAGCACAGCTGAGCCTCGGGCCTCCAGCCCTGGGGGCGAGGGCTCAGGGCTGGAAGTCGAGGACCGTCTTGACGTAGTTCGAGACGGCCTCCTCGCGGCCCACGTCCTCGCCCCGGATCTCGCTCATGAACCAGCGGTGCTGGCTGATCTCGAAGAAGAGCTCGGCGTCGGACAGCTTCCCGCGCAGATGCTCCGGCACCAGCGAGAGCGTGCCGTAGTACTTGTCGTCGAGCCACTCCCGGGCCGCCTGGTCCTCCGGGATCGGGTGACCGACACCGGCCTCCCAGCGGGCCCGGAAGCGGGCCAGCTCGGCGAGCAGGCTGCGGGCCTGGTTCTCCTGGACGTCGAGGCCGGTGAGCTGGAAGAGCCGCCGGACGTGGTGTCCGGGCTCGAACACCTGGGGCTGGTAGCGCAGCCGGGAGCCGCCCTCGATCGGCACGATCTCCATCTGCTCGACGTCGAAGCCGAGCTGGTTGAGTCGGCGTACGCGCTGATCGATCCTGAAGCTCTCGTCACGTGGGATGACCTCGGGACTGGTGATCTCCCACCACAGCCGCTCGTACGTCGGCCGGAGCTGGTGGGCGATCGCGACCGGGTCCAGATCCGCCGTGGTCACGCCACTGGCCTGGACGTCGAGCAGCTCGCCGAGGATGTTGCCGGTGGCGACCTCGATGTCCCAGTCACGCTTGCCGTCGGACAGGGTCGGGTGGATCTCGCCGGTCTCGGCGTCGACCAGGTACGCCGACAGCGCCCCGGCATCACGTCGGAAGAGCGTGTTCGACAGCGAGCAGTCGCCCCAGTAGAACCCGGCGAGGTGGAGCCTGACGAAGAGCACCGCGAGGGCGTCGATCAGCCGGTCGCGGACCTGCACGCCGCGCGGGTGCAGGAAGAGGGTGCGATAGGGCACCGAGTAGGCGAGGTGCCGGGTGATCAGCAGACCACCCAGCTCCTCGCCGTCGTCGGTACGCCGTCCGGTGACGGTGCCGAAGGCCTGGACCGCCGGCACACCGCGCTCCTCGAGCTCCTTGAGCAGCCGGAACTCACCGATCACGAACCGATCGGTGGCCTCCTTGACCGCGAAGGTCTGCTCGTTGGCGCGGACGAACCTGACCACGTGCCGCGAGATGCCTCGCGGCAGGTCGATCACCTTGCGGTCGTCCCACTCCTCCAGCGGCCGGCGTAGCGGCAGATCCAGAAGCTCTGTCGCTACGCCGGAGAAGGTGAGCTTGTACTCACCCATCAGTGCTGTCTCCGCTCGTGTCGCCGGAGGTGTCAGTCACCGAGGCGCAGGCCGGAGGTGCCGTCGAACAGGTGCACCTGGGTGGGGTCGGCGACCACGCTGAGCGTGGAGCCCTTGGCCACCTTCTGGCGCGAGCCGACCCGGACCACGACGTTGTGCTCGGAGCCGTCACCGAGGTCGACGGTGCCGTAGACATAGGCGTCCGAGCCGAGCTCCTCGACCACGAGCACGGTGACCGGCAGACCGGTCTCGCCCTCGCCGGCCAGCTGCCAGGACTCCGGACGGATGCCGACGGTGACGCCGCCGCCACCCTGCTGGACCGCGGCCGCGCCCGAGGGCACGGTGTAGGCGCCGAGCTTGAGGGCGTCGCCCTCGATGGTCGCCGGCAGAAGGTTCATCTGCGGCGATCCGATGAAGCCAGCGACGAACACGTTCGCGGGCTTCTCGTACAGCGCCAGCGGCGTGTCGACCTGCTGGAGCTCACCGTCGCTCATCACCGCGACGCGGTCGCCCATCGTCATGGCCTCGACCTGGTCGTGGGTGACGTAGACGGTGGTGACGCCGAGGTCGCGCTGGAGCTTGGCGATGTCGGTACGGGTCTGGACACGCATCTTGGCGTCCAGGTTCGACAGCGGCTCGTCCATCAGAAAGACCTGCGGGTTACGCACGATGGCGCGCCCCATCGCGACGCGCTGACGCTGGCCGCCCGAGAGCGCCTTCGGCTTGCGCTCGAGGTACTCGGTCAGCCCCAGGATGCGGGCCGCCTCGGCGATCCGCTTCTCCTGCTCCTCCTTGGGCATCTTCGCCATCTTGAGCGCGAATCCCATGTTCTCCGCCACGGTCATGTGCGGGTACAGCGCGTAGTTCTGGAACACCATCGCGATGTCGCGGTCCTTCGGCGGCATCCGGGTGACGTCGCGGTCACCGATCAGGATGCGACCCGAGTTGACCTCCTCCAGCCCCGCCAGCATCCGCAACGTCGTGGACTTGCCGCAACCCGACGGTCCGACGAGCACCATGAACTCGCCGTCGTGGATTTCGAGGTCGATACCCGGGACAGCGGGACGTTCCGCGCCGGGGTACCACCGTTGGGCCTTCTCGAAGGTGATCGATGCCATGAAGATCCTTCTCCCCTCGCCGGACGACATCCGCGCCGGACAATGTGTGGACACCCCGTAGGTTACGCAAGTACCGTGACCGTCGTCACCACCTGTGTTCACGTCGTGATGGTAAATCTCGCTCAACGGGCAACCAAGAGGGACGTTATGGCCATAGCGTGACCACAGGAACCACTCCACCCCTAGTCCAACTCGATGAGGAGTTGAAGGCACATGAGCAACACGCACCTCCCCCGCTGGGGTCTTGCGTTCGGCGCTGTCGTGGCGAGCTCGGCGCTCGTCCTGTCCGGTTGCGGTAGCAGCGACAGTTCCGGCAAGGCCAGCGGCACGTCCCCCGGCGAAGGCAAGGCCGAGTGCTCGGCCCTGACGCAGTACGGCGACCTCACCGGCAAGACGGTCCACGTCTACACCGGCATCGTCGCCCCCGAGGACCAGGCGCAGAAGGACAGCTACAAGCTGTTCACCACCTGCACCGGCGCCAAGGTCGAGTACGAAGGCTCCAAGGACTTCGAGGCCCAGGTCGTCGTGCGCGCGCGTGGCGGCAACGCCCCCGACATCGCCTACGTCCCGCAGCCGGGTCTGCTCAACACGCTGGTCCAGACCGGTGCCGTCGTCGAGGCGCCGCAGAGCGTTGCCGACAACGTCGACAAGTTCTGGTCCAAGGAGTGGAAGAACTACGGCTCGGTCGACGGCAAGTTCTACGCCGCCCCGCTCGGCGCCAACGTGAAGTCGTTCGTCTGGTACTCCCCCAAGGCGTTCAAGAAGAACGGCTGGACCGTCCCCACCACGTGGGACGAGATGATGACGCTCACCAAGAAGATCTCCGAGACCGGGATCAAGCCGTGGTGTGCTGGTGCCGAGTCCGGTGAGGCCACCGGTTGGCCGCTCACCGACTGGCTCGAGGAGTCCGTGCTCCGCTTCGCCGGCCCGGAGGCCTACGACAAGTGGATCAGCCACGAGATCCCCTTCAACGACCCGTCGATCGCGACCTCGCTCAACAAGGTCGGCGACATCCTGAAGAACCCGGCCTACGTCAACGGCGGCATCGGTGACGTGAAGTCGATCGCCACCACGGCGTTCCAGGAGGGTGGCATCCCGATCACCACCGGCAAGTGCGCCCTGCACCAGCAGGCCTCGTTCTACGCCGCCAACTGGCCCAAGGGCACCGACGTCTCGGAGAACGGCGACATCTTCGCCTTCTACCTCCCGGCCGCCGACGCCAGCGCGGGCAAGCCGGTCGAGGGTGGCGGCGAGTTCGTCGCGGCCTTCAACAAGAAGACCGAGACCCAGGCGTTCCAGACCTACCTGTCGACCGACACGTGGGCCAACGAGAAGGCCAAGGCCACCCCTGACGGTGGTTGGGTCAGCGCCAACAACGGCCTCGACGTGAACAACCTGGTCAGCCCGATCGACCAGCTCTCCGCGAAGCTGCTGGCCGACCCGCAGACGGTCTTCCGCTTCGACGCCTCGGACCTCATGCCCGGCGAGGTCGGCTCGGGGTCGTTCTGGAAGGAGATGGTCAACTGGATCACCGGACAGGACACCCAGAAGACCCTCGACAACATCCAGTCGTCCTGGCCCAAGTCCTGATTCTTCAGGCACGCTAAGCACCAAGTAGAGAACGTAGTCGGGAGGTCCCATGTCCACCGGTGAGAAGTTGTTACAAGCACTTCTGATCATCGCCATCTTCTTCGCGGTGATCGCCATCATCTTGGCGGCGACCTCCCGACTGCATTCTCGGGTCGGGGAGATCATCCAGTCGGCGGCCTTCGTGCTGCCGGCGTCGCTCCTGATCGGCGTGGGGTTGCTGTACCCCGCGATCAACTCGATCTACCTGTCCTTCAAGGACCGCTACAGCAACCACTTCGTCGGCTTCGACAACTACAAGACGATCTTCACCGACGCGGATCTGCTCCGCGTACTGGCCAACACCGCGGTGTGGGTCGTGGTGACACCGATCGTCGCCACAGCGATCGGCCTGGTCTACGCCGTCCTGGTCGACCACGCCCGGTTCGAGAAGACCGCGAAGGCCCTGATCTTCCTGCCGATGGCGATCTCGCTCGTCGGCGCCTCCCTGATCTGGAAGTTCGTGTACGACGACCGGATCGGCATCCTCAACGCCACCACCGACGCCCTCGGCCTGGGTCGCCACCACTGGCTGATCAACTCGCCGTGGAACACCTTCTGGCTGATCATCATCCTGATCTGGGTCCAGGCCGGCTTCGCGATGACGGTGCTGTCGGCCTCGATCAAGGCGATCCCCAACGACATCGTGGAGGCCGCTCGCCTCGACGGCGTCGGCGGCTGGCGGATGTTCCGCTACATCACCGTGCCGAGCATCAGGCCGACGATCATCGTCGTGCTCACCACCATCACGATCACCACCCTCAAGGCGTTCGACATCGTGCGCCAGACCACCGGCGGCAACTACAAGACCAGCGTGCTCTCCTACGAGTACTACCGGCAGAGCTTCCAGTCGGCGAACTGGGGCCTGGGCTCCGCCCTCGCCGTGCTGATCTTCGTGCTCGTCCTTCCCGTCGTGATCTACAACATCCGCCAGATGCGTCAGCTGGAGGCCCGATGACCGCCGTACCGCTCCCCGACACCGCCACCCCGGCGCCGTCCCCGAAGCGCGACTCCGCCGCCGCGAGCGCCAAGAAGGCGCTCACCAGCCCCTGGGCCTCACTGGCCGCGTTCGTGATCGCGGTGCTGTGGACGATCCCCACCGCGGGTCTGCTGATCTCCTCGTTCCGCCCGGAGAACGACGTCAAGACCACCGGCTGGTGGCACGTCTTCACCAACCCGCACCTGACCCTGGAGAACTACAAGACGGTCCTGTCCGGTGGCGGCGACGCCTCCCTGGGCGGGTTCGTGATCAACTCGGTCGCCATCACGGTGCCCGCGGTGATCATCCCGATCTTCCTGGCCACGATGGCGGCGTACGCCTTCGCCTGGATGAACTTCAAGGGCCGCAACATCCTCTTCATCGCGATCTTCGCGCTGCAAATCGTCCCGATCCAGGTCACCCTGGTGCCGCTGCTCAAGCTCTACGGCAAGCTCGGCCTGCAGGGCCAGAACGCTCCGGCGGGCGGCTTCTACTCGCTGTGGCTCTCCCACACCATGTTCGCCCTGCCGCTGGCGATCTTCCTGCTGCACAACTTCATGCGCGAGATCCCCGGTGAGCTGATCGAGTCCGCCCGGATCGACGGTGCCACCCACCCGCAGATCTTCCTGCGCCTGATCCTGCCGCTGATGATGCCCGCGATCGCCGCCTTCGGCATCCTGCAGTTCCTCTGGGTCTGGAACGACCTGCTCGTCGCCCTCGTCTTCGGCGGCTACCAGATCTACCCGATCAACGCTCAGCTGGCGGCCCTGGCGGGCACCCGCGGCTCGGACTGGCACCTGCTGGCCTCGGGCGCGTTCGTCTCGCTGATCATCCCGCTGATCGTGTTCCTCTCCCTGCAGCGCTTCTTCGTCCGCGGCCTGCTGGCCGGCTCCGTCAAGGGCTGACCCACCGCGCTGCACCTGCACCAACGAACAAGGCCTTGATCCTCCTCGGAGGATCAAGGCCTTGTTGTTTGCCTCAGTGGTGGGCTCAGCGCTCCGCGAGGTAGGACTGCAGCCAGCGGTACGACGCCTTGGGCGTGCGGTCCTTCGTCTCCGGGTCGACGTGCACGATGCCGAAGTACTTCGTGTAGCCCTCGGCCCACTCGAAGTTGTCCAGCAGCGTCCACACGATGTAGGCGCGGATGTCGGCACCGGCGGCACGGGCCCGCTCGGTGGCGGCGATGTGCCCCTCCAGGTAGGCACGCCGGTCGTCGTCGGCGACCACGCCGTCGACCACCTCGGTGTCGGCGTACGCCGCACCGTTCTCCGTGATCAGGACCGGCACGCCGACCCGCTTCGCGGTGGTGATCAGCAGCTCCTCCAGACCGGCGGGCTCGACCTCCCAGCCGATGTCGGTGCGGGGGTCGCGGACCACGAAGGTGACCGGCTCGACGCCCGGGTAGGCGTCGGTCTCGGGGTGCTGGGTCTCCCCCGGCGCCAGCGGCGCGGCCTTCCCCGGACGGACCGGGGTGTAGTAGTTGATCCCCACCCAGTCCGCCGAGCCCTTGATCAGGTCGAGGTCGCCGTCACGGACCAGCTCGGGGTCGGCGAGCTCCGGGGCGACCCGGAGCAGACCCTCGTCGTAGGCGCCGTCGACCAGCGGGTCGAGCCAGACCCGGTTGCGCACCGCGTCGACACCGTCGGCGGCCAGCAGCAGCTCCGGGTCGTCGCTCTCGGGCCAGATCGGGGCCAGGTTGAGCACGATGCCGACGTCGGAGTTGCCCTGCTCGTGCAGGCGCTGGGCGACCAGACCGTGACCGAGCATCAGGTGGTGGGCGGCGCGGTGGGCCTGGCCTCCGGCACGCAGACCCGGGGCGTGCACCCCGGCGGCGTACCCGAGATAGGCGGCACACCACGGCTCGTTGTGCGTGGCCCAGACCTTGACCCGGTCACCGAGCCGGTCGTGCACGACCATCGCGTAGTCGGCATACGCCTCGGCGGTGCCACGGTCCAGCCAGCCGCCGCGGTCCTCCAGGGCCTGCGGGAGGTCCCAGTGGTAGAACGTGCCCGTCGGCGTCACGCCGCGGGCGAGCATGGCGTCGACCATCCGGTCGTAGTAGTCCAGGCCGCGGGTCTCGATCCGGCCGACGCCGTCGGGGATGATCCGGGGCCAGGCCACCGAGAAGCGGTAGTACTCCACGCCGAGGTCGCCGACCAGCTGGGCGTCCTCCTCGTAGCGGTGGTAGGAGTCCGGCGCGTGGCGCCCGTCCTTGCCGTCCTTGACCGCTCCGGGCTTGGCCGCGAACGTGTCCCAGATGGAGACGCCGCGCCCGTCCTCGGTGATCGCGCCCTCGATCTGGTACGACGCTGTGGCCGCCCCGAACACTAGTTTCTTGCCGTCAGGAAGGTAACGCGTCATACCCCGAATCCTATCGGTGCGGGTGAGCCCGATCACGTTGTCGAGACCCCCGTCCCACCTGCCGGATCGGCCCTGGACGCAGACGCCGGAACGGGCGCTGATTCCCCCCTCCACGAGGAACCAACGCCCGCTCCAGTCGGGTCGGATCGACTAGGCGATCGCACCCGTTCCCAGCGAGACCGTCGCGGACTTCGACGTCCCGCTCGAGGTCTGCCAGGTGACCTTGACCTTCTGCCCCGGGGTGGTTCCGGCGACCAGCTCCTGGAGCTGCGAGGCCGACGTCACGGCGGTGCCGTTGAAGGCGGTGATGGTGTCACCGGCGGTGATGCCGGCCTTCGCGGCGGCCTCCCCGGTGACCACCTCGGCGACGGTAGCGCCGCTCGACGTGGCCGAGAGGCCGACGCCCAGGTAGCCGGTGTAGCCGTAGCTGATCTGGCTCGAGCTGGTGCCCGAGAGGATGTCCTGGGCGATCGACTCGACCGTGCTGGCCGGGATCGCGTAGCCGACCACCGTGCTCGACCCGCTGCTGGCCGCCACGTTCATCCCGACCACGTCGCCCGAGGAGTCGAAGACCGCGCCGCCGGAGTCGCCCGGGACGATGTAGGCGTCGAGCTCGATCAGGTTGCTCAGCGTCGCCGTGTTGCCGTCGTCCTCGGAGACCGTGATGTTCTGGTCGAGGGCGGAGACCGTGCCGGGCGAGGCGGTCAGCGAGCCACCGTCACCTCCGGCGTCACCGACCGAGGTGATCGTGTCGCCGGTGGCGGCCGCCGAGCTGGCGAAGCTGACCGGGGTCAGTCCGCTGGCGTCCTTGAGCCGCAGCACCGCCACGTCGGTGGTGGCGTCGCCGCCGACGTACGTCGCCTCGTAGGTCTTCCCCGTCGACACGTCGGTCACCTTCACCGAGGTCGCGCCCGCCACCACGTGGTGGTTGGTCACGATCACGCCCGAGGAGGTCAGGATCATCCCGGTCCCGGCGGCGGTGCCGCCGTTGAGGGTCGAGGTGATCTCGACCAGGCCCTGGGACTGCGCCGCGGTGGCGTCGCTGGTCGAGTCGGCGGTCGCGCCCTGGGCGCTGGAGCCGCCGCTCTGGGTCGGGTCGGAGAGGCCGAACTGGGAGAAGTCACCGAACTGCGGGTACTGGCCGTACGTCGACGAGCCGGAGCCCGAGCCCGACTCCGACGAGCCGTAGCCGCCGTACCCCTGGGTGCTCTGGCTGCCCTGCGTGCTCTGGCCGTTGCCGTAGGTCTGGAGCGTCTGGCTGTAGCCGTTCTGCGCGGTGCTGGCCTGGTTCGAGCCGGTGTCGTTGTGCCCGTAGACGGCGGCACCGACCCCGGCGGCGGTGCCGCAGCCGACCAGGAAGGCCGCCGTCGCCGCCACCCCGAGACGCCACTTCGCCGGCAGCCGGCGACGGTGCGCCACGGTCGGCTCGGGGGTGGGAGCCGGGGTGGCGAACTGGACCGGGACCCAGGTCGGGGCCTGGGCGGCCGCGGTGGGAACAGGGGTGGCGGCGGTGTCGGTGCCGTCGTTCTCAGGCGTGGGGTTCGAGGCTTCGCTGTCGCTCATCGGTCTCATCTCCAGTTCGTAGGACCTTCATGACGATGCTCTCCACCGAATCTGTGACATCACTGGAAAACGTCGAAGGAGGACCCAGGAACTGCCTACAAGGTTCCTGAGAACGACGATCGGGCCGCCCCCGCAGGGACGGCCCGATTCGTGTCGCTCGGTGCTACTGGAGCTTGCTCAGCGCGGCCTGCACCTTCTCCTCGGCCTGCTTGAGCAGGGCCTCCCGCTTGGCGTAGTCCCCCAGTCGGCCCGCCGCATCGGCGTCGGTGAAGAGGGTCTGGGCCTGGTCGAGGAGCTGCTTGGCCGTCGCGTTGCCGGCCGGGGTGCTCGGCGTCGTCGACGGCGAGGCACCGCCCGACGGCGACGCCGACGGACTGGCCGACGGCGTCGACGAGCCGGTTCCACTGCCCGTCCCGGAGCCGGTGTCCTTCGACACCAGCGCCGAGCTCAGCGCCTCGGCCAGCGTCCTGCCGTAGCCGACCTTGTTGTCGTAGGAGGCCAGCACATAGGCCAGCACCGGGTACGGCGACGTGGTGGCCTGCCGGGCATAGACCGGCATCAGGTACACCAGGCCGTGCGAGCTGGTCGGGATGGTCAGCAGCGAGCCGTAGTTCAGCAGCCCCTGGGAGCTGGTGTACGGCAGCAGCGCCTGCCGGATCGCGGCGTTGTTCTTCATGTCCGAGGCGACCTGGCTCGGCCCCTGGGTCTGCTGGTCGGGTCGCTCCAGCACCTGGATCTTGCCGTAGCCGGCCGACGTCGCATCGGAGTTGACCGTCATCACCGCGGACAGGTTGTTACGCCGGTACGGCGTGAACGTGGTGCTCAACGACCAGGTCTGTGCCTGCGTGCCGGTGGTCGCGTCCTTCTGGTCGAGGAACATCCGGTAGGCGGGCTGCAGCGCCGTCGAGGTCGCCCCCAGGTTCGGGTCGGTGGGGACCTCCCACCAGTCCGAGCCGTTGAGGAAGTCCGACGCACTGGTGACGTGGTACTTGGCCAGCTGGTAGCGCTGCACCTTGAACAGGTCCTCGGGGTAGCGCAGGTGCGGGGTGAGCCACGTCGGGATCTGCGACTTGGCCTTGACCGTCCCGGGGAAGACCTTGGACCAGGCCTTCAGGATCGGGTCGGACTCGTCCCAGGCGTAGAGCGTGACGGTGCCGTCGTACGCGTCGACGGTCGCCTTGACCGCGTTGCGCATGTAGTTGATCTCGTCGGTCGGCACGGTGCGCAGGCCGGTGTCGGTCTTCTGCGAGTCGGCCGTCATCGTCTTGTACGACTCCTTCTCGGCGCCCGGGTAGCGGCTCGTCGTGGTGTAGCCGTCGAGCACCCAGGTGATCCGGCCGTCGGCCACCACCGGGTAGGCGTCGTCGTCCAGCGTCAGCCACGGCGCGACCTTGGCCACGCGCTCCTTGGGGGTGCGGTCGTAGAGCACCTGGGAGTTCGCGTTGACCCGCGAGGAGAGCAGGATGTTCGCCGAGTTGAACTTGATCGCGTAGAGCAGCTGGCGCCAGGTGGAGCCGATCTTGACGCCACCCTTGCCGTCGTACGTCGAGGTGGTGTCCTCGGCGGTCTTCGCCCCCTTGGACGGGTCGGTGACGGTGGTGCCCGACTTGCTGGCGGTGCCCAGGTCGACCTCGACCGGGGCGGCACCCTTCTCGCGTCCGACGATGGAGTACGTCGGCGAGTCCTCGCCGAAGTAGACGCGCTGCTCGAACTCGCCCGGCCCCGCCGTCACCAGGTCGTTCTGGGCCGGCTCGATGCCCTCGGCGAACTGGATGTCGCTCGACTCGGCCGTGTCGGCCTTGTTGCGCTGGTTGGCGTAGGCCGCGATCACACCGGAGCCGTGGGTGTAGACGGTGTGCAGGTTGGTCCAGTTCTGGTCCTTGGTGCTGAGCCCGGACTGGGTCAGCTCACGCACACCGAGCACGAGGGCGCGGTCCTTGCCGGCGATGTCGTAGCGGTCCACGTCCAGGTTGCTGGCCACGCCGTAGTACGACCGGCCCTGCTGCTGCTCCTGGAAGAGGTCGTGCACGAGCTTCGGGTCGACCAAGGGGGCCGAGCGGGTCTGGTTGTCCAGGGCCGTGGCCGTGGTCTCCTGGGCCTTGGCGTCCTGGTCGTAGTTGCTGACCGTGACGTGCTGGTCGTCGATCGCGAACGCCTGCCGGGTCTGGGCGATGTTCGTCGCCTGGTAGGAGTTCTCCTTGTCCTGCTTGGACGGGTTGACCTGGACGCCCTGCACGATCGCGGGCCAGATCAGGCCGAGCAGGATCGCCGAGACCGCCATCAGCGCGACCCCGACACCGGGCAGCAGCCAGGTGCGTCGCCACACGTTGACCAGGAAGAGCACCGCACAGATCAGGGCGATCCCGGTCAGGGTGGACTTCGCCGGCAGCACGGCGTGGTCGTCGGTGAACCCGATGCCGGTGAACAGCGGCGAGTCCGACGTGGTCAGGTCGTAGCGGTCGAGCCAGTAGTCGGCCGCCTTGGCCAGCACGAAGATGGCCAGCAGCACCGAGATCTGCACCTGGGCCGGCCCGGAGAGACGGTCACCGGGGCTCTGCAGCCGGATGCCGCCGTACAGGTAGTGGACGAGCAGGTTGGCGACCACCGCGATCACGGCGGCGGCCATCACGAACGAGACCACCATGTGCAGCCAGGGCAGGTCGAAGACGTAGAAGCCGAGGTCCTTGTGGAAGTACGGGTCCTTCTGACCGAAGGAGCCACCGTGCAGCCACAGCTCGAAGGTGCGCCAGTTGCCGGCCGCCGAGGCGCCGGCGAAGGCACCGCCGACCAGGGAGATGCCGAGCCACAGGTAGGTGCGGATCGGGTTGATCGCCTCGCGGTAGCGCTCGGTGCCCGACTGCAGCATCGCCGGGTGCAGGAACGGGCGGGTGCGGAACGCGGCCCACATCGCCGCCGCCAGCGCCACCGCCATCACCAGGCCGAAGCCGAGGAAGAGGCCGATCTTGACCCACACGATCTTGGTGAAGACCGAGCCGTAGCCGAGCGCGTCGAACCAGAGGTGGTCGGTCCACAGTCCCGCGAAGCCGGTCAGCGCGAAGAGCGCGGCGATCGCGATGATGACCACCCAGATCACGGTCCGGGTGCGGCGCGACACCCCCTGCACGGGTCCGGGGTCGTCAAACAGGTCACTCACTGGTCCTCCTCGAGCACAGCACGGAGGAGATCAACGAGTGCGGGCACCAGATCGTCCCCGGTCACCACGGCCTCGGGCCGATCGTGCACCCGCGAGCGCGCCGCGCAGTACGCCGATCCGGCGCGGGTCACGCCCGCGATCACCCGCATGTGCTCCTGCTCGCCGCCCTCCGCGGTGGGGACGCCCGCCTCGGCGGGCCGCTCCACCACGACCGCGATCCCGACCACGTTGTCGTCGAACGCGATCGTCGGGAGCACCTGCTCCAGCGGCTCGTCGAAGTGGTCCTGCTCGATCGGGGTCAGGCTGCCGGGCTCGATCTGGCCCGGCTCCAGGCCGAGCAGCGAGGCCAGGCTGGGCTGGGCCGCAGCGAACGCGGCGGTGTCGACCAGGGCGTAGAGGGTGGCCGGACGGTCCCAGCCGGACTGGGCGGCGTGGGCCTCCAGCTCCATCACGACGTCGGACAGGGCTGCATCTGGGGCGAAGGTCGACTCACTCATCACGAAGCAGCCTTGCAGGTCGGGAGCGTGGCGTCATGATCGGCGACCCAGCTCTGGATGGACTCACGGGCGTCGTGCATGGTCGTCACCTTCACCAGCCTGATCTTCTTGTTCTCCGCGTCGACGGCGCCGATCGCCTCGTCGCAGTTGTCGGCGGGCACCAGGAAGAGCTTGGCGCCGTCGCGGGTCGCCCCGGCGATCTTCTGCTGGATGCCGCCGATCGCGCCGACCGAGCCGTCGGGCTCGATCTCGCCGGTGCCGGCGATGGTGTTGCCACCGGTCAGGGAGCCGGGCGTGAGGGTGTCGTAGATCGCGAGGCTGAAGATCAGACCCGCGCTGGGGCCACCGATCGAGTCGCTGATGTTGACCCCGACCTTGACCGGGAGGTCGTAGCCGATCCCGATGCTGGCCCCGATCCGCGGCGTGCCGTCGTGGTCCTTCGGGGTGAGGGAGACGTGCAGGGTCTTGCCGTCGCGCACGATGGTGACGTCGCGGGAGGCGCCGGTCGGCGTGCTGCGGATCGCCTTGAGCAGCCCGTCCGGGTCGACCTTCGCGCCGTCGACGGCGACCACCGTGTCGCCGGACTTGAGCTTGCCCGAGGCCGGCTCCCCGCTGACCACCTGGACGATCTTGGTGACCTCGGGGACCTTCGCGCCGAGCTCACGCAGCGCCACCGCGGTCGCGGTGTCCTGGGAGGAGGCCATCTGCGCGGCACCCTCGGCCCGGGACTGGTCGTTGGACTCGCCCTTGGAGTACACCGAGTCCCACGGATAGACGGCGTCGCGCTTGTTCAGCCACGCCCCGACCAGGTCGACCAGGTGCAGCTTGGTGTCGGGCGAGGTCACCGAGACCGTCACCATCCGCAGCTGACCGTCGTCGCGATAGACCTTGTACGACGACCCGCTGGGCACCTCCACGATCGGCTTGCCATCGTTGCTGCCCAGGACGTCCACGGTCAGACCGGGCCGGTAGACGACGTACGGCATCGGCGCGAGGAAGACCACGCCGGCCAGGCAGACCGTCAGCACCAGCGCGATCACCCCCGCCCAGACGCGTCGTGACATCACGAAGCCGGGGTCGCCCGTAGGCGTCGGCGGCGGGGTCGTCTCAGGCCCAGACATGGGCCCAAGACTGTCAGAACCGGCCAACCTGCTTCTGCTGGCCCCGGGCCAGCGCCTCGCCCATCCGCCGCGCGGCCTCCTCGCGGCTCATCTCGGGCCGCTCCCGACCACGCCAGCTCACCCAGAGCGCGGCGAGCACCGTCACCACGACCGCGGGCAGGAGCCAGAGCAGGATCAGCACCCCCTCAGGGTAGGCCGACCCACTCCGTGGAGCCATCGACGAAACGCTGGTGCTTCCAGATCGGCACCCGTTCCTTGAGGGTGTCGATCAGTGCCCGGGTGGCCTCGAAGGCGTCGCCACGGTGGGCCGCCGCGGTGCCGAGCACGACCGCGAGGTCGCCGACCTCCAGGGAGCCGACCCGGTGGATCACGGCCACCGCGCCGACCTGATGGGCGGCGGCGATCTCGGCGGCGACGGCCTCCAGCTCGGCCAGGGCCTGCGGATGCGCCTCGTAGACCAGACCGCTCACCCCGGAGCCGTGATCGTGGTCGCGGACCCGCCCGATGAAGAGGTCGACTCCCCCGCAGGCGGGGTCGTCGAGCGCGGCCATCACCTCGGCCACGTCCAGCGGTGGCTCGCGCAGAGCGACGAGGCGTACGACGTTCACCCGCCTCACCCTAGGGCGTCGCTCCCACCCACACCCTAGTCTTGACCTATGGCTGAGAATCCGAACCCCTTCGGTGGTGGCGACCTCCCGTTCGACCTGAACGCCCTGTTCGCCCAGGTGCAGTCGCTGTTCAGCGACTACGACGGCCCGATCAACTGGCCCGCGACGCTCGACCTCGCCCGCAAGGCCGCTGCGGCCACGCCCGACCCGACCCCGACCGCGGGCCAGTCCTCGGCGACCGCCGACGCGCTCCGGCTCGCGGACCTGTGGATCGACCCCACGACCTCCTTCCCCAGCGGCGTGCAGACCGCCCAGGCCTGGTCCAAGGCCGAGTGGCTGGTCAACACCGCCGACGTGTGGCACGGCCTGATCGAGCCGATCGCCGCGTCCTCGGTGCGCACCGTCGGCAACCAGATGCCCGAGGACCTCAAGGCCGTGGCCGGCCCGTTCTCCGGCTTCATGGGCAAGGCGATCGGCGCGATGATCGCCCAGCAGGCCGGCCAGGGTCTGGGCACCCTCGCCGGCGAGGTGCTGGCCAGCTCCGAGATCGGCATCCCGCTGTCCACCCCCGGCCGGGCCGGGATCCTCACCCAGAACCTCAAGACCTTCGCCGAGGGGCTCGAGGGCGTCTCCGAGGCCGACGTGCTGCTCTACGTCGCGCTGCGTGAGGCGGCCCACCAGCGGCTCTTCGCCGGGGTGCCGTGGCTGCGCCAGCACGTGATCGACGCGGTGACGGCGTACGCCGCCGGGGTCGAGGTCAACCTCGGCGCGATCCAGCGCCAGGTCGAGGACAAGCTGTCGGGGATGAACCCGATGGACCCCGCGGCGATGCAGGAGCTGATGGGCGACGCCAGCCTCTTCGCGATCGAGCCGTCCCCGGCCCAGCGCGCCGCCCAGGAGCGCCTGGAGATCGTGCTGGCCCTGGTCGAGGGCTGGGTGGACGAGATCGTCACCGAGGCCACCCGGGAGCGGATGCCGGCTGCCACCGCGCTGGCCGAGGCGTTCCGTCGTCGGCGTGCCGAGGGCGGCCCGGCCGAGCAGGCCTTCGCCACCCTGGTCGGCCTGGAGTTGCGTCCGCGCCGGCTGCGCGACGCCGCCACGCTGTGGGGCTCGCTGCGGGCCCGGCAGGGTGCCGAGGCGCGCGACGGCGTCTGGATGTCCCCGGCGCTGCTGCCCACCGCCGCCGACCTGGACGACCCGCTCGGCTTCCGTGAGGGTGCCGACGCCCTGGAGCTGACCGACGCCGAGTTCGACGCCGGCCTGCAGGCACTGCTCGACGGTCCGGCCAAGCCTGACACCGACGGCACCGACGGCGCTGACGGCGAGCAGGCGTGAGCCTGTACGACGCCACCCTGGCCGCCCTGCGCGGCTGGACGGCGCCCTCGGCCGAGCAGGCCGCGCTGCGGGACCGGTTCGTGGCCTACCTGGAGTCCGATCCGAACGGCACCTCGCGGACCAGTGCCCCCGACCACATCACCTGTGGCGCACTCGTCCTCGACCACACCGGCACCCGGGTGCTGCTGAACCTGCACGGCAAGGCCGGGATCTGGGTCGCCTTCGGCGGCCACTGCGAGCCCGAGGACGCCTCGCCGCTGGCCGCGGCGACCCGGGAGCTGGCGGAGGAGTCGGGGCTGAGCGCGTTCGAGGTCGACCCCGAGATCGCCCAGCTCGACGTCCATCCGGTGGACTTCTGCACCCCGCACGGCCACGTGCACCACCTCGACATCCGGTTCGTGGCGCGCGCCGGGGCCGACGCGCAGGAGCAGATCAGCGACGAGTCCCTGGACCTGCGCTGGTTCGACGTCGACGACGTGCCCACCCAGGAGGCGTCGATGCTCGCGCTGATCGGGATCGCCCGGGAGCGCTTCGCCGCGGTCGCGGGCTCCTAGGGGCTCTGCGCTGTCGACTCAGTCGACCGGGTCGAGCTCGCGGTCGAACCCCTCGACGTCGTCGAAGTCGTCATCGTCGGTGCCGTCGTCGGCATGGCCCGGCGGCTCGTCCAGGCGCGCGGCGGTGGACCAGCCGAGCAGATAGCCCTTGGCACGCTCGGCCTGCGGGTAGCGGTCCACCCACGCCCAGAACTTGGTGTCGTGGTTGGGCTCCAGCAGGTGGGCGAGCTCGTGGATCAGCACGTAGTCGATCACCCACGACGGCATCGGCTGGAGCCGGGTGCTGAGCCGGATCGCGCGGTCGCTCGGCGTACAGCTGCCCCAGCGCGAGCGCTGGTTGGTCACCCAGCGCACCGACTCCGGGTTGGCCATCCCGCCGAGGTAGGAGTCCGAGAGCGCGCGGGCCCGACGCATCAGGTCGGCGTCGCTGGGCTTCTTGCGCTTGCGCCGCTCCGAGCGCTGCAGCCGGGCGACCATCTGCTCGACCCACTCGGCCTCCTCCTTCTTGGAGAGGCGGTCGGGGATGAGCACGATGATGGTGTCGCCGTCGCGGTAGGCAGAGACCGTCCGGCGCCGACGCTTGCTGCGCCGCACCTCGATCTTCGGGCCACTCCCCGATGGGTCTGCCATGCCTAGACCTTAGGCGTAGCCCAGCCCAGAAGGCGGTCGATCGGCCAGGTGTTCACGATCCGGTCGTGTACCAGCCCGAGCTCCTCGGCCCGTTCGCAGCCGTAGATCTGGAGGTCGAGCTGGCCCGGGGCGTGCGCGTCGGAGTCGATCGAGAACAGGCAGCCGACCTCGATCGCGAGCTCCAGCAGCCGGGTCGGCGGGTCGCGGCGCTCGGGCCGGGCGTTGATCTCGACGGCGACGTCGTGGGCCGCACAGGCCTCGAAGACGGCCCGGGCGTCGAACTCGGACTCCTCGCGCCGGCCACGGCTGCCGCCGGTGAGGCGGCCGGTGCAGTGGCCCAGGACGTTGGTGAACGGGCTCTCCACGGCGGCCACCATCCGGGCGGTCATGGCGCCCGCGGGCATCGCGAGCTTGCTGTGCACGCTCGCCACGCGTACGTCGAGGCGGGCGAGCATCTCCTCGTTCTGGTCCAGACCGCCGTCGTCGAGGATGTCGACCTCGATGCCGCTGAGCAGCCGGAACCGCTCCCCCTTCGCGTTCGGGGCCAGATCGGCGGCCAGGTCGGCGTTGACCTGCTCGATCACGTCGAGCTGCTGGGCCAGCCGGGCCGCGGACAGGCCCCGGGCGACCTTGAGCCGGGGGCTGTGGTCGGTCAGGACCAGGTAGTCGTGGCCGAGCTCGGCGGCGGTGCGGGCCATCTCCGCGATCGGCGATCCGCCGTCGCTCCAGTCGCTGTGGGAGTGCAGGTCGCCGCGCAGCGCGGCGCGGGTCGCCTGGCCCGTGGCGGTCAGCGGGCCGCCGTACTCCTCCTCGACACGCCGAAGACGATCGGGAACTTCTCCGCGGGTCGCCTGGGTGATCACGGCCGCCGTGGTGGCGCCGATGCCGGTCAGCTCGGTGAGGGTACCGGCGGCCACACGGGCGGCGATCTCGTCCTGGCTCAGGGTGCTCAGCGTGGTGACGGCGGCGCGGTAGGCCTTGACCTTGTAGGTGTCCTCACGAGCGCGCTCGAGTAAAAAAGCGATCCGACGCAAGGCCGACACGGCATCTGGGGTGGATTCCACCTCCACAATTTTTCCTCCACACCTGGGGAAACGCCATCCGTGCAGGTCAGAGCGGCGTTTCGGGTCCGACGAGGAGGGGTTACCCACAGCCCTCTCCCTAGGTTGTCTACAGGCTCCACGGCGTTTCGCACAGGCTGTCCACAAGGTTTTCCACAGGGGTGGAATTTTGCGCGTTGACGGCGTTACCGAGGCCTCCTAGGTTTCTTCTTCAGATGAGACCCCCGGCGCCGCCGGACGTCCTGAGCAAGGGGAAGGCCCGGGACGATCCAGGACACCGGGGGTCTCGCTCTCGTTTCGACCGCGACACGCTCACTCGAAGTGTGCTTCACGCTTGAGCGTGCCGTAGGGTCGAGGCGGTTCGGGGCACAGCGCCCCAGCTTCGGCAAGGCCCTCCTCACGAGGACCGAACCGCAATGACCATCGAAATACCTAGGGCAAGGGGGCCATCATGGCTGAGACCTGGAGCGGCGAGTTCTACTGCGTGAAGTGCAAGGAGAAGCGCGAGGCGACCGGCGAGATCAAGGTCAACGACAAGGGCACCAAGATGGCTAAGGCCGTTTGCCCGGTCTGCAGCACCAACCTCAACCGCATCCTCGGCAAGGCCTGAGGATTCGCCTTCGCGAGTTGAGCAACAGACTTCGGCCCCCGGACCACTCGTTTGGTCCGGGGGCCTTGTCGTCGAATTCCGGGTTCACCACCGCCGAGATCCGGGTTCACCACCGGTGAGATCCGGGTTCACCACCGCAGCCTGTGGAGAACTTCCGCGCCGCAGGGACCGTTCGTGCCACCCTCGGCGCCATGAGACGCCCCTTCCTGCGGCCCGGCTTCGAGGTGCTGCGCCGCGACGACCATCACCTGCAGGTCGGACTCGAGCATCCGACCCGCGTCGTACTGCCGGATCACCCTGCCGTACGTCGCCTCCTGCACGATCTCACCGACGGGACGCTCTCGGTGGTGCCGGCCGAGGAGCCTGCGGCGGCGCAGGCACTGACCCGGCTCCGTACGGCGGGCCTGCTGCTGGAGGCCCCGGCCCGGCACGATGAGCGGCACCAGGCCTCGGCGTACGGCCCGGACTGGCCGCGACGGAGCCAGGCGCGTGCGGCCGCCGGTGTCGCCGTCTCGGGCCCCGACGACCTCAGCCGTGCGCTGGCTGCCCTGCTGCACGCCGACGGCATCGGTACCTGCTCCACCGACGCGACCGTGCCGGACCCGCTGCACACCGCGGCCGGTGTCGGTGTGACGGTCGTGATGGTGGCGGGTGTGGTGCCGCGCGAGTCGCTGGACCAGGTCGCTACGCCGACGTTGCCGGTCTCCTTCGCGGAGGGCCGCAGCGAGATCGGCCCGTTCCTGGTCCCGGGGCACAGCCCGTGCCTGCGGTGCGCCGACGCCGCCCGCCGCGACCTCGATCCACGCTGGCCACTCCTGGTCGAGCAGGCCGCCCACCGCGAGGCCATGTCCCCACCGCTTCCGCTGGTGCTGCCCCACCTCGCGCTCGCCCTGATCGCCCGGGACGTACTCGCCTGGATCGACGGCGAGACCCCGGCGACCTGGGGCGCCACAGTCACGATCGACCGCCGCGGGCTGCCGTCGCGCACCCCGTGGGCCCAGCACCCCGCCTGTGGCTGCTCGTGGGCCACCCAGCTCCTCGCCGACGGCGCGTGAGGTGTGGTGAACCCGGATCTCACCCGTGGCGAACCCGGATTTCACCCGTGGTGAACCCGGATCTCGGCGGTGGTTAACCCGGAAGTCGGCGGAGGAGGCGGAAGGCCACACAGACCACCAGGGTGTCGTCGTCGACGGTGAAGGTCGGGTCGTCCAGCTCGGCACGGACCTCGGCCGAGTGCCAGAACTCCTCGTGCCCGGCGCGCCACTGCGCGACGGTGCTGAACCCCTCGCCCTCGGCGATCGCGTGCTCCAGCGTGACGTCGGCCAGCCGGCAGACGGTGACGGCGACGTTCTCGGTGACGCAGACCGGCTGACCGTCCGAGTCGACGACCGCCTCCCGGTCGCCGACCTGCGGCAGCGGCTCGCCGTCGTGCTCCCACCCGATCACCAGCGACGACGTCGAGGTCTTCTCCCCGGCGAGGATGGCGCCCACGAGGCGGTCGCGCAGCGGTCCGGGGAAGGCGTACTCCCCGATCGGCAGATCCTCACTCATCAGGGCGCTCCGGGCGGCGGGACGTCGGCGGGGATGCGGCCGGTGTCAGGGCTCCGGGTGGTGAGGCAGGTGACCAGCTCACCGGGCGTCTCGACGACGGTCCAGCGCGGGCCCTCCCCGATCACGCGGGCGCCCAGGTCGCTCCAGCGCGCCAGCTCGGCGGCCCGGTCGTCGCAGGAGACGTCCAGGTGGGACGAGGTCTCCCCCACCTGCCGCCGCTGGAGCAGCACCCGCAGCGGCCAGGCCGCAGGGGTCCACAGCCGCGCCCAGGCGTCGTCGCCGCGCAGCGGCCAGCCGGTCAGGGCCGCCCAGAAGGCGCACTCGGCGTCCCAGGCCTCCGAGGCGATGTCGAGGCAGACCTGATCGACGCGCGAGCGTCCGCCGGGCCAGGCAGCCGGCGCCGGGGCGATCGGAGCGTTGGTGCCGGAGTCGGGGAGGAGACAGAACGGCACCCCGGCGGGTGAGGCCATCACGGCGTACGACGTCTGGGTGACGAGACGGGCGCCGTGCCGCTCCGCGTGGCGGACGGCCCCGGCGAGGTCGACGCTGCCCGAGGCACCCGGTCCGACGTGCAGATCGAGGTGGACACCGGGCTCACCGTCGATCAGACGCTGGAGCCAGAGGTAGGGGGTGCCGGTCTCGGGCTGGAGCACGGCGTAGTTGGGGTCGTTGTCCGAGGACAGCTGGGGGCGGAACCCGGTCGCGGCACCCCAGAACGCCTTCCCGAGGCCGAAGCTCTCGTCGGGGAGGTCGAGGGTGGCGTTGAGCCAGGTCCAGGTGGGGGCCACGGTGGCCGCGACGTCGTTCATCGCGGCCACCGTAGCGGCTCACCGGCTCGGGCGAGGGTCACAGTGCCCGAGCGAGTGCGAGGCGTGCTGCCTGGGCGGCACGCTCTGCCTTGCGGGCCAGACGCCGGGCTCGGGCGATCTCATAGGAACGCCGGATCTCGGTCGCCTGGCTCAGGTGCGCCTCGGAGTGAGCGCGCACCAGGTCTTCGGCCATGAAGTCCACGGTGGTGTCTCCTGAAGGTGAGGTGATGGCGGAACGGGTGGAAGGTCCACGGCTCATGCCGCGTCCTTGCGCGGCCGCCCACGCGGCCGCTTCCGGGGGATGACGACGCCCTGGAGGAAGAGCTCGCCACCCCACACGCCCCACGGCTCGCGGCGCGCGAGGGCACCGTCGAGACAGAGGGACTGCAGGGGGCATGCCAGGCACAGGGCCTTGGCGGACTCGACGTCGCTGGGCGACTCGGCGAACCACAGCTCCGGGTTGTTCACCCGGCAGGGAAGCAGTTCGCGATTGACCGTGTCCGCCAGGTAGGCGAGCCCAGCCTCGGGCGCCTGGTAGGCGCGATCGAGAACGCTGGTGGTCATGACAGATCTCCTAGGGGTGAGTGGGCGAATGACGTTGTGAAAAATCGGGGTCTGAGAAACAGAAAGGCCGCGGACCCGTTGTTCGGGTTCCGCGGCCTGGTGGCTGCTGATCGTCGTTCCTACGACGTCAGTGAGCTCCAGGCAGGGGTCCCCCATCGGGTGGCCGTTGCGGCCCAAATACCGGTCGTGACATTGCGGCCCTCGGGACGGAGGTGGTCGCAGACGACGGCGGACAGCACGGAAGACGGCTTGTAAGCCGGCTTGAGCGTCTTCAGCTTCATCATCAGGGCCACCTCCTCGGCGGGATCACACACGAACCACTCGTGCTTTTTCGGGACGAGATGACCCTACGAGTCATCCCAGGGAGAGCGCAAACGAATTAATTCATTTGTTTCTGAACGTGCTTCTGAACGCGCCTGGATCAGGCGGAGACGTGGGCCTGAACGACCTCGAGCACTGCCTCGCCGTAGGTCTCCAGCTTGGTCCGCCCGACACCGTGCAGACGGAGCAGCTGAGCCATCGAGGTCGGCGCGGCCTCGGCGATCGCCTCCAGGGTGGCGTCGGTGAAGACCACGAACGCAGGCTTGGAGATCTCCTCCGCGGTCGCCTTGCGCCACGAGCGCAGCGCCTCGAACAGCGCCTCGTCGTACGGCGCCGGGCACTCCTCGTGACGGCGTCGGGCCTTCTCGGTCGACGTGGTCAGCGGCCGGCCGCAGCCCTGGCACATCCGGGCGCCGCGGCTGCCGCGGGAGGCGGCCGGGGCGGGACGGGCGGAGTCGGGCAGCAGCGGCTCCAGGAACCGCGAGGGCTTGCGAGAGCCGCGCCCGCCGGGCTGGCGAGCGGCAGCCCACGACAGCGACAGGTCGCGTCGGGCGCGGGTGATGCCGACGTACAGCAGGCGTCGTTCCTCCTCGATCGCGGCCGGCGAGTCGAGGGAGTAGGAGAACGGCAGCGTGCCGTCCTGGAGGCCGACGAGGAAGACCGAGTCCCACTCCAGGCCCTTGGCGGCGTGGAACGTCGCCAAGGTGACCGAGTCGGCGACGGGGGCGTGCTGGTCGGCGGCGCGATGGTCGAGGTCGTCGACGAAGTCGGAGAGGCTCGCCGACGGGTTGGCCTCGACGTACGCCGTGGCCTGGTCGACCAGGGCCTGCCAGGACTCCCACCGGTCGCGGACCTGGCCCCGCGCCGAGGGCGGCTGCTGGGTCCAGCCCATCCCGGCCAGGGTGGCGTGCACCGTCTCCAGCAGCTCGTCGGCCTCACCGGAGCGGGCCGCACCGCGAAGCCGGGTGACGGCCTCACGGACCTCGGCACGGTCGAAGAAGCGTGCCGCACCGCGCACCGTGTAGGGGATGCTCGCCGCCGACAGAGCCTCCTCGTAGGCCTCGGACTGGGCGTTGATCCGGAACAGGATCGCGATCTCGGAGTAGGGCCGGCCCTCGGCCCGCAGCGCCTTGATCTGGGCCGCCACCGCGCTGGCCTCGGCGACCTCGTCGGTGCGGCCGAAGAAGCCGACCGCGGGCCCCGCCGGACGCTGGGCGCGCAGGTCGACGCCGGCCGACTCGGTGCCCTTGAGCAGGTCGTTGGCGATGGTGATCACCTGCGGCGTGGAGCGGTAGTTGCGGACCAGCTCGATCGAGGTGACGTGGTCGAACTTGCGGGTGAAGCCGCGCAGGTAGTCGGCGTCGGCACCAGCGAAGGAGTAGATGGTCTGCGCCGGATCGCCCACGACGCAGATCTCGTCGCGGCCACCGAGCCACAGGTCGAGCAGGGCCGACTGGAGCGGGGAGACGTCTTGGAACTCGTCGACGACGAACCACTTGTACTGCCGGCGCACCTGGGCCGCGACCCGTTCGTCCTCGGCGAGCATCCCGGCGGTGAGGAGGAGCACGTCCTCCATGTCCATCCGGCCCTGGCCGCGCTTGGTCTCCTCGTAGGCGGCGAAGACCTTGCCCACCGAGGCCGGATCGACGCCGTCGACCGAGCGACCGCGCCGCGGTGCGACCTGGGCGTAGGAGTCGGGGTGGACGTTGGAGACCTTGGCCCACTCGATCTCGGAGGCGAGGTCGCGCAGGGTGGCCTGGTCGGTGCTCATCCGCTGCCGCCGGGCCGCCTGGCCGACGATCGGGAGCTTGGACTCGATCAGCGAAGGCAGCTCGGTCTTGTAGACGTGCGGCCAGAAGTAGCGCAGCTGGCGCAGCGCGGCGGAGTGGAAGGTGCGGGCCTGAACCGCCCCGGCGCCCATCCCCCGCAGCCGCGCCCGCATCTCGCCGGCGGCGCGGGTGGTGAAGGTGACGGCGAGGATCTCGCTGGGGGCGTAGACGCCGGTGGCGACGCCGTACGCGATCCGGTGCGTGATCGCCCTGGTCTTGCCCGTGCCGGCTCCGGCCAGGACCCGCACGGGGCCTCGCAACGCCTCGGCGACCCGCCGCTGCTCGGGGTCCAGCGCGTCGAGCAGAAGGTCGGGGTCAGGCACGCGATCAACCCTAGACTCCCCCGCCGACAGAACCCGATCGACGGGTCAGTCGCAGTAGTCGCAGGCCTTCGAGCCGGCCGGCAGCTGCATGAAGCAGCGCGGGCAGACCGCCGGGGCGGGCGTCTCGGGCACGGCCGGGGTCGGCCGGGCGGTGGCGCGGGTCGGCCGCGCGGAGCCGGGCACCCGCGAGCGGGCGGACTTGAGGGTGTCGGCGGCGATCGCCTCGCGCAGGCTCATCACGGTCAGCTCGAGCCGGGTCAGGACCGTCCGCAGGTCGGCGGGCAGCTCGTCCTCGCTCAGCAGGTCACCGGTGAGCTTGCGGTACGCCGCCACGACCAGCACCCGGGCGTCGTACTGCTTCCCGCGCTCGACCACCATCAGGTCGGCGGCCTCGGCGTCGAGGCCGAGCTCCTCGTAGCGCTCGCTCAGCGCCTCCGGATCCTTCGGGTAGTCCCGGATGGCCGCGAGAAGGTTGATCTTGGACAGGCGACCTAGGGAAGACACACCCTCAGGGTAAGGACTCCGTGCCCGGCCGAGCCAGTTTGACGTCGGCCCGGCGGACGGACCGGACACCGAGGTCGGCACGTCGCTCGGCCCACATCCGCTGCCCGGCCCGCGCCTGCGCGATCAGGTCGGGGTCGAGCGCGGCGATCGCGAGCCCCTCGCCGCCCTCGACCCGGGCCACCGCCGTGCCGAACGGGTCGTAGATCGCGGTGCCGCCGATGAAGGAGCTCGGCGCCCCGACCAGGCCCGCGAACGCGACGTAGATCCCGTTGTCCAGAGCCCGTGCGGCCATGTGCAGCTCGCAACGGCGCTCGCCGCCGGGGAAGAACGCCCCGCTGCACAGGTAGGCCTCGACGCCGTCGGCCGCCGCGTCAGCGGCGTGCTCGGGGAAGTTCGCGTCGTAGCAGACCGCCAGGCCGAGCCGCCGCTCGGCGACGACCAGGCTCGCCCCGCCCTCACCGGCGACGAAGCGGTGCCGCTCGGAGGCGTAGAGATGCTGCTTCGCGTACGCCGCCACGGGCCGCTCCCCCGGCGCCAGCACCACATCGGCCAGCCGAGCCGCCCCAGCACCGGAGAGTGCGGTGTTGAGCACCACCACCGCACCGGTCTCCTCGACCGCCGCCTGGAGCGGGGCGACCCACCGGTCCTCGTCGAGCCGCGGCAGCGCGCGGGCGAACACCTGGTCGTCGTACCCGGTGACGAAGGCCTCCGGGAAGAGCACCACGTCGGCCCCGGCCTCGGCCGCGCGGCGCACCCACCGGGCCGCGGAGGCGACATTGCGCTCGACCTCGCCGGGGAGCGCTTCGGCCTGGACGGCGGCGAGGGTGAGCACCTGCTCAGCCTAGGGTCGCGGCCGTCCGCACCGCCGCGCAGACCGCGACCACCTAGAACATGTTCTACTATTGCCTCACCTCTCCCCTGCCGACAGGACTCCCCATGCGCACCCTGCACAACCGCGTCGCCGTGATCACCGGTGCCGGCTCCGGCATCGGCCGTGAGATCGCCCTGGACCTCGCCACGAGGGGCTGCCACATCGCCGCGGTCGACATCCGTCCCGAGGGGATCGAGGAGACCGCGGCGGCGGTGCGTGAGCTCGGTCGGCACGCCTCCACCCATGTCGCCGACGTCTCCGACGCCACCCGGATGGCGGCGCTGCCAGCGGAGGTGGTCGCCGCGCACGGGCGGGTGCACATCCTGGTCAACAACGCCGGTGTGACCTCAGCAGGTGTCTTCGAGCAGGAGCGGATCGAGGACCTGCAGTGGATCGTCGGGATCAACATGTGGGGCGTCGTGCACGGCTGCCATGCGTTCCTGCCGCTGCTCAAGGAGGCCGACGAGGCGCACATCGTCAACGTCTCCTCGATGGTCGGACTGATGGGGATGCCGCACAACGCCAGCTACGCGCTGACCAAGGGGGCGGTGAAGACCTTCTCCGAGGCGCTCCGTGCCGAGTTGGTCGCCACCGAGGTCGGCGTCACCACCGTCTTCCCCGGCGCCCACCGGACCGCGATCACCGAGGGCGCCCGCGGCTCGATGGGCACCAAGCTCACCGAGATGGGGCGCTCCCGGTTCACCGGCATCGCGATGCGCTCCCCCCAGCGCCTGGCCCGTCGGGTCGGCAACGCCATCGAGCACGGCCGGGCCCGGGTCGTGGCCGGCCCGGACGCCCACCTGATCGACGCCTGGGCGCGGATCGCGCCGGGCCGGATCGGCCTACTGGGTCACGTGACGGGGCGCGGGGCGTCCTGAGCCCGCATGGGAACAAACCCTCGCCCCCAGCTCGTTGGCCCGACATGAGCACTGCGACCTTCACGATGTACTCCACCCCCTGGTGCGGCTACTGCCAGCGCCTCAAGGCCCAGCTCGGCCGCGAGGGGATCACCTTCGAGGAGATCGACATCGAAGCGGTGCCGGGCACCGCGGAGATCGTGGAGAAGGTCAACAACGGCAACCGGACCGTGCCCACGCTGGTCTACAGCGACGGCTCCGCGCAGACCAACCCGAGCCTGCGCGACGTCAAGGAGAAGCTGGCCTCCCTCGGCTGAGGCCTGCCCCCGGCCGCGTCGCGATGCGATGATGCCCCTATGGGCATCTCCACTCGACTGCTGAACGACGGCGAGGACGTCGTCGTCAGCACGCGCACGCACCCCAAGGCGCTGATCCTCCCGGCCATCGTGCTGGTGGTCAGCCTCGCGATCGGGCTGGCGGTGCAGATCCGCACCAGCACCGCGATCCTCCAGATCGTGGTCTGGATCCTGGTCGTGGCCGCGTTCGTGATCTGGTGTGTGTGGCCGTTGATGAACTGGCTCGCGGCGACGTACACGATCACCAACCGTCGCCTGATCACCCGGCACGGGGTGCTGACCCGGCGCGGGCACGACATCCCGCTCTCGCGCGTCAGTGACGTCGAGTACGAGATGGACCTGATCGACCGGGTGCTGGGCTGCGGCACCCTGATCATCAGCGACGCCAGTACCGACGGCGAGGTGAAGCTCCCCGACATCCCGCGCGTCGAGGAGGTCCAGCGTCAGCTGAACCACCTGATCCACGTCACCGACGGTGGCAAGCGGGGCGAGTGATTACCAGCTCCCCGGCAGGCGGTGACCCATCCAGCCCTCGATCAGGGACCTGCTGATCGAGACGCCGCCGGGGAGCACCAGGGTGCCGGCCTGGGCGCCCTCGAGCAGCTGGGCCCGGGTGAACCAGCCGACCTCGGCCAGCTCGTCGTCGTCCAGGGAGGTGTCGCGCGAGAGCGCGGTGCCGGTGAAGCCGAGCATCATCGACGCCGGCAGCGGCCAGGGCTGGTTGCCGACGTAGGAGACAGCTCCCACCCGTACGCCGGCCTCCTCGGCCACCTCGCGCCGGACCGCGTCCTCCAGGGACTCCCCCGGCTCGCAGAACCCCGCCAGAGTGGAGAACCGACCCACCGGCCACTCGCCCTTGCGCCCCAACAGGCAGGCCTCCTCGGGAGAGCCCGGCTCGCCGTGGGTGATCAGCATGATCACGGCCGGGTCGGTGCGCGGGAAGTGCTGGTGACCGTCACTGCAGACCAGCACGTGGCCCGAGGACTGCAGCACCAGCGGCCCACCACAGCGGGAGCAGAACCGGGTCGCGGCCAGCCACTCGGCCATCCCGATCGCGTGGAAGACCAGCGACGGGCTCGCCTCGGGTGCCGTCTCGGCGACCGGCGCGTCCTGATCGGGCAGCCGCACCCCAGCCAGCTCGGGCAGCAGCGCCCGCAGCGGGCGCCAGGTCTCGGCGGCGTGATCCTTGCCGACGATGACGGCGAAGAAGGTCCGGCCACGGAACTCGCCCAGCAGCAGGCGATGCCCCTCAGGAGCCTGCCGCGGGCTCACCCAGGTCAGCGGGGAGGCGACCTTCGTGCGTGCCACCACCAACACCCGCGACGACGGGTCGGCCCACCGTTCGGCCTCCCAGTCATCATCCCCGCGATGCAACGCGAGCCTGTCGTGCGCGCCCTCGTGCAGGCGTTCGTGGGCATGGATCACACCCCCCAACGTAGACCTGCGGTGAATAACGCGTAAGCCCGCGGTGTTCCACCGACGTGACCACAGCGACCGGAGTGCTCGACTCGATCGTGATCGGCGCCGGCCAGGCCGGTCTCTCGGCGAGCCACCATCTGTCCCGCCGTGGCATCGACCACGTCGTCCTCGACGCCGAGCAGCGCCCCGGCGGCGCCTGGCAGCACCGCTGGGACGCCCTCACCCTGGCCGACGTGCACGGCATCGCCGAGCTCCCCGACGCCGAGCCGCTGCCGACCGACTCGACGGCCGCCGCGGCCCGCGCGAACGTCGCGGTGCCGACGTACTTCTCCTCCTATGAGACCGAGCAGCAGGTGCCGGTCCTGCGGCCCGTCAAGGTCGACCGGGTGAGCAGCCGCGACGACGCGCTGCTGGCCGTCACCGCCGGTGAGCGGACCTGGCTCGGTCGGACCCTGGTCAACGCCACCGGCACCTGGACGCAGCCGTACTGGCCGTTCTACCCCGGGCGCGAGACGTTCCTGGGCGAGCAGCTGCACACCCACGACTACCCCGGTCCCGAGCACTTCCGCGGCCGCCGGGTGCTGGTCGTCGGCGGCGGTGCCTCCGCGGTCCAGTTCCTGGGCACCCTGGGGCCGATCACCGACGTGGTCTGGGTGACCCGCCGGCCGCCGGTGTGGCGCACCGACCGGTTCGACGCCGAGGCCGGGCACGACGCGGTGGCGCTGGTCGAGGATCGCGTACGCCGTGGGCTGCCGCCGACCTCGGTGGTCTCGGTGACCGGACTGATGCTGCGGCCCCAGGAGGCCGAGGCGGCACGGCTCGGGGTCTATGACCGACGACTGCCGATGTTCTCCTCGATCGAGCCCGACGGGGTGCGCTGGGCCGACGGCTCCTTCGAGGCCGTCGACGTGATCCTGTGGGCGACCGGCTTCAGGCCGGCGATCGCGCACCTGGCACCGCTGCGGCTACGCAGCGAGGCCGGTGGCATCCAGCTGGACCGGTTCGGCACGACGGCGGTGGTCGACCCGCGGATCCAGCTGGTCGGCTACGGCCCCTCGGCCTCGACCATCGGAGCCAACCGCGCGGGACGGTTCGCTGCCCGCGGGGTCGCTGCCTGGCTGCGCGATCACCCGCCGAGCAACGCCTCCAGCTCCGTCCTGTCGAGCAGGTCGGGCGGCTCGACCAGCTGACCGCTGCGGACGTAGTAGAACGCCGCCCGGACCTGGGCCGGGTCGACTCCCTGGAGCTCGGCCCAGGCCAGCCGGTAGATGCTGAGCTGGAGCGGGTCGGCACTCGCGGTCCTGCTGGTCTTCCAGTCCACGATCAGCCAGCGCCCCTCGGGCTCGGCGTAGACGGCATCCATCCGGCCGCGCACCACCTGTCCGGCCAGCACCAGCGCGAACGGGACCTCCACCTGGGCCGGCGGCCGGTCGGCGAACGGACCCGACTCGAACCCGGCGATCACCTCGTCGAGCTCGGCGTCGGTGGTGATCCCGGCGTCACCGGCACCGGGCAGGTCGTCGAGGTCGAAGAGGTCCTGCTGGTCGAAGCGGGCCTCGACCCAGGCGTGGAACCGAGTGCCGAACCGGGCCGCCGTGGATGGCTCGTGCGGCATCGGCCGGGCCAGCTCGCGGGCGAAGGCGTCGGGGTCCTCGCGTAGCCGGGTCAGTGCGGTGGCCGAGAGCGAGTCGGGGCGGGCCACCGTGATGTCGTCGGAGACGGCGGCACGGGCCTCCTCCAGCAGCCGCCCGATCTCGTCGTCCCACTCCGCGACGCGGGCGGCCTCGATCATGTCGAGCCCCTCGTCGCCGTCCGCCGGTGCGGCGGCCGGGTCCAGGGAGGCGACCAGGGCGGCAGCACGGGACCGCAGGACGCCCTCGGTGCCGGGACCCTCGGGCGGCCAGGGGTGCCGCTCGATCTCGGCCGTGAACGGGTTCGGGGTGCCACGCTCGGGCTTGTCCAGCCAGACCACCTCGACCCCGGCCGCACGCAGCCGGTCGCGGACGATCACCTGGTACTCCGAGGGGCCCAGCGGGGTCTTGGTCTCCTTCCAACAGAAGGAGGTGACCGAGAGCCGATCCTCGGCCCGGGTGAAGGCGACGTACCCCAGGCGGCGCTCCTCCGCGGCGCCGTGCTCCTTCACCGCGGCCCGGTAGGCGTCGATGGCGGCCTTGTCGTAGCCGGTCAGGTGCGGCAGGTCGTGGGCGTCGCGGCGCAGGTGGGAAGGCAGCTCGGCAGGCGTGGCCAGCCAGATCGACCGGCCCCGATTGGACGGGAAGACCGTCTCGCAGACCCCGATCAGGAAGACCTCGGCGAACTCCAGGCCCTTGGAGCGGTGCACGGTGAGCAGCTTGACCGAGTCGACGGCGCTCGGCGTGGCCAGCTCCATTCCGCTGCCCTGCTCGTCCTCGGCGGTCAGGTAGGCCAGCAGCGCCGCCATCGAGACGTCGCCGTCGATCGCCTGGAAGTCGGCGACCGCCTTGATGAACAGGTCCAGGTTGTCGCGCCGGGAGGCCGCCGCGGCGCTGACGGCCGAGGCCAGCTCGATGTCCACCCCGGTGGTGTCGACCACCCGGCGTACGACGTCGAGCAACGGCTCGGACGCGTGCGAGCGCAGCATCCGCAGCTCCGCAGCGAGCATCGCGAACCGCTCCAGGGCCTCGGGTGAGTAGTCGCCCTCCCCGGGGTCGGCGAGCGCGTCGTCCAGCGCCGCGAGCTCGGAGGGGTCGACGCCGTCGGCGATGGACTCCAGGGCCTCGGCGATGCTGCCCTCCTCACTGCCCGGCCCGTTCCCGGCCAGCTCTCGGGCCCGCGAGGCCAGCAGCTTGAGGTCACGCGGGCCGATCGCCCAGCGCGGGCCGCTCAGCACGGTGAGCAGCGACGCGTTCGCGGTGACGTCGTGGAGCAGGTGCAGCAGGGCGACGATCTCGGCCACCTCGGGCAGCCGGAGCAGGCCCGACAGGCCGACGATCTCGACCGGGATCCCGGCCGCGGAGAGCACGTCGTAGGCCTTCGCCGCCGACCCGTTGTCGCGGGTCAGCACCGCGATCGTGGACCACGACGGCGTGGCCATCGCCGCATGCACGCGGGCGATCTCCTCGGCCAGCCAGCGATGCTCCTCGGCCTGGCTGGAGAAGACCTGGGCGCTCAGTCGCCCCTCGCCCCGGCGCGGGTCCGGCACCAGCGGTAGCACCCCGGGGGTGGCCTCGTAGAGCGGGGCGGCCAACTCGTTGGCCACCGCCAGGATCTCGCTGCCCGAGCGTCGGTTGACGGTCAGGTTGTAGCGCCGACCCTCACCGTGCCGGGGCCGGAAGTGCTCGTGGAAGCCGAGGATGTTGGAGACCGAGGCACCTCGCCAGCCGTAGATCGCCTGGTTCGGGTCGCCGACCGCCATCACCGCATGGCCGCCGGTGAAGAGCCGCGACAGCATGATCGCCTGGGCGGTGGAGGTGTCCTGGTACTCGTCGAGCATGACGACCTTGAACTTCGCCCGCTCCAGGTCACCGACCTCCGGCTGCTCCTCGGCGAGCCGGGCCGCCAGCGCGATCTGGTCGCTGAAGTCCATCAGCCCCAGGTCGGCCTTGAGCCGGCGGTAGGTCTCGACCAGGTCGAGCAGCTCCCCGCGCCGGTCGAGGGTGTTGATCGCGTCGGCGTACGTCGACAGGTAGGTCTTGCGCGGCTTGGTCGCCGCCTCCTCCTCGATCCGCTCGGCGACCAGCGCCCGGCGGGCCACCTCGTCGGCGAGCCGGACGTCGGCCGGCGTACGGAGGTGTTCGGAGAGCTGACCGTCGAGGGCGAGCAGGTTCTGGATCGCCGTCGGCGGGTGGTCGGTGAGCACCGAGACCTGGCCGACGTGACGGTCCAGGGCGCGGGCGCCGAGCTGGTAGCGGGCCGCGTCGGTGACCACCCGGGTGTCGGGCTCATGACCGATCCGCAGGCCATGCTCGCTCAGCAGCGCCGCCGCATAGGCGTTGTACGTCGACACCGTCGGTTCCAGGATCTCGCCCTCGGCACTCTCCCCCAGCGCTCCGGCCTCCCGCAGCGACGCCCTGATCTTGGCGTGCAGCTGGGCGGTGGCCTTGGTGGTGAAGGTGAGGCCGAGCACCTCGTCGGGACGGACCTGTCCGGTCAGCACCAGGTAGACCACCCGCGCCGCCATCAGGGTGGTCTTGCCCGAGCCGGCCCCGGCGATCACGACGACAGGCTCCAGCGGGGCGGTGATCGCCGCCCACTGCTCGGGTGAGGCGGGATGCCTCTCCCCCATCACCGCCTGCAGCTGGGCCGGCGTGGTGATCTCCATCATCGGGTCACCGCCCTCGCGCCGCGGGCCGGGCAGAGGCTGGTGAAGGAGCACCGTTCGCAGTGCGGTCCGGGCTGGGCGGGCATGGTCTCGCGTCGCAGCAGGGCGGCCGCCTCCTCCAGGGAGCCCTTGAGCGCCTCGCGCTCGGGGCTGGCGTCGGTGTGGATCGACTGGGCGAGCACCTTCACCCCGGGGACGAGGTCCTTCTCGCCGAGCTCGATCAGCTCGCCGCCGCCGCTGCTGGTGCCCGGGGCGCGCTGCTCGAGGGCACCGCGGTCGATGGCGAGCTGGTAGAGCGCCAGCTGGACGTTGCGCTGCACGGCGGGACCGCTGGGCAGGGTGCGGCCGGTCTTGAAGTCGACCACGACGACCCGGCCCTGGTGGTCGAGCTCGAGACGGTCGGCACGGCCCCGCAGCCGGACCGTCTCCCCGGAGTCGAGGGCCACCTCGCAGGAGAAGTCGATCTCGGTGCCGAGCGGGCGGCGGGTGTTGGCCTCGTGCCACTCCAGGAACCGCTCCAGGGCACGCCGGATCCGGTCGTGCTCGCGGGCGTCGGACCAGCTGGTGCGGAAGGTCAGCCGGCTCCAGACGGAGTCGACATGGGCCATCAGCTGGTCGAGCTCGGGGGCCAGCTCACCGTCGGCGACCCGCTGCGCGACGGCGTGCACGATCGAGCCGACGTTGGCGGCCTGGTGGCTGGCCGCGGCACCGCCGGCCTCGCGTTCGAGGAACCAGTGCATCGGGCACTCGATCAGCCCCTCCAGCACCGTCGCCGAGATCGTCACCGGTGCGTCGGCCGGGCGCAGCGGGGTGACCGCACGGGTCATCGCCTGGGTGCCCCACCACGTCGACGGGTCGGCGGCGGGGACCAGCGGCCGTTCACCGCGGGTCTGGGCGGCGAGCATCGCCAGCCGGCGCGCAGCAGCCAGCCGGAGCGGCTCGGAGGTGTCGGGGTCGGCGCTGACCCGGCGCAGCTCGGCGACCAGACCGCCCAAGGAGAGCGGGCGGCGCGGGCGTCCCACGACGTGCTCCACGCCGACGCCGAGCTCGTCGAGGAAGCGGCTGGGCTGCTCGCCGTCGTCGGCGTCGGAGCGGACCGCTGTCACGATCAGCCGGTCGCGGGCGCGGGTGGCGGCGACGTAGAACAGCCGGCGCTCCTCGGCCAGCAGCTCACGGATCCCCAGCGGCGGGATCAGCTCGCCGGTGCCGATCCGGTCGGGCTGGAGCAGCGAGGAGCGGCGTCGCAGGTCGGGCCAGGCCTCGGCCTGGACGTGGGCCACGACGACCAGGCGCCACTCCAGACCCTTGGAACGGTGCGCGGTGAGCAGCCGGACGGCCGCACCTCGGGCACCGCGGTCGGCCAGGGTGTCGGCGGGGATCTGCTGGGCGCTCAGCGTGGCCAGGAAGGTGCGGGCGTCGGTGTGGTCCCGCTTGGCCTCGACCCGGGCCGCAGCGTCGAAGAGCGCCACGATCGCGTCCAGGTCGCGGTGGGCGCGACGTGCGGCCCCGCCCCCGGCGTCGACCCCACGGCGCAGCCGCTCGGGCCACGACGTCGAGCTCCACAGCTCCCACAGCAGCAGCTCGGGGCTCTGGCCGGCCTCGGCCATCGCCCGGACCCGGTGCAGCAGCGCGACCAGCGCCTCCACCCGGCCCAGCGAGGCGTCGGCCAGCCCGGCGACGAAGTCGGGCCGCAGCACCGCCTCGCGCAGCAGCTCGGGCGAGGAGCGCACCTTGCGGTCCTCGGCCGCGGCCAGCGCCTTCTCCCGCACTCGCAGGGCCCGCGCGAGACGGCGTACGTCGGGAGCGGCGAGGCCCCCCAGGGGACCGGTCAGCAGGGCCTGGATCTGGGCCGGGTCGAGGTAGCCGGCCGTCTCCGGGTCGTCGTTGTCCAGGTTGAGGGCCGCCCGCAGCGCCGCCAGCAGCGGCTCGACGGCGGGGTCACGCACCAGCGGGAGCTCGTCGCCGGCGACCTCGACCGGGACGCCGAGCGCCCCCAGGGCACGGCGCAGCGGCGGGATCGAGGTCCGGCCGGAGCGGACCAGCACGGCCATCTCGTCCCAGCCGATGCCGTCCTCGAGGTGGGCACGGCGCAGCAGGTCGGCGAGGTGCTCGGCCTCGGCCCGCTCGGTGTCGAAGGTGAGGGCCTGCACCCGGCCGCCGGCGTGGGAGGCCTGCGGTGCCAGGAACGCCTCGCGGGCCTCGGCGTCGATCGTGCCGGGCAGACCGATCCGCCCGGCGACCCGCTGGGCGGCGACCAGGAGCCGGTCGCCGAAGCGGCGGGTGGTGCGCAGCGCGACCACCGGGGCCGGGGTGCCCGAGGCGGTCGGGAAGGTGGTCGGGAACTCCAGGATGCCGCGCACCTCGGCCCCCCGGAAGGCGTAGATGGACTGGTGCGGGTCACCGACGGCGACCAGGTTGCGGCCGTCCCCGGTGATCGCACGGAGCAGGTCGAGCTGGCCGGGGTCGGTGTCCTGGAACTCGTCGACGAAGACGTGGGCGAACCGTGCCCGCAGCTCGGCGCGGTGCGCCTCGGCCTCCAGCACGGCGCGCCGGATCAGGTCGGAGTAGTCGATCGCGCCCTGGGCGTCGAGGTTCTGCAGGTACTCCTCCATGAAGAGGCCGGCGGCGACGAACTCGGGCACTCCCCCGGCGGTGCCGAGGTCGGCGAGGTCCCAGCCCTCCAGCCCCTTCTCCCGGGCCCGGGACAGGACGCCCTGGACCTCCCGGGCGAAGCCGCGGGTCTGCATCGCCCGAGTCAGGGACTCGGGCCACCGGCTCTGGTCGGTGCCGGCCAGCAGGTCGCGCAGGATGACGTCCTGCTCCGGGGCACTCAGCAGCCGCAGCGGTCCCTCGTAGAGGTCGGCGGGCGCGTACTTCCGGATCAGGCCGTAGGCGAAGGAGTGGAACGTCATGCACGGGTTGGCCGTCATGGTGCGGCCCAGCCGGGCGATGATCCGGTCCCGGAGCTGTTCGGCGGCCTTGCGGGAGAAGGTCAGCGCGAGCACCGACTCCGGGCTCGCCCCGCGGCCCTCGATCCGCTCGACGATCGCCTCCACCAGGGTGGTGGTCTTCCCGGTGCCGGGACCGGCCAGGACCAGCAGCGGCCCGCCGGGATGGTCGACGACGCGACGCTGGTACTCGTCCAGGGTGGGCGGCACGGGAGCCGGAGCCGGTCCTGCCAGACGGTACGTCGTCACCGGAGCAGTCTGTCAGGCGGCACCGACAACTACGGGCCGATCCCCGAGATGCCGACGGCGGCCCTCCCCGAAGGAAGGACCGCCGTCGATCTGGACCTGCGTCAGTACGACGGCTGGCTCGGGTCGATCTGGTTGACCCAGGCCACCACGCCGCCACCGACGTGGACGGCGTCGCCGTAGCCGGCGCCCTTGGCGATCGCCAGGCACTCAGCCGAGCGGACACCGGACTTGCAGTGCAGCACGAGCTGCTTCTGGCCGTCGTTGGTCAGCTCGGCGAGCTTGGACAGCGCCTCGCCGGTGAGGAACTCACCCTTGGGCACCAGCACCGAGTTCGGGATCTGGTTGATCTCGTACTCGTTGGGCTCGCGGACGTCGACCAGCACGAAGTCGCGCTCACCGGACTCGGCCTCCTTGAACCAGCTCTCCAGGGTCGTCACGGAGATGGTCGAGCCGACAGCCGCCTCGGCGGCGTCCTCGGAGACGGCACCGCAGAAGACCTCATAGTCGATCAGGGACTCGACGGTCGGGTGGTCACCACACAGCGCGCAGTTCGGGTCCTTGCGCAGACGGACCTTGCGGTACTCCATCTCGAGCGCGTCGTAGATCATCAGCTCGCCGACCAGCGGGTCGCCGATGCCGGTGAGCAGCTTGATCCCCTCGGTGACCTGGATCGAGCCGATGGAGGCGCACAGCACACCCAGCACGCCGCCCTCGGCGCAGGAGGGGACCATGCCCGGCGGCGGCGGCTCGGGGTAGAGGCAGCGGTAGCAGGGCGCATTCTCGGCGGCCTTGGCCAGCTCGGGGTTCTTCGAGTTGCGCAGACCGGCGGCGTAGACCGAGGCCTGGCCGTCGAAGCGGTAGATCGAGCCCCAGACGTAGGGGATGCCGAGGAAGTACGCGGCGTCGTTGACCATGTAGCGGGTCGCGAAGTTGTCGGTCCCGTCGATGATCAGGTCCCAGCCCTCGAAGACCCGGAAGACGTTGTCGTTGTCGAGACGCTCGTTGTAGAGCACGACCTCGACCAGCGGGTTCACGTCGGCGATGGCGGCCTTGGCCGACTCGGCCTTGGGCTGTCCGATCGTGGACTGCTTGTGGATGATCTGGCGCTGGAGGTTCGACTCGTCGACCTCGTCGAACTCGACGATGCCGATCGTGCCGACTCCGGCGGCGGCCAGGTAGAGCAGCGCGGGCGAGCCGAGGCCACCGGCACCGATCACCAGCACACGAGCGTTCTTGAGGCGCTTCTGGCCGGCCATGCCGACGTCAGGAATGATCAGGTGGCGGCTGTAACGACGCACCTCATCGATGGTGAGCTCCTCGGCGGGCTCCACGAGCGGCGGCAGACTCACGCGCTCTCCTCCTTGCGGATGTCAACGGGTTGACCTGTGTTCTTCCCGGGTTGAGACTCAACGCCGGCGTACCCGACCATTGTTCCCGCATCACCGACAGGTCCCTCCACCGCATCCCGGGATCTGGACGGGACCTACCGACAGGTAGCCTTGTCGGACCATTCACCGGATGTGACCCGGAAGCAGGAACGCGTGACGACCGAGTTTGACCTGGATGCCCGACCCCGCGGGGGCCGGATGCCGCGCCGCGAGCGACGCGCGCAGCTCCTCGAGTCTGCCCTGGAGGTCTTCGTCGCCCAGGGCTACCACGCGGCGGCGATGGATGACATCGCCGACCGGGCCGGGGTCTCCAAGCCGGTCCTGTACCAGCACTTCCCCGGCAAGTTCGAGCTCTACCTCGCTCTGCTGGAGCAGTCCTGCGACCACATGATCGAGGCCGTCCGCGACGCGCTCGCCGCGACCAACGACAACAAGCAGCGGGTGGCTGCGACGATCAGCGCCTTCTACACGTACGTCGCCAACGAGACCGGTGCCTTCCGGCTGGTCTTCGAGTCCGACCTGACCAACGAGCCCGCGGTGCGGGACCAGGTCGACCGGGTGACCAACGAGTGCGCCGAGGCGATCGCCGACGTGATCGCCGACGACACCGGCCTGCCCCGTGCCGCCTCGCTGCTGCTGGCGGTCTCCCTGGTGGGAATGGCCCAGCAGTCCTCACGGTTCTGGCTGGAGGCCGATGGGGGCCTCGAACGTGAGCAGGCAGCCGCCCTGGTGGCAGGCTTGGCCTGGCGCGGCATCGGTGGCTACCCGAAGTCGTAGTCCGCACAACCCGACCACAGCACAACAGAGGAGTCAGCGTGGAGGTCAAGATCGGCGTGCAGTACGCCGCCCGTGAACTGGTCATCGAGACCGAGGAGTCGGCCGAGACCGTCGAGGCCGCCGTGTCGGCCGCCATCGCCGCGGACACGCTCCTGTCCCTCACCGACATCAAGGGCAAGAAGGTCTTCGTACCGGCCGCGAAGATCACCTACGTCGAGCTCGGCAGCGCCGTGCAGAACGCCGTCGGCTTCCGCAGCTGACCTGATCCACCCACCGCATTCGGCGCCCGACACTCCGGGCGCCGAATGCTGTTCATGCTGACCTTTTCAGGGAAAGATCAGGAAACGACGCCATTTCTCGGTGGCGACGTTCCTCCTTCGAAAGGGAATCTCATGAGCGTCCTCTGGTTCATCATCACCACCCTCGTGGGCGGCCTGATCATCGGCTGGCTCGGCAAGGTGGTCGCACCCGGCAGCAAGGACAACATCGCGTTCTTGCCGATGTGGATTGTCGGCATCATCGGCATGTTGCTCGGCAGCTTCCTCTACTACTGGATCTTCGGCGTCCAGAAGGGCTTCGACGGCAACGCCTTCAACACCACCAAGGGCATCGACTGGTGGCGCCACGTCTGGCAGATCGTGGTGACCGCGATCCTGGTCGCCGTTGCGACCACGGTGATGCCGAGCACCCGCCGACGCTGACTACCACCTCCACGCCGAAGGGCGCCCGCGATGATCGCGGGCGCCCTTCGTGTGTCTGGGTGCGTCAGTGCGCCAGGCCGAGGCGGCCCATCCGCTCCACGTGACGGCTGGTGATCCGGGCGAACATCTCGCCGATCCCGGCCAGGTCGAGCTCGCCGAAGGTGGCGTTGCCGGCCAGGATCTCGCTCAGCGCCTCCCGCGAGGCGGCCACGTGCTGGGTCTGGGTCAGGGCCTCCCCCATCAGGCGGCGGCCCCACAGCGCGAGCCGGCCACCCAGGGTCGGGTCGGCGGCGATGCCGGCCTCGATCCGCTCGATCGCGAACGCCGCCTCGTCACCGTCGGTCAGCGCCGTCTGGATCAGCGTCCGTGTGTCGACGTCGAGGAATCCGGAGATCTCCCGGTAGAAGTCGGCCACGATCCCGTCGCCGACGTACGCCTTGACCAACGCCTCCCACCAGTCGCTGGGCGCGGTGAAGGCGTGGAACTGGTCGATCGCCTCCTGGAACGGGGCCATCGCGTCGTAGGGGCCGTCGGTCAGCTCGGCCAGGCGCGCCCGGATCGGCTCGACCTTGGCGTACTGCGCGGTCGCCATGCCGAGCAGCGCGACCTTGTCGGTGAGCGTCGGCGCCAGCGCCGCATCGTCGGTCAGGCGCTCGAACGCCGAGATCTCGCCGTACCCGATCGCACCGAGCAGATCGACGATCGCGCTCTTGTAGACGGGGTCGGAGAAGGGGTCACCCGGAGCAGGGTTGGAACCGGGGTCGGACTGTGTCGATGCCACCACCCCATCAGCCTACCGATAGACTCGGTCCTGTATGTGCGCGGCTGACGCTTGACGCTCGGCCGCTTCGTCGAACTGAAAGCACCCAACTCAACATGCCTACTTTCCGCGACCTGGGCGTTCTGCCCGAGATCTGCGACGCCCTGGAGTCCAAGGGCATCATCGAGCCCTTCGCCATCCAGGAGATGACCCTCTCGGTCGCCCTGGAGGGCACCGACCTGATCGGTCAGGCCCGCACCGGCACCGGCAAGACCTTCGCCTTCGGCATCCCGGCCGTGCAGCGCATCGGCGCGCAGGCCAACGGCAAGCCGCAGGCCCTCGTCGTCGCTCCGACCCGTGAGCTCGCGCTCCAGGTCTTCCACGACATCGAGCTGCTCTCCTCCAACCTGGGCCTGCGGGTCCTCTCGATCTACGGTGGCGTCGGCTTCGAGCCCCAGATCGAGGCGCTGGAGGCCGGCGTCGACATCGTCGTCGGTACGCCGGGCCGGATCATCGACATGGTCAACCGCAAGCACCTCGACCTCTCCGAGATCAAGACCCTGGTGCTCGACGAGGCCGACGAGATGCTCGACCTCGGCTTCCTGCCCGACGTCGAGAAGATCCTGGCCAAGACCCCCAAGAGCCGCCAGACGATGCTCTTCAGCGCCACGATGCCCGCGGCGATCATCTCCCTGGCCCGCACCCACCTGGTCAGCCCGATGAACATCCGGGCCGAGGCGTCGTACGAGAACGCCACGCACAAGACCACCACGCAGTTCGTCTACCAGGCCCACGACCTGGACAAGCCGGAGATGATCGGCCGCCTGCTCCAGGGCGAGCCCGAGGGCGGCGTCGGCAAGGTCGTCGTCTTCGCCCGCACCAAGCGCCAGGCCCAGCGGGTCGCCGACGACCTCGTCGAACGCGGCTTCAACGCCGGTTCGCTGCACGGCGACATGGCCCAGGTCGCCCGCGAGAAGGCGATGCAGCGCTTCCGTGACGACAAGATCCAGATCCTGGTCGCCACCGACGTCGCCGCCCGCGGTATCGACGTCACCGGCGTGAGCCACGTGATCAACTACACGACGCCCGACGACGAGAAGACCTACGTCCACCGGATCGGCCGCACCGGCCGCGCCGGTGCCACCGGCGTCGCTGTCACGCTGGTCGACTGGGCCGACATCCACAAGTGGAAGATGATCAACAAGGCCCTCGACCTGGACTTCGACGACCCGGCCGAGACGTACTCCTCCTCGGACAACTTCCTCGCCGACCACCACATCGTCAAGGGCACCAAGGGTCGGATCAAGAAGGCCGCTCCTGTCGAGCGCAAGGAGCGTCCCGCCGCCAAGGACGCTGGCTCCGGCGAGCGCGCCCCGCGCACCCGCAACCGGACCCGCACCCGTTCACGCAACGGCGAGAAGGTCGAGGGCGGCGCGAGCGCCGAGGCCACCGTGCCGGCCGGCGCCCCTGCCGCCGAGGGCGAGGGCGAGGCCAAGGCCCCGTCGCGCACCCGCCGTCGCCGTCGCCGCCCGTCCTCGGGCTCCGGCTCGGAGGCAACCGCCTCCGCCGCCGAGTGACCCTCTGCTAGTCCACTGAACGCGAGCCTCCTGCGAGGCTCGCGTTCAGTGTCTCTACGACCAGCTCGGCGTCGCGCTGGGCCAGGTCGTCCGGGTACGCCGGCAGCAGGTCGTCCCAGACCGGCAGCCAGGATCCGAAGAACTGGGTCTGGCCCTCGGGCCGGGCGAAGAACCACACGTCAGCGCTGAGCGGGCATTGGCCGAGAACGGTCGGACCCACACCGGAGTGCCTTCCTACGTCCGGGTCGCCCGCACCCTCGGCGTAAGGGTCGCTACTCTGGTCGGCGGTGTCGAGTAGTTCAACCTGTGCCCAGGCGGGAGAAGCCCGCCCCAACGACATCGGGACGGGCTTCTGTTTCTTCTAACTAGGCAGCCCTGTTGAGCCAGTCCGTCTGCTCGGTTCCCACGTTGCAGGTGCCCCATGCACCGCTCATGGTTGCCACCATGAGTTTGTCATTGGAATCGATAGCCGGGACCAGGCGGTCACGTACCTGTTCGGCAGACAGGCTCGACTCAACGATCCAGACCGACTCCATCGCGTGGCACCAGCCTGGGAAGGACTTGATCGCCTCGATCACTTTCGTGTAGTTGCGACTGGGGTTGGAGAGGTCGTAGGTGACCACATGTGTACTCATAATGAAGATCCTCACTGCTCGGGTAATTGCTTACTGACTGCGAGGGCCCTAGGCTCATGGTTGGTATTGGCTCGAGCTTCGGGCCCTCTATTAGGCCGGTTTCCAGCCGACCTGCTTTGGCCCCCGGCTGCAGTCGGGGGCCTCTGCGTTGTGGAGAAGCAGGGCAAACCCGGCATCCCATGTGAACTAGATGTGGAGAACTACATCCCTGTAAGTACTACATCTAGCGATAAGTGTCCCCTAGGCCCCCGGCAGCCTGTCAAGCGGCGACGGAATTACATCGGCGCGTCCTGCGGACAAGCACAGTTCGAAGCGGTAGAAAGCCGCCCTCATCATGGCGCTCATCCTTGCTTCGCTCGCCCGTACCCCCTACTGCCCGAGATCCGAGGAGGGGGCGACGGTCGTGCCGATCGTTCGTCAGGTTTTGTCGGTGGCTTCCCATACTGTGATGGGTATGAAGCCGAAGGGCGGAGCGGGAGTGACCAGCAGTGCTGAGGCACTGTTGGAGGGCTGGCGTGTGGACCAGGTCAAGGCCCGCCGTCGTGAGGTGAAGGCTCTCGACAAGGCGATCCGCTGGCTCACCGTGGTGGCCGACGCTGAGCCTGCTGAGCAGCGGTACGGCCTGGAGATGCCCGTCGGTGGTGACGGCTGTCCTCGCATCGGGGAGGAAGCAGTGGCCGAGTTCGCTGCGTTCGCTCAGATGAGCCCCCACGCTGCACTGGCCTATCTGGCTGACGCCTGGGACCTGGCGTGGCGGTTCCCCGAGACTCTGGCTGCCGTCCGAGAAGGTCGGGTTGAGGTGTGGCGTGCCCGTCAGGTCGCCGCAACGCTCCGCAGCGTCCCCGCTGAGGGTGCGCGGTACGTCGACGAGGCCATCGCGCCGATCGCCCATCGGGTCGGGATGGCCCGCCTCCGACGCATGGTCGTCTTCGCCGAGATCCTGAGTGACCCCGACGCGGCGGTCGCCCGAGCTCGGGCAGCAGCCGAGGGCCGGGCGATCAGTGTCTCCGGGACCGGGCAGCCCGACGGCCTCGCGGACGTGTTCGGCCGCCTGGATGCCGCTGACGCGGCTGACTTCGAGGCAGCGATCCAGGAGGTCGCCGCCCACCTCGCCACCCTCGACGCAACCAACCCAGACTCTGAGCCCGAACCTCTGGACGTCCGCCGCGCCAAGGCAGTCGGAGTCATCGCGCGGCGCCACCTCGCCGGTATAGCCGGTTCAGGGACGTCGGAGGTGGTCGTGACGCGGGTGGTGCACACCTACGTCCACCTCACCCCCGACTCACCCGTCGCCGAAGTCGAAGCCGGCAACACTCTCGCCCCGGTC
>NZ_JASLGR010000020.1 GCF_030150155.1 Nocardioides sp.
CGTTCCGGGTGCGCGGCGACACCATGGAGATCATCCCCTCCTACGAGGAGCTCGCCGTTCGGGTCGAGTTCTTCGGCGACGAGATCGAGGCGCTGTACTACCTGCACCCGCTGACCGGCGAGGTGATCCGCCAGGTCGACTCGCTGCGGATCTTCCCGGCCACCCACTATGTGGCCGGCCCGGAGCGGATGGCGCACGCGATCTCCACCATCGAGCAAGAACTGGCCGAGCGGCTCGCCGAGCTTGAGGGCCAGGGCAAGCTGCTGGAGGCCCAGCGGCTGCGGATGCGCACCAACTACGACATCGAGATGATGCGGCAGGTCGGGTTTTGCTCGGGCATCGAGAACTACTCGCGCCACATCGACGGACGCGGGCCGGGCACGCCGCCGGCCACGCTGCTGGACTACTTTCCCGAGGACTTCCTGCTTGTCATCGACGAGTCGCACGTCACCGTCCCGCAGATCGGCGGCATGTATGAGGGCGACATGTCGCGCAAGCGCAACCTGGTCGACCACGGCTTCCGGCTGCCGAGCGCGATGGACAACCGCCCGCTCAAGTTCGACGAGTTCCTCGACCGGATCGGCCAGACCATCTACCTCTCGGCGACGCCGGGCAACTACGAGCTGGAGAAGGCCGGCGGCGACAAGCCGCCGTACGTCGTGGAGCAGATCATCCGTCCGACCGGGCTGATCGACCCCGAGGTCATCGTCAAGCCGACCAAGGGACAGATCGACGACCTGATCCACGAGATCAACCTGCGCACCGAGCGCTCCGAGCGGGTGCTGGTCACCACCCTGACCAAGAAGATGTCCGAGGACCTGACCGACTACCTCCTCGATGCCGGCATCCGGACCCGCTACCTGCACTCCGAGGTCGACACCCTCAAGCGGATCGAGCTGCTGCGCGATCTGCGCCTGGGGGAGTACGACGTCCTGATCGGCATCAACCTGCTGCGTGAGGGCCTCGACCTGCCCGAGGTGTCCCTGGTCGCGATCCTGGACGCCGACAAGGAGGGCTTCCTGCGCTCGGACAAGTCCCTCATCCAGACGATCGGCCGTGCGGCCCGTAACGTCTCCGGCGAGGTGCACATGTACGCCGACCGGATCACGCCCTCGATGGAGTCCGCGATCGAGGAGACCAACCGGCGTCGAGCCAAGCAGGTGGCCTACAACACCGAGCACGGCATCGACCCCAAGCCGCTGCGCAAGAAGATCGCCGACATCACCGAGATGCTCGCCCGCGAGGACGAGTCCACCCAGGAACTGCTCCAGACCTGGGCCGGCACGGAAGCCAAGGGCCGCGCCGGTGGCGTCAAGGCGAAGGCCCCGACCCCCATGCTCGGCGAGAAGGCCCGCAACGCCACGATGGCCGCCGGGATGCCGAGCCAGGACCTGGCCGAGCTCATCCAGCAGCTGACCGAGCAGATGAAGGCCGCCGCCGCCGAGCTCCAGTTCGAGGTCGCAGCCCGCCTGCGTGACGAGATCAGCGAACTCAAAAAGGAGCTCCGCCAGATGATGGAAGCGACGAAGTGAGGAGGGAGAGCCTGAGCGAGGAACGAGCTCAGTAGCTCTCCCGACGAGCGAGGAGCGATGAGGCGCGAAGCGCCGATCGGCCACGAAGTGACGCCGCCCGGCACGCACATCGGCTGCGTTGTCGTCGCTCGCCGGCCGCTTCGCTCTTAGGCCGGCTTCGCTCCTCCGCCTTGCCGCTGCACGCACCGGACAACGTCCCTTGCGTGGCTTGTGGGGCGACGAAGTGACGCTGCCCGGGGCTCCTCCGCCTTGCCGCTGCACGCACCGGACAACGTCCCTTGCGTGACTTCTGCGGGGATGAACTGACGCCGCCCGGCACCTCCTCCACCCCACCCTGACGCGACTCGCGTCACATTCCCTCTCTCCCTAGTCCCGCCGAGGCGGCGTCGGGGCCCACGCAGGACTAGCGTGGGGGGAGTGAGGAAAGCGTTCACCGTGTGGATCGTGGCGCTGGCGGCGTACTTCCTCGCGGTCTTCAACCGCAGCTCCCTGGCCGTCGCGGGTCTGATGGCGGCCGATCGGTTCGGCATCAGTGCCGCCGAGCTGGCCACGTTCACGATGGTCCAGCTGCTGGTCTACGCGGGGATGCAGATCCCTGTCGGCCTGCTGGTCGATCGGTGGGGGCCGCGCAGTGTGATCCTCTCGGGTGTCGCGATCCTGGCGATCGGGCAGACCGGCTTCGCGTTCGCCGACACGTTCGCGCTCGGACTGGCGGCGCGTGTGCTGGTCGGGGTCGGTGACGCGCTCACCTTCATCTGTCTGCTGCGCCTGACGGCGAGCTGGTTCCCGCCCAAACGCGTCGGGCTGATGACGACGCTGTCGGGTTCGTGCGGTCAGCTGGGGGCGATCCTCGCTGCCGCTCCGATGACCTGGGCGCTGTCGAACCTCGGCTGGACGAAGGCCTACCTGGTCTCCGCTCTGGGCGGCGCGGTGATGCTGGTGGTCGGCCTGTTCCTCCTGCGTGACGCCCCGGGCGTGCGCTCGGCACGCGGTGCGAGCAAGCCGTTGCGGACCGTGCTCGGCGATCTGCGTACGTCGTGGCGGCACCCCGGCACCCGGCTGGCGTTCTGGCTGCACTTCTGCACGCCGTTCGGTGCCAACACGCTGACGATGCTGTGGGGGGTGCCGTTCTTCGTCAAGGGCGAGGGCCAGAGCGACCACGTCGCGGCGCTGCTGATCTCGGTGGTGACCCTGACCGCGATCATCGCGGGCCCGATCGTCGGATGGCTGGTCGGCTACGAGCCGTGGCACCGCTCCACGATGGCGTTGACCATCATCGCCGGCTCGGTGGTGATGTGGACCGTCGTCCTGTTCTGGCCCGGTGGCCAGGCGCCGCTGCCGGTGCTGGTGCTGCTGGCCTTCGTGGTCGGGTTGGGCGGCCCGGGATCCATGATCGGATTCGACGTGGCTCGGACCTCGAACCCGCCCGAACGACTGGCCAGCGCGAGCGGGATCACCAACCAGGGCGGCTTCATCGCGACCCTGATCCTGGTGCTGGCGATCGGGTGGCTGCTGGACTGGCAGACGCCGGGCGGCGGCACCGACTACACCCTCACCGGCTTCCGCTGGGCGTTCGGCTTCCAGTACCTGATCTGGATCGTCGGCTTCACCCAGGTGTGGCGCTACCGCCGGCTCGCCCGGGTGGCGATGCCACGCCAGGCCGTGTCTGCCTGACAAAGGCAGCCATACTCCCGGTAGGTTAAGGGCCTCACCGCGCCATCGGAGCACCGTTGCAAAACTAGAACAGGTGCTACATTTGGCGCTCACTCTCCCGGGGCGCGCCCGGGTGCCCGAGGGGGAATGATGCGGATCGCGTTGCTGTCCTATCGCAGCAAGCCACACGTCGGCGGCCAGGGGATCTACATCCGTCGGCTCAGCCGGGAGCTGGTGGCGCAGGGTCACACCGTCGAGGTCTTCTCCGGACAGCCCTACCCCGAGCTCGACGAGGGCGTCGGCCTGACCAAGGTGCCGAGCCTGGACCTCTACCGCCCCGGCGACGAGTTCCGGAACCCGAAGGTCTCAGAGTTCCGCGACCGCGTCGACGTCGAGGAGTGGCTGCGGATGCGCTCGGGGCAGTTCCCCGAGCCGCTCACCTTCTCCAAGCGGGTGGTCAAGGCGCTGGCGCGACGCAAGGACGACTTCGACGTCGTACTCGACAACCAGACCCTCACCCCCGAGCTGCTCGAGATCGAGAAGCTCGGCCTGCCGCTGGTCGCGACCATCCACCACCCGATCACGATGGACCGCCGGATCGAGCTCGCGACAGCGCCGTGGGTGACCAAGTCGGGGGAGAAGTGGTACGCCCCGCTCGGCTTCCCGAAGGTCGGCGTCTGGCGCTGGTACAGCTTCCTGCGCTGGCAGAAGCAGGTCGCCCCGAAGCTGAAGCGGGTGCTGGTCCCCTCGGAGTCCTCGCGCCGCGACATCGTCCGTGAGTTCAACGTCGACCCCGACGTGATCACCACCATCCTGCTCGGCGTGGACGACCGGTTCGTGCCGCCGACCCAGCCCCGGGTGCCGGGCCGGCTGCTCGCGATGGCCAGCGCCGACGCCCCGCTCAAGGGGATCTCGGTGCTGCTCGAGGCCTTCGCCAAGCTGGTCACCGAGCGCGACCTGGAGCTCGTCCTGGTGACCAAGCCCAAGGAGGGTGGCGTCACCGAGAAGCTGATCGACCAGCTCGGCATCGCCGACCGGGTCACGTTCGCCAACGGCCTCACCGACGACGAGCTCGTCGCCCTGATGGGGTCCGCGGAGCTGGCCTGTGTGCCCTCCCTGTACGAAGGCTTCTCGCTGCCCACCGCGGAGCTGATGGCCTGCGAGACGCCGTTGGTGGTCTCGCGTGCCGGCGCGATCCCCGAGGTGGTCGGCCCCGACGGCGAGTGCGCCGACGTGGTCGAGCCCGGCGACGTCGGTCAGCTGGCCGGCGCGATCGCCGCGCTGCTCGACGACCCGGAGCGCCGTGCCCGGATGGGGGCCGCGGGACGTGCCCGCGTGCTGGACCTGTTCAGCTGGAGTGCCGTCGCGGAGAAGACCGCGGCTGTACTCTCCGAGACGATCACCGCCCACCAGGAGGACCGCCGTGCTGACCGTTGACTTCGACCGACTCGGGCTCAAGCCCGGGGAGCGGATCCTCGACATGGGTGCCGGCGGGGGACGCCATGCCTTCGAGGCCTACCGCCGCGGCGCCGACGTGGTCGCCTTCGACCAGGACGCCGATGAGATGGCGAAGGTCCGCGAGTGGTTCGCCGCGATGAAGGAGGCCGGTGAGGTCCCGGACGGTGCCGAGGCCGACGCCAAGGAGGGCGACGCCCTCTCGCTGCCCTTCGCCGACGGCGAGTTCGACCGGGTGATCTGCTCGGAGGTGCTGGAGCACATCCACGCCGACGTCGACGCGATCAAGGAGCTGATCCGGGTGCTGCGCCCGGGCGGCACGATGGCGATCACGGTGCCGCGTTGGCTGCCCGAGGTGATCAACTGGCGGCTCTCGCCCGACTACCACCACGCCGCGGGCGGTCACATCCGGATCTACACCGACCACGAGCTGATCGACAAGGTCACCAAGGGCGGCCGGTTCAACGACGGCACCCCGGGCGAGGCGATGGTCTTCAACGGCAAGGCCTACACGCACGGCCTGCACACGCCGTACTGGTGGATCAAGTGCGCCGTCGGGGTCAACAACGAGGACCACCGGATGGCCAAGGCGTACCATAAGCTGCTGGTCTGGCAGATCATGAAGAACCCCAAGGTCCTCCAGCTCGCCGACAAGGTCCTCGACCCGATGATCGGCAAGTCGATGGTGCTCTACTTCACCAAGCCCGAGCAGCCGGCATGACGCTCCCCTTCGTCGAGGGGATCATCACCGCTGACCAGATCGCCCGGACGGCGCGATCGCTGGCGTCCATGCAGCACCCGTGGGGTGAGATCCCGTGGACCACGGGGCAGCACTCCGACATCTGGAACCACGTCGAGGCGGCGATGGCGCTGCTGGTGGCTGGTGAGGTCGAGGCCGCTGAGCGGGCCTACCGCTGGGTGCCCACGATGCAGCGTGCCGACGGCTCGTGGCCGATGAAGATCGTCGACGGTCACGTCGAGGACGAGCGCGGCGAGGTCAACATGTCGGCGTACCTCGCCGTCGGCCTCTGGCACCACTGGCTGATCCGCCGCGACGCCGAGTTCGTCCGCGAGCTGTGGCCCAGCGTCAGGGCAGGTCTCGACTTCGTCGTCGGGCTGCAGACCGCCTGGGGCGGGATCCAGTGGACCCCGAGTGACGACTTCGCCCTGCTGACCGGGTGCTCCTCGATCTACCACTCGCTGCGTGCCGGCGTCGCCCTGGCCGAGCTGGTCGACGAGCCGCAGCCGGACTGGGAGCTGGCCGGCGGCCGGCTGGGGCACGCCATCCGCGCCCACCGTGACCTCTTCGCCGACAAGTCGACCTTCTCGATGGACTGGTACTACCCCGTCCTCGGCGGCGCCGTCACCGGCACCGAGGCGACCGAGCTGCTGGCGAGCCGGTGGAGCGACTTCGTCGTCCCCGACCTCGGTGCCCGCTGCGTCGACACCAACCCCTGGGTCACCGGTGCGGAGACCTGTGAGCTGGTGATGGCCCTGGACGGGCTGGGCGACCACGACCGGGCGCTGCGGCTCTTCGCCGACATGCAGCACCTGCGTGCCGCCGACGGCGGCTACTGGACCGGGTGGGTGTACGCCGATCCCGGCTACGAGAACGACAACCCGGACGCCTACTGGCCCCCCGAGCACACCACCTACACCGCCGCGGCCGTCATCCTGGCCGCCGACGCCCTGGGGGAGCGCTTCGGTGCCGCCACACCCGGGTCGGCGATCTATCGCGGCACCTCGCTGGCCCCGGACTTCCCCGAGCTCGCCCTGGAGTGCGGCTGCCCGTCGGCGCGCGTCTGAGGCCTCCTCGGCGCGGGGCGCGGGGCGCGGTGCCGGGCCGCCAGGTCGGCGGCCAGCTCGGCGATCCGGCTGCGGGCGCTGGCCGGCGTGAGCACCTCGAGGTGGTCGGCGAACTGGAGCAGCTGGCGCACGCCCTCGGGGTCGTCGTACGTCACCGCGACCGGGCTCCAACCGTCGTCCTCGGGCCCGCGCACGCTCAGCCGGGTGCCGAGGATCCGCTGGGCCAGGTCGATCCGTGACGTCCGCAGCCGGGCGGTGACCACCACCTCGCCCGGGGCGGAGGTCTGCTCGCGCAGGTCGGCCCAGACCGAGGCGAGGCTCTGCCGCGGGCGGCGCCGGGCCGTCTCGGCCAGGGTGTGGACAGCACTGATCCGGCTCACCGCGAAGAGTCGCGGCCGCTCTTCGACGTCGGCGACGAGGTACCAGCGCCCGGCCTTCTGCACGAGGCCGTAGGGGTCGACCAGCACCGGTGTCGCTGTGGCCTCGCCGCTGCGGCGGTACGCCAGGCGCAGTCGTTGGTCGCCGAGGACTGCGGTGGCGACCTCCGCCACCGTCACCGGAGTCGGCGTGGTCACCGTGGCGGCGGTGCTGGAGGTGGCGCTGGCCGCCCGCCAGCCCTCGTGCTCGACCAGGATCACGTCGGCTAGCCGCGCCGAGGACCCGGGGACCGCGGGCGCCCGGGCCGACAGCTTGCGCTGGGCGCTGCGTGCGGTGGTGAGCAGGTCGAGGCTGGCCAGGGCGTCGACGTCGAGCCCCGTCAGCCGGAGGGCCTCCAGCTCGGCAGGATCGAGGTGGGAGGCGTTGAGTCGGGCGCCTTCGAGCAGCACGATCGCGCCGTGCCGACCGCGCTCGGCGTACACCGGGACGCCGGCGGCCGAGAGTGCCTCCACGTCACGCAGCACGGTGCGCCGGGAGACCTCGAGTCGTTCGGCGAGCTCGGCCGAGGTCATCCGCTCCCGGGCCTGGAGCAGGAGCAGCATCGCGAGCAGGCGGCTGGCCTTCATGGCTCCAGTGTCGCTGAAAAGGTGACAGTTCCTGGCGCGATTCAGTGATCGGGTGGGAGGACCGACCAGATCAGGAGGCTCCCATGCCCGCTCCGCACCTCTTCCTCACGTATGTCAGCGACGCCGACCGCGCCACCGCGTTCTACGCCGACCTGTTCGAGCTCGACCCCGTCTTCGTCAGCCCGCGCTACGTCGCCTTCGAGGTGGCACCGGGCGTCCTGTTCGCGATCTGGACCGGGCGTGCGGAGCAGGTCGAGCCCACCCTGCCGCGCACCAGCGAGGTCGGCGTGATGCTGCCCGGCGGCGCCGAGGCGATCGACGCGCTGTTCGTCGCCTGGCAGGTCAAGGGCGTCACCGTCGTCGAGTCGCCGCACGACGACGTCTTCGGCAGGACGTTCGTGGTGGCCGACCCGGACGGGAACCTGATCCGGGTGAGCCCGGTGGACTGACCCGGGGGTCAGCAGGGCTCAGCGCGGCTCAGCGGGGCTCGATGCGGCGCAGGGCGCGCATCGAGCCCACCACCGCGACCTCCTCGAAGTCGCCGCTGGCCAGGGCCGGCAGATAGATCTCCTCGTACGGCGGTCGGCCCCCGTCGGCCGGGTCCGGGAAGACGTCGTGGATCACCAGCAGGCCGCCCGGCATCACGTGCGGCGTCCAGATCCGGTAGTCGTCGCGGGCAGGCTCGACGCCGTGCCCGCCGTCGATGAAGAGCAGCGACAGCGGTGTACCCCACCAGCGTCCGACGGTGGTGGAGCGACCGATCACGGCGACGACCTGGTCCTCCAGGCCGGCGGCGGCCAGGGTGCGGCGGAAGAGCGGCAGCGTGTCCATCTTCCCGGTGGCCGGGTCGACCAGGTCGGTGTCGTGGTGCTCCCAGCCGGCCTGGTTCTCCTCCGAGCCGCGGTGGTGGTCGACGGTGAAGACGGTGCCGCCGACCTCGCGGGCCGCAGCCCCCAGGTAGATCGCGGACTTGCCGCCGTACGTGCCGACCTCCAGCACCGGGCCGTGCGGCAACCGCTCCCGGGCCAGCCGGTGCAGCAGATCGCCCTCGTCGGCGGGCATGAACCCCTTCGCGGCGAGGGCGTGGTCGAGGAGGTCGGGCTGCATCAGGGTCACCGCTCAACCCTAGTGGTCCGAACAGAAACTGAAACATGTTCCTGTGATCTGCGTTACTTCCGTGATCCAGTGTCGTTAGGCCTGCAACGGAGACGAGAAATGGAACACGTTCTATTCGGGCGGCACGCCCCGGAGGACCGTGCGGGGAGGGAGGGACGACCATGGGCATGCGTGGCGGAGCCTTGATCGAAGGCCTCGGCGGCATCGGACTGATGACGGCCGAGGTGGCCAAGGCGAGCGTGACGACGCGCTTCCAGTTCCGGGAGTTCATCGAGCAGGCCTGGTTCATCATCAGCGTCACGCTGGTGCCCTCGGTGCTGGTCTCCATCCCGTTCGGGGCGGTGATCTCGCTCCAGGTCGGCAGCCTCACCGGTCAGCTCGGCGCCCAGTCCTTCGCCGGTGCGACAGCGGTGCTCGCCGTCGTCCGCGAGGCGGCTCCGATCGCGGCGGCCCTGATCATCGCCGGAGCCGCCGGCTCGGCGATCTGCTCCGACCTCGGCTCGCGCAAGATCCGCGAGGAGATCGACGCGATGGAGGTGCTCGGCATCGACCCCGTCGTCCGGCTGGTCACCCCGCGCGTGCTGGCCTGCTTCTTCGTCGCCATCATGATCAACGGCATCGTTGTCTCGGCCGGCATCGCCGGGGGCTACTTCTTCACCGTCATCGTCCAGGGCGGCTCGGCCGGTGCGTTCCTCTCCTCCTTCACCGCTCTGGCCTCCCTCAATGACCTGTGGATCGGGATGGCCAAGGCCGGCATCTTTGGTCTCCTCGCCGCGGTGGTCGGCTCCTACAAGGGGCTCTCGGCCGGTGGCGGCCCCAGCGGCGTGGGCCGGGCCGTCAACGAGGCCGTGATCATCGCGTTCATGCTCCTGTTCGTCCTCAACTCCCTGATGACGGCGATCTACTTCCAGCTGGTTCCGCAGGACGGTCTGTGATGAGTGCGCTCAAGGTCACCGCGTCGGCCACCGCATCGGCCGGTGCCGCCTTCGTCAAGGGCCGCCGTGCCCGGATCGAGGAGTACGGCGACCAGCTGCTGTTCTACGCCAAGGCACTGGCCTGGACCCCGCGGGCGATCCGGTTCCACCGCCGCGAGATCTTCAACACCCTCGCCGAGGTCGCCTTCGGCGCGGGCGGTCTCACCATGATCGCGGGCACCGCGGGGGTGATCGCCTTCATGGCGTTCTTCGCGGGCACCGAGGTCGGCATCCAGGGCTATGCCTCACTGAGCCAGATCGGCGTCGCCAAGTTCACCGCCTTCGTGTCGGCGTACTTCAATACGCGTGAGGTCGCACCCCTGATCTCCTCGATCGCGTTGGCCGCGACGGTGGGGTGCGGCTACACCGCACGCCTCGGAGCGATGCGGATCAGCGAGGAGATCGACGCCCTGGAGTCGATGGGGATCCCGTCGCTGCCGTTCCTGGTGACCACCCGGATGCTGGCCGGCTTCCTGGCCGTGATCCCGCTGTACGTCGTCGCGCTGACCGCCTCCTACCTCTCGCCCCGCCTGATCACGACCCTGATCTACCACCAGTCGGCCGGCACGTACGACCACTACTTCCTGGCCTTCCTGCCGCCCCAGGACATCCTGTGGTCCTTCTTCAAGCTGATCTTCCTGGCCGTCGCGATCATCCTGATCCACTGCTACTACGGCTACACCGCCTCGGGCGGCCCGGCCGGGGTCGGCGTCGCGGTCGGCAAGGCGATCCGGACCTCGATCGTCACCGTCGTGGTGGCCGACTTCTTCCTCAGCTTCGCGATCTGGGGCTCCACCACCACCGTGCGGATCACGGGATGAGCAGGGCGGAGGTGAGTCACCATGTTGATGTCCATCAGTCGTGACACCCGCGCCGAGCACAACCGGCTGCTGGTGGCGGGCGTCGTCTACGTCGCCGTGATCGCGATCCTGCTCGGCCTCGCCGTGGCGGTCTACCAGAAGGCGTTCACCCCGGTGACCTGGGTGACGGTCAGGGCCGACCGTGCCGGTCTGCAGCTGCCGAAGTTCGGGGACGTGCGGATGCACGGTGTCCTGATCGGCCAGATCCGTGGGGTGAGCCAGGACGGCACTCACGCGGTGATCAAGCTCGGCCTGGACCCCTCGGCGGCCAAGCAGGTCCCGGCCGACGCCACCGTGGCGATCAAGCCGACCACCCTGTTCGGGCAGAAGTACGTCGAGTTCGTCGACCCTGCCACGTCTGCGGCCTCGGGGCCGATCGGGTTGAGCAGCGGCACCGTCATCCCCGCCTCGCGGGTGCAGACCAACGTCGAGCTGGAGTCGATCCTCGGCCGGCTCGACACCCTGCTGACCGCACTGCGGCCCCAGGACCTCAACGCCACGCTGCACGCGCTGGCCACCGCGCTGGCCGGCAACGGCGACAAGCTCGGTCGCACGATCAAGGACCTCGACGACTACCTGCGGACGATGAACAAGCACATCCCGACGTTGACCGACGACCTCACCCGGGTGGCCTCGGTGGCCCACACCTACGACCTGGCCGCCCCCGACCTGGTCGACGTGCTCGCCAACGCGACCACGACCGCGACCACGATCGCGACCCAGAAGGATCAGCTGCAGGGCATCTTCGCCTCCGTGACGGGCCTGTCGAGCTCGGCCACGACGCTGCTGGCGACCAACGAGAAGGGGATCGAGGTGGAGGGCAAGCTCGCCGTTCCGCTGCTCAAGCTGCTCGACACGTACTCACCGGAGTACCCGTGCCTGCTGGGCGGTCTGACGAACTCGATCACCGGTCTCAACCAGACCTTCCGTGACTCCCGGGTGCGCCAGACGATGAGCCTGGGCGCCACCCAGCGGCCGGCGTACACGCCCCTGGACCGTCCCGAGTACGGCGAGATCGGACACGGGCCGTGGTGCCTGGGCCTGCCGGCGACCCCGGTGGTCGGCAGGCCGGCGCTCAAGGACGGCACCGAGGACAACCCGGCCCAGCACCTGCTGCAGGGGTTCAAGTGAGGGCGCCGCTGACCGACCGGGACCTGCGCACGCTCTCGGCCGGGATCAAGCTGGTGGTGTTCCTCGTCGTCTCCCTGGTCGTGACCGGCGGCCTGGCGATGATCATGGGCCACCTCGGCGGCGGCGACCAGCGCGAGTACAAGGCCGTCTTCACCTCGGCCAGCCAGCTCGCCCAGGGTGACGATGTCCGGGTCGCGGGGGTCTCGGTCGGCGAGGTCGAGGACGTCCGGATCCACGGCAACGACCAGGCAATCGTGACCTTCAAGGTCGACGCGGCGGTGCCGATGACGAAGGCCTCGGGCGCCCAGATCCGCTACCTGAACCTGGTCGGCGACCGCTACCTGGCGCTCACCCAGGGCACGGCCGGTGCCGCCCGCCTGGGCAGCGACGACGTCATCCCGGTCTCCCAGACCCAGCCGGCGATCAACCTGACCGAGCTGTTCAACGGCTTCCAGCCGCTCTTCCAGGCGCTCTCGCCCGACGACGTGAACACGCTGTCGAGCAACCTGATCAAGGTCCTGCAGGGCGAGGGCGGCACGGTGGAGAGCCTGCTCACCCAGACCGCGTCGTTGACCAGCTCGCTGGCCGACCGTGACCAGCTGATCTCGAGCGTGATCGGCAACCTCACCACCACCCTGCAGACCGTCGACTCGCACCGGACCCAGCTGGCCAGCCTGATCGACCAGATGAGCAACTGGATGGGCGACCTGGCAGGTGACCGCACCGCGATCGGAGACTCGGTGGCGCAGATCGGCGCGATGACGAAGTCCCTGGCCGGCCTGCTCACCGACGCCCGGCCGTGGACCAAGACCGACATCGTGCAGCTGCGCCGGGTGATGGAGATCCTGAACAAGCCCGAGAACCAGGCAGTGATGGACGAGACGATGGCGCGTCTGCCCCAGACTCTCCAGGCCCAGGCCCGGATCGGCACCCACGGTAGTTGGTACAACTACTACCTCTGCGACTTCGACATGAAGCTGACGCTGCCCTCGCTGGGCAAGGCGATCGACAACTCGGCTCCGATGAAGGCGCTGCAGAAGGCGTTGAGCAGCATCGCCGTCTACAGCACGGCAGAGAGGTGCAAGCCCTGATGGCCGCCCACACATCACGTCAACTGCGCAGGGTGGGTCTCATCACCGCTGCCGTGCTCGTCATCGGTCTGCTGGCGGCGTTCAACCTCCAGCACCTCCCTGGCATGAAGGGCACGACGTACCACGCCGAGTTCAGCGACTCCTCCGGACTGCACACCGGTGCCCGGGTCGAGGTCGCCGGCATCCGGGTCGGCCGGGTCGACAAGATCACCATCGACGGGTCGAAGGTGAAGGTCGACTTCGACGTCTCCCTGGCCGACGGCCAGCACCTCGGCGACCAGACCACCGCCTCGATCGAGGTGCTCAACCTGCTGGGGGAGAAGTACCTCAACCTCACCCCGAAGGGCACCGTCCCGATCGCCGGCGGCGGCACGATCCCGCTGGCGCGCACCTCGGCGAGCTACGACATCGTCTCGACGTTGAGCCAGCTCACCACGACCTCCACCGGGATCGACAAGAAACAGCTCGCCACCGCCCTCAACGTGATGGGCAGCACCCTGCAGCAGGCCACGCCGCAGATCCAGAGCAGCTTCAACGGCATCGCCCGTCTGGCCAAGACCGTCGCCAGCAAGAACGACGACCTGGCCCAGCTGCTGACCAGCGCCAAGAGCGTGGTCTCCCTGCTCAACGACCACAGCGGTCAGCTGGTCAACCTGATGAAGCAGGGCGACGACATCTTCACCACCCTGATCCAGCGCCGTGACGACATCCACCAGCTGCTGGTCACGGCCACGTCGCTGTCTCAGCAGCTCAGCGGCCTGGTCAGCGACAACGAGAAGACGATCGGCCCGGCGCTGGCCCAGCTCAACCAGGCGATCACCTTCCTCAACGACCGCAAGGACGAGCTGAGCGACATCGTGAAGTACTACGGGCCCTACGCCTCGATCCTGACCAACATCGTCGGCTCCGGACCGTGGTTCGACGCCTACGTGCCCAACCTGGGCGGCCTCGCCACCGGCGAGTTCGTGCCCGGGTTCCGACCGGGGATGGAGCGGTGATGGGGATCTCGATGCCGAGCCTGGCGCGCCTGCGCAGCTGGAAGTGGCTGGCCGCCCTGGCCCTGCCGCTGCTGCTGGTCGTCCTGCTTCTGCTCCCGATGGGCGGCGGGCAGCGGACGGTGACCGCCCACTTCGCCAACGCGATCAGCATCTACCCCGGCACCGACGTCACCATCATGGGCGTCCGGGTCGGCAAGGTGACCAAGGTCGTCACCGAGGGCAGCACGGTCGCCGTCTCGATGGAGTACGACGACCAGTACAAGCTCCCCGCCGACGTGAAGGCCGCACTCGTCACGCCGACGCTGGTGGCCGACCGCTACGTCCAGCTGGTGCCGGCGTACACCGGCGGCGCCACCCTCGCCGACCGCGGCGACATCCCGGTCGACCGCTCGGTGACGCCGGTGGAGATGGACCAGATCTACGCCAGCCTCAACGACCTCACCGACGCCCTCGGGCCCAACGGCGCGAACAAGGACGGTGCCCTGGGCGGCGTCCTGTCCGACACCGCGACGGCGTTGAAGGGCAACGGCAAGGCCGGCAACGAGATGATCAAGAACCTCTCCGCGGCAGCACAGACCCTCGGCACCAACTCCGACGACCTGTTCGCCACCGTCGAGGGCCTGGCGTCGATCTCGCAGACCCTGAAGGCGAACGACACCACCGTCTCGCAGTTCCTCAGCAAGCTCTCCACCGTCTCCACCCAGCTGTCGGGGGAGAGCGACGACCTGCAGCAGGCGCTGTCGGCGATCGCCAACGCGGTCCAGGTCACCCGTGGCTTCGTCAAGGACAACAAGGACGCCCTGATCAGCGGGGTGACCAAGCTCAGCACCACCGTCGAGGTGCTGGCCAAGCAGAAGGAGTCGCTGGGCACCACGATCCAGCTCGCCCCGCTCGGCCTGGCCAACCTCGCCGACGGCTTCGACACGGTCTCGGGCACCGAGGGCGCCCGGTTCCAGTTCGGCCCGCTCGCTGCCGACCTGCCCGGGGTGCTGTGCAACATCGTCACCGTCGACAAGATCCCGGGCGCTAGCGCACTGTGCCAGCTGATCAAGGCGCTGATCCCGGCCACCGTCACCAACGACCTCGGCGCCGGCATCATCGACGCGTTCGGGGTGCACGGCATCCCCGGCCTCCAGACCGGGTCGGCCAGCATCAAGTCGCTGACCGAGCAGCTCGGCACCGCGCAGAAGAAGGGGGCGACGAAGTGACCCGCCTGAGGAGTCTGGGCGCCCTGATCGCGCTCGCCCTGGTCGCGATGGTGTTGACCACCGGCTGCGGCCAGCTCAAGGCCTACGACCTGCCACTGCCCGGCAAGGTGGTCAAGGGCTCCGACGGCTACCGGGTGAGCGCGGAGTTCTCCGACGTCGTCGACGTGGTGCCGCGGACCCTGGTGATGGCCAACGACGTCCCGGTCGGCCAGGTCGAGTCGGTCACCCGCGAGGGCTGGAACGCCCGGGTGACGATGACGATCCGCAAGGACATCGTCCTCCCGGCCGATGCCGTGGCCGACGTACGCCAGACCAGTCTGCTGGGGGAGAAGTACATCTCGCTGACCGCACCGACCGGCTCCACGGTGGCCAAGGCGGGCCGGCTCGCCGACGGCGCGAACATCCCGTTGGACCGCTCCTCGCGCAATCCCGAGGTCGAGGAGGTGCTGGGTGCGCTGTCGTTCCTGCTCTCCAAGGGCGGGGTCGGGCAGCTCAAGACGATCAGCACCGAGCTCAACACGATGATGGAGAACCGGCAGGGCAACCTGCGCGACGTGCTCGGCCAGCTCAACACGCTGGTCACCTCCCTCAACGAGCACCGCGGCTCGATCATCACCGCGATGGAGCAGGTCGACAAGCTGACGTCGACCCTGAACAAGGAGAGGTCGACGATCACCGACGCGATCGACTCCTTCGGTCCGGCGCTGAAGGTGCTGCACCAGCAGCACCGCGACCTGATGACGATGCTGACGGCGCTGGACAAGCTCGGCACGGTGGCGACCCGGGTGGTCAACAACAGCGGTGCCGACATCGTCGCCGCCCTCAAGCACCTCGGACCGACGCTGACCAAGCTGGCCGACGCGGGCGACTCGCTGCCCAAGGGCCTGATGATGGCGGCCAGCTTCCCGTGGCCCAAGCAGGCCGAGGACCTGGCGCGAGGGGAGTACTCCAACGCCCTGTTCCACCTCGACATCAACCTCAACCAGATCATCACCGGCCTCGCCACCGGCTCCAACATGGGCATCCCGCAGGTGCTCCAGCTCTGCCAGAACTACGCCCAGGGCTGCTCGGCGCTGCAGCCCCTGGTCGGCGCGCTGTGCGACCTGCTGCACGAGGACCTGGTCTGCTCCCTGGTCGGCAAGGAGGACACCGGCGGTCCGCTGGCCAACCTCGGGCTGCCGCTGTCGGGGACCAACTCCGACGGCACCCAGGCCGGTGTCACCGACCTGCTCAGCCAGATCGTGGGCGGCCTGCTGGGCGGCGGTTCGTCCTCGGGCTCGTCCGGATCCTCCGGTACGTCGGGCACGTCCGGCACCTCCGGGGCGGGCAAGGCCGGCACCAGCGGCGGCACCAAGAAGTCCACAGGGACCGCCACGCCCGCCCCGAGTGCGAGCGCCTCGGCGACCAGCTCCCCGGGCCTGCTCGGGCTGCTCGGCTCACTGTTGGGAGGGGGATCGAAGTGACCCTCAACGTCAAGATCCGACTGGCCATCTTCCTCACCCTGGCCGTCGTCGGGATCACCTACATCGGCGGCACGTATCTCGGCGTCGTCGACCGGGTGCTGGGGCGCGGGGTGGCCGTCACCCTGGACCTGCCCGCCTCGGGCGGCCTCTACGTCGGCAGCGAGGTGGACTACCGCGGCGTCAAGGTCGGGAAGGTCTCGAAGATGGACCTGACCCCGGCCGGCGTACGGGTGACGCTGGCACTGCGCTCGGATGCGCAGGTGCCGCGGGACTCCGCGGTGCAGATCGCCGACCTGTCGGCGGTGGGGGAGCAGTACGTCAACTTCCTGCCGACCCGGGTGAATGGACCGTGGCTCGCTGACGGCGACAAGGTCGACCCGGCCAAGGCGACGCTGCCGCCCTCGACCGACGTGCTGCTCACCTCCCTGGACAGCTTCACCCGGTCGGTCAACCCTGACGACCTGGAGACGGTGGTCAGCGAGCTCGGCCAGATGTTCCAGGGCAACGCGCAGAACCTGCGCACCCTGGTCGACGGTGCCACCACGTTCGTCGGCAAGGCGATCGAGCACCAGGACGCCACCATCTCGCTGCTCGACTCCGGGTCGCAGGTGCTCAAGACCCAGCAGGCCCACGCCGACGACATCAAGAACTTCGCCAGCGGCCTGAAGAACGTCACCGCCGCCCTGAAGTCCTCCGACCCGCAGCTGCGCTCGATCCTCCAGGGCGGCCCGGCCACCCTGAAGCAGGTGCAGTCCCTGGTCGACGGTCTCAACCCGGTGCTGCCGGTCTTCATCTCCAACCTGGTCACCACCAACCAGGTGCTGACCGCCCGCCTGCCCGCCATCGAGCAGATCCTGGTGACCTTCCCGGTGGTGGTGAAGAACGGCCTGATCGGCACCCCCGGCGACGGCTACGGTCACATCAACCTGCAGTTCAGCTACACCGCGCCGCCGTGCACGAAGGGGTACATGCCGGCCAACCAGTGGGCGCTGCCCAGTGACCTGAGCAAGGGCGCCGCCTACCCCGCGAAGTGCACCGATGCGCGTGCCCAGCCCGGCTACACCGGCTCCGACCCGATCGTGCAGCGCGGCGTCAACATGGCGCCGAAGGTGGACGACTCCGACCCGATCTACCAGATCAACCCGTACGGGTCGCTCAGCAAGGCGAAGGCAACGACCGATGGGAGCGATGTGACGATCACCACACCCGAGCAGAGCGACGCCACCGGCCCGCTCTCGATCCTCGGCACCAGTGCCTGGCAGTCGATGCTGATCGGACCGGTGACCCGTGGACACTGACAAGAGCACCCTGACGGTGACGCGGCTGGGGCTCTCGGGCTCGTCGCGGGAGCGTGGCAGCGGCGCGGGCCGGACCCGGCCGTGGCTGGAGATCGTCCTGGCCGGCGCGGTCGTGATCGTGCTCGCCGCGATCGTGGCAGTCGTGATCGGCGGCGCCCGGGTGCTGCCCTGGCAGACCAAGGCGGAGTCGGTGGTGGCCCGCCAGGCGCAGGTCCGCGACGCCGCCTCGGCGGGCGTGCTCGCCTTCCTCGACGTCGACTACCACGACATGGACACCCGGATGAAGAAGGTCGAGTCGCTGTCGACGGGCACCTTCAAGAAGCAGTACGCCGCCACCTCGGTGGACCTCAAGGCTGCCGCTCAGCAGGCTCAGGCGGTGTCCCAGGGCACCATCGGCCACGTCGCGATCAACAGGCTCACCGCCGACACCGGAGTCCTGCTGGTGACGGCGAGCAACGTGGTGACCAACACCGACACGAAGTCGACCAAGGCCACCACCGCCTGCCCGAAGGCGGGCTCGCGCTGCGACCAGTACCGCTTCGTCGTCACCGTCACCAAGGTCGGTGACCGGTGGCTCCTCTCCGACTTGGCAGGTGTCTCATGATCAGTGCGTCCCGCACGCTCCGGGTGAGCATCCTCGCCGTCGTCCTGGTGCTCGGCGTGGCAGCGCTCGGTCTGCTCGGCTGGCGCGCCGCCCGTGACGACGTCGCGCCGGGCGGCGAGGTGACGGCCTCGGGCCAGCGCGCCTCGATCATGGCCGAGGCCGCCCGACTGACCACGCTCGCGATGTCGTGGCGGGCCGCCTCGTCGGACGCCGACATCGCTGCGGCGAAGGCGGTGATGACGAAGCGGATGGCCACGGCGTACGACGCCACCCTGCCCGACGTCGCCGCACGGGCGGAGCAGGCCAAGCGGAAGGTGGCGGTGACGGCGGCGGTCGCCCCGTTGACGGCGACCAGCACGCAGCCCGAGACCTGCACGCCCCAGCTGTGCTCGGTGGGACTGGTCTCGGCCACCGCCGACACCGCGACGGCACTGCTCTACGTCAACCAGACCGCCTCGGCCACCAGTGCCAAGAACACCGTGGTGAGCCCGACCTGGGAGCTGGTCACCCTGGTGCGGCGCGACGGTCACTGGCTGCTCGACGAGATGGTGGCGCCCTGACCACCCTTCCCCTAGGATAGAACGTGTTCTAGTTTCAAGGGGTGGTCAGAGTGGCTCAAGGTCGGCGCACGGTCGCGCTCACGGCAGGCGAGGTCGAGGTCTTCCTCGGCGAGCAGATGAAGGTCCAGGTAGCGACGATCGGCCCCACCGGGGCACCGCACCTGTCCACCCTCTTCTATGTGATGACGCACGGCAAGATCGGATTCTGGACCTACGCGTCCTCGCAGAAGATCGCCAACCTGCGGCGCGACCCGCGGGTGAGCTGCTTGGTCGAGGACGGCGAGGAGTACTCCGAGCTGCGTGGTGTCAGCATCCGCGGCACCGCCACCCTGATCGAGGAGTACGACGACATCCGCGCCCTCGGCACCCGGGTGATGGCCCGGATGTCGGGCGGCGTCGATCTGGGTGAGCTCGGCGACCAGATCGTCGACGCCCAGGCCCGCAAGCGGGTCGGCGTCGTGATCACCCCCGATCACGTCGCCAGTTGGGACCACCGCAAGATGAGCGCGCTGCCCGGGCAGAGCGCCGCGAGTTGAGAGAGAAGGCATCATGACTGGCCAGTTCCGGGTGAGCGTCGATTGGGACCTCTGCGAGTCCAACGGCATCTGCGAGGGCCTCGTGCCCGACACGTTCCACCTCGACGACGACGACCAGCTCCAGGTGAGCACCCCTGAGGTGACCGACGCCAACCGGAGCGCCATCGAGCGGGCCGTGGCCTCGTGCCCGAAGTCGGCGCTGCGGATCGTGGAGGCCGGCTGATGGCGGCAGGCTCGCTGGTGGGCAAGGTCGCCGCCGTCACCGGTGGCGGCGGCGGGCTCGGTCGGGCCGAGGCCCTGGGTCTGGCCCGGGCCGGAGCCCGGGTCGTGGTCAACGACCTGCCCGGTGCTGCCGATGCGGTGATCGAGGAGATCCGCGGCTTCGGTGGCGAGGCGGTCGCCGCTCCGGGCGACATCGGGGAGCGTGCCACCGCCGACGCGATCGTGGCCACCGCCGTCGACACGTTCGGCAGCCTCGACGTGGTGGTGAACAACGCCGGCATCACGCGCGACAAGATGCTCTTCAACATGACCGACGAGGAGTTCGACCTCGTCGTCCGGATCCACCTGCGCGGCCACTTCCTGCTGACCCGCAACGTGGCGACGTACTGGCGCGACAAGGCGAAGACGACCGGGGTGCCGGTCGAGGCGTCGCTGATCAACACCGCCTCCGAGGCGTTCCTCAGTGGTCCTCCCGGGCAGCCGAACTACGCCGCCGCGAAGGCCGGCATCACCGCGCTGACGCTCTCGGCCGCGCGGGCGCTGGGTCGCTCGGGGGTGCGCGCCAACGCGATCTGCCCGCGGGCGCGGACCGCGATGACCGCCGACGTCTTCGGCGACGACACCTCCGGTGAGGCGATCGACCCGTACAGCCCCGACCACGTCGCGCCCCTGGTCACCTGGCTCGCCTCCCCGGCGTCCTCCCAGGTCACCGGCCAGGTCTTCGTCGTGTACGGCGGCATGATCGCAGTCCTCGAGGCGCCGCGGGTGGCCCAGCGCTGGGACCTGGGCGCCGACCCGCTGTGGACCGGCGAGTCCCTCGACTCCGAGCTCGGCGCCTGGTTCGCCGACCGGGACCCGGCTGTCGGCTTCGCTGCCGACGCCGTGATGCAGATGACCCCCCAACGAATGAGCAGGAGCTGACCATGACCGGACGCCTGGGCGGCAAGGTCGCCATCGTCACCGGTGGCGCACAGGGACAGGGCGAGGCGATCGTGCGCGCCTTCGTCGAGGAGGGAGCGCGGGTCGTCATCGCCGACGTCGCCGACGAGCCCGGCCAGCTGCTGGCCAAGGAGCTGGGCGAGGGTGTGCTCTTCGTCCACCACGACGTCAGCTCCGAGCAGTCCTGGGCCGACCTGGTTGACGCCACCACGGCGGCGTTCGGGCCGGTCACGGTGCTGGCCAACAACGCCGGCATCCTGCGCTTCAACGAGATCGTCACGACCCCGGTCGAGGAGTACGAGCTGCTGTGGCGGGTCAATACCCTCGGCACGTTCCTCGGGATCAAGTCCGTCATCGCCACGATGAGCGAGGCCGGAGGTGGCTCCATCGTCAACGCCTCCTCGATCGAGGGGCTGGCCGGGATGCCGCTGGTCGCGGGTTACACCTCGACCAAGTTCGCCATCCGGGGCCTGACCAAGGCAGCGGCGCTGGAGCTCGGCCCGAAGGGGATCCGGGTCAACTCGGTCCACCCCGGCATGATCGACACTGGCATGACTCGGGGCATGGGTGCGGACGACTCGGCGATGGAGTGGGGCGGCACCAAGGTGGCGCTGCGTCGCGTCGGGGTGCCGGCCGACATCGCGCCGCTCTACGTCTACCTCGCCAGCGACGAGTCGGGCTTCGTCACCGGCGCCGAGATCGCGATCGACGGCGGCGCCACTGCGACCCACGCCTTCGGCGGCTGACCCGCAGCGGCTTGTGAGTGTCTCGACGGTCCATGGACAGTCGAGACACTCACAAGGCGATCAGGGGAGGATCAGCTTCACGGCGGTGTCGAGGTGGTCCTGGACCTCCTGGGCGCCCATCCGGCCGGTCACCCAGGAGACCAGGGCCGAGAGCCAGACGTCGGAGATGACCCTGATGATCGCGGCCTCCTCGACGGTGGCCTCGCCGTGCTCGGGGGTGCCCGCCATCGCGCGCGAGATCACGGCGGTGAGCTGCATGCCCACCACGTGGATCTCGTCGGTCACCGAGGCGTCGGCGAACATGAACGCCCGCACCATCGCCTCGGTCAGCTGCGGCTGGCGCTGCAGGTTCTTCGTCATCCGCGACAGGATCCACATCACGCGCTCGTGCGCGGTCTCACCCGGGATGGCCCGCTGTGCCGTGCGGCTCTCGGTGCCGGCGAACTCGCGGCCCAGGGCGGCGACGAGCAGGTGGATCTTGGACGGGAAGTAGCGGTAGAGCGTGCCCAGGGCGACCTCGGCGCGCTCGGCGACCTCACGCATCTGGACGGCTTCGAAACCGCCCTCCGAGGCAAGCTCGATGGTCGCATCCAGGATGCGCCGACGGCGCTCCTGCTGTGCCGGAGAACCCGCTCTCGACCGCTCCGAATCGGTCGTAGTGGTGACTTCCGTGGTGATGCTCAACGCCTTGCCCTCCTCGATATTGCCGCACTCAGATTAGTGCACGCTGATGCACATTCGTGAAACACGTTCTCTATCTCACACCAACGTCACCCGATAAGTGAAACACGTTCTAGTATCTGTGTCATGCCTCTTGGACTCACAGACGACCACCAGGACCTTGCTCAGAGCGTGCGCGAGTGGGCCGGTGACCTCGGCGCGACAGCGCTAGTGCGTGCCGCCGAGACCGACGCCGAGCCTGCGTTCGGGGACCTGTGGGCCGAGACCGTGAAGCTGGGACTGCCCCTGATCGCCGCCCCGGAGCCGGTCGGTGGCGGCGGCACCCTGCTGGACCTGGCGGTCGCGGTCGAGGCCTGTGCCACGCAGCTGCTGCCTGGGCCGCTGCTCGGCACCGCCACGGTCGCGACGGTCCTCGGCCTGAGCGGTGTAGGCGCTGGTGCTGCGGTGCTCGACGACCTCGCCACCGGCCTCACCGCCGGGGTCGCGCTCGAGCCCACCCTGGAAGTCGGCGACCGGCTCCGCGGGGACGCGTTGAGCTATGACGGCGGTGGGGCCGGCTGGCACCTGCTCGGCGGCGTGGACGCCTCCGGTGCCGAGGTCTGGGCCCTCGTTGCCGCCGCGGCCGTGACGGCGACCCCGCTCAGCACGCTCGACCTCACCCGCCGCGCCGCCACCGTCCGGGTCGACGTCGCCCTGGACGATCCGTCGGTCGTGGTGCTGCCCGGGGTCGACGCCGCCGCGATCTCCCGGGTGCTGGTGCCGCTGCTGGCCGCCGAGGCCGTCGGCATCGCAGGCTGGTGCCTGGCCACCGCCGTGGACTACGCCCGGGTCCGGGAGCAGTTCGGTCAGCCGATCGGCCGGTTCCAGGCGATCAAACACCTGCTGGCCGAGATGGCCTGCACGGTCGAGAAGGCCACCGCCGCGGCCTGGGACGCGGCCGCGTCGGCCGCCGGCCTCGACGGCGACCCGCAGGCCGACCTGGCCGTTGCGGTCGCCCGGACCGTGGTCTTCGACGGTGCCGTCGAGGTCGCCCAGTCGGCGATCCAGGTGCTCGGCGGGATCGGGTTCACCTTCGAGCACGACGCCCACCTCTACCTGCGCCGGGCGAGCGCGCTCCGGGCGGTGGCCGGTGACTCCGCTGCGGCGGCCCTCGATCTCGCGGGGCGGGCCGTGGCCGGCGTACGACGGCAGCTGCGGGCCGATCTGGAGGGGGCGGAGTCGGTGCGCGCCGGTGTGCGCGCCACGATCGCCGCCATCGCGACGGCCGAGGACCGCCGGGCGGCGCTGGTGGAGACCGGGTACCTGATGCCGCACTGGCCCGCGCCGTACGGCGTCGGCGCCGGTGCCCTGGAGCAGCTCGTGATCGACGAGGAGCTCACCGCGGCGGGGGTGGAACGCCCCGACCTCAAGATCGGAGGCTGGGCCGCCCCGACGATCGTGGCGCACGGCGACGACGCCCAGCGCGAGCGGTTCGTCGGCCCGACCCTGCGCGGCGAGATCGTGTGGTGCCAGCTCTTCTCCGAGCCCGGCGCCGGCTCGGACCTGGCGTCGTTGTCGACCCGGGCCGAGCGGGTCGAGGGCGGCTGGCGGCTGACCGGGCAGAAGGTGTGGACCTCGCTCGCGGCCGAGGCCGACTGGGCGATCTGCCTGGCGCGGACGAACCCCGAGGTCGCCAAGCATCGCGGGATCACCTACTTCCTGGTCGACATGACCTCGGCGGGGCTCGACGTCAGGCCGCTGCGCGAGATGACGGGCGACGCGCTCTTCAACGAGGTCTTCCTCGACGGGGTCGTGGTGCCCGACGACTGTGTGGTCGGTGAGGTCGACGGAGGCTGGGCGCTGGCCCGCACCACGCTGTCCAACGAGCGGGTCGCGATGGCCTCGGCCCGGCTCGGCACCAGTGTGGAGCGCGCCGTCGAGCTGGCCGCCGCCGGCCTGCCCGAACGGGACCTGGTCGAGGTCGGTCGCGCCGTCGCGCTGGCGACCGCCTGCGCCCAGCTGGGTGCCCGGTCCACCGCCCGCCGTCTGGCCGGGCGTGGTCCCGGAGCCGAGTCGAGTGTGGCCAAGCTGCTCGGCGTGCGCAGTCGCCAGGACGCCTCCGAGCTCGTCGTCACCATCCAGGGCCGCTCCCTGTTGGCCGATCCGGTGGCGCTGGAGGCCGACGTGCACGAGATGCTGCTGACTCGGTGCCTCTCGATCGCCGGGGGCACCACCCAGGTGCTCAAGAACGTGGTCGCCGAGCAGATCCTCGGCCTGCCGCGCTGAGCCCCTGACTCCCAGGGGCTCAGGGGAGGGATGGGCTGGTGCGCTCGGCATGGTGGCGCACCAGCCACCGGCTCACTGCGGCGACGGCGTGGTGAGCGCGCACCGACCCGACCACGTCGAAGGCGTGCTGGGTCAGTGCCAGCTCGGCGTAGTCCACCCGGCCCCGCGAGACCGCCCGCAGCCGCGCCACGAAGGCGCGCGCCTGACGCACCGAGACCAGGGTGTCCAGACGGCCGTGCAGCACGAGGAAGTCAGGTGCGTCGGGGTGCACCTGATGCAGCGGCGAGGCCACCCGGTAGTCCTCGTCGACGGCGTCAGGGGCGAAGATCCGGGGCGCCAGCAGCGACTCACGCATCCCGAGGGTGAAGACGTCCTGGTCCTCGCCGAGCAGGTCGTAGACGCCGTAGAACGGCACGCAGGCGGCGATCGACCCCGGCGCCGCCGTCAGTGCGGCCAGGGCGGCCAGGTGCCCGCCTGCTGAGCCGCCGGTGAGCACGACGTGACCCGGGTCGCCGCCGTAGGACCTGATCTCGCGCTGCACCCAGCCCAGGGCGGCACGGACGTCGTCGAGGTGCGCGGGCCAGCGGCTCCGCGGGGCGAGCCGGTAGTTGATCGCCACACAGACCCAGCCCTGGGCCGCCATCGCGTTCATCAGCAGGCGGCCCTGCTGCTCCTTGCTCCCGATCGTCCAGCCGCCGCCGTGGATCTGGACCAGGACCGGAGCGCCGTCCCCGTCGCGGTCGGCTGGCCGGTAGAGGTCCAGCCTGTTGCGGCCGCCGTAGGGACCGTAGGGGAGATTCCGGTCGACCCTGACCGCGGTGTCCCGGAAGTGCAGCGGCCGCAGTAGGCGGCGCAGCGGCGGCCGGGGCAGCGGTGAGGTGTGGGCTGCCTCGGCCAGCGTGATCCGGGAGCGCCAGGCGGAGCCGATCGCCACCCCGAGGCCGACGGTGGTCGCGGCGGTGAGCGCGAGCCCGAGCGGGGTCGCGCGGTGACGGCGTACGGCGAGGGCGGTGTCGGTCAGGGAGGCGGCCAGCAGCTGCGGGGCGAAGTCCCCGGCCAGCCACCCGATCGCGAACGAGCCGATCGCGGTCCGGGGCCCGTCCAGGGGGCGCAGCACGATGCCGGTCACGGTTCCGAGGGCGAGCTGGCGCAGCGTGTGGGGTGCGAGGGGCAGCATCACTCGGCTAGAGTAGAACATGTTCTAGAAATCATGGTGTGACGTGAGGTGTTGGGATGCTGGATGAGGAGCTGACCGGCGAGATCGCCGGAGTGCTCTGCGACGTGCTGGACCGCGCCCCGACGCGGGTCGAGGACGGCTGGCGCGCCGCTGCGCAGGCAGGACTGCTCGCGCTCGTCGCCCCCGAGGCGTACGGCGGCGAGGGACTCGGTCTGGCCGGCGCGGCGGTGCTCGTCTCCGAGGGCGCCCGGCGCTCCTCGCCGCTGCCCTTCGCCGACGTGCTCGTCGGCGGCCTGGTGCCGCTGCTCGACCTCGCCCCCGCGCGCGTGCTCGACGCCGTCGTCCCGGGCGTCCTCGCCGGGGAGCGGGCCGTCGTGGCGGCGATCAGCGAGCCGGCCGCCCCGCTGACCGAGCGTCCGGCCACCCGGCTCGACGCCGAGGGGCTGCTGCGCGGCCGCAAGGTCGCCGTCGCCCTCGGGGTCGGGGCACCAGCGGTGCTGCTCGTCACCGCCCTCAGCCACGACGGCGCCAGCGTCGTCGCCGTCGTGGCCTCCGACGCGGACGGCGTCACCGCGGTGCCGACCGCGACCTCGTTGAGCACCTACCTCGGCACCGAGGCGGTCGCCGCGGAGGCGACGTACGTGCTCGACGGGGTTCGCCCGCTGGCGGTCCTGACCGAGGCCGGAGCCGCCGACCTGCTGCGCCGACACGTCGTCGCCGGCCTCGTCGGCCAGGGTGCCGGCCTGCTCGCCGGGGCCCTGGAGCTGACCGCCGGCTTCATCGCCGAGCGGTCCCAGTTCGGGCGGAGGCTGGCCGAGTTCCAGGCCGTCGCGCAGCAGATCGCCGACGTCTACGTGGCCTCACGGGCGATGACCCTGGTCGCGGCCGAGGCGGTGCGCCGGCTCGCGTCGGGCCAGCCCGCCGACGACGACCTGGGTGTGGCGGCGCTGTGGCTGACCGACCGGCTGCCCGCGGCGCTGCAGACCTGCCACCACCTGCACGGCGGGATGGGGGTCGACGAGACCTACCCGCTGGCGCACTTCACCGCGACCGGGTTCGACCTCAGTCGGCGCCTGGGCGGCACCCTCACCACCCTCACGATGGCGCCGATCACCGAGACCTACGGCAAGAACGCCGAGCTCGACGACGCCCAGCGTGCCTTCAAGTCCCAGGTGCGCGACTACTTCGGCTCGCTGGCCACCCGGGCCGACCGCGAGGAGCTCCTCGTCGACCGGCACGGCGACGCCTATCACCGACTGATCAAGCAGATGGGCGCCGACGGCTACCTCGGGGTCGGCTGGCCCACGACGTACGGCGGCAAGGGGCTCGACGGCCTGCACCAGCAGGCGTTCGCCAACGAGGCGGCGCGGGCCGACGTGCACCTGCCCTCGGTCACCCTGCAGACCGTCGGACCTACCCTGCAGACGTTCGGCACCGAGGCGCAGAAGGAGCTGTTCCTGCCGCGGATCCTGACCGGCGACGTGCACTTCGCGATCGGCTACTCCGAGCCCGACGCCGGCACCGACCTGGCCTCGCTGCGCACCACCGCTCGGCGTGATCCCGCCACCGGTGACTGGGTGATCAACGGCCAGAAGATGTGGACCACCGGCGGTCACGCCGCGGACTACATCTGGCTCGCGGCCCGTACCGACCCCGAGGCGCCCAAGCACCAGGGCATCTCGATCTTCATCGTCGACACCCGCGACCCGGGGTTCTCCTGGACCCCGATCCGCACCGTCGACGGCTCGCACCATGTCAACGCGACCTACTTCAACGACGTCCGCGTGCCCGCCGACATGATGGTCGGCGAGGAGGGCGGCGGCTGGCGGCTGATCACCACCCAGCTCAACCACGAACGCGTCATGCTCGGGCCCGCCGGCCGGCTGGAGGGGCTGCGCGACCTGGTCACCGCGTGGGCCGAGCCGCGTGGTCTGCTGAGCGTGCCCGAGGTGCGTGACGTGCTGGCCCGCACCACCGCGGCGTTCCGGGTCAACGAGCTGCTCAACTGGCAGGTCGCGGCCCGACCGGCCACTGGAGCCGCCGCTGTCGCTGACGCCTCGGCCTGCAAGGTGTTCGCCTCGGTCGAGGTGCAGAGGCTCGGCCTGGAGCTGATGGGGATCGTGTCGACGTACGGCGATCTGGCCGACCCCGACACGGCCTGGCTGCACCGCCTCCTCGACGCCACCGCCAAGCGGAACCTCGTGCTCACCTTCGGAGGCGGCGTCAACGAGGTGCAACGAGAGCTGATCGCCCAGTTCGGACTGGGCCTACCGAAGGTGCCGCGATGACCTCGACCACGCCGTCCGACCTCGTGCCCGAGGCGATCCACGACCAGGTGACGGCCCGCGCCACCGAGATCCAGGGCTGGGGCGAGGCCGCCGAGCGGCACGCCCGCGACCTGGTGAACCAGCCGCGGATCAACGACTGGCTCGAGGCGATCGGACTCGACTCCGACCGCTTCCGTGCCGGGGAGGCGCCGCCCTCGATGGCGCAGGTCTGGACGATGTACGGCCTCGGCGGCGTGCCCTCCGAACGTGACCCGCTGCACTCGATGATGCGCTCGCTGACCGACCTCGGCTTCACTGCCGTGCTCGGCACCAACTGCGAGCAGGAGTACCTGCGCTACCTGCGGGTGGGGGAGCAGGTCCGGGTCACCACCGCGCTGGACTCCGTCGTCGGACCGAAGGCGACCGGGATGGGGATCGGCTACTTCGTCACCTCGCGCAACACCTGGTACGTCGATGCGGCCGACGGGTCCAGCGAGGTGGTCGCCACGATGCTCTTCCGGGTGCTCAAGTTCGCTCCCCGCGGGAGCGCGCTGTGAGCGGCCCGGTCCGGCCCGCGATCAACCGCGACAGCGCGTTCTTCTGGGAGGGCACCCAGGTCGGGGAGCTGCGCATCCAGCGGTGCGGTGCCTGCGGGCTGCTGCGTCATCCACCGGGGCCCTCGTGCCCCGTCTGTGGTGCCTTCGAGCGCGAGTACGTCGTCGCTGCCGGCACCGCGACGGTGTTCTCGTTCACCGTGCACCATGCCCCACCGCTGCCGGGCAAGGTGCTGCCGTTGACGATCGCGGTCGTCGATCTGGACGAGGGCGTCCGGATGGTGGCCGAGCTGACCGGCTCGGCCGAGGAGCTGGCCGACCTCGCCATCGGCGACCGGGTCGCCGTGGAGTGGAACCGGATCGACGAGGACCTGACCCTGCCGATCTGGAGGAGGACCGCATGAGGACGCTGCTGGTAGGCGACGAGCTGCCCGTGTGGGAGCTGCCGATCACTCCGACCCTGGTGGTCTCGGGCGCGCTGGCGACCCGTGACTTCCAGGACGTGCACCACGACCGCGACCGTGCCGTCGCGGCGGGGAGCAAGGACATCTTCGTCAACATCCTCACCTCGACCGCGCTGTGCGAGCGCTACGTCACCGACTGGGTCGGCACCGACGTCGAGATCCGCGGGATCGCGATCCGGCTCGGCGCCCCGGCCTACCCGGGCGACACCTTCACCTTCAGCGGGTCGGTCGCCGCGATCGAGGACGGGATCGCCACCATCGCCCTCACCGGCGCGGTCTCGCTGGGCGCCCACGTCTTCGGCACCGTGAAGGTGGCGCTTCGATGACCCGGTCGTTGAGTGGTCAGGCGGCCATCGTCGGGATCGGGGCCACCGAGTTCTCCAAGGAGTCGGGGCGCTCGGAGCTGCAGCTCTCCGTCGAGGCCACCCGGTGTGCGCTGGTCGACGCCGGGCTGCGGCCCGAGGACGTCGACGGCCTGGTCACGTTCACGATGGACAACTCCTCCGAGATCGCCCTGGCCCGCGAGCTCGGCCTGGGCGACCTGCGGTTCTTCAGCCGGATCAACTACGGCGGCGGGGCCGCCTGCGCCACCGTGCAGCAGGCCGCGATGGCGGTCGCCACCGGGGTCGCCGAGGTGGTGGTCGCCTACCGCGGGTTCAACGAGCGCTCCGGGCAGCGGTTCGGCCAGGTGCAGGGCTGGGCCGCGACCCAGTCGAACACCAACGGCCTGGACAACGCCTGGACCTACCCGCTCGGGCTCTCGACCCCGGCAGCCACCGTCGCGCTGCAGGCGCGCCGCTACCTGCACGACTACGGAGCCACCTCGGAGGACTTCGGCCGGGTCGCTGTCGCCGACCGACGCCATGCCGCGACCAACCCGAAGGCGTTCTTCTACGGCAAGCCGATCACCCTGGAGGAGCATCAGGCCTCGCGCTGGATCGCTGAGCCGCTGCACCTGCTGGACTGCTGCCAGGAGTCCGACGGAGCCGTCGCCCTGGTGATCACCACACCGGAGCGGGCCCGTGACCTGCCGCAGCGGCCCGCGCTGATCACCGCAGCAGCCCAGGGCAGTGCCCCGGACCAGTTCGTGATGACCTCGTACTACCGCGACGACATCGGCATCCCGGAGATGGGCGTCGTCGGGCGGGACCTGTGGCGGCAGTCGGGTCTGGTCCCCGCCGACATCGCCACGGCCGTGCTCTACGACCACTTCACGCCGTACGTGCTGATGCAGCTGGAGGAGCTGGGCTTCTGCGGTCGCGGGGAGGCGCCCGGGTTCATCGCCGACGGTGCGATCGAGCTGGGCGGCACGCTGCCGATCAACACCCACGGCGGGCAGCTCGGCGAGGCCTACATCCACGGCATGAACGGGGTCGCCGAGGCGGTCCGACAGATCCGCGGGACCTCGGTCAACCAGGTCGAGGGCGCGGCCCACGTCCTGGTCACCGCCGGCACCGGGGTGCCGACCAGCGGACTGATCCTGAGCCGTTGAGGTCGCCGTGCCCCGGTGAGTAGGTTCGTTCCATGAGCCTCTTCGACGTGGATCTGCCCCTGGTCGCAGCGCCGATGGCCGGTGGGGTCACCACCCCCGAGCTGATCGCCGCCGCGATGGGCTCGGGTGCGTTCGCGTTCGTCCCGGCCGGGTACCTCTCCGCCGAGGCGCTGCGCGCCAAGCTGGGCGACGTGCACGCCGAGGGCTACCGGCCCGGGGTCAACCTCTTCGTCCCGGGCAGCGCCGCGATGCCCCGTGAGGCCTTCGACGGGTATCGCCGCGAGCTGGCCGACGAGGCCGCCGCGGTCGACGTCACACTGCCGGTCGAGCCGCGCTGGGAGGACGACGCCTGGGCGGCCAAGATCGAGCTGCTGGTCCGCGAGCCGGTGCCGTGGATCTCCTTCACCTTCGGGCTGCCCCCGGCTGCCGATGCGGACCGGCTGCGCCGGGCTGGGAGCCGGTTGGCCGCCACCGTCACCTCGGTGGGGGAGGCGGAGGCCGCCGCGGCGCTCGGCCTCGACGCCGTCCTGGTGCAGGGCAGCGCTGCTGGTGGGCACAGCGCCGTCTTCGACCCGACCGCCACCGTCGCGGACCGGCCGACCGAGGAGACCGTGGCAGCGGTGCGCGCCACGGTCACGCTGCCGGTCGTGGCCGCGGGCGGCGTCGATGGCCCCGCCGCCGTCGCGCGACTGCGCGCCGCCGGAGCCGAGGCCGTCGTGGTCGGGACGCTGTTGATGCGTACTCCCGAGGCGGGCACCTCGACCACGCACCGCCGTGCCCTGGCCGACCCGCGCTTCACCGACACCCGAGTGACCCGTGCCTTCACCGGTCGTCCTGCCCGCGGACTGGTCAACGGGTTCCTGGAGCGGCACGACGCGCACGCGCCGGTGGGCTACCCGGAGGTGCACCACCTCACCCGCGAGCTGCGCACCGCTGCCGCGGTCGCCGGGGACGCCGAGCGGGTGCACCTGTGGGCGGGCACCGGGTGGCGCTCGGCACGCGAGGTCGCCGCAGCCGAGGTGCTCGCCGACCTCGCTCAGGGGTGGTGAGCTCAGGTCCAGCAGGAGGTCAGTAGCCGCTCGCGCTGCTCGAGGACGGGGCGGCGGTCGCGGTCGGGGTAGCGGTGGCGGCCGGGGTGATCATCCGGGTGACCTTCTTGCCGTGCGAGGTGATCGCCCACCAGATCGAGTCCAGGCCCTGGCCTGCGGTGTCGCCGGCTGCCTTGTCCCCGGAGTAGGTGTAGAGCGGCCAGCCGTTGAGGGTGAGTTGCTTGGCGCCGTCGGCTCCGGTGATCGTGGCCAGGGTGCCGTGGATGCCCTTGATCTTCGTCGGCAAGGTGCCGGCCACGGTGACGGCGGGCCACGTCGTGGCACAGGTGCCGGTGCAGGCGCTGTGCGAGGCGCCCTTGGTGTCCTTGGTGTAGCGGTAGACCGTCATGCCGCTCCCGGTGGTGACGATCCTGCCGATACCGGTCGTCGCGACCGTCAGCAGCGCGCTGGTCGTGGTCGTGGAGGTCGAGCTCGACGGTGCCGACCCGGTCGGCGTGGCCGAGGCGGTCGGGGTGCTCGACATGGTGGGCGAGCTGGTCGTGGTGGTCGTCGACGTCGAGCTGGCCGAGCCGCAGGCGGCTAGGGTGCCGAGGCAGGCCAGTGCGGTGGTGCCGAGAGCGAGGGTGCTCCGCAGGCGGGATACAGCGAGGAACATGGTGACCTCCGAAGGAACGGCGGGACGAGTGGACACCGGTGACACGAGGCCGGGCCCCGAACGGTTCATCGGTCTCGCAGCGCGGTGGAGAGCAGCACCGTGCCGTCGATCGACTCCAGGTCCACCTGGCTGATCTGGTCGACCCGCAGCCGTGTCGCCCCCGACGTCCAGGTCCGGTCGCCCGGCTTCGCCTGCCACTGGGAGACCTGGAACCGTCGGCCCTGGGAGTCGAGCAGCACGAGGCGGTACGCCGCGGTGGCGCCATACCCGGTGGCGTAGAAGCAGATCAGATCGACCCGTGTGCCCCCCTTCGTCCGGGTGAGTCCGGCCTGGGCCATCACGGGCGGGGCCGGCTGCGTCGTGGCTGAGACCAAGGCCACGGTGCGGTCCGGGGTCCGGCTCGGGGGCGTGCCGGGGTGGGTGGTGACCCCGAGGACGGCGATCACCGCAGCGAGGGTGAGGGCGGCGGCGACCAGACGGACCACGGTCCCGATCCGGGGTCGGCGCCGCCGCGGCTGGGGTGTACCGAGGGGTGGCGCTGGTGGGGGTGCCGACGGCTGCTCGGCGGTCGGCAGCACCGAGGCCAACGCTCGCAGCCGAGGCGGCACCGGCGGAGCACTGGTGAGGAGGGGGAGTGCCTCACCAGGCTCCAGCCGGCTCAGCGCCCCCGGAAGGTCGACGAGCTCCGCGACAGCGGCGGAGCACTCCCGGCAGGTCGCCAGGTGCGCCTCGAACTCGGCGCGTTCGGCGGCGTCCAGAGCGCCGAGGACGTAGGCGCCGTCGGAGTCGGTGTAACGGTCGGTCATGGGGTCACTCCTCGTTCCTCCAGTGCCAGGCGCAGGTTGCGGAGCCCGTAGTGCAGCCGGGACTTCACGGTCCCGGGCGCGAGACCGAGCTCGGCGGCGATCTCGGCGACCGAGAGCCGTTGGTAGTACGCCCGGATCACGACACCGCGGTGCTCGTCGGTCAGGGTGAGCAGTGCGTCGCTGATCACCATCGCGTCGACCAGGTGCTCGGCGGCGTCGGCGGTAGCGTCCGGGGTCGGCGTACCGTCCTCGGAGGTCAGACTCTCGTGGCGGGCGCGCGCCGAGCGGGCCTCGTCGGTGACCAGATGGCGCGCCACGGTGAAGAGCCAGGCCCGCGCCGAACCGCCCTCCCCGTCGACCAGCCGATGCCGCCAGGCCCGCACCATCGTCTCCTGCACGATGTCCTCGGCGCGGGAGCGATCGCCGGTGAGGCGCACGACGTACCCCCACAGCGCGGCCGCATGGTCGCGTTGCAGTGCCGCCAGCGTCTCGGCGTCGCCCATCGTCACCTCCACCCCTGACACGAGGTCGGGCGGGGAAAGGTTCATTCGTGGATCGCGGTCCTCCTCGGAGTGTCGCTCGCGCTACCAAGAGGGGGCTGAAGGCGCCGTCGCCGGGGTCCGTAGGCTGGAGAGTCGACGGAAGGCGGGATGCGTCATGGTGGCGAGCAAGACGGCACGGGAGAAGAAGGCGGCGGCGCAGGCCGGGCCGCTGGCCCGGGCACGGATCGATCTGGGGAGCGACGACTCGTTCCTCTACAAGATCACCTGCACCGAGTGCGTCAGTAAGGGCGATCGCGCCTGGGGGACCTACAGGTCCGGTGAGGACAACGGCTTCATGGCGGCGATGGACCGCTGGATCTTCCACCTGGTTGAGAAGCATCCGGGAGCGCAGGCACCCTGCCTGGACTACCTGGGCGAGGCGCAGGAGCGGCTCCAGGAGCGACGCGAGGGGCGCGGGCAAGCGCTCTAGACCAGTTGCCTCCGGCGGCGTCATGAATCGCGGGTTCGCTCGTTGCGTTCGTAAGTCCGGCACATGACGCCGTCCATCGGGGACCGGCGCATCGTGCTGCTAGGGGGCCGCGATGCTGTTCGTGAAGGACGTCCGCCGACGGTGGATCTCGACCATGATCTGTCTACTGGGACTGGTCGGATCCGGCCTGGTCCTGGCCGAGCCGGCCCACGCCGGCGACGCTCCACCGGTCGCAGCGACAGCCTTCACGGCTCCGTTGTGCTCCGGTACGACGACCTCGGATCCTGCCGACGTGCCGGCCGCCGACCACGACGGGTACACCGACCTCACCCAGGTGTTCGGGGCGCGGCTGACGTCGTACAACAAGGGCAACGTCGTCCCGCTGTACGACACCACCGGCTGGGGTGACGCGACGTATCCGCCGCTGTGCGGGGTGTACTACGACGCTGCGACCAACAGCCCGAAGTCGGTCTGGATGTTCTGCACCGACGTCGACAAGCACGCCTGCGGCGACATCGGCCCCGGCGGCACGCTCCAGGACGGCACCACCGACGTCGGCGAGATGAACGACAAGCCGGGCAACGCCCGCCTCACCGCCGACCAGCAGGCCGTGATCGCCTGGCTGATCACCAACGGCCACGACTTCAGCTACACCGGCTTCGCGTCGCATGCCGACCAGAGCACCTACGACACACGCAACGCGCTGCAGTACCTAGTCTGGTGCATCTCGGACGAGTCGACCATCGAGGCCGACTTCCCGGGGCTGTGCACGACCAACATCTCCGCCGCCGAGCAGGCCTCCATCCTGACCAAGGTCCCGGCCCGGTCGGTCGTCGACCTGAACCTTGCCTCGAGCGGTACGCCGGTCCGGGTCGGTCAGACGCGGACCATCTCGCTCACCACCAACGTGTACAACCAGCCGATCACACTGACCGCGACCGGTACCGCCAGCGGCACGCTGACGGTCTGCTCGGGTTCGGCGACGCTCAGCGGTTCGACCCTGACCGTCGACGGGACGTCGCCGGCGACCTCGACCACGATCGGGCTGTGCCTCTCACCGACCGCCGCCGGGAGCTACGGGCTCAAGGCATCGGCCCAGGCCGTCCAGACCGAAGAGCTCCAATGGGCCCAGGCCGACAGTGACTGCCAGGTGTTCGCCCGGTTCCGGATCGACGCCGGCGCGCCGGTGACCGATCTCGTCGGCTTCACCGTCGCCGAGCGGGCCACGGTGCCGGGGTCGCCGCGGCTGATCACCACGGCCTCGCATCGGGTGGCGACGCCGGGAACGGCGCTGAGTGACACCATCGAGCTGTCCGGCTTCGTCGACGGCCACGGTGCCCGCGGCACCGCGGTGCTCTACGGGCCGCTCAGCAAGGTGACGGCGCGGTCGTGCACCGCAGCGAACCGCTTCGCCACGGTGGCCTTCGACCCGCGCAACGGCCGGGTCCGGACACCGCGGGTGACCGTGACCCGAGCCGGGTACTACACCTGGGTGGCGTCGACGAGTGCCGACAGCGCGAACAAGGCCGCCACCCACGGATGCGGGCTCGCGCAGGAGACCACCCTGATCCGGAAGAAGCACTACGAGCTGACGAAGGTCGACACCGGCTTCAGTGGCCCGGTCGCCTCGATCGTCGAACGCTCCAGCAGTACGCCGCGCCTGGTGATGCCGGCCGCCGGGGTCGACGCTTCGGTGGTGAACGTCGGGGTCTCCGGCGGACAGATGCAGGTCCCGGGGGCGGTCTCCACGATCGGTCGGGTGGACCGCTCCGCCGCGATCAACGATGCGATCGGCACCGTGGTCCTCGCCGGGCACGTCTCGGACCGGCGCGACAGTCCCGGGGCGCTGTGGTCGCTCAAGAAGGCGAAGCGCGGACAGATTCTGCGCTACGTCGTCGGCGGCACGGTCTACCGGTTCAAGGTGACGTCGGTGCGCCGGACGTCACGGAGCAGCACGCTGCCGGCCAGCCTCGCCTCGACCACCGGTGCGCACCGGCTGGTGGTCATCTCCTGCACAGGGAAGGTCGTGCGCAATGGACGATTCCACTACACGCAGAACCTGATCGTGACAGCGGTGCCGATCAGGTGAGACTGGTCTAGTCCACGCCGACGGATTCTCGGCCCTGTCCCGCGAACGCGGGACAGGGCCGATTCCTTTGCTTAGCGTCGGCTGGGTGAAAATGCTGACCGCCCTTGTCTTCGCCTCCGCGCTCCTCGTCGCGCCGGTCGCGACTGCGCCGACGAACGCCGCTACGACCACGCACGCAGCGGTGGTGACCGCCAAGCACTCGTGCACCCGGACGAGCTCGGGGTCGTGCATCCGCGGAGGCCAGTTCTGCCCGCGGGCGTCGTACGGGAAGTCGGGCTACGACGCCAAGGGGCGTCGGTACAAGTGCAAGGGCAGCCGGACTCACCCGCACTGGATGAAGTGATCCTCGGGGGTACTGGGGCGGTCGCGTCGGCGGCGGGCGAGCAGGAGCGCAAGCCCACCCAGTACGGCGCCGAGAGCGGCACCCATCGTGTTCGTCATCCAGTCGTTGGTCGAGCACGACCGACCCAGGGCGGGCACGAGTGCCTGGAAGGCTTCGATCGCTGCGGACAGAGTCGAGCCGGAAGCGAAGGCGAGGAGCGGTCGGCGTAGGGCCACCGTGGCGAGCAGGATCGGTGCCACGAAGAGTACGACGTTGGCCGCCAACTCGGCCCGGTCGATGCTCGGGAACGTCCAGGCCACCTCGCAGCGCCAGTAGAGCTCGCGACGGACGGGCGCCAACGTCACGATCCCGACAGGGACGAGCGCGACGAGGGCCAGGACCTCGGCCAGCCGTGGTCGACGGGCGAGCCAGGCTCCCAGCGGTGGCCCCAGCAGCACCAGCACGATCAGCGCGGTGGGGGAGATCCAGTGGTGCGCGAGCAGCACGTTCGTGATCATCGAGCGATGACCAGGGCGCGTGCGGCAGGGTCGGGCATCCATCCCACGGTATCGCCGCCGCCAAGGCACGCTCAGGCCGCGAAGTAGTCGACCCGGATGCCACGGAACATCGTCTGACGCGGCCCCAGGGGAGGCGCACTGGTGGATGGCTTCCTGATCACTTGGTACGCCCAGTTGCACTGGGCGCAGAGTCCTTGGCCGTTGGCTGCGGTGGTCTCGCCACCGTCGGCCCAGTCTCGTCGATGGTCGATGTGGGCGATCCGCGCTCCGCAGCCCGGTGTCCGACACAGCTGGTCCCGGTGTCTGATGAACTCACTCAGCGCCTTCGGGAAGCGTCTGGACCTGGACTCCATCGTGACCAGCTCGCCGGTGGTCGGATGGGTGTACAGCCGGCGGAGCGTCACTCGTTGACGGGCGTTCTCGGCCAGCCGGATCAGGCGGCGGCCGGTGGCGGAGGGAAGCGGGCCGTGACCGCTGAGGATCGCCGGCTCGTTGTCGAGATCGAGCAGGGCGGTGTCGGTCATGATCAGGTTGAGGGTGACCGGGTGGCTCGGCTCCCGGATGCCCAGGTCGTCGTTGTCCTCGGTGATGCGGATGACGAGCGTGTCGGCCATCACCTGCCCGCGTGAGGTGGCGGCACCCGCGGCGAGCACCACGTCGGCTGCCTGGCCGAGGGCATCCTTGATCGCGTAGGCCTGCTCGACGGGCAGGAGTGCGGTCAGCCACGCCATGCCGTCACCGCGGTCGGTCGGGCGAACCGTCACGTGCCGGTCTTCGAGGGCCTGCTGGCGTCGGCGTACGGCTGCGTCCTCATCCAACCTCAGGGCGATCGTCTGCGCTCGGTGTGCGAGCTTGCGATGGCCCATCTCGGCCAGGCCCGGGAGCCCTGCGATCTGCTGGTCGAAGGCCGTCGTGTCGTGGGGCTCGAGGACCGCCGCCTCACGGGTGAGGGTGAGGGCCTTGTACTCCGAGAGGTCCCCGGCGCGGAACCTGTCCATCGTGGCAGGCATCCGATCGAGGTGCTTGGCCATCGCCAGTACGACGCGACCCTGCCACGGAGAGATCCGTCGAGCGGCGGCGACGGCCTCCCCGACGCCACGGCCCTGGCGTGACTCGGGCTCACCGCGCTCGGCGGCGCGGGCTCGCATCAGGCGATCGACGTGGGCTGCCAGTGCTGTCTGTCGGGCTTCGACCGCGTGCTTGAGCCCCTCGAGCTCACCCAGCTCGGCCAGGGTCTCCTCGAGTCCATCGGTGGGAGTGACGCCCAGGCGTGCACGCACCTCGCGGACCTCGTCCAGGGTAGGTGCGTGCGGTGACATGGTTCCTCCGAGATGGGTGCGCCGTTGCCGACAGAAGCAATCTACGGACAGCCACCGACATTTAGCCTTTGAGTGGGTCCGCGGGCGGGCCGAACGTCCGACCGGGACACGTGGTGATCCCTGACTTCTGAGTGGTCGTCCGCGGGCCCGGTGTCTGGTCGAGCGGTGTCCTTGTTCGGGAACTTGGAGC
>NZ_JASLGR010000035.1 GCF_030150155.1 Nocardioides sp.
TCGGTGGGCACGGTGGCGCCGCCGCTGATGAGCTCGAAGGTAGCCTCGGGCGCTTCGGCCTCGACCATCATGATCGCGACGTCACCGGTCTCGGTGACCCGGCCCGCGACGACCATGTCGAACACGGCCTTCTCCAGCTGGCTGTGGGTCGGGAACGCCACCCACTGGCCCTCGATCAGCGCCACGCGGGTGGCACCGACGGGACCGGAGAACGGCAGGCCGGAGAGCTGGGTCGACATCGACGCGGCGTTGATGGCCAGCACGTCGTAGGGCATGTTCGGGTCGAGCGCCATCACGGTGATGACGACCTGGACCTCGTTGCGCAGACCCTTCTTGAAGGTCGGGCGCAGCGGGCGGTCGATCAGGCGGCAGGTGAGGATCGCGTCCTCGCCCGGACGACCCTCGGACCGGAAGAACGAGCCGGGGATCTTGCCCGCGGCGTACATCCGCTCCTCGACGTCGATCGTCAGGGGGAAGAAGTCGAAGTGGTCCTTGGGCTGCTTGGAGACCGTGGTCGCCGACAGCAGCATGGTCTCGTCGTCGAGGTAGGCGGTCACCGAGCCGGCGGCCTGCCGGGCCAGGAGGCCCGTCTCGAACTTGACGGTGCGCTTGCCGAATTTGCCGTTGTCGAGAACGGTCTCGACAGCAGAGATGACAGGTTCAGTCACTATGTTCTCTTGTTCCTACTGTGTGGGGCCGCGTCTTGAGTGGGCCGCCACGATGAATTGGATGTCGTAGATCACGCCGATTCTATCCGGGTCGCGCAGAAAATGACGAAAGCCCCTGACCGAAGTCAGGGGCTTCCGTGGACTGACGCAAGGCGTCAGAAGATCAACGGCGCAGGCCGAGACGCTCCACGATGCTGCGGTAACGGTTGATCTCCGTCTTCTGCAGGTAGTTGAGCAGGCGGCGACGACGACCCACGAGCAGGAGCAGACCACGACGGCTGTGGTGGTCGTGCTTGTGCTGCTTGAGGTGCTCCGTCAGGTGCGAGATGCGGTGCGAGAGCAGCGCGATCTGGACCTCGGGCGAGCCGGAGTCACCCTCGGTGATGGCGTACTCCGCGATGATCTTCTTCTTGGTCTCCGCGTCGGTACCGATCGACATGTGGCGACTCCTATCCCCCATTGCTGGGCCTCGTTGCACGGCGCGCCCGGGCTTGTTCACCGGGGCACTCTTCATCCGTGGCCGTTCGACGGCATGCTGTCCGAAGACAACCCGAGAACTCTAGCGCCGATCACTCCAGGCGCCCAATCACAGCGACGGGGCGGTCGCGACACCCGCGACCACCCCGCCTCTGCACACCCGACCTGGCGACTCAGCCGCCCGAGCCGACCAGGACGGGCTCCACCACCCGGTCCCCCACCGGGCGGCCGATCCGACCGGGCCACCAGACCCGCTCGCCGAGGACCACCAGGGCCGCCGGCAGCAGCACCTGGCGGACCAGGGTGGCGTCGAGCAGGATCGCGACCGCGAGCCCGACGCCCATCGTCTTCATCTCCAGCATCGACAGCGTCGCGAAGATGGCGAAGACCGAGACCATCACCGCGGCGGCACTGGTCACCACCCCGGAGGTGTCGGCGATCCCGCGCTGGACCGCGAGCCGGGGCGGCAGCCCGGCGGCGACGTGCTCACGGACCCGGCTCAGCACGAAGACGTGGTAGTCCATCGAGAGCCCGACCAGGACCACCATCACGAACAGCGGCAGCCAGTCGACGATGAAGCCCGGCGAGTCGAAGCCCAGCAGCCCCGAGCCGACGCCGTGCTGGAAGACCAGGGTCAGCACACCGAAGGCCACCCCGACCGAGGCCAGGTTCAGCACGCAGGTGAGCAGCGCCAGCGCCACGCTGCGGAACGCGAGCCCCATCATCACCACCGTGAGCAGCAGCACCAGCCCGATCACCCAGGGCATCCGGTCGTGCAGCTGGTGGGTGGCGTCGTACCCCTGCGCGGCCATGCCGCCGACGGCGACGTCCCCGGCATGCTGGCTGCCGAAGGCGGTCGGCACCAGGGTGTGGCGCAGGGCCAGGACGGCGTCGTCGGCGCGACCGTCGTCCTCGGTGTACGTCGTGGTGAGGTCGAGCACGGCGAGCCGACCGTCCTGCGACCAGCGCAACTGGGAGCCACCGGGGAGGAAGTCGGGAGTGGACTCAGCGGCCTTCTGCAGGGCGCTCAGCGAGCGGCGTACGTCGGCCTGCTGACCGGCCCCGACCGGGACCACCACATCGGCACCGACCAGCTGGGACGGGAACGCCGCCTCGATCGCCCTGAAGGTCTGCACCTGCGGGATCGACTGCGGCAGGGTCGCCAGGTTGGACTGGTGCAGCCGCATCCCCAGCGCCGGGGCGGCCAGCGCCAGCACCAGCACGCCACCGCCGACCAGGGCGGCAGCCGGGTGCCGCAGCACCGGACCGAGGAGGCGACGGCTGATCGCGCCGCTGCCCATCCGGCGGGTCAGGCGCCACAGCAGCGGCACCCGCGGTCGGTCGACCCAACGCCCCAGCCCGGCGAGCAGGGCGGGCAGGACGGTCAGGGAGCCCAGCACCGCCACGGCAACGACGATGATCGCGCCCGAGGCCAGCGAGCTGAAGGTGGCGGCGCCGACCAGGTAGAGCCCCGACATCGCGGCGATCACAGCACCGCCGGAGATCAGGATGGAGTGGCCCGAGGTGGCGGCGGCGATCTCGACGGCGTCGACGGTGGTGCGCCCGGCGGCCCGCTCGGCGCGTTCGCGCTTGAGGAAGAACAGGGAGTAGTCCACGCCGACGGCCATCCCGATCAGCACGATCATGCTGCTCACGGTCGGCTCGGAGTGGATCAGGTGGGACAGCGGCGCCATCAACCCGATCGTGGCGGCGACGCTGGTGGCGGCCACCAGCACCGGGATCCCGGCGGCGATCAGGGCCCCGAAGGCGAGCAGCATCAGGATCAGCGTGATCGGCAGGCTGATCCCCTCGGCCGAGGAGAGGTCGCGGGCGACCTGCTCGCTGACCGCGTCGTTGACCGAGACGTCCCCGGTCTGGCGGACCTGCAGGTCAGGGTGGGCGGCCTGGACCGCGTCGGTGGCGGCCTGGATCGCCGCGACGTCCTCGGTGCCGTCGGTGAGGTCGACGGTGACCAGCACGGCGGTGCCGTCGGGGCTGGTCACCGGGTCGCCGATCGAGGCCACCCCGGCGGCATGGCCGGCGCGACGGGCGAACTGGGCGGCAGCCGCCGTGCGTTGGGCGGCGTTGCCGCCGGTGATCAGGACGTTCTCGGTAGCGGCGGGGTCCATCCCGGCGCCGCGGACCAGGGCGGCGGCACGGCCGGACTCGCCCATGTCGTAGTCGGCGTCGCTGGTCTGGGTGGTCGGGATGGCTACCGCCAGCCCGACGGCGACGGCGACGAAGGCGAACCAGGCGGCGACCGCGCGCCAGGGATGGGTGGCGCTCCAGCGGGCGACGCGGAGGGGGACGCCCTGGTGGTGTGGGGTGCGAGCTCTCATCGGAGGACTCCTTCTGAAGGGGAGCCTCCAGCCTCGCGATCAGCGGCGCCGGTGTCGGTGGTCCCTGCGCCCGAACCGATGGTGGTGCTGGCACTACTGCGCCGGCCCAGCCAGCACGACAGGATGGACCGGTGACCTCCCTGCTCCGCGTCCCGGCGCCGGTGACCGCCTCCCCGGGGCGGGCTCGCCTGACCCTGTACGCCGCCACCCAGCTGCTGCTGTGGACGCCGACGTTGCTCGCCTTCCTACTCACCCTGATCGGTGGGGTGCTGGCCCTGGCCTGGGTCGGCCTGGCGATCGTGGTGTGGGCGCTGCCGCTGCTGCGCTGGAACGCCGACCGGCACCGCGCGATGGCAGCACGGACCCTCGGCGTGGAGCTACCCGACGAGCACCTGCCGGTCCCCGATGGAACGCACCTGGTCGGCCGGGTGATGCTGTGGGCCCGCGACCCGATGACGTGGCGCGAGCTGGCCTGGGCGCTGGCCTCGATCACGCTCGGCCTGGTGCTGTCGATCCTGGTCGTGCTGCTCTTCGTCTGCGTCGTCACCGGCGCGCTGTGGTGGTTCGGCACCGAGCCGATCATGCGGGCCCGCGCCCAGCTCGACTGCTTCTTCCTCACCTCGGGGCGTACCGAACGGCTCGAGCAGCGGGTGGCGCACCTGACCGAGAGCCGCGCCGAGGCCGTCGACCACTCCGCAGCGGAGCTGCGCCGGGTGGAGCGGGACCTGCACGACGGCGCCCAGGCCCGTCTGGTCGCGGTGACGATGAGTCTCGGCCTGGCCGAGCACGCCCTGGACGAGGACCCCGACCAGGCCCGGCGGCTGATCCACGAGGCCCGCTCCACCGCCTCGGCGGCCCTGAGCGACCTGCGGGCCGTCGTACGCGGCATCCATCCGCCGGTGCTCGCCGACCGGGGGCTCAGCGGGGCGGTGCAGGCGCTCGCCCTCGACCTGCCGTTCCCGGTCGCCCTGGACGCGGCCGTCGAGGGACGGCCCCCGGCCCCGATCGAGTCGGCGCTCTACTTCGCCATCGTCGAGTGCCTGACCAACGTCGGCAAGCACGCCGAGGCGGCCAACGCCTGGGTCCGGCTGCGCCATGCCGACGGCGTCCTGCACGCCACCGTCGGCGACGACGGGGTCGGGGGCGCCGAGCCACGCGGCGGCACCGGGATGCTGGGAGTGATGCGACGGCTGAGAGCGTTCGACGGGACAATGGCGGTGTCCAGCCCACCCGGTGGCCCCACCCTGATCGACCTGGAAGTGCCATGCGTCTTGTCCTCGCCGAAGACAACGCCCTCCTCCGCGCCGGCCTGACCCAGGTCCTGGAGGGGTTCGGCTTCACCGTCCTGCACGCCGTGGACAACGCCGGTGACCTCGCCGACGCCCTGACCGATCCCGCAGCCGAGGCGGCCGTGCTCGACGTACGGATGCCGCCGACGTTCACCGACGAGGGCCTGCGGGCCGCGATCGAGGTCCGCCGCACTCGACCGCGCTTCCCGGTGATGGTGCTCTCGCAGTATGTCGAGCCGCTGTACGCCCGGGAGCTGCTCGCCTCGGGCACCGGCGCGATCGGCTACCTGCTCAAGGACCGGGTCGCCGACGTCGCGGAGTTCGCCGACGGGGTACGTCGGGTCGCCGCGGGCGGCACCGTGGTCGACCCCGAGGTGGTGGCGACGGTGCTCGCCCGCCAGCGGGTGGAGCCGTTGGACCGGCTCAGCCCGCGTGAGCGCGACGTGCTCGGTCTGATGGCCGAGGGCCACTCCAACCTGGCGATCGCGCAGCGTCTGAGCGTCACCGAGAAGGCGGTCGCCAAGCACATCAACGCGATCTTCACCAAGCTCGACCTGCCCCTGGACGAGGACGATCACCGCCGGGTCAAGGCGGTCCTGGCCTGGCTGGGGATCTGAGGCACCCCGTTCCGCTCCCTCACGGGACGGGTACCCTCAGAGTGCGAGGACCTCGCGGGTCTTGGCGACGTCATCGTGCATCTGCTCGATCAGCGGGTCGATGCCGGTGAAGGCGACCATGCCGCGCAGCCGGTCGACGAACTCGACCTGGACGTTGACGCCGTAGAGGTCGAGGTCGGTGCGGTCCAGCACGTAGGACTCGACCCGGCGGCCGACCACGCCCTCGAACGTCGGATTGGTGCCGACGCTGATCGCTGCGGGGAAGCGCTCGGTGGTGTCCAGACGCGTCAGCCAGCCGGCGTACACGCCGTCCGGCGGGACCGCGTCGAGAGCCTCGGTGGGGACGTTGGCGGTCGGGAAGCCGAGCTCGCGACCACGCTGGTCGCCTTTGACCACGACACCACGCACGGAGTACGGCCGGCCGAGGGCCTCGGCGGCACCGGCGACGTCGCCGGCGGCGATGCAGGTCCGCACGTACGTCGAGGACCACACCTGCGGGCCCCCGTCGAGGGCGACCGCCTGGACGTCGAAGTCGTGGCCCAGCCCGAAGTCGGCCAGGCAGGCCACGTCACCGGAGGCCTTGTGCCCGTAGCGGAAGTTGGCGCCGACCACGGCGTGCTTGGCACGCAGGGTCTCGACCAGCACCCGGCGGGCGAAGTCGTCGGCCGACCAGCCGGCCACCTCACGGTCGAAGGGCACCGAGAGCACCGCGTCGGCACCGTAGAACTCGAGCAGCTCGGCACGGTGCTGGAGCGAGGTCAGCGTCGTCGGGGCATGCTCAGGACGGAGCACCGCCATCGGATGCGGATCGAAGGTGACCGCGATGACGTCGAGCCCCTCAGCATCGGCCTTGGCACGGGCGGTAGCCAGCACGTGCTGGTGCCCGCGATGCACACCGTCGAAGTTTCCGATGACGACGACCGTGCGACCGAGATCGGCAGGCACCTCATCGAGCGAACGCCACAACACGCGGACCACTCTAGCGAGGCCGGGTTCAAGACCCGTGACCCGTCCCACGTCTGGGACGTCGTGAAGGTGTGACATCGGCGTCAGACGAAGACGGCCAGGGCCTTGGCCCGGCCACCCGAGATCGGCTCGTACAGGGCCAGGAACTCCCCCGTCGGCGCGAACAGCGCGCTCAGCGCCGCCAGGTCGAGGGTGAGCTTGCGTCCGAGACGGACGTCGGCGGCCTGCTCGGCGCTCAGCTCCACGCTGGGGAACGCCGCGCGGGCCGCGTCGGCGATCGGGAGCTGGACGTAGGACTCCTGCAGCTCTTCGATGGAGTGCGCCTGCACGACGGTGTAGGGACCCACGGCGGTACGCCGCAGCGCGGTGAGGTGTCCGCCGACGCCGAGCAGAGCACCGACGTCGCGGGCGATCGCCCGGATGTAGGTGCCCGAGGTGCACCGCACGGTGATGTCGACGTCGGTGACGCCGGGAGCGTCGGCCGGGGCCGGGCGGACGGCGTGCACGGTCAGCTCGTGGATCGTCACCGCCCGCGCCTTGAGCTGTACGTCGACACCCTCACGCACCAGGGCGTAGGCGCGCTTGCCATCGACCTTGATCGCACTGACCGCGGTCGGAACCTGCTGGATCTCCCCCACCTGGGTGGCGAAGGCAGCACGGATCTGCTCCTCGGTCAGGGCCGCGACGGCAGCGCCGTCAGCACGGACGAGCAGGTCGCCCTCGGCGTCGTCGGTGTGGGTGGTCTCCCCCAGCCGGACGGTGGCGGTGTAGGTCTTGTCGGTCAGCATGAGGTGACCGAGCAGGCGGGTCGCCCGCTCCACGCCGACGACGAGCACGCCGGTGGCCATCGGGTCCAGGGTGCCCGCGTGGCCGACCTTGCGGGTGCCCGCGAGACGGCGGACGCGGGCCACCACGTCGTGAGACGTGAGGCCCGCGCCCTTGTCGATGATGACGAGGCCGGAGTCAGCCACGGTGGTGGCTCACTCCTCTTCCTCGTCGAGCTCGTCGTCGTCGAGCTCGTCGTCCTCGTCCTCGTCACGAGGCTTCTTGTACGGGTCGGCCTCACCGGCGTACTCCGTGCCGCGGGTGGCGGCTACGGCGTCGTCGGCGGCCTTGGCCCGCGCGAGCACCTCGTCGAGGTGTCGCGCGGTCTCGGGCAGCGCGTCGTGGATGAACTCCAGCGACGGCGCGTGCCGCATGCCGAGCTGCTTGGCCACCTCCGAGCGGATCAAGCCCTTGGCGGACTCGAGCGCTGCGGCGGTGGAGGCAAGCTCGGCCGGGTCGGCCGACATCGCGGTGTAGAAGATCGACGCCTGCTGGGAGTCGCCGGAGACACGCACATCGGTCACGGTGACGAAACCGATGCGCGGGTCCTTGATCCGGCGCTCCAGCATCTGAGCGACGATCACCTGGATCCGATCCGCGATCTTGCGAACACGGGGACTAGCCATGCTTCAACAACCTCACTTACGCGGGATCTCGACGAGCTCGAAGGCCTCGACGATGTCGCCTTCCTTGACGTCCTGGAAGTTCTTGACCACCAGACCACACTCGAAGCCCTCGCGGACCTCGGAGGCGTCATCCTTCTCGCGCTTGAGCGAAGCCAGGTCGGCGTTGTTGTACACCACGTTGCCGTCCCGGATGACCCGGACCTTGGCGTTGCGGCGGATGACACCGTCGATGACCATACAACCGGCGATGTTGCCGATCTTGGAGCTGCGGAAGATGGCGCGGATCTCGGCCTGGCCGAGCACCTTCTCCTCGTACTCCGGCTTGAGCATGCCCTTGAGCGCTGCCTCGATCTCCTCGATGGCCTGGTAGATGACGGTGTAGTACCGGATCTCCACGCCTTCCTTGTCGGCCATCTCGGTCGCCTTGCCCTGCGGGCGGACGTTGAAACCGATGATGATGGCGTCGGAGGCGGCGGCCAGGTCGACGTTGGTCTCGGTGATCGCACCGACACCGCGGTCGATGACGCGGATGCCGACCTCGTCGCCGACGTCGATCTTGGCCAGAGCGTCCTCGAGCGCCTCGACCGAACCGGACACATCGCCCTTGAGGATGAGGTTGAGCTCCTGGCTCTCGCCCTTCTCCATGGAGGCCATGAAGTCCTCGAGCGTACGGCGGACACGACGCTTGGCCTGGTTGGCCGCACGCTCACGTGCCTCACGCTTCTCGGCGATCTGGCGAGCCATCCGGTCGTCCTCGACGACCAGGAAGTTCTGGCCGGCACCGGGGACCGCGGACAGACCCAGGACCATCGCCGGGCGTGCCGGGGTGGCCTCGGTGAGCTCGTTGCCGAACTCGTCGATCATGGCCCGGACACGACCGTGCGCCGGACCGGCCACGATCGAGTCACCGACGCGGAGCGTTCCGCGCTGGACCAGGACGGTCGCGACCGGACCGCGACCACGGTCGAGGTGCGCCTCGATGACCAGACCCTGGGCGTCCTGCGTCGGGTTGGCGCGCAGGTCGAGGCTGGCGTCAGCGGTGACGACGATCGCCTCGAGCAGCTTGTCCAGGTTGAGGCCGGCCTTGGCCGAGACGTCGACGAACATCGCGTCGCCGCCGTACTCCTCGGGAACGAGGCCGTACTCCGAGAGCTGGCCACGGACCTTGGTCGGGTCGGCCTCGGGCTTGTCCATCTTGTTGACGGCGACCACGATCGGCACACCGGCGGCCTTGGCGTGGTTGAGCGCCTCGATCGTCTGCGGCATCACACCGTCGTCGGCCGCGACCACGAGGACCGCGATGTCCGACGACTTCGAACCACGGGCACGCATGGCGGTGAACGCCTCGTGACCGGGGGTGTCGATGAAGGTGATCTTGCGCTCTTCGCCGGCGACCTCGGTCTTGGTCTGGTAGGCACCGATGTGCTGCGTGATGCCACCGGCCTCGCCCTCGACCACGTTGGCGTGGCGCAGGGCGTCGAGCAGGCGGGTCTTACCGTGGTCGACGTGACCCATCACGGTCACGACCGGCGGACGGACCACGAGGTCGGAGTCGTCGCCCTCGTCGGCGCCGAACTCGATGTCGAAGCCCTCGAGAAGCTCGCGGTCCTCGTCCTCGGGCGAGACGACCTGAACGTCGTAGTTCAGCTCCTCACCGAGCAGCTCCAGCACCTCGTCGGAGACAGACTGGGTGGCGGTCACCATCTCGCCCAGGCTGAACAGCATCTGGACGAGCTGAGCGGCGTCGACGTTGATCTTCTCGGCGAAGTCGGTCAGCGAGGCGCCACGGGAGAGACGGACCGTCTCACCGTTGCCCTTGCGGACCCGGATGCCGCCGATGGTCGGGGCCTCCATGGCCTCGAACTCCATCCGACGGGCACGCTTCGACTTCCGTCCACGACGCGAGGGACCACCGGCGCGACCGAACGCACCCTGGGTCTGGCCACGCTGGCCGGGGCGGTTGCCACCGCCACCGGGGCGACCGGCACCAGCCGGGCCACCACCGAAGCCACCGGGACGAGCGGCACCACCGGCGCCACCACCGGGACGGCCAGCGCCGCCACCGGGACGACCGGCACCGCCGGCACCCGGGCGACCGGGACCGCCGGGACGACCGCCGCCACCCTGACGGGCACCGAAGGCGGCAGGCGACTTCGGCATCATCGCCGGGTTGGGGCGCGGCATGCCGGGACGCGGGGCGGCGCCGCCCTCACGGGCAGCCGGCGGACGCGGCGGACGCTGGGCGTCGTTCGGCGTCGGGGCGTTGTCACGCGGAGCCGGGGCGGGCTTGCGGCCCATGCCCTGGCTCGAGGCGAACGGGTTGTTGCCCGGGCGCGGAGCACCCGGACGGGGGGCGGGACGCGGGGCCCCACCAGCAGAGCCACCGGGCTTGGGGCCGGGGGCGGCGGGCTTCTCGGCAGCCGGCTTGGGGGCCGGAGCCGGGGCCGGCTTGGGCGCGGCCTTCTTGGCCGGGCCGGGGACCGGGGCCGACGGCGCAGCCGGGGCGGCTGACGCAGCGGGCGCGGCGGTCTCGGCAGCAGGCGCGGCGGGGGCGGCCGGAGCGGCCGGAGCCGGCTTCGGGGCAGCCTTCTTGGCCGGGCCGGGCTTGATCCCGGGGGTCGGCTTCGCCTCGGCGGCGGGCTTCGCCTCCGGGGCGGACGGGGCGGCCGGGGCCGGCTTGGCCGCGGGGGCCGCGTCAGCAGCAGGCGCGGCCGGCGCAGCGTTGGCGCGCAGCTCGGCGCCGTACGTCGCCTCGAACTTCTTCTCGGCGGGCAGCTCGATGCTCGACGACGCCGTCTTGACGAATTCGCCGATGGCGTTGAGCTTCTCGACGGCCTCCTTGGACGGGATGCCGTACTTCTTAGCGAGTTCGGAAACTCGGGTCTTAGCCACAATGCTCCTTGCGTGGGCGGCCACAGACCCGGTTCTCGGGTTGCGACCTAGGGGATGAACATGCTCATCGGGAGGTACTCATCGAGTGCTCATGAGCTGCTGCTCCGATTCCTGGACGATGGGTGAACGGTCACGGTCGCGACGTACTCCCGCACGGCATCGCTCGGGGGGCCGTGTCCGAGCTTGAGAGCCCGTCCGAAAGCCTTCCTGCGCACCGCGAGGTCGTAACACGCGGTCGTGGGGTGCAGATGCGCTCCACGACCAGGTGCGGTGCCCGCAGGATCCGGCTGCACGACCTCTCGGCTGTGCTCGTCGACCCCTGAGGTCACCCGTAACAACTCGCTTTTGGCGGCCCGCTGCCGACATCCGATGCAGGTCCTGACCGGACCGTGCGCGGAGGTTTGATCGAAGAGAGTCACCAGGGCAGAACTCTACCGGCTCGGCGGTACGGATGACGAACCGGTAGAGCCCTGCCGGGGTTTCAGGCCTGAGCCGTCTCCTCGTCGGAGCGGATGTCGATCCGCCAACCGGTCAGACGCGCGGCCAGACGGGCGTTCTGGCCCTCCTTGCCGATGGCCAGGGAGAGCTGGTAGTCCGGCACCACGACACGGGCGGCCTTGGCGTCGGCGTCGACGATCTCGACCGAGTTCACCCGGGCCGGCGAGAGCGCGTTGGCGACCAGGGTTGCCGAGTCGTCGCTCCAGTCGATGATGTCGATCTTCTCGCCGTGCAGCTCGGCCATCACGTTGCGCACCCGCTGGCCCATCGGGCCGATGCAGGCGCCCTTGGCGTTGACGCCGGAGACCGAGGACTTCACCGCGATCTTGGTGCGGTGACCGGCCTCACGGGCGATCGCGGCGATCTCGACGGTGCCGTCGGCGATCTCGGGGACCTCGAGCGCGAAGAGCTTGCGCACCAGGTTGGGGTGCGAGCGCGACAGGGTCACCTGGGGGCCACGCATGCCCTTGCGCACGCTGGTGACGAGCGCCTTGATCCGGGCGCCGTGGACGTACTCCTCGCCCGCGACCCGCTCGGCCAGCGGCATCACTGCCTCGAGCCTGCCCAGGTCGACCAGGACGTCGTCGGGGTTGCGGCCCTGCTGGATGACGCCGCTGATCAGGTCGCCCTCGCGGCCGGAGAACTCGCCGAACTTCACGTCGTCCTCGGCGTCACGCAGGCGCTGCAGCATGATCTGCTTCGCCGTGGTGGCAGCGATCCGGCCGAAGTCGGCAGGCGTGTCGTCGTACTCGCCAACAGCATTGCCCTCCTCGTCGACCTCGGTGGCGAGCACGCTCACGTGCCCGCTCTTGCGGTCCAGGACCACGCGGGCCTTGGCCTGCGACCCGGGGGTCTTGTGGTACGCCGTCAGCAGTGCCTGCTCGATGGCCTCCACCAGTACGTCGAAGGAGATCTCCTTCTCGCGCTCCAGCGTGCGCAAGATGCTCATGTCGATGTCCATGTCAGTCCTCCTTCTCGTTGTTCTCGTTCTCAGACACGTCGGTGTCGTCGTGCTCGGACACGTCGGTGTCGTCGTGCTCGTCGTGCTCGTCGCTGTCGGGGTCGATCTCGGCCTCGTCGCTCATCTCGGCGGCCACCGGGCCGGGCCGGTTGAACTCGATCTGGACCATCCCCTTAGTGATCTCCGCGATCGCGACGGTGCGCTGGCGCCCCGTCACCTCGAAGGTCACCGACTCCTCGTCGGCGGCCACGATCCGGCCGGTGAAGACGGCCCCCGTGGTCGGCGTGACCTTGACCAGCCGGGTGACGTTGCGCCGCCAGTGCCGCGGCAGGGTCAGCGGCCGGTCCACACCACGCGAGGTGACCTCGAGCGTGTAGGGCTGCTCCCCCATCACCGGCGACTGGTCCAGCACCTCGTTGATCGCTCGGGTGGCCTCGGCGACGTCGTCGAGCGTCACGCCGCCGTCCTTGTCCACGGCGATGCGCAGCATCCGCCGCTTGCCGGCAGGACTCAGCTCCACGGCTTCGAGGTCGAAGCCCAGGTCAGCGAGCGGAGGGGTGAGTGTGTCGATGATCCGCTGTGTGGTGGCGTCATTCCCTGTCGTCACGGGTGAGCCTCCCTTTCGTGTCGCTGTCCTGTTGTGCGGTGCAGTTGTGGGGGCCAGCCTATCGGTTCACAGCAGGGACGCGAACCGCACGCGCGGCTGCGTGGCGCCGTCGGCCGCTCGGTAGGGTCGTGCCATGCTCACCGTCTCCCGTCGCGCCGTCGGCGGCCTCGCAGGGCTGGCAGGACTGGTCGTCTCCACGGCCGCCTGCGACCCGCTGCACCGCAGTTCCTCGGGTACGACGAAGCCCTCGGCCGACGCCACCCTGGTCGCCCAGGTGATCACCCAGATCGGTGTCGCCCGGGAGGCGGCCGCCGGCTCCGACATGAGCGCCCTCGTCGCGATGCACGACGCCCATCTGAGCCTGCTCGGAGCGGCGCCCGCGCCGTCGGCGTCCGCTTCGGCGTCTACCTCGGCCTCTGCCTCGGCGTCGGGGACGGCGACGGGATCCGCGACCGGATCGGCGGGCGCCTCCGGGTCGGCCGCTGCGACGCACGCGCCCGCGACGATCGCGCCGGTCACGGCCGAGACCCAGTTGCAGGCCCAGCTGAGCGCTGCGGCGCTCCAAGCCAGGTCCGGGTCGCTGGCCCGTTCGCTGGCCTCGATGGCCGCCGCCGTGGCCCAGCGGGTGGAGCTGCTGCGATGACCGAGAGCCTCTCCCCCACGCCCGACGCGAGCACCAGCACCAGCAGCGCGAGCCTGCCGGCTGACGATCCGCGTCAGGAGGCGCTCGCTGCCGAGCATGCGGCGGTGTGGACGTACGCCGTGCTGGCGGCCCGCACCAGCCGCTCGGCCGACGCCGCTCTGCTGCACCGGTTCAAGGCGAACTACGACGCCCACGAGATCGCCCGGGACACGCTGCTGGCCGCCCTGGCCGACGTCGAGGGCGGCCCCGTGGTCGCCTCGCCGGCCTATCCGCTGCCGGCACGGCTCTCCACGCCCGCGACGCTCAAGGCGGCCGCTGCCGACGTGGAGAAGCACTGCAACGAGGTCTACGCCTGGGTGGTCTCCCGGACCACCGGGGCCCAGCGCGCGGCGGCCATCACCGGCCTGAACAGGGGTGCGGTCCGCGAGCTGGGACTTCGAGGAACTCCCGAGATGTTCCCCGGAGCCGAAGAGCTCGCGGACCGCGTTGGCCTGGACACTGGGCCGTTGGAGGGCTCCGCCTGATGTGGGGACCGACGGTGGGACCGCCCTCGCGTTCTCCATCTTGCAGGGTCCGGCGGCCCGAGACCATGCACTGACTTCCCCAACTCTTTGCAGTGCAGAAACCTGCAACTCCGTGCCGAAAGTGTGCTACGGGTGAACGCACGATGACGCGAGCAGGCCGAAGCCTGCCCGCGTCATCGGGTGAGCCGGTGGACCGGCGGCGCTCAGCGGCGCAGGTCAGCCCCGCACGATGCTGGTCAGCGTCGCCACGGCGTCGTCGATCGCGATCTCGGTGCGCTCGCCGGTGCGACGGTCCTTGGCCTCGATCAGGCCGTCGGCCAGGCCGCGCCCGACGGTGACGATGGTCGGCACACCGATCAGCTCGGCGTCCTTGAACTTCACTCCGGGGCTGATCTTGCCCTCACGGTCGTCGAGCAGGACGTCCAGCCCGGCCTCGCGCAGGTCCTCGGCGAGCTTCGCGGCCCCGGCGAGGACGTCGGCGTCCTTGCCCGCAGCGACCACGTGGACGTCGTACGGGGCGATGTTGCGCGGCCAGGCCAGACCGATCTCGTCGAGGGTGCCCTCGGCGATGGCGGCGACGGCGCGGGTGACACCGATGCCGTAGGAGCCCATCGTGACAGTGACCAGCTTGCCGTTCTCGTCGAGCACCTGGAGTCCGAGGGACTCGGCGTACTTGCGACCGAGCTGGAAGACGTGGCCCATCTCGATGCCCTTGGCGGTCTCCAGGATGCCCTCTGCGCAGTTCGGGCAGCCGTCGCCGTCACGGACCTCGGCGGCCTCGATGGTGCCGTCGGGGGTGAAGTCGCGGCCCGCGACCAGACCGATCACGTGCGCACCCTCGGCGTCGGCGCCGGTCACCCACGAGGTGCCCTCGGCCACGCGGGGGTCGACCAGGTAGCGGATGCCGGTGGCGCTCTCCTCGCCGAGCACCTTCGGGCCGATGTAGCCCTTGACCAGCACGTCGAAGGACTTCAGCGTGGTCTCGTTCATCGGCTCGACCTCGATCGGCTCGAGCTGCCCCTCCAGGCGCTTCGTGTCGACCTCGCGGTCACCGGGCAGACCGATCGCGAGCGGCTCGCGGGTGCCGTCGGGGTGGTGCAGCATGACGAGCACGTTCTTGAGGGTGTCGGCGGCGGTCCAGGCCCGACCGTCGGTGCGCGGGTGCTGGGCGTTGAGCACCGCGACCAGGGACTCGATCGTCGCCGAGTCGGGGGTGTCGACGACCTGGGCCGCAGCGGCGTCGTCGTACCCGATCGGCGCGGGCCGACGGGCGGTGACAGCCTCGACGTTGGCCGCGTAGTCGCAGTGCGTGCACCGGACGTAGGTGTCCTCGCCGACGTCGGCCTTGGCCAGGAACTCCTCCGAGGCCGAGCCGCCCATCGCACCCGAGGTCGCCTTCACCACGGCGTAGTCGAAGCCGAGCTGGTCGAAGATCTTGATGTACGCCGCCCGGTGAGCGTCGTAGGAGGCCTGCAGGCCCTCGTCGGTGTAATCGAAGGAGTACGAGTCCTTCATGATGAACTCGCGCCCGCGCAGCAGACCGGCCCGCGGACGGGCCTCGTCGCGGTACTTGGTCTGGATCTGGAACAGGCTCACCGGCAGGTCCTTGTAGGAGCCGTAGAGGTCCTTGACCAGGAGCGTGAACATCTCCTCGTGGGTGGGCCCGAGCAGGTAGTCGGCGTCCTTGCGGTCCTTGAGCCGGAAGATGCCGTCGCCGTACTCCGTCCACCGGTTCGTGGCCTCATAGGGCTCACGCGGCAGCAGCGCCGGGAAGTGCACCTCCTGCGCACCGATCGCCTGCATCTCGGAGCGGATGATGCCCTCGACCTTGGCCAGCACCCGCAGCCCCAGCGGCAGCCAGGTGTAGATCCCCGGCGCGGCCCGACGGATGTAGCCGGCACGGACCAGCAGCTTGTGGCTGGGGACCTCGGCGTCGTTGGGGTCCTCGCGCAGCGTGCGCAGGAAGAGCTGGGACATACGATCGAGCTGAGAGGTCACCGTCCAAGCCTACGGCCGCAGCACCGTCGGGCCCTACTCGGTTATGGCCTCGACCACTACAGCGCGTCGAGGATCGCCCGGCGCTTGGCCTCGTACTCCTCGGCGGTGATCAGCCCCTTGTCCCGCAGCGCGCCGAGCTCGGCCAACCGGGACTCCGCGCTCGGGGCGGTCGCGGAGGTCTGTCCGCCGCGGAGCTGCTGGGCCAGGTACGCCGTCTCCAGGCCGTGCTCGCTGGTCAGCGCCAGACCGGTGGCGTCGGCCTCACTCAGCCCCGACTGCTGCGCGAGCCGCTTGGTGGTGCGGTAGCGCACCACGCCGGACACGATGGCGCTGCCGAACCCCAGCACCACGATGATCCCCATCACGATCAGCGCGACCTTGAAGAACGTCGGCATGCCGGTGTCCAGCACCGGGTCGTTGAACTCGTCGAGGCGGAGGACCTGAGTGAGCATGCCTGGACGCTACGACCTCGGCGCCCCGCCGTCGAGCCCGGCGCGCCAGCGCACCGCAGCGCATCTCCCCTGCTCAGCCCCAGCGCAGGGCGAGCACGGTGCTGACGTCGGAGGGCGACTCTCCGCCGACGAGGTAGCCGACCCCGTGGTCGGTGGCGACGGCCGCGTCGCTCAGCGGCCTCGGCAGCCGGCCCGCGGGCGAGGTGCGCAGCGTGGCCGGGTCGAACCAGGTCATCCGGTCGGTGATCGCATCGGTGCTGGTCCGGCCGCCGGCGATCAGGATCCGGCTGCCGAGGACGACGGCCGACGCGTGCCCGATCCGGTGCGGCAGGTGCGCCACCACGGTGGCGGCTCCGGTCGCCGGGTCGACCTTCTGCACGGCGGTCTGCATGGCGTGGGAGACCTCGCCGCCGATCACCCAGATCTTGCCGTCTGCCACCGCCGTGGCGGCGTAGCGCACCGGCACCGGGAGATGTCCGATCGTGCGCCAGGTGCGGCCATCGGTCGAGGCGAGGATCGCCGGCTCGGCGGGTCGGGTGCCGTTGTAGCCGCCGACCACGACGACCTTGCCCCCGACGTCGAGCGCCGACAGGTCCGAGCGGGCCGCCGGAAGGTGGCCCATCACCCGCCACGCTCCGCCGGCGAAGGACTGGACCACGTCCTGCTCGCTGGCGTTGCCTCCGCCGATCACCAGGCCACGGATCCCGGCCTGGCCCCCGGCGGTGTCGTGCACCTTGACCGCGAGGTTGGGCAGGGCCGTGGTGGCACCGGTACGCAGGTCGAGCCGATAGGCCTGGTCCGTCGAGCCGTCACCGGGCAGCAGCCCGCCCGCGACCGTCACGACCGGGCCGGAGCCGATGATCGCCTCGCGGGCAACACCAGCCGGCAGGTGATAGCTGGCCCGGTGGACGTGCAGGGTCGGTGCCGCAGCGGCGCCGGTCGCCGCCGCGCTGCTGGAGCCGGTGGAGCCGGTGGAGGCGGTGCCGGTCGTGGCCGCGCCGGCGGGGCTGGCGGTGCTCGACGTCCCACCGACGGCCGGGGTGGAGCCGCCCGTGGCCGACGTACCCGCGCCACAGCCGGCCAGCAGAGCCAGCCCCGCCAGTCCCGCCACTGCCGGCACCCAGCGCGGGCTCATCGCATGTTCCCGGTGTGGCCGAGGGAGTACGTGCCTGGCTGCGGCCAGACCAGCAGGCCGTGCGGACTGGAGCCGGGCACCTTGATGTTCGCGATCAGCTTGCCGGTGGTGGTGTTCCAGCCGTAGACCCGGCCGTCGTAGCGCCCCGAGAGCCACAGCGTCGAGCCGTCGGCCGACAGGCCGCCCATGTCGGGTGAGCCACCGCCGGGGATCTTCCAGGTCCGGGTGAAGCGATGCGTCGCCAGGTCGAAGACCTGGACCGCCCCCGACATCCGCATCGAGACGTAGAGGTACTTCTCGTCCCGGCTCGGGTAGATCCCGTGCGGCATCATCAAGGTCTTCCACGAGCGACGTACGGCGAAGTGGTTCCACGGGATCCACAGCAGCCGGTCGCGCCCCATGTCGGCGACATAGAAGCCACGTCCGTCGGGCGCCAGCCGGACGTCCTGCGGCTTGGCACCGCTGGGCAGCGCGATCCGGCCGAGCACGCGGTGGGTCAGCGTCGACACCTTGAGCAGCGAGCCGGAGAACTCGCAGCTGACCACGAAGTAGCGCCCGTTGGCGGAGAAGTCAGCATGGTTCGGGCCGCTGCACGAGGGATCGGTGAGGACGTCGCGCCGGGCGAAGGTGCGCGGGTTGGACCACACGATGCCCTGGTGCTGCTCGTCCATCACGATGGCGTTCTTGCCATCAGGGGTGAAGTAGAGGTTGTAGGGCCGCTCGACCGGGATCGTCTTCCTCATCTTCCCGGTGGCGGGGTCGATCACCGCGAGCCGGTTGGCCTCGCTCGCCTCGACGTAGAGGTGGCGCAGGTCGTAGGACGGCGTCACGTGCTGGGAGAGCATCCCGCTGGGCAGGGTCCTGATGATCTTGTGCGTGTGCTGGTCGATCACCCAGGTGACGCCGGGGCCCTCGGGTGCACTGTCGGGGACGTAGAGCAGCTGTGGGTCCGAGGCGACCGAGGCGGCCACGTTCCCGGGGGCATCGGCGGCGTAGACGTGGCCCGGCGTCCCCACCGGCATGCCGGGCAGCGGGTTGGCCCAGGGGCCGGTGGCGGCGACCGCGGTGCTGGAGCCGGTCGCGGTGGCGCCGGGGGTGGCCGCGGTGCTGGCCGAGGCTGCCGCCGACGAGGTCGCCGGGGACGTGGAGGCCGTCGGTGCCGTGGCTGTCGACGTCCCGCATCCGGCGATCACCGAGGCGAGAGCGAGCAGGCCGAGGGCAGAGGAGATGCGGGACACTCAGCGACCCTAGCCACGCCGGAGGGTCGGGCCAACGGTTCTGCCTGACTACAACATGACTGCCGTGGGTCAGAACATCACGGTGGAGAAGCTCGCACTCTGCCGGAACCCGACGCGCTCGTACGCCGTGCGCGCCGGAGCGTTCCACTCGTTGACGTAGAGGCTCACCACCGGGGCGATCTCGCGCCGTACGATCTCGGCGACGGCGGCCATCCCCGCAGTCGCCAGGCCGTGGCCACGACGGTCCGGGACGACGTACACGCCCTGGATCTGCGCCGCCGAGCCCGAGGTGCAGGCGACCTCGGCCTTGAACAGCACCCGGCCGTCGTCGTCGTCGAAGCGGGCGAAGGACCAGCCCCGGCTCATCAGCTGGAGCACCCGGGCGCGGTAGAGCTCGCGGCCACCGCCGAGCTCGGGCGAGACGCCGACCTCCTCGGTGTACATCGCCACGCAGGCCGGGTAGACGGCCTCGAGGTCCTCGCGGGTGGTGCGCCGCACCAGCGGGTCGGCGGCGACCAGCGGCGGCCCGACCAGCTCCAGGTGCGGCTGGCGCCAGCGGATCTCGCGCGGACTCCCCCACACCCCGGCCACGGTCTGCCACAGCGCCTCGACGGCCTCGTGCGGACCGACGATGGTCGACACGGTGCGCGGACGGGCCAGCGCACGCTCACCGAAGGCGCGGGCATCCTCGGCGGTGCAGCCGATCGGCACCAGGTTGGCGCCGACGTGGCAGGCCGCCACCAGCTCACCGTCGCGGAACCGGCCCCACATCTCCCCGCCGAGCCAGCGCGGCTCCAGCCGGGTCGAGCGGCCCCGGTAGTCGGCGAACACGTTGACCACCGGGTCCCTCGCGACCAGGGCGAGGAACGCGTCGAGATCGGCGGGGCCGAGCACCCGGATCCCCTGACGCATCGCAAGCATGGGCGCAACCCTAGTGGCCACAGCGCCGGCTGTACGCCGACCCGGCCCGCAATGGGACTACGGCCCCGTGCGGCTCCCTCAGCCGACGGTGACCGAGGGCGCGGCGCCGTCGGCGGGCTCCATCGACTCGGCGAGCTTCATCGCCTCCTCGATCAGGGTCTCGACGATGGCGTGCTCGGGGACGGTCTTGATCACCTCGCCCTTGACGAAGATCTGGCCCTTGCCGTTGCCCGAGGCGACGCCCAGGTCGGCCTCGCGGGCCTCGCCGGGACCGTTGACGACGCAGCCCATCACGGCTACCCGCAGCGGCACCTCGAGACCGTCCAGACCGGCGGTGACCTGCTCGGCCAGCGTGTAGACGTCGACCTGGGCGCGACCGCACGAGGGGCACGAGACGATCTCGAGCTTGCGCGGGCGCAGGTTGAGGGACTGCAGGATCTGGATGCCGACCTTGACCTCCTCGACCGGCGGGGCCGAGAGCGAGACCCGGATGGTGTCGCCGATGCCCTTGCTCAGCAGGGCACCGAAGGCGGTGGCGGACTTGATCGTCCCCTGGAACGCCGGGCCCGCCTCGGTGACACCGAGGTGGAGCGGCCAGTCGCCACGCTCGGCGAGCAGCTCGTAGGCCCGCACCATCACGACCGGGTCGTTGTGCTTGACCGAGATCTTGAAGTCGTGGAAGTCGTGCTCCTCGAAGAGGCTGGCCTCCCAGACCGCGGACTCGACCAGCGCCTCGGGGGTGGCCTTGCCGTACTTCTCCAGCAGGCGCTTGTCCAGGGAGCCGGCGTTGACGCCGATCCGGATCGAGGTGCCGTGGTCCTTCGCGGCCGCAGCGATCTGCTTGACCTGGTCGTCGAAGGCGCGGATGTTGCCCGGGTTGACCCGGACCGCGGCACAGCCGGCCTCGATCGCGGCGTAGACGTACTTCGGCTGGAAGTGGATGTCGGCGATCACCGGGATGTTCGCCTTCTGCGCGATCGCGGGCAGCGCGTCGGCGTCGTCCTGGCTCGGGCAGGCCACCCGGACGATGTCGCAGCCCGAGGCGGTCAGCTCGGCGATCTGCTGCAGGGTCGCGTTGACGTCCGAGGTCAGCGTGGTGGTCATGGACTGCACCGAGATCGGGCTCTCCGAGCCGACTCCCACCTTGCCGACCTTGATCTGGCGGGTCTTACGGCGAGGGGCGAGCACCGGCGCCGGGGCCTCCGGCATTCCGAGGGAGATAGCAGTCACGAGATCGATTCTAGGCCGCGGGGCCACGGAGGGCTCAGGAGGTCAGATGCACCGGGACGACCAGGTCGCCCACGATCAGGACGACCCCCATCACCAGCATGGCTGCGGCGACGACGTACGCGATGGGAAGGAGCTTCGCGGCGTCGACGAAACCGGGGTCGGGACGCCGCCACAGTCGGGCCCAGCCGCGCCGGATGCCCTCCCACAGCGCCGAGGCGATGTGGCCCCCGTCCAGCGGGAGCAGCGGGATGAAGTTGAACAGGCCGATGAAGAGGTTGAAGCCGGCCACCAGGCTGAGCAGGAAGACCAGCTTGTCGACCAGCGGGAAGTTCTGCTCCGAGACCGTCTCGCCGGCGATCCGGCCGCCGCCGACGATCGAGACCGGGCCGTTCGGGTCGCGCTTCTCGGCGCCGACGATGGCCTTGGCCACGCCCCAGACCTTGGTCGGCAGGTGCACGAACGAGGAGACCGATTCCTTGGTCATGGTCCACATCTGCTTGACCGTGAAGATCGGGCCGCCGTGGGTCACGGCGGTGTGCGAGGTCGGCGTCACGCCCAGGAAGCCGACCTGGTGCAGCGTCTCGCTGGTCGCCGAGGTGGGCCGGGCCTCGACGGTGGTGTTGGTGGTGGCGGTGTGCTCGGTGCCGTCGCGCAGGTAGCCGATGACGGCCGTTCCCGAGGCGTTGGCCTGCACCATCGAGCGCAGCTGGTCCCACGACGTCACGGCGGTGCCGTTGAACGAGGTGACCTCGTCACCGGGCTTCAGACCCGCGATCGCCGCCGGGGACTCGGGGTCGGTGCTGGTGCAGGCGGTGCGCTGGTCGGCGTACGGGATCACGCACTGGGTGACACTGGCCAGGACCGGGCGACCGTCGTTGACCACCGTCTCGCGGACGCCGTAGGCGCCGAAGATCAGCACGTAGCAGACGAAGGCGATCAGGATGTTCACGCTCGGCCCGCCGGCCATCACGATGGCCTTCTTCCACCACTGCATCTTGTAGAACAGCCGCGGCTCGTCCTCGGGCTGGACCAGGTCCCACTCGGCCTTGCGGGCGTCGCTGATCAGCTGGGTGAACATGCCGGTGTTGGAGTCGCGCTGCTCCCCGTCACGCCCCGGCGGCAGCATCCCGATGATCTTGACGTAGCCACCCAGCGGGATCGCCTTGACCCCGACCTCGGTCTCGCCCCGTCGGCGCGACCAGACGGTCGGGCCGAAGCCGATGAAGTACTGCGTCACCTTGGCGCCGAACCTCTTGGCAGGGATCAGGTGACCGAGCTCGTGGAGGCCGATCGAGACGAGGATCGCCGCGAAGAAGACGACGATCCCGAGGGTGTAGAGCAGCGCTGTCAACGTGATCCGATCAGGCGGGTGGCTTCGGTCCGGGCCCAGGCGTCGGCGGCGAGGATGTCGTCCACGGTGAGGGTCGCATCTGAGGGTACGTCGGCTGCCTGAGCAACCACTGAGGCCACGGTGTCGACGATGCCGGTGAAGGGCAGCAGGCCGGTACGGAACGCGTCCACGGCGATCTCGTTGGCCGCGTTGTAGACCGCAGGGACGGTGCCGCCGCGAGTGCCTGCGGTGCGGGCCAGGCCCACGGCGGGGAACGCCTCGTCGTCGAGCGGGAAGAACTCCCACGTGTTCGCCGTGGTCCAGTCCACCGCCGGCGCGGCGGCCGTGACCCGCTGGTCGACGTCGAGGCCGAGCGCGATCGGGATCAGCATCGTGGGCGGGCTGGCCTGGGCGATCGTGGAGCCGTCGACGAACTCGACCATCGAGTGCACCACGCTGGTCGGGTGCACCACGACCTCGATCCGGTCGAACGGGATGCCGAAGAGCAGGTGCGCCTCGATCACCTCCAGGCCCTTGTTGACCAGGGTGGCGGAGTTGATCGTGATCACCGGCCCCATCGACCAGGTCGGGTGGTGCAGCGCCTCGGCGACCGTGACCGTCTCCAGCGAGGCCCGGCTACGGCCGCGGAACGGTCCGCCCGAGGCGGTCAGGACGAGCTTGTGCACCTCGTCGGCGCGGCCCGCACGCAGGCACTGCGCGATCGCGGAGTGCTCGGAGTCGACCGGCACGATCTGGCCGGGCTTGGCCCGCTCCAGGACCAGCGGTCCCCCCATGATGAGGGACTCCTTGTTGGCCAGTGCCAGGGTGTTGCCCGCATCGAGCGCCGCGAGCGTGGGTCGCAGCCCGACCGCACCGGTGATGCCGTTGAGCACCACGTCGCACGCCCGGCTCGCCGCCTCGATGCTGGCCTCCTCCCCCAGCCCGGAGAACGCCGGAGCGAACTCGGCGACCTGGGCCTCGAAGAGCTCCTTGTTGCCGCCCCCCGCCGTCAGCCCGACCACCCGGAACCGTCCCGGGTTCGCCCGGACCAGGTCGAGTGCCTGGGTGCCGATCGAGCCGGTGGAACCGAGGATGACGACGTCGCGTGGAGCAGCCTGCATGGGGTCATCCTCCCAGGAGTGCGGAGGGCACGCGACATGCCCCGACTCTGGTCGTTCGCCCTCCGTCGCCCGTTCCTGTGCCTAGGCTGTGACCCCGGCACCAGCGCCCGTCTATCTCGGAGGACACTCGTGGATCACCCCCGCCGCAACCGACTGGTGCGACGACTTGTCAGCGTCCTAGCCCCTGGCGGCCTCATTGCTGCCTTGCTGACGCTGCCAACAACCGCTGCATCGGCAGCGCCAGTCTTGGATGTGCCCGACGCGCCAAGCGGCGTCATCGGGGTGACCGCCCACCTGGCGCCGCAGGACGCACCGTACGTCGCGGTGGCGATCAACCACAGCACTGTCTTTGCCTCCGCCACGGCAGCGGTCACACCGCTCGTGCCGACCGATGTCGGCGGGAGCACGCCGATCACGGTGGAGACGTGGGGACTGACCGGGAGCTCTGCCTTCACGCTCATGGGCTGCGCAGCCGACGATCCCTCCACCTGCCTCCCGATCGGCGATCCGGTGACGCGTGACGTCCGGCAACCTGCACAACCGAAGATTGTGTACAGCGCCGAAGGTGTCATCTTCACCCCCGAAGAGACCGTGACCGTGACCATCCCGACGACCATCGGAGGGGTACGCCGAGCGTTCCTCACCGCACAGGGCGCGACCTCCTCCGTGACGTTCGACGCGAGCGCCCCCTACTCCTTCAACCTGTCGCAGGTCTCTGGCAGTGCTCGCCTTGATATCGACGTGTGCAGCACCTACAACACCACCCTGTGCACCGTCCTCAGCGGACGGACGGTCACGGTGAGCCCCGCGCCTGCCCCCTGGAGCGTCAGCCGGACCGATGGGGATCATCCGCTCAGCACCGTCCGCGGCAACCCCGGAGCAGCCCTCCATCTCGCCAGCGTCAACGCCGGTTCCACCGCCACCAGCCCCCTCGTCCAGTGGTCACTCGACAACGCGTCTGGCCACACCGTGATCGCCCCAGTGACTGCCACGACAGCCATCCAGCCCTCGGGCGTCATTGCCTTCACCGCGATTCCTGCCAACGCTGCCACGTCGGTCCTACCCGATGGGCTCTACACCTTGCGGACGACGGTGACGTACTCCAACGGCCGCATCACCCGCACCGCCGCGTCGACGCTGCCGGTGACCTTGTTGGCGAAGCCTTCGGCTCCGCCGGCCCCGAAGGTCGTGAACGCCAAGAACGATGTGCACATCGACGCCTACACCGAGACCAGTCCCGACCAAGCACACTGGACCGTCACCCCTCACCCGTTGGAGAGCCAGGTCCTCACCCTGACGATCACCAACACAGCCGGCACCGCCGTGCACCGGGAGACCTTCGGATGCGCCTCCTGCGGCGCCGCCACCTACGCCATGACCTGGGACGGCACCGTCGACGGCACCAGGACACAGCGGCCCGGCATCTACGTCGCCACGGTGACCTCGGTCGACACCTACGGCCGCCTCCAGTCAGTCTCCCTCGGGCGTGTCCGCGTTCTCGCCCAACATGTCGAGACCAAGCGGGTCGTGATCCGAGCCGACAGGGCCATGATCGCGTCGGGCCACTTCGTCGGTCGGTGTTCGTCGATCAGGACGTCCGCCGCCGGGACCCGGCAGGCCCGCGTCGTCCTGACCTCGAACTCACGCTGCGCCTCGCGTCGCGGGAGGGCTGATGAGGCAGTGCAGCGGTTCTCCGTACCGACGCCCTCCGTCCCCGCGGACGCATCGGTCTACCAGGTCTCGAGCCGCATCGTCGCCCGCTCCGCCCGCCCGCACCGCTCGGCGACGGCGTGGCGCCGCATCGCACTGCCGAGCCGGAACACCGGATGGTCGCCCCCCAGCAAGACCAGCGTGCCGTCCTCGGAGCCGCTCTGGTGGGCAGACAGTCGGGCCACCGATCCCACCCTGCACCCGCTCCGACAGTGGCGCAGCGGCAGTCCCCTGCTGCTCGAGCTGGCAGTGCACAACGGCAACTGGGTGGGGATTCACGCGATCGAAGTGACGATTCGCTCATGGCGCTGGACCACCGATGCCGCGACCGCCCGCCCCGCCGTGCCGATGGTCTGAGGCTCGCGACCGCGGCCGTGTCGAACACAGCGTGCGACCCCCCTTCAGACGGTCTGCCCCGAGCCGTACGCTGAGGCCATGACTGAGACCGGCGGCCCCGCCCTCGCCCAGAAGCGCAACCTCGTCACGGCCATCCCCGGCCCCCTCTCGATCGAGCGGATGGAACGGAAGAAGCAGTACGTCGCCGGAGGCGTCGGCACCAGCCTGCCGGTCTTCATCGTGGCCGGTGGCGGCGGGATCCTGGTCGACGTGGACGGCAACTCCCTGATCGACCTCGGCTCCGGGATCGCCGTGACGACCGTCGGCAACGCGGCCGAGCGCGTCGTGGCACGTGCCACCGAGCAGGTCGCGGCGTTCACCCACACGTGCTTCACGGTGACGCCGTACGACGGCTATGTCGACGTTGCACAGAAGCTGGCCGAGCTCACCCCGGGCGACTTCGCGAAGAAGTCGGTGCTGCTCAACTCGGGGGCCGAGGCGGTGGAGAACGCGATCAAGATCGCCCGCCACCACACCGGGCGCAACGGGGTCGTCGTCTTCGACCACGCCTACCACGGCCGGACCAACCTGACGATGGCGATGACGGCGAAGAACATGCCGTACAAGGACGGCTTCGGGCCGTTCGCCGGGGACGTCTACCGGGTGCCGATGTCCTACCCGCTGCGCGACCAGCTCAGTGGCGAGGCGGCCGCCGCCCGGGCGATCGACGCGATCAAGGTCCAGGTCGGCGCCGAGCGTGTCGCCGCGATCGTGATCGAGCCCATCCAGGGCGAGGGTGGCTTCATCGTGCCCGCCCCCGGCTTCCTGGGCGCGCTGGCCGAGTTCGCCCGCGAGAACGGCATCGTCTTCATCGCCGATGAGATCCAGGCCGGCTTCTGCCGTACCGGCACCTGGTTCGCGGTCGAGGAGGAGGGCATCGTCCCCGACCTGATCACCACCGCCAAGGGCATCGCCGGCGGCCTGCCGCTGGCGGCGGTGACCGGCCGCGCCGAGATCATGGACTCCGTCCACGCCGGTGGCCTGGGCGGTACCTACGGCGGCAACCCGGTCGCCTGCGCTGGTGCCCTCGGTGCCATCGAGGAGATGGAGACCCACGATCTGGCAGCGCGCGCCCGCGAGGTCGGCGCGATCATGCAGACCCGCCTCGACGCCCTCAAGGACGCCTTCGGCGTGATCGCGGAGGTCCGCGGCCGTGGCGCGATGATGGCGATCGAGCTGTGCCGTCCCGGCACCCTGGAGCCCGACGCCGCCCGCACCGCCGCGGTGGCGACGTACTGCGCCGAGCAGGGCGTGCTGATCCTGACCGCAGGCACCTGGGGCAACGTCTTCCGGTTCCTGCCGCCGCTGTCGATCAGCGACGACCTGCTGAACGAGGCCTTCGACGTGGTGGTGGAGGCGTTCGCCGCCACCGCCTGACCCCTTGTGAGTGTCTGGACGGCCGATAGACCGTCCAGACACTCACAAGGCGGATCAGCGGACTGGGTCGTCGGAGCCCGACAGCTTCTGCGCCAGCCAGATCGGGATCACCGAGAGCACGATCAGGGTTGCGGCGACGACGTTGACCACCGGCGCCTGGTTGGGCCGGAACAGGTTGGCGAAGATCCAGATCGGCAGGGTCTGGCTGTTCGGCCCCGCCGTCAGCGTGGTCACCACGATCTCGTCGAAGCTGAGCGCGAAGGCGAGCAGGCCACCGGCCAGCAGCGCCGAGCGCAGCAGCGGGAAGGTGACCAGCCGGAACGTCGTCCACGGGCCTGCGCCGAGGTCGGCCGAGGCCTCGGTCAGCGAGCCCTGCAGCCGCCGCAGCCGGGCCTGGACGTTGTTGAAGACCGTCACGATGCAGAACGTGGCGTGCGCGATCACGATGGTGAGCATGCCGAGCTGGAGTCCCAGCACCGAGCCGAACATGTTGTTCAGCGCGACACCGGTGACGATGCCCGGCAGCGCGATCGGCAGGATGATCAGCAGCGAGACGACGTTGCGGCCGAAGAAGGCCCGACGTTGCAGGCCGAAGGCGGCCAGCGTGCCGAGCACCAGCGAGATCGCCGTGGCCAGCAGGCCGACCTCGACCGAGACCAGCAGCGCATGGCGTGCCCCGGTGGAGTGTGCCGCGGCGTCCCACCACTGGAAGGTGAACCCGGTCGGGGGCCACGCGAACGAGCGCGAGACGTTGAACGAGTTCACCACCACCAGCAGCAGCGGCGCGTAGATGAAGACCAGCACCACCGCGGTGGCCAGCCCGTAGAAGCCCTTCAGGCGCGAGGTCAGCATCAGAGGTTCTCCAAGGCTCCGGTGCGCCGCACGGCCCACAGATAGACCAGCATCACCACGACCGGGACGAACGACAGCGCCGCAGCGAACGGCAGGTCGTTGGCGGTGCCGACCGACTGGTAGATCACCCCACCGAGCACCTGGACCGGCCCGCCGACGATGCTGACCGCGACGTAGTCACCCAGCGTCAGCGAGAAGGTGAAGATCGACCCCGCGACCAGCGAGGGGAAGATCGCCGGCACGATCACCCGCCGGAACGTCGTCCCCGCCGAGGCCCCGAGATCGGCCGAGGCCTCCAGCAGCGAGCCCGGCAGCCGCTGCAGGCCGGCGTACACGGGAAGGATCATGTAGGGCAGCCACAGGTAGGACAGTGTGATCACCAGGGCCGGCAGCCCGTAGCCGACATGGATCCCGATCGAGCTCAGCGGTCCCTCGGCGGAGAACAGCGCCCGCCAGGCATAGGCCTTGACCAGGTACGACGCCCACAGCGGCATCAGAACGGCGATCACCAGGACCCGCTGCCAGCGGGCCGAGGCCACCTTCGCCATGAAGAACGCGATCGGCAGCGCCAGCACCGCGTCGATCAGCGTGACCGCGATCGCGATCCCGATCGTGCGCAGCGCGACGGTGCGGTAGACCCCGTCGGTGAGCAGCGTGGAGAAGTTGTCCAGGTTGAAGGTGTGGATGACCTGCGGGGTGTACTCGTTGACGGTCCAGAAGGCCGTCAGGAGCAGGGCAGCCAAGGCCCCGAGATAGGCGACGCCCAGCCACAGCATCGGTGGCGTCAAGAATGCCGCCGTCACCCAGCCCGCACGGGACCCTGGCTGCTTCGGCATCGATCAGCCCTTGATCTCGGTCCAGGCCTTCGCCCAGTCCGAGTACGGCACGCACGTGGTGTCGGTGCGGCCGTCGAGGCACTGGGAGATCGGCGTGGTCCAGTAGTAGATCTTCTTCGCGTACGCCTCGTCGCCGGCGTGGAAGGTGTCGCAGAACGTCGGGTCCTTGTCGACCGTCGCGATCGTGTCGCAGGCCTTCGCGTTGGCCGGAGCCTCACCGAAGTAGTACGCCGAGGCCGCGTTGCCCTCGGGCCCACCGATGTAGTCCAGCCAGGCGTAGGAGCAGTTCGGGTTCTTGGTCTTGGAGTTGATCATCCAGGTGTCCGACCAGCCGGTCGCGCCCTCGCTGGGGATCAGGCTCTTGATCGGCTTCTTGGAGGCCTCGATGCCGTTGACGATCACCTGCCACGACGTGCCCAGCACGTCGTCGCCCTTCTCGAAGGCGCTCTGCTGGGCGGCGTAGTTCGACCAGTACTCCCCCACGATCTTGCGCTGCCCCTTGAGCAGGTCGACCGCAGCGTCGAACTGCTTCTGATCCAGGGCATAGGGATTAGTGATCTTGAGCTCGGGCTTGGTGCTCATCAGCACCACGGCCGCGTCGGCGATGTAGATCGGACTGTCGTAGGCCGAGATCTTCCCGCTGTACGGCGAAGACGGGTCGAACATCGCCGACCACGAGGTCGGGGCAGGCTTGACCACGTTCGGGTTGTAGGTCAGCAGGTTGGCGCCCCAGCCCTGCGGCATGCCGTACATCTGGCCGTTGACCGAGTTGTACGACGTGTCCTTGAGGAACGGCTGGATGTCGGCGTAGTTCTTCAGCAGGCTGGTGTTGACCGGCTGGACGTAGCCGCCGGCGATCAGGCGAAGCGTCGCGTCGCCGGAAGCCGACACCACGTCGTAACCCCCGTTCTTCATCAGGTTGAGGGCCTCGTCGGAGGAGCCGAAGTACTTCACCGTGGCCTGGCACCCCGTCGCCTTCTCGAAGGGCGTCACCCAGTCCACGGCCTTGTCGGTGGAGCCGTCCTCGGCGTAGCCGGGCCAGGCCAGGATGTTGACGGCACCCTCTCCGGCACCCAGGGACTTCACCATCGGGACGTCGGGGGCGGTGAACCCGCCGCCGGCCTTGGTACCTTCGGAACCGGACGAGCCACAGGCCGAGAGCGCGAACGCCCCGGCTGCGACCACGGCGCCGGCCCGCACTGCGAGCGACTTCTTCATCAACTTCCTCCTTGGATGGGGGTCAGCGCTCAGGCTGTCCCGAGGGAAACCAGGTCGTCGGGCCGCCAGCAGACGGTGACGGGGGCACCACGCTCGACCGTGACGGCGACGTGGTCGGCGCGGGTGTTGGGCCGCGAGACCGTCACCGAGCCACCGCCGTCTAGCGCGACGATCGCGTGCGTCGAGGAGCCGAGGAAGACGATCTCGCTGACCGTCCCGCGGGCGCTCTGGTCACCGGGCTCCGGGGTGCCGAGGCGGAGTCGCTCGGGGCGGATCGCGACAGCGGTCTCGCGTCCGGTCAGCGCCGGGTCGAGCAGGTTGGAGGTGCCGACGAAGCCGGCCACGAACTCGCTGGCCGGGTGCTCGTAGAGCTCCACCGGCGAGGCGACCTGCTCGATCCGGCCGGCGTTGAAGACGGCGATCCTGTCGCTCATCGTCAACGCCTCCTCCTGGTCGTGGGTGACGAAGACGAAGGTGATGCCGACGTCGCGCTGGATCTCCTTGAGCTCGAGCTGCATCTGCCGACGCAGCTTGAGGTCGAGGGCGCCCAGCGGCTCGTCCAGGAGCAGCACGGTGGGTCGGTTGACCAGTGCCCGGGCCAGGGCCACGCGCTGGCGCTGCCCACCGCTGAGCTGGTGCGGCTTGCGGTCGCCGTACCCGTCGAGGCGGACCTGCGCCAGTGCTGCCTCGGCGCGCTCGCGGCGCTCCTTGGCGGGGACCTTGGCCACCCGCAGGCCGTACTCGACGTTGCCCCGCACGGTCAGGTGCGGGAAGAGCGCGTAGTCCTGGAACACGGTGTTGACGTCACGCAGGTGGGCCGGGCGGGTGGTGACGTCCTTCCCGCCGAGCTCGATGGTCCCGGCCGTCGGCGTCTCGAACCCGGCGATCAGCCGCAGCACCGTGGTCTTGCCCGAACCCGACGGTCCGAGCATGGAGAAGAACTCGCCCTCGCCGATCTCCAGGGTGAGGTCGTCGACCGCCGTGACGTCGCCGTACTCGCGCCGCAGGCCGTTGAGTCTGATCGCCATCGCGCCCATGCTTCTCCGCTCACCGGGGACTGAGAACTAAATCCTATGGATCCATATGTTAAGTCTGGTGGTAAACCATGTCAGCAGGTCGTGAAAAGTGCGACCGTGACATGCCGGCAGTCGGCCGAAAGGTGGAGCAGATGGGCGCTGAGGTTCGGCCCGCGCTGAGCCCGGCCCGAGCGGCGATCTTCTCCCCGATCGGCGACGAGGGCCGCGCCCTCCTGGTGGAGCGACGGATCGCCGAGGCGATCCACACCGGCCTGCTCAGTGACGGCGAGCGCCTCCCGACCGAGGCCGAGCTCGCCCAGCTCTTCGGCGTCGCCCCGGTCACCGCCCGCGAGGCACTGGTCGCCCTGCGCGCCGACGGCCTGGTCACCACCGTCCGTGGCCGCAACGGCGGCTCCTTCATCACCGCCCCGCACGGCGACGACATCACCCACCGCCGTCTGGCGGCGATGTCACGCGTCGAGTTGCGCGACCGGGCGAGTCAGTACCTCGTCGTGCTGACCGGCTGCGCCGAGCTGGCCGCCGAGCGGGTCGACCCCGACGAGGCCGAGTACATCCGCGGCCTGATCCCCGACCTCGACGACCCCGATGTCGGCGCCTGGCGCCGGGCCGAGACCGAGTTCTGGCTCGCCGTCGCGGCACTCACCCAGTCCGCACGGCTGACCCGGGAGGTGATCCGGCTCGAGGCCGACTTCGGCACCCTGCTCCGGCTCCCGCTCCAGGTCGCCGAGCACCGCGCCGCCACCACGACCCGGCTCACCGCCCTAGCCGATGCCCTCGAGACCGGTGCCGCAGCCGACGCCCGCCGACTCACCCGCGAGCAGCTGAAGGATGCGATCGAGGGTCTAGCCGACCTCCACGCCGCGATGCCATGATGCCCGAATGGTGCTGGCGACGGCGACGGGCGTGCAGGAGACGGTGCGCGCCGTCGAGAGCCACTTCAGCCGGATCTTCACCGAGCTGGCCCAGTGGCACGACGCGCTGAGCGAGCTCTTCGCCGCCGGCCCGGTGACCGCCGCGATGGCCTCGGCCGCCCTGATGGCACGCGCGATCACGTTCCTGGACGGCCCGCACCACGTCGTCGGCGGCGGCTTCGTCGCCTCCCGTGACGCCCTCGCCGACCAGTCGCTCTACCTCGCGTGGTGGCAGGGAGAGCACCGCCAGCTCCTCGCCGAGCCGGCCCTCAACGCCGCCACCCCGCTGGCCTACGACTACACCCGGCGCCCGTGGTTCTCGAACCCGGAGCGCACCGGTCGCCCGACCCTGACCGGTCCGTACGTCGACTTCGTCTGCACCGACGAGTACACCGTGACCGCGACGGTGCCGGTACGTGCCGCGGGCAGGATGGTCGGCGTCGTCGGGGCCGACACCCTGGTCGAGACGCTGGAGCGCGTGCTGCTGCCCGGCCTGCGCACCGTCGGCGCCACCCTGGTCAACGAGCACGGCCGTGCGGTGGTCTCCGCCGACCCGCACATCGGGCCCGGCGACCGGGTCACCGGGCACCCGCACCCGATCGGCGACCTCCCGCTCACCCTGGTGTTCCCCGTGTGAGTGTCTGGACGGTCTATCGACCGTCCAGACACTCACACGCCGAGGGCTCTCAGGTCCCGCGCCAGCCTGGCCGGGTCGTCGCGCAGCTCCCGCGCCGTGCACCGCACCACCACCCGTCCCGCACCGCTCAAGGCTCGTTGGCGAGCCAGATCCGCCTCCCACTGGTCGACGTCCATGTGGAAGAGCCCGTCGACCTCCAGGATCAGCGTCCGACCATCACTGAGTAGCCACTCACTGTCGGTGTAGCGCAGCTGGCCCTCGCTGTCGCGCCGCTTCACCTGCCGACGCGGTGCAGGGAGGCCGAACCGTCGACACACCCGGGTGAGGTCGATCTCGGCCAGTGACTGGGCGCCGCCGGCCATCTGGGTCAGCGCCTCGCGCAACAGCGGCGCCCTCCGCAACGGCGTCAGCCGGTCGAGCCAGTCCAGCAGGCCCTGAGGTGTCGCCAACCGCTGCTGCACCACTGCCGCGAGCAGCCCCTGCGCCGTCCTGGGAGAACGATCGCCGGCGGCGAAGAGCAGGACCGCGGGCTCGACGCGCAAGCGCGGCACCCCCGATTCGCCGCTGCCCATCGCCACCAGGTCCCGCCGCGACCGGGTATAGGTGACGCCCTGCATCCGTGGCGGCACCTGGTCGCGGTAGGGCACCAGCACCGCGATCTCGTCGCGTTGCCAGTTCTTCAGTCCGGCGTGTGCTGCCGCCGAGATCCCCGCCAGCCGCGCCCCCTCGCCACCGTGCAGCACCGCAGCCCACTGCTGCTGCTCCAGCGAGGGCGGGCCCGTGGTGGTGGCGATCACGGTCGGGGACAGCACCGCCCACCGATCCGTCCTGACCCGATGGCTGACCGCATCGGCGTCGACCCCGACCTCGCGCAGCTGCCGGCGGGTGACCACACCGGCCTGCCCCGCTGCCACCTCCCGCCACCGATCCATGCGCAGAAGGGTGCCGCAGATCAGCCAGGCCCGTCGGTCGTCCTCCACAGGCCCTGCCTTGTGAGTGTCTGGACGGTCTATCGACCGTCCAGACACTCACAACACGCTAGTGCCCGATGTAGCTCATCACGTGCTTGATCCTCGTGTAGTCCTCGAGCCCGTAGACCGACAGGTCCTTGCCGTAGCCGGAGTGCTTGAAGCCGCCGTGCGGCATCTCGGAGACGAACGGGAGGTGGGTGTTGATCCAGACCACACCGAAGTCGAGCCGCTTCGCCATCCGCATCGCCCGGCCGTGGTCCTTGGTCCACACACTGGAGCCGAGGCCGTACTTCACCCCGTTGGCCCAGCGCAGTGCCTCGGCCTCGTCTCTGAACCGCTGCACCGTGATGATCGGGCCGAAGATCTCGGACTGGATCTGCTCGTCGTCCTGGCGCAGCCCGCTCAGCACGGTCGCCTCGTAGAAGTAGCCGCCCTCGCCGCCGGCCACGGTGGCGCGCCGGCCCCCGGCGGCGATCTCGGCGTGATCGGGCAGCCGGTCAACGACGCCCTCGACCCGGGCCAGCTGGTCGGGGTTGTTGAGTGCCCCGAAGAAGGTGGAGTCGTCGTACGGCAGTCCGGTGCGGGTCGCGCGGGCGGCCTCGGCCAGGGCCGCGACGAACTCGTCGTGGACGGCATCGGCGACCAGCACCCGGGTCGCCGCGGTGCAGTCCTGGCCGCCGTTGAAGTAGCCGGCCTCCGCGATCGCGGCGGCGGCGGCAGCGAGGTCGGCGTCCTCGAAGACGACCACCGGGGCCTTGCCGCCGAGCTCGAGATGGACCCGCTTCACGTCGTCGGCAGCCGCCTTGGCCACCTCGATCCCGGCCCGCACCGAGCCGGTGATCGCGATCATCTGCGGCGTCGGGTGGACGGTCATCGCCCGCCCGGTGTCACGGTCCCCGGCGATCACGTTGAGCACGCCCGGGGGCAGGAACTCCGCGGCGATCTGGCCCAGCAGCAGGCTCGCGGCCGGGGTGGTGTCACTGGGCTTGAGCACGATCGTGTTGCCCGCCGCGAGCGCGGGGCCGATCTTCCAGGCCATCATGTTGAGCGGGTAGTTCCACGGCGTCACCTGGCCCACCACGCCGATCGGCTCGCGCCGGATGATGCTGGTGTGGCCGGCGAGGTACTCCCCCGCCGAACGCCCCTCCAGCGTCCGGGCCGCGCCGGCGAAGAACCGCAGGTGGTCGATGGTGGCCGGCATCTCCTCGGACTTGGTCAGGCCGTAGGGCTTGCCGGTGTCCTTGACCTCGGCCGCCAGCAGCTCCTCGGCCCGGTCCTCCATCGCGTCGGCGAGCCGGAGCAGCCGCTCCGAGCGCTCCCGGGGCGTGGTCTCGCCCCAGGTCTCGAACGCCTTCTCCGCAGCCCGGTAGGCACGATCGACGTCAGCCTCGCGCGAGAGCGGCGCAGCGGCGTAGACCGCCCCGGTGGCCGGGTCGACGACGTCGTAGGTCGCCCCGTCGGCGGCGTCGACGAGCTCGCCGTCGATCAGGTTCTGGAACTGCTGGTCAGCCATGCGTGGCACCTTCGTGGGTGGGGTCGGTCGGGTCAGCGCTGAAGACCAGGGTGCCACCGACCCAGGTCGCGACGACCCGGGTGGCGGCGATCTCGGTGGTCGCGGCGGCGAACGGGTCACGGTCGTGGAGCGCGAGGTCGGCGACGTACCCGGGCGCAATCCGGCCGGCGTCGTCACGGTGGTTCACCCAGGCGCTGCCCGCGGTGTAGGCGCTCAGCGCGGTCGCGAGGTCGATCGCCTGCTCGGGGTTGAGCGGCTCTCCCCCGTACGTCGGATCCGTGCGGTTGACCGCGACGTGCAGCGCCTGCCACGGGTCCGGGGTGGAGACGGGCCAGTCGCTGCCCGCCACCAGCCGGGCTCCGCTGTCCACCAGTGCGGCCCACGGGTACTGCCACCCGGCCCGCTCGGCACCGACCTGCGGGATGACCAGGTCGGTCATCTCCTCGTCGTGACAGGCCCACAGCGACTGGACGTTGGCGGCCACGCCGAGGGCACCGAAGCGCTCCCGATCGGCGGGCCTGACGAACTGGAGGTGGGCGATGTGGTGACGCAGGTCGGCCCCGGGGCAGGCGGCCTCGGCACCGGCCAGGGCGTCGAGCGCCTCGGCCACGGCGGCGTCGCCGATGGCGTGGATGTGGATCTGGAAGCCCTCGGCCGCCAGGGCCGGGGCCGCCTCGCGCAGCACGGCGGGGTCGACGAAGGAGTGGCCGCGGTTGTGGGTGGCGTGGCCGCAGCGGTCCAGGTACGGCTCGGCCATCGAGGCGGTGCCATTCTCCGGGACGCCGTCCTGCATCACCTTGATCGAGGTCGCCCGGAAGCGCCCGTGGCTGAGCGTGGCCCGCTTGTCCACCAGCTCGGGGATCTGCTCCAGACCCCGGTCACGGTCCCACCACAGCGCCCCGACCACGTCGGCGGTGAGGGCACCGGAGCGCGCGGCGGCGCGGTAGGTCTCACCGGCGTCGTCGACCCCGGCATAGTCGCCGATGATCGCGTCCTGCCAGCCCGTCACGCCGACGGAGTGGAGGTAGCGCTGCCCCTCGGCCAGCGCTGCCTCCAGCTCGGCGGCGCCGGTCGCGGGGACCAGCTGGGAGACGAGGTCCATCGCTCCCTCGTGCAGGGTGCCGTTCGGTACGCCGTCGGCGTCACGCTCCAGCCGGCCGTCGGCCGGGTCGAGGGTGTCGGCGGTGATCCCGGCGAGCCGCATCGCTGCGGTGTTGACCCAGGCTCCGTGATGGTCGCGGTTGGGCAGGAAGACGGGGCGGTCGGCCACCGCGGTGTCGAGCTCGGCCGCGGTCGGTGCCCCGCCGGGGAACGCCGCCATCGCCCAGCCGCCGCCCAGGATCCAGGGCAGGTCCGGGTGCGCGTCGGCATACGCCCTGATGGCATCGAGATAGGCCTGCCGATCCTCCAGGTGGCTCAGGTCGCAGCGGATCCGCTCCAGGCCGCCCTGGACGGCATGCACGTGTGCGTCGACGAACCCGGGGGTGAGCAGGCCGCCGCCCTGGTCGATCACCTGATCGGCTGCGGGCCGTTCCTCACCCACGGCGAGGATCCGATCGATCCGGCCGTCGACGACGAGCACGCCGCCGACGGCGTCGAGGTAGCGGTGTCCGTCGAAGACCGGACCGTTGCGGAAGAGGGTGGTCACCACGGGACCTGTCTATCAGGCCCACGCCAACTTCGCATCAGGACGGTGTTACGGAGTCGTGACAACGAAATCAGTTGTCTTCATCACCACCGGATACTGAATCGGTGGCTTTCGCGGGGATCGGGGCTACAGTGTCGTCATGGCTCTCGACTATGACCAGATGCAGCGCGCTGCGAAGGACAACCTGTGGATGCACTTCACGCGCCACTCGTCCTACCAGGACGCCGACGTGCCGATCATCGTCAAGGGCGAAGGTGCCTACATCTGGGACGCCAAGGGCAAGAAGGTCCTCGACGGTCTGGCCGGCCTCTTCGTCAACATGGCCGGTCACGGCCGCACCGAGCTCGCCCAGGCCGCTGCCAAGCAGGCCGAGGAGCTCGCCTTCCACCCGCTGTGGTCCTACGCGCACCCGGCCGCGATCGAGCTGGCCGCCCGGCTCGCCGAGGAGGCGCCCGGTGACCTCAACCGGGTCTTCTTCACCAGCGGCGGTGGGGAGGCGGTCGAGACCGCCTGGAAGCTCGCCAAGAACTACTTCAAGCTGGTCGGCAAGCCCGGCAAGCACAAGGTGATCTCGCGCGCGATCGCCTACCACGGCACCACCCAGGGCGCCCTGTCGATCACCGGCATCCCCGCGCTCAAGGAGCCGTTCGAGCCGCTGGTGCCCTCGACCTTCAGGGTGCCCAACACCAACGTCTACCGCGCCGGCGAGATCACCGGCGGCCTGCTCGACGGCTCCGACCCGGAGCGGTTCGGCCGCTGGGCCGCCGACCAGATCGAGATCGCGATCCTCGCCGAGGGCCCCGACACGGTCGCGGCCGTCTTCCTGGAGCCGGTGCAGAACGCCGGTGGCTGCTTCCCGCCGCCGGCCGGCTACTGGCAGCGCGTGCGTGAGATCTGCGACCAGTACGACGTCCTGCTGGTCTCCGACGAGGTGATCTGCGCCTACGGCCGCCTGGGCACGATGTTCGGCGCCCAGAAGTTCGACTACGTCCCCGACATCATCACCTCGGCCAAGGGCCTCACCTCGGGCTACTCCCCGCTGGGCGCGATGATCGCCTCGGACAAGCTGATGGAGCCGTTCCTCACCGGCGGCACGACGTTCTACCACGGCTACACCTTCGGCGGTCACCCCGTCAGCTGCGCCGTCGCGCTGGCCAACCTCGACCTCTTCGAGTCCGAGAACCTGCTCGGCAACGTGCTCGAGAACGAGGACGCGTTCCTCGCCACGCTCTCCAAGCTCAAGGACCTCCCGATCGTCGGCGACGTCCGCGGCTCGGGCTACTTCTACGGGATCGAACTGGTCAAGGACAAGGCCACCAAGGAGTCCTTCAGCGACGAGGACTGCGAGCGGATCCTCTACGGCTACGTCTCCAAGGCGCTGTGGGACAACGGCCTCTACTGCCGTGCCGACGACCGTGGCGACCCGGTGATCCAGCTCGCCCCGCCGCTGATCATCGGCCAGCGCGAGTTCGACGAGATGGAGCAGATCATCCGCACCGTCCTGGAGAAGGCCTCCACGATGCTCTGAGGCCGACCGCACGGAGCCAGGCAAGGCCCGGACCAGTTCGTCACCGAACCGGTCCGGGCCTTGCTCGTTCCGGCCTCAGGAGTCGAAGCCGAAGCCGAGCCGGTCCATCGACCTCAGGAACAGGTTGCGCCGCCCCTGATGGGCGTCGGAGGACTCCAGCGACTTCGTCATCAGCTTGATCCCGGTGTAGCGCAGCGGCTCGGGCGGGAACGGCAGTGGCTTGGAGCGCACCATCTCCAGGGCGGTGCGCTCGGTCGCCTCCCCGCTCAGCAGGTCGAGCATCACCTGCGCCCCGAAGCGGGTGGCGCCCACCCCGAGACCGGTGTAGCCGAGCGCGTACGCCACCCGGCCGCCGTACGCCGATCCGAAGAAGGCCGAGAACCGGGTGCAGGTGTCGATCACGCCCGCCCAGCGGTGCGTGAACCCGAGCCCCTCCAGCTGCGGGAAGGTGGTGAAGAACTGCTCGGCGAGCAGCTCGTGGGTGCGCCCGGCGGTCTCCAGCACCGGCGAGATCGCCGAGCCGTAGTGGTACACCGCGTCGTAGCCGCCCCACAGGATCCGGTTGTCCCGGGTGAGCCGGTAGTAGTGGAAGAGGTTCGCCGAGTCGCCGATCCCCTCGCGCCCCTGCCAGCCGATCGCTGCCATCTGGGCGTCGCTGAGCGGCTCGGTCATCAGCACGTAGTCGTAGACCGGCACCGTCATCAGCTTGAGCCGGCGCAGCAGCGGCGGGAAGGCGTTGGTGGCCAGCGCGACCTGCCCGGCCGTGACCCAGCCCGCCTCGGTCCGCACCTGCATCCCGGCACCGTCACGCTCGATCCCGGTGACCCGCGATCCCTCGTGGATCACGACGCCGAGGTCCAGGCAGGCCCGGCGCAGGCCCCAGGCCAGGCGGGCCGGCTCGACCAGGGCGGTCTCGTCGGGCAGCGCGATCCCACCGAGGTACGTCGGCGAGTCGACGCGTCCGCGCAGGGCCGCCTGGTCCAGCACCTCGTTCCTGACCCCGTGCTCGGCCATCGCGGCGGCGTACTCGACCAGTTCCTCGACCTGGTGCGGCTGGGTGGCCACGGCGAGCTCGCCGGTGCGCTGCCAGTCGCAGTCGATGCGATGCCGGGCGATCGTCTCCCCGATCTCGGCGAGGTTCTGGGCACCGAGGCGGTCCAGGGTGGCGAGCTCGTCGGGCCAGCGCTCCAGACCGTTGCCGAAGCCGTGGGTCAGGCTGGCCGAGGCGAAGCCGCCGTTGCGACCGCTGGCCTGGTCACCGCACTGGCCGCTCTCCAGCAGCAGTACCGACAGGTCCGGGAACCGCTCGCGGGCCAGCAGCGCCGTCCACAGCCCGGAGTAGCCACCGCCGACGACCACCAGGTCCGCGCTCGCCTGTCCCACCAGGGGCGGCAGCGGGTCGGGGCGGTCAGGGTCGTCGAGCCAGTACGGGAGAGCGTGCGCCTCCCGCAGAGCGGCATGCATGGTCAGGCCTTTCGCCGTCGGGAGGAGAGCAGTTCGCCGGAGACCACGATCGCGATCGCCAGCACGAACATCACGGTACCGATCACGTTGACCTGCATCGGCAGACCGCGCAGGGCGGCACCCCAGACGAAGATCGGGAACGTGGTCACGGTGCCCGCGTTGAGGTTGGTGATGATGTAGTCGTCGAAGGAGAGCGAGAACGCCAGCAGCGACGCTCCGAGGATGCCCGGGAAGACCAGCGGGAAGGTGACCCGCCAGAACGTCTCGGTCTCGTTGGCGTACAGGTCCATCGCCGCTTCCTGCAGCGTGTCGTCGAAGCCCGCCAGCCGGGCCTTGACCGTGACCACCACGTAGGAGAGGCAGAACGCCACGTGGGCGATGATGATCGTCACGTAGCCGAGGTGGCCGCCCTGACGCAGCGCCACGAAGAAGGCCAGCAGCGAGGTGCCCATCACGATCTCGGGGGTCGCCATCGGCATGAACAGGATCGTGTTGCTCGCACTGCGCCCGACGAACCGGTGCCGGACCAGGGCGAAGGCGGCCAGGGTGCCGATCACGGTGGCGATCAGGGTCGCGACCGCGCCGATCCACAGCGAGGTCACCACCGAGGAGCACATCTGGGCCGGCTTGCAGACGTGCAGCCAGTTGTCGAAGCCGAAGCCGTACCACTGGTACGTCGTCTTCTTGCCGTGCTCGATGTTGAAGCTCATCGCGGCCACGACGACGTTCGGGATGTAGAGGTAGGCCATCACCAGCAGGCCGAGGAAGCCGATGATGTTGCCCCGGATCCACCGGATCACGTTGAGGATCGGGGCCCGGCCCTCCAGCCACCGGCTCGACTCCGAGGTGGAGATCAACGCCAGCGAGGCTGCGCTCGCCACGGCCCACAGGCCGGCGATCACGGCGGCGACGTCGTACCCCAGGTTGGCCAGCTTCACGGTCAGGATCACCAGCAGCACGACGGCCGCGGCACCGAAGCCGAAGAGCCGGTCGCGGGCGCCGGTGTCGTCGGCCAGGGTCTTGTTCGCCGAGCGCACCCCGAGGGCGGCGACCACGGCGAGGGCGACCAGCACCAGCATCAGGAAGCCGAACGCCGGTCCGGCGAAGTTCAGCGAGGTGCCGTCGACCTGGTAGCGCCGGATCGAGAGTCCGACGGCACTGGCGATCAGGGCCACGGCACCGGCGGCGCTCAGCGCCCGGGCGATCTGGACGCCCCAGTACAGGCTGGCGGGGCGTCGCATCGTCTCCGTCATCTGAGGAGTGCTCACAGCAGTTCCTCCGTCCCCGCCTTGCGGATGTAGACCAACGTCGAGACCAGGATGACCATCAGCAGGATCACCGAGAGCGCGCCTGCGGAGGCGTAGTCGCCACCGGAGGTGAAGAGACTCTGGATGTCGGAACCGATCACCCTGTCGTTGGTGCTGCCGAGCAGCTGGGCGTTGATGTAGTCGCCGACTGCGGGGATGAACGTCAGCAGGGTCGCGCTCACGATGCCGGGCATGGTGAGCGGCAGGGTCACCTTGAGGAAGGCACGGAACGGGCTGGCGTAGAGGTCGCCGGCGGCCTCGATCAGGCGCTGGTCGACCTTCTCCACGCTGGCGTACAGCGGCAGGATCGCGAACGGCAGGAAGTTGTAGGTCAGACCCGCGATCGCCGCCACCGAGGTGGCCAGCAGGCGCCCGTCGGCCGGCATCAGGTGCAGGTCCTTGAGTGTGGTGACCAGCCAGCCGTGGTCGGCCATGATCAGCTTCCAGGCGTTGGTGCGGATCAGGAAGCTGGTGAAGAACGGGGCGACCACCATCACCAGGACGACGTTCTTCCAGCGCCCGGTCTTGAACGCGATCGTGTAGGCCAGGATGTACCCGAGTACCAGGCACAGCGCGGTGGCGATCAGCGCCCACCACACCGAGCGCCACAGGTGCGGACCGTACTCGCTGATCACGTGCGGGAAGTTCCCGAAGTGCCACGACATCGAGTAGCCGGTGAGCACCGACCCGTTCGGGTCGTAGAGGCTGGTGGCGATCAGGGACAGGAACGGCACCAGGAAGAAGAGCAGGAGCCAGATCCCTGCCGGCAGCAGCAGGAAGTACGGAAGCTTCTTCGAAGTGCGCATCATTCCTCCCCGATACCGGCGGAGGCGTCCTGGTCGGGCGGGAGCAGGAAGGCGAACTCGGGACGCCAGGAGAAGTCCACCGACGTGCCCGGGGCCATCACGCCCCGAGCGCCGGTGTTCTGCTCGAAGGCCGAGATCTCCTGGCCCCACGCGGTCTTGACGACGTACTGCGTGGAGACGCCGATGAAGCTGGTGTCGACGATGGTGCCGCCGGTGAAGTGGTTGCCCGGCGCGTCGATCGGCTCGCCGGCGGGCGCGACCAGGACCTTCTCCGGGCGGATGCCGACCCAGCCCTCACCGGAGGTGACCCGGGCCCGCTCGCGCGGGATGGAGACCACGGTGCCGGCCATGTCGACGCTCACCACGGCAGCGCCGGCGTCGGTCCCCTCGCCACGGACGGTGCCACGGATCAGGTTCGACTGGCCCAGGAAGTTCGCGACGAAGGTGGTCTGCGGGTTCTCGTAGAGCTCGGTGGGGGTGCCCATCTGCTCGATCCGCCCGGCGTTCATCACCGCGATGGTGTCGGCCATCGTCATGGCCTCCTCCTGGTCGTGGGTGACGTGCACGAAGGTGAGGCCGACCTCGGTCTGGATCCGCTTGAGCTCCAGCTGCATCTGGCGCCGCAGCTTGAGGTCGAGGGCACCGAGCGGCTCGTCGAGAAGCAGCACCTCGGGCTGGTTGATCAGCGCCCGGGCCAGCGCGACCCGCTGCTGCTGGCCGCCGGAGAGCTGGCCGGGCTTCTTCCGCGCCTGAGTGTCGAGCTCGACCAGCTGCAGCATCTCGGTGACGGTGCTGTCGGTGTTCTTGATCCCCCGGCGCTTGAGGCCGAAGGCGACGTTGTCGGCGATCGAGAGGTGCGGGAAGAGGGCGTAGTTCTGGAAGACGGTGTTCACCGGCCGCTTGTACGGCTTCTCGTAGGTGATGTCGGAGCCGCCGATGGTGATCGCACCGGCGGTGGGGATCTCCAGCCCGGCGATCATCCGCAGCGTCGTGGTCTTGCCGCAGCCCGAGGGACCCAGCAGCGCGAAGAAGCTGCCTTGGGGGACGACCAGGTCCAGCGGGTGCACCGCGGTGAACCCGTTGGTGTAGGTCTTCTCCAGCTGGGAGAGCTGGAGGTCGCGGGAGTCAGACGCCTGAGACATGGGTGTAGTCCCTTTCGTAGTCACGGATCTGGGCCTCGGTCAGTGACATGAAGCCGTGGGTCTTGGCCAGGTAGGCATCGTCGGGCAGGATCAGGTTGGCCAGAGCCGGCTTCGCCAGTACGTCGGGGTCGAGCTCCTCCATGAAGGGCCGGATCCCCTGCACCGGGCTGACGTAGTAGTTGTAGTCGGCGAGCTTCGCCGCGACCTCGGGCTCGTAGTAGTAGTTGATCCACTTCTCGGCGAGCTCCTGATGCTGGGCCAGGTTCGGGATCAGCATGTTGTCCGACCAGATCATCATCCCCTCCTCGGGGACAAGGAAGCCGAGGTTCGGATCCTCCGACGCGGCGATGTCACCCGACCACGCCGTGCACGCCACGACGTTTCCCGACGTGAGGTCGTCGGTGTACTCCTGACCCTGGAAGGCGCGGATCTGACCATCGGACTTCGCCTTCTGCAGGAAGGCGATCGCCTCCTCCCACTGCGCCTGGGTGAACTTCTCCGGGTCGTAGCCCAGGGTCAGCAGCACCAGCCCGATCGTGTCGCGCATCTCGGTCAGCACTGAGACCTTCCCCTTGAGGTCGGGGCGCGTCAGCATCTCCTTGATCGTGCGTGGCGGATTCTTGATGTACTTCTTGTTGTAGCCGATGCCGGTGAAGCCCGCCTGCCACGGTGCGGAATACTTCCGCTCCGGGTCCCAGGTCGGCGCCTTCAGCGAGGAGATGATGTTGGCGTGCAGGTTGGGCACGTTCGCCGGGTTGTACTGCTGGACCCAGCCCATCTGGATCATCCGTGCAGCCATCCAGTCGGTGAGCATGAACATGTCACGCCCCGTCGACGCGCACGAGCCGAGCTGGTTGACCACCTTGTTGAAGAACACCACGTTGTCGGTGACGTCGGTGTGGTAGTTCACCTTGGCGCCGTACTTCTTCTGGAAGCCGGTCAGCGTCGAGACGTAGTCGTTCTTCGGATCGTCGGCGTCGATGTAGAGCGGCCAGTTGCTCACCGTCAACGTCGGGTCGCTGGCGGAGATGTCCTTGGCCGTGCAGGTCGCCGGGTTTTGGTGCCGGTCCGGGGTCGAGAAGAGCGGCAGCGAGGCGATCCCCGCGACGCCGAGCAGCGCCGCACCTCCGCCCGCGACGACAGTCCGGCGGCCGACACCCGCTCGGGGCACGATTGGCTGACTCAAGTCTCCCCCTCACTGCGTGTCCGGCTCGGGGATCCCACGATCACCCGGGTCATCGGATCGTTGCATGACACCGCTGTCACGACAAGCGATTCCGTCGCTAGGAAACATAAAAGCAACGAACTGCGAAGAACCGTGGGGTGCAAACTGCGGAAAACATCATCCACAATGGGCGCATGTCCCGAGACCTGACGCGCGACCGCTCGAAGGCGACGATGCCCCTGGATGACGTCAGCAAGGCGATCATCGAGCAGCTCCAACAGGATGGACGACGATCCTACGCCGCGATCGGCAAGGTCGTCGGCCTGTCCGAGGCGGCAGTGCGCCAACGGGTGCAGCGACTCACCGAGTCCGGGGTGATGCAGGTCGTGGCCGTGACCGACCCCCTGCAGCTGGGCTTCGCCCGCCAGGCGATGGTCGGCCTCAAGGTCACCGGCCAGCTCGAAGGCGTCGCCGACGCGCTCGAGGCCCTCGACGAGGTCGACTACGTGGTGATCACGGCCGGCCCCTACGACATCCTGGTCGAGGTGGTGTGCGAGTCCGACGACCACCTGCTGCACTTGCTCTCCACCCAGATCCGCACCATCCCGGGCGTGGTCAGCAGCGAGACCTTCATGTACCTGCGACTCCAGAAGCAGGTCTACAACTGGGGTGTGCGATGAGCCGGTACGACGACCTGTCGCTGTGGCACGCCACCGCCGGCGACCCACTCCTGCCCCGGCCGGCCCTGTCCCGGGACCTGACCTGCGACGTCGCGATCGTCGGCGCCGGGTTCACCGGGCTCTGGACCGCGCTCTACCTCGCCCAGGCTCGCCCCGATCTGCGGATCGCGGTGATCGAGAAGGAGATCGCCGGCTTCGGCGCCTCGGGCCGCAACGGCGGCTGGGCCTCGGCGCTCTTCCCCGCCGGACTCGCCACCCTGGCCCGGATGGGGAGCCGCGACTCGGCGCTCGCGCAGCACCAGGCGATGCGGGCCTCGGTCGACGAGGTGATCGCCCAGGCGAGCGCGCTCAGCATCGACGCCGACATCGCCAAGGGCGGCACCATCGTGCTGGCCCGGTCCGCACCCCAGGCGGCACGCGCACGGGCCGAGGTGGCCGACGCCCGGTCGTGGGGCCGGGGCGAGGACGACGTACGGCTGCTGTCGGAGTCCGAGGCGCGGGCGCTGCTCAACGCCACCGACACCGTCGGTGGCACCTTCACCCCCGACTGCGCGGCGATCCACCCGGGCAAGCTGGTCCGCGGGCTGGCTGCGGCGGCGGAGGCGCACGGCGTCACGGTCTACGAGGGCACACCCGCCCTGGAGATCGGCGACCACCGGGTCCGCACCCCCGGCGGCACCGTGAGCGCCGACGTGGTGGTGCGGGCCACCGAGGGCTACACCGCCACCCTGCCGGGCCACGAGCGCGACGTGATCCCGGTCTACTCCCTGATCATCGCGACCGCGCCACTGCCGGCCTCGGTCTGGGACGAGATCGGGCTGCGTCGCCGCGAGACGTTCAGCGATCACCGCAACCTGATCGTCTACGGCCAGCGCACCGCCGACGACCGGCTGGTGTTCGGCGGTCGCGGCGCGCCGTACCACTTCAACTCCGCGATCACGCCGGGCAACGACCGCGACGAACGGGTCTTCGCCTCGCTCTACGCCACCCTGATCGAGATGTTCCCGGTGCTGCGCGGCACCACCGTGACGCACTCCTGGGGCGGTGCGCTGGGGATCGCGCGGGACTGGTGCGCCTCGGTCGGGCTCGACCGGGCCACCGGCCGGGCGTGGGCCGGAGGCTACGTCGGCGACGGCGTCACCACCACCAACCTGGCCGGACGCACGCTGCGGGACCTGATCCTGGGTGAGACCACCGGGCTCACCACCCTGCCCTGGGTCGACCACCGCTCACCGCGGTGGGAGCCCGAGCCGTTGCGCTGGCTGGCGGTCAACGCCGGGCTGCGCACGATGACGTTCGCCGACACCGAGGAGCGGCTCAGCGGTCGACCCTCGCTGGCGGCACGGCTGATGGCGCCGTTCCTGGGCGGTCACTGAGCCGCTGCGGTCCCCCGGGTCGCCCAGGCCCGTTCGATCGGGACCGGGCGGCCGAGCACGTTCTCGGCGGCGCGGTGCCCGGAGTAGAACGCTCCCGCCACCGTGGCCGGGTCGTCGGTCCAGGTGGCCTCGCCCGCCAGGTGCAGCACGCCCCCGATCGGGACGGCGAGGGCGTCGTGGTCGGCGGTCGTCGCGCCGGGGCGCATGAAGGCGTACGACCCGAGACTGAACGGGTCACGCCACCAGTCGGTCACGGTGACGTCGATCGGTTCGGGCACGCCGGCGCCGTACAGCCGACGCAGCTGGACGAGCACCGAGGCCGCGACGTCGCGGTCGCTCCATCCCCGGATCTCCCGAGCGGCCGGGCCGGCGGCGAAGGTGAGCAGGGTCGGGGTGCCGTCCAGCGCGGTCAGGTCGTACCAGGAGTGCCACCACCGGCCCTCGGGTCCGAGCTGGCGGATCACCCTGACGTCGTCGTCCCAGAACCGCTCCTCGAACCGGAGCACGACCTTCTCGAAGGCGTTCATCTCCAGCCGGTCCAGGGCTGCGGCGTGGGCGGCGGGCAGCGGCGGGTCCAGGGTCAGGCCATCGGCCTGGAGCACCCCGACCGGCACCGTCACCACTGCCTGTCGGGCGGCGATCTCCTCCCCGGCCCGCACCTCGACACCGTCAGCCTGCCAGCGGACCTGGGAGACCTCCTCCCCCAGCCGTACGTCGATCCCGCGCGCCAACGCGGCGGCCAGGGCGTCATAGCCCTGCGGGAAGACGACCTCGTCGCCCTCGACCTGGTCGTCGTCGAGGCCGTGCGCGGCCAGGTCCGCGATCCAGACGCCGTACTGCTCCTCGGCGCGGTGCTCGAGGAACTCCCGCACCCGTGCCGTCCGCTCCGCGGGCCAGCCCATCAGGGCCAGTGCCGCGTCGGTGACGTCGCGATAAGTCGCCTCGGGAGCCGACGTCGCGACCACCTCGACCAGGGCCGCGTCCAGGGCGTGCACGTCGGCGGCGAAGGCGTCCTGCTCGGCCTCGGACAGGCGGTGGCCGTCGGGACCGAGGTAGGCCATCGGTCGGCCGTCGACCTGGTAGGAGCCGACGGTGAGCTCGACGGTGGGCAGCCCGAACGCCGCCGCGGCCTCGGCGACCGCACTGCCGGTGATGCCGTGGATCCAGGAGGCGCCGCGGTCGGTGACGTGGCCGTCGCTGCGCTCGGACCAGACCCGGCCACCGATCCGGTCGCGGGCCTCCAGGACGACCACCCGCTGGCCGGCGTCGGCGAGCAGGCGAGCGGTGACCAGACCGGCGATGCCGGCTCCGACGATGACGGTGTCGACCTGTTCCACGTAGCGACATTAGTGGCTCGTGTCAGAAGTTTGGGGATGGTTGGCGTGCTCGGGGTGCGTGCCTCGCAAGGCGGAGGACCGAAGGCGGGCCGGAGGCCCGTCGAGTGTTCGACAACGCAGCGAGGTGCGTGCCCCGAGTGCGCGAACCGACCAACAACTTCTGACACGAGCCACTAACGGTTCGTGTCGGTGGGCGGCACCGGTGAAAAACCCGTTGCGTCGGGTCGGGGACGGGTGAAGGCTGGCCCTCGGATCGAGCACCGTGCTCGGCGAGCACGAGAGGAGGCGACCTCGATGTCTGTCGTTGTCGGCATGCCCTACAGCCCTCCCTCTCACTCTCACCGGAGCACTCGTGTCCTCTCCCTTCACCTCGGGTCACATCCCTGACCCACGTTTCACCTTCGACTTCGTCGCCCTCGACCCCGACGACGAGCTCGACTCCTCGACCAGCCGCTGGTCGACCTGGCTCTCCGTCGAGCCGCTCTCGCGCGGTCCCGAGCCGCGTCCCGACTGGGTCGTGACCTCCCAGGCCGCGATCGACACCGAGCTCGGCCTGCTCAAGACCGGCAAGGAGGCCGACGCCTTCCTGCTCGAACGTGCGGTGCCCGACTCGGACCGGGTCGGCGAGGCCTGCCTGATGGTGGCCAAGCGCTACCGCAACGACGAGCACCGCACCTTCCATCGATCGGCGGCCTACACCGAGGGCCGACGGATCCGGAACACCCGCGACATGCGGGCACTCCAGGGCCGCTCGACCTACGGCCGCTCGGTCGCCGCGGGCCAGTGGGCCCGGGCCGAGTGGGAGGCGCTGGTGCGCTGCTGGCAGCTCGGCCTGCCGGTGCCCTACCCGGTCCAGGTCGACGGCACCGAGATCCTGATGGAGTGGATCCACAGTGACGGCGAGACCGCGCCCCGGTTGGCCCAGACCCGACCGGGGCCCGCCCTGCTGGCGTCGTACTTCGAGCAGATGCGCGCGGTGCTGCTGCGGCTGACCGAGGCGGGCCTGGTGCACGGTGACCTGTCGCCGTACAACGTGCTCGCCGCCGGCGAGCGTCTGGTCGTGATCGATCTGCCTCAGCTGATCGACCTGGTCGCCAACCCGAGCGGCACCGAGTTCCTGCTGCGGGACTGCACCAACATGTGCCGCTGGTTCACCGCCCGTGGGCTCGAGGTCGACGAGCAGGCCCTGTTCGGGGAGCTGCTGGCCGCGGTCTTCTGAGACCCGGCCCGCTCAGATCCGGGCCCTGCCTCACCGGCACGGGACGACCACGTCGTGCGCACCTGCGCATAGGGTCGTCCCGTGCGGCGTGAACGGGGACGGGTCATCCTGGTGGAGACCCTGGCGGACTTCGATCGACGGCTCTCCCAGGGCGTGACCTCGCTGCGAGGCTGGCGGCTGCGCGGTCTCGACCTGCGCGAGCGCTCCGTCATGCTCGGCGCCGTCAGCCTCGGCGGGGCGATGTTCGTCGGCTGCACGTTCGCCCCCGGCGACGCCGAGTGGGTCGAAAGCCGCGGGGCCCTGGTGATGCCGGTGATCCGGGAGTCGCCGTTGGATCCCTACCGCGGCACGCTCTACACACCCGACGAGCTCTACGACACCCCCGACTACCCGTCGTGCCTGGACGCCCGCGCCTACGCCTGGTCGCAGACCGGCGGCAACGGCGAGGCGACACTGGCCCGGGCGCTGCACGACCATGCCATCGACGAGGCTCTGGAGCGCTGGATCCAGGGCCGCCGGATCGTCGGGGTGATGGGCGGCCACGACGCCGACCGCGGCTCGCAGGCCTTCGGCGAGGCCGCCGGGCTGGGGCGCCACCTGGCCCGGATCAGCGGTGTCACGGTCGCCACCGGTGGCGGGCCCGGCGCGATGGAGGCGGCCAATCTCGGCGCCCGGCTCAGCCTCGGAACGCAGACCACCCTGGACGAGGCGTGCGCCCGGCTGAGCACCGCCGCGTCCTTCCGCCCCTCGATCCAGGCCTGGGTCGACGCCGCCCGTGCCGTCCTCGCTGAGACCGCCGACACGGTGGAGACGACCGAGTCCCTCGGCATCCCGACCTGGCACTACGGCCACGAGCCGCCCAACCTCTTCGCCACCTCGATCGCGAAGTACTTCCGCAACTCGCTGCGCGAGGCCACCCTGCTGGCGATCTGCGGCGGCGGCGTGGTCTTCCTGCCCGGTGCGGCCGGCACCGTCCAGGAGGTCTTCCAGGATGCGTGCGAGAACTACTACGCCGATCCGAGCTCGCTGGCCCCGATGGTGTTGGTCGGGCACGACTACTGGACGCAGACCCTGCCGGTGTGGCCGCTGCTCACCCGCCTGGCCGGCGAGCGTGACATGGCGCCACTGCTCCACCTGGTCGACAGTGCTGCCGAGGCCGCCGACGTGATCGGCTCATACGCCGGCTGACGCGCCCGGGCGCCTGGGCTCAGGCAGCCGACGGCGAGCTCGGCGCCGGGGCGTGCGGCACCGGCACGTGGGTCGCGATCACGTCGCGGTAGTGCTCCACCAGCTGAGCGTTGATCACGTCCCAGGAACGGCCCTCGACCCGCATCCGACCGAAGCGCCCCATCCGCCGCCCCAGCCGCGGGTTGCGGTGCAGACAGCCGACGAACCGCTCCAGGTCCCCGACCGAGCCGGGCTCATAGAGGTAGCCCGACTTGAGGTCGTCGACCACGTCGATCGGCCCACCCTGGCGGGGCGCCACCACCGGCACGCCGGAGGCCAGCGCCTCCTGCGCCGACTGGCAGAACGTCTCGTGCCGTCCGGCGTGGACGAAGACGTCGAAGGAGGCGTACGCCGCGGCCAGCTCCTCAGCGTGCAGCACCCCGAGGAAGCGGGCCTGGGGCATCAGCGCCCGCAGCCGCTCCTCCTCCGGTCCCCCGCCCACCAGCACCACCGCGTAGCGCGGATCGGCTGCGAGTCCGGCGAGCAGGCCGAGCTCCTTCTCGGGCGCGAGCCGGCCGACGTACCCGACGATGGTCTCGCCGGCGGGCGCCAGCGAGAGCCGCAGCCGATAGTCGCGCCGGTCGGGGTGGAACAGCTCGGTGTCGACGCCGCGCGGCCATAGTGCGGTGCCGCCGATCTCCAGCTCGGCGAGCTGGGCGAGGCTGGCCGTCGAGGGCACCAGGGTGCGGTCGACCTTGGTGTGGATCGTGCGGGTCAGCGCGGCGGCGGCCTTCGCCCCGCCCGAGACGCTGAGCAGCGGGTAGCGCTCGGCGAAGCCGACCAGGTCGGTCTGGTAGATCGCCACGGTCGGGATGTCGAGCTCGGCGGCGACCTTGATCGCCTGGTAGCCCAGTGTCGCGGGGCTGGCCACGTGGATCACGTCGGGCCCGAACCGCTCGAAGATGGCGCGCAGCCGCCCCCGCGTCTCCAGGCCGAGCCGGAAGTCCTTGTAGAACGGCAGGCTCGCCCCGCGCACCCGGAGCACCGGGAAGCCGGCGTACTCCGCGGGCCCGGTCGGCGCGATCAGTGCCGCCTCGTGTCCCTCGGCCTCGAGATGCTCCAGCACGCGGCGCACCGAGTTGGTGACACCGTTGATCTGCGGCAGGAACGACTCGGTCACGACGAGGACCCTGAGGCTCATGCTCCGACGGTGGGCCCGCCACCTGACCTCAGGGGTGCACCCCGGTGTCGCTCAGATGAATGTCGTACGACGCCCTCGCACCGATCGATGAAGCGTGACAGTCACCAGGTGACGCTCACGCTCCGCAGTTCACCCGCGTCACTCCTTGGCGGCCAGCTGCCCGCACGCCCCGTCGATCTCACGGCCCCGGGTGTCACGCACCGTGGTGGAGACGCCCTTGGCCTCCAGCCGGCGGACGAACTCCCTCTGCGCGCGCCGCGTGGACTCACGTCTCTCCATCCGACAGCGATTGGGAGCGAATCGGCCCGCCTTGCAGCACAGAGTCAGCATGAGTACACATCCAGGTCATCACAACCGCCCCACACCAACTCTCCCCCAAACCTGGCAGCTGTCGGAGGTCGGTTGCATGATCGGCACCGTGGGCAGCCACTTCTTCATCGATGAGACCAAGGCCGAGAGTTACGTGGTCGTCGCCGCGCTCGTCCCCGACGCCTCGCTCAACCCAGCCCGTCGCACCGTCACGCGAATGGTCCTGCCAGGACAACGCTCGATCCACATGAAGCACGAGAACGCCCGACGCCGGGAGCAGATCGCCCGCGCTATGTGTGAACTCACCGAACTCGGTGTACAAGCGACGATCTTCGACGCAGGCCGCGGACCCGCACCTGAAGTCGTACGCCGCGAGCGGGCCCTTCGTGCGCTCGTCGGGCGCGCATCCGCTGAACCGACGGCAAGCCTCGTACTGGACCTCGACCAGACCTTGCTCGCCCGAGACGCGCGAATCCTCTCAGAAGCGATCCGGGAGGCCCGATCACCTTCGTTGACCTACAGCCACCAACTGCTCGCAGCACAGCCCCTGCTGTCGATCCCCGATGTCATCGCGTGGTCTTGGGCCCGGGGCGGCGACTGGCGCCGCCGAGTGGATCCGCTCATCTCGGCGGTGATCCAGGTCTAGGAAGCGCAAAGCCCGAGCGCCACGTCCGTCCGGACGGGTCTCGGGCTCACTTCCTGACGCGGACCGCGTCAGGCGTCTCTAGTATGGACCGGACTCCTCGCTGAGCCAAGGGTCCGAGGGAAACGAACTACTCCTTGGCGGCGAGCTGCCCGCACGCCCCGTCGATCTCACGGCCCCGGGTGTCGCGGACCGTGGTGGAGACGCCCTTGGCCTCGAGCCGACGGACGAACTCGCGCTCGTCGGCGGGGTCCGAGGCGGTCCACTTCGAACCCTCGATCGGGTTGAGCGGGATCAGGTTGACGTGGGCCCAGCCGTGGGCGCGCTCGTTGAGCACGTCGGCGAGCAGGTCGGCGCGGTGGGCCTGGTCGTTGATGCCCCGCATCATGGCGTACTCGATCGAGACCCGGCGGCCGGTCTTCTCGAAGTAGTAGTACGCGGCGTCGACGGTCTCGTCCACGCTGAAGCGGGTGTTGATCGGGACCAGCTCGTTGCGCAGCTCGTCGTCGGGGGCGTGCAGGCTGAGCGCCAGGGTGACCGGGATGCCCTCGTCGGCCAACTGCCGGATCCGCGGCACCAGGCCGACGGTGGAGACGGTGACGTGCCGGGCCGACAGACCCAGGCCGTCCGGGGCCGGGTCGGTGAGACGACGTACGGCACCGATCACGGCCTTGTAGTTGGCCAGCGGCTCCCCCATGCCCATGAAGACCACGTTGGAGAGGCGGCCGACGCCACCGGCGACCTCGCCACGGGCCATCGCCCGGGCACCGACCATCACCTGGTGGACGATCTCAGCGGTCGACATGTTGCGCTGCAGGCCGCCCTGGCCGGTCGCGCAGAACGGGCAGGCCATCCCGCAGCCGGCCTGGGAGGAGATGCAGATCGTGGCGCGCTCGGGGTAGCGCATCAGCACCGACTCGACCAGGGAGCCGTCGAAGAGCTTCCACAGCGTCTTGACCGTGGTGCCCTTGTCGGCGGTCTGGGTGCGGATCGGGTGCACCAGGTCGGGCAGGAAGCCCGCCACGATCTCCTCGCGCTGGGCGGCCGGGAGATCGGTCATCTCCTCGGCGTCGAACGAGAGCCGCTCGAAGTAGTGCTTGGCGACCTGCTTGGCGCGGAAGCCGGGCAGGCCCAGCTCCTTGGCGGCCTCGGCACGGTCGGCGGGGTCGAGGTCGGCGAGGTGGCGCGGCGGCTTGCCGCGCCCCTTCGGCGGCGCCATCACCAGCGGCAGGGGCGTCGGGTTCACCTCGGCCGGGGGGATCTGGCGACTCTCGGACATGGCCCCATTCTCCCATCGCACGCACACTCCGCCGAAATGCCAACGGCCCCGGGGATCGCCCGGGGCCGCTGGTGGTCTACGCGCTCGTCATAGAAGGCGCAGGCCGGGTGACACGGAGAGTCACGTCACTTGAGGCTGGCCTGGACCGCCTTGTAGGCAGCGAGCTGAGCCTTGAGCGTCTTCTTCTTGGTGCCCTTGGCCTTCTTGATCTGCTTGGTGAGCTGAGCGATCTTGGTGGCGACCTGGTTCTTGAGCTTCGCCGGCACAACCTCCTTGGTGACGGTCTTGGTCTCGGTCTTGGTGACCGTGGTGACCTCGCCCTTCGGGTCCTTGATCTTGGTGACGTCGGACTGGTCACGGAAGATGTCGACCTGGTCCTGGACCGACCCGATGGGCGCGGCGACGCCGGCCAGGTTCGGGCCGAAGCCGGTCACGTTGCCCTTGCGCAGCGCCGGGTTCGGGCTGGTGTCGTCACCGGAGCGGATGTTCTTGACCTGGAGGCCCTTGTCGTTGACCGTGACCTGGATGTACGTCGGGACGTGCTCCTGGTTCTCCACCGAGTTGGCCCAGTGCCGGGTGTGGCCGGCGGTCTCAGGGCCACCGGTCAGGGTGTCGGGGCCATAGCCGGCCTTCGTGGCATCGGGCTCGGTGAGGTCGTAGTACTTCGACCCCGACGCCGAGTTCGCCGTCACGTAGATGACGCCGCCGGGACCCTCGACCACGGTCGAGGCGCCGGGCTGCTCGGCAGCATTGGCCTTGACCGCGTCCTGCCCGGCCGCGGTGCCCTTCAGGGCGTAGGACCGCGAGTAGGAGTGGTCGTGACCCTGGAGGACCAGATCGACACCGAGGTCGGAGAACGCCTTGGTGAAGTCCAGACGACGCTGCTGGTTGTCGGTGTCGTTGGCGTGATCGGCCGGCGAGTAGATCGAGTGGTGGTAGACCAGCACGACATGCTGGGCCTTGCCCTTGTGGTTCTTGATCGTGTTGCGGACGAAGGCCAGGTGGGCGTCGTCGGAGCCGTTCGCGGTGGAGTACGCGTTCGAGTTCAGGTCGATGAACAGCACACCCTTGTAGGTGTAGTAGTAGTCGCCGCCCGAGGTCGTGGTCGTCGACGCCGGCGTCTTGTAGAGCGAGCCGTTGCGGTCGACAGTGGTCGGCAGCGCGAAGTGCTGCTCGTAGCCGTAGCCACCAACATCGTGGTTACCGATCGTGGCGGCCCACGGGATCGAGGTGAGCTCCGAGGGGCGCAGGAAGTTGTCCCACTCGACCTCGCGGTTGGCGTTGTTGATCTGGTCGCCACCGGAGACGTAGAGCTCGGCCTTGGGGCTGTGGATCCGGGACTGCGCCAGCGTGTACTGCCAGCCGTCACCGTCAGCGACGGCGTCAGCGTCCGCGGTCCCGGACGAGCCGATCTGCGGGTCGCCGAAGAAGAGGAACTGGAAGTCGCCGTTGCCGAACTCGCCGGTGGAGAACTCGTAGGTCTTCGACACGTTGCTCGTGCCGTCCTCGACGATGCGGTAGTAGTACTGCGTCTTCGCCTTGAGGTCGCTCAGCAGCACCTTGCCGTTGGCAGCAGCAACGGCCAGACCCTCGGTGGTGACGTTCGCCTTGAGGGTGGCTCGCACAACGGTCTTGTCCGAGAAGTCGGCCTTCGTCGCGAGCTCGACGTTCTCGCCCCCGGTCGGGTTGGTGCTGGAGTACCACGCGAGCGTGCGCGAGGACTCGGTCACGCCGACGCCGAGCACGACGCCGGTGAACTTGGCCGCGTCGGCACCGTTGGCCGTCATGCTGAGACCGGTGCCGGCGACGGCTGCTGCCGCGAGCGACGCGGTCACGATGCCCGCGCCGATGCGGCGGCGGGTCAGGTCGAACTTCATTCAGGAGCTCCCTTTGCCTAAGACGGGTCTGAGAGTGGGCTGACACTCTCATGAACAGGAGCACCGTTTCGGTCGGAGGTGAACAGTCAGCGACGGCCGTCCGACCGCCGGCTGCACACTCGGCGAGGCATCGCGGCAACTGCCGTTCTGGCTTGGAAACGGCGCCACGTGCCGGATAGGAAAGGGGCGTGAATCGATCACCCCGTGTCTGCCGCACCGTCGCGCTCCTGTTCACCTCTGCCGCGACAGCCCTGGTCGCGGGGTGTGGGCTGAGCACCGCCGACGGCAGTGCCTCGACCGGATCACCCACGGCCGCCGCGACACTCACGCAGATCACGCCCAGCCCCGGAACCGGTTCGCTCGGCCCCGGTTTCGCGACCGACTCCGCCCTGCCCCCGCCCGGCGGAACGATGACGCCGAGTCCCGCCTCCTGGTCCGGGGTGACGGTGCCGGAGGGCTACACCGCTGTGCTGGTCTCGACCGACGACAACGCCTCGGCCCGTGTCCTGACCGCCGCCGTGAAGACCTGGGCAGCGGCCCACGACGTCACCCTCTCGCTGGTTCCCGCGCACGACCCGGCGACATATGTGGCATCGATCCAGAAGGCGATCGATCTCAAGAAGAACCTCGTGATCAGCGCAGGTGACCCGCTGGCCGACCCGATGGCGTTGGTCACGGCAAGCTGGCTCGACCAGAAGTTCCTCGTCCTCGGCGCCGAGCTCGCCGAGCCGACCGCCAACGTCACCGCAGCGATCTGGGCCGGAGTGAACAACCGCGGAGGCGGTGCGACCCACGCTGCGTCCGATCCCAGCACCTTCACCGCCGACCGCGCCGGACGGGCGATGGACGCCGGAGTGGCTGCGGTGCTGCGGGGCTACTCGGGGTTCGTGGTCAAGGTCGACTGAGTTCCGGGCCGCGCCTGCTCAGGCCCGGTCCGGCTCGGCCCTCCCCCGGCTCAGCCCGGCAGCAGGGTGAAGCCGAAGACCCGCTGCACGAACCACACCAGCCCCGCCACCGCCACCACGACACCGATCGCCGAGGTCAGCCAGAGCGCGACCCGCGGGCTGCGCCGGCGCAGCAGCACCAGGATCGGGAAGATCAGGGCGATCAGGCAGAGCTGGACGGTCTCGATGCCGATGTTGAAGACCAGCAGCGACCACAGCAGCGGCCAGGACCAGGCGTGGTCGATGCCGAGCGCCCCGGCGAACCCCATCCCGTGCACCAGGCCGAAGCAGAACACGATCCCGAGCCGTGACCAGCCCGCACGGTCGAGGGCGACGTGGCTGGTGCTGGTGGTGTCGAGGTCGGTGACGTGCTCGCCGCGGCGAGCCACCCGCCACAGGTACCAGGCGGCGGTGGCCGCGATCGAGAGCGCGATCAGCGGCTCGACGATGCTCGACCTGACGTGCACGACGCCGAACGCGGCCAGCACCAGGGTGAGCGAGTGCGCCAACGTGAACGTCGTCGCGGCCAGCACGACCTCACGCAGCCGGCGCGAGCCGATGATCAGCGCGGTGAGGAAGAGCAGGTGGTCGGCACCGTGCAGCAGGTGCTCGATGCCGAGGCGGTAGAACTCCCAGAACCGTTGGCCCCAGGACTGCTTGGTCGAGAACGAGCTGTGCGAGCCGTCTAGCGCCGCGCTGCCGGTGGTGCCGTCGAGGTCGTAGGTCACGATCGTCTTGGCCCCCGTGACGTAGCCCTCGTCGTCGCCGAAGACCTTGCTGGTCACGATGTGCCCCTGGTGCAGTACGTCGGCATCGGCATCGTGCGGGCAGGTGTAGTCCAGCCGCACCGAGGCGTAGGGCACCGACTGCTCCTTGTTCATCGCGACGGAGAAGCCACCGAGCGGGCCGAGGGTGCAGGCGGTGCCGCCGTACGCCACCGTCAGGCGGCTCTGGAGGTAGCTGCGCAGCGAGGAGGCGTGGGCCGTGAGCGCGCTCGTCATGGTCGGGAAGTCGGCGTCCTCCCAGGCCGGCTGGCCCTGGCGGTAGAACGCATCGTCCTTCTCGGTGTCGGCCACCGTGACCAGCATCAGGTCGTACTCCAGGGCCACCTCGAGCTGGACGTGGTCGGCCGCCGGCGACGTCGCCTGGACGTAGATCGCGGTAGTGAACCCGTGCGCCTGCGCGGGGCCACCCAGCGCGAGGATCGAGATCAGGATGAGAGCGAGGGTGCCGAGGACGGCAGACAGGCGAGACATAGCGTCGCGACTCTTCTGGACCCGGTCTGCGGCCAGGTGAACGACGTACGCCGTTCAGGCGAACATCGACCGGTCGTTGGGGGTCGCCTCGGGACGCGTCCGGGCGCGTGACCTGGCTCCGGCATTGCTTTGTCGGCACGCATTTGGCACGTTCAGGTGCCGACACACAATCTCTTCGGGAGGAGTGGCGCTCGGGCGCCGCACCATGATGCATGACCACAAGCAATCCACCGACCGCTCGACACGGCGCCTGCCGGGACGACGCCGGCACCCCGCTCTCGACTTCCCTCCGATCGATCCGGCGGCCCAGCAGGGCCGGTTCGACCCCGTCGTCTTCGGCGTGACCGCTGCCTTCGTGCTGGCCTTCCTGCTCTGGGGTGCGCTGGACTCCGAGGGTCTCGGCTCGTGGTCGAACTCGGCCCTGGGCTGGGTGATGGACAAGACCGGCTGGCTGTTCATCCTCGCCTCCAGCGGGTTCGTGGTCTTCGTGGTCTGGCTGGCCCTGGGCAAGTACGGCAACATCCCGCTCGGACGTGACGGCGAGGAGCCGGAGTTCACCACCTCGTCGTGGGTGGCGATGATGTTCAGCGCCGGGATGGGGATCGGACTGATGTTCTGGGGCTCGGCCGAGCCGCTGCAGTACTTCACCGATCCGATCCCCGGCACCGACCCGAGCCGCTCCACCGAGACCGCGATGGCGCAGACGCTCTTCCACTGGACGCTGCACCCGTGGGCGATCTACTGCGTGGTCGGCCTCGCGGTCGCCTACGGGATGTACCGCAAGGGTCGCGTCCAGCTGATCAGCAGCGCGTTCCGTCCGCTGCTCGGGCGCAAGGTCGACGGTCCGATCGGCAAGGTGATCGACATGCTCGCGATCTTCGCGACGCTGTTCGGCTCGGCCGCCTCCCTCGGCCTCGGGGCGCTGCAGATCTCCGAGGGCTACCGGATCGTCTCCGGTGCCGGTCGCACCACCAACACCCTGCTGGTGCTGCTGATCGCGGTGCTGACGGTCTGCTTCATCCTCTCCGCCGTCTCCGGCGTCGCCCGCGGTATCCAGTACCTCTCCAACGTCAACATGGTGCTGGCCCTCATCCTGGCCGTCTTCGTCTTCGTGGTCGGCCCGACCGTCTTCATCCTCAACATGATCCCGAACGCACTGGGCAGCTACCTGGAGCAGATCGGCACGATGGCCGGCCGCAGTGCCGCGCAGGGCGACGACGTCGGCTCCTGGCTGGGCAGCTGGACGGTCTTCTACTGGGCGTGGTGGGTCTCGTGGACGCCGTTCGTCGGCATGTTCATCGCCCGGATCTCGCGCGGGCGCACGATCCGGCAGTTCGTCGCCGGAGTGCTGCTGGTGCCGAGCGTGGTCAGCCTGATCTGGTTCGCCATCTTCGGCGGGGCCGCGATCTTCGAGACCGAGCACGGCCACGACCTCAGCGGCTCCTCGACCGCGACCCTGTTCCACCTGCTCGACCAGTACCCGATCAGCGCCGCCACCCAGGTCCTGGTGATGGTCCTGGTCGCGATCTTCTTCGTCTCAGGTGCCGACGCCGCCTCGATCGTGATGGGCTCCCTCTCGGAGAAGGGCGCGGCCGAGCCGAAGAAGCTCAACGTCGCCTTCTGGGGCACCCTGACCGGGGCCGTGGCGGCGGTGATGCTGGTGATCGGCAACACCGGCAAGGCCGGGGAGGACGACAGCAACAGCGCCTTGGAGGGGCTGCAGAACATCACCATCGTCGCGGCGCTGCCGTTCCTGGTGGTGATGATCGCGCTGTGCGTGGCGCTGGTGCGCGACCTGAGTCGCGATCCGTTGGTGGTACGCCGCGCGTACATGGCCGACCGGGTCGAGTCGGCGATCGTCCAGGGCGTCACCGATCACGGTGACGAGTTCGCGATCGGCATCGTGCACGACGAGACCGGCACCCCGCCGGGCGAACCGCACCCGTGAGCCGGTGACCTGCGCGGTGATGATGGGGCTCAGCTGAGCGCCCTCATAACCCGGGAGGCCAGATATCCCACACCCAGGCCGGCGGCCACGGT